>NZ_RQRT01000147.1 GCF_004335005.1 Paracoccus nototheniae | reverse complement strand
CCGCCGCAGCCCCGGTGGCCGAGGCAGTCGAGGCCGAAGAACCCTCGACCCAGCCCGCATTCGTGCCGGTGCCGCGCCGTCCGATCGTGCCTGCGGGCCAGCCCTTGCCGCCGCAACCCTCGGCCAACGAGATCAGCCCCGAAGCGCTGGCCTCGGTGCGCGAGGTCGAAAAGCGCGCCAAGAAGCTGACCCTGATGGAGCTGACCGAGCGGACCTGCAAATGGCCCATCGGCGATCCCGCGACCGACAAGTTCTGGTTCTGCGGCCTGCCCTCGGTTGCGGGCAAACCCTATTGCGAGGCCCATGTCGGCGTCGCCTTCCAGCCGATGAGCTCGCGCCGCGACCGTCGCCGGTAAGATAGCGCCGCGCTTGTCGTCAAAAAGCCGCCCCCGACGGGGCGGCTTTTTTCATGGGGCGGGGTGTGGCTCAGACCGGGTGACGACCGGGGTGCGATGCGCGGCGGATCAGGCTGAGCGCCACGACCTGCAGGATCAGGATGGCGCCGAACAGCTCCATCGCTTCTTCGCTGCGGCCCGCCGTGCGGTTGGCCCAGTCCGAGATTTCGATGCCCCAGGGGGCCAGCTTGCGCGCCAGACCGTCCAGCGATTTGGCCACGCCATAAAGGCCAAGCGCCGCCAGCATCAGCCAAGCCCCAACATCGCCGCCGCGCAGGGCCCGCAGCCAGTCGGGCAGATTGCGGCGCAGCAGCCGCAGCCCGGCCCAGACCAGCGTGATCAGAACCGCCGCGCCGATGATCTTGTGGGTCAGCGGCCCGTCGCCCGAATACAGCCGCAGTTGCAGGACACCGCTGTCGGTAAAAGCCTTGTCCCAGTCCAGTTCCCGCAGGCCTGCGGCCAGCACCAGCACCGCCAGGTGCCAGCGCCCCCAATCGCGGCGCCACACCAGATCGACGGTCAGCGCCAACGCGGACAACAGCAGAAACAGCGCCGAGGTCTGTTCGATCGGACCCGATTCGGCAAAGATGTCGGTCACCGTCTCGGCGGTCACCATCCCGGTCATCAACCAGCCCAAGGCCAGAGCGCAGGACAGGGCGAACAGCAGGACGGGATCGCGGCGGCGGTCGGTGGGGGTCTGGGGCATGGGTTGCTCGTGACGGTTGTATGACAGCCCGACCTGTGTGTTCGGTTTGCGCATGTCAAGACGGTCGCCCCCGCACGTCTGCCCTGCGCCGCCGCACAACGCCTTCCGCGCCAAGGGGGCGTGGCGCGCGACCTGGGCGTCGGATGACTGCCTGCGATCCACCCGAACCGCGCCTCCCACCTTTGCGCAGAGTGCCCGCAGACTTTCCTTCACACCGCAACAGGGCTAGAGATGCGGCCATTCCGAAAAGGACGCATGCCATGGCCCGCCACCTCATCACCTCTGCCCTGCCCTATATCAACGGCATCAAGCATCTGGGCAATCTTGTCGGCTCGCAATTGCCGGCCGATCTTTACGCCCGCTATCTGCGGGCGCGGGGTCACGAGGTGATGTTCATCTGCGCCACCGACGAACATGGCACCCCGGCCGAACTGGCCGCCGCCAAGACCGGCGAGGCCGTGGCCGATTACTGCGCCCGGATGCATGCCGAACAAAAGACGCTGGCCGATGGGTTCGGGCTGTCCTTCGACCATTACGGACGGTCCTCCAGCGACCGCAATCGCACGCTGACCCAGCATTTCGCAGGCCGTCTGGCCGATCAGGGCTATATCCGCGAAGTGTCCGAAAAGCAGGTCTATTCCCATGCCGACGGCCGCTTTCTGCCCGATCGCTATATCGAGGGCACCTGCCCCAATTGCGGCTATGACAAGGCCCGCGGCGATCAGTGCGAAAACTGCACCAAGCAGCTGGACCCGACCGATCTGATCAACCCGCGCAGCGCGATCAGCGGTTCGACCGATCTAGAGGTGCGCGAGACCAAGCATCTGTATCTGCGCCAATCCGCCCTTAAAGGCGAAATCGCCGACTGGATCGACGGCAAGAAGGACTGGCCGATCCTGACCACATCAATCGCGCGCAAATGGCTGACCGATGGCGACGGCCTGCGCGACCGGGGCATCACCCGCGATCTGGACTGGGGCGTGCCGGTGAAACGCGGCGACGCGGAATGGCCGGGGATGGAGGGCAAGGTCTTTTACGTCTGGTTCGACGCGCCCATCGAATATATCGCCGCGACCGCCGAATGGGCCGATGCGGCGGGTGGCGATGATGCCGCATGGCGCCGCTGGTGGCGTCTGGACGAAGGCGCGGATGACGTCACCTATACCCAGTTCATGGGCAAGGATAACGTGCCCTTCCACACGCTGTCCTTCCCGGCCACGCTGATCGGGTCGGGCGAGCCGTGGAAGATGGTCGATTACATCAAGTCGTTCAATTATCTGACCTATGCGGGCGGGCAATTCTCGACCTCGCAGGGGCGCGGCGTGTTCATGGATCACGCGCTGCAGATCCTGCCCGCGGATTACTGGCGCTGGTGGCTGCTGTCCCACGCCCCCGAATCCGGCGACAGCGAGTTCACATGGGAAAATTTCCAGCAATCCGTGAACAAGGATCTGGCCGATGTGCTGGGCAATTTCGTCAGCCGCATCACCAAGTTCTGTCGCGCCAAATTCGGCGAAGCGGTGCCCGAAAGCGGCGATTACGGCCCCGAGGAACAGGTGCTGATCACCAACCTGACCACCCGCATCCGCGCCTACGAGGCCAATATGGAGGCGATGGAGGTCCGCAAGGCCGCGTCCGAGCTGCGCGCCATCTGGGTGCTGGGCAATGAATACCTGCAATCGGCGGCCCCCTGGTCGGTCTTCAAGACCGATCCCGACCGCGCGGCCATGCAGGTGCGCATGGGTCTGAACCTGATCCGCCTGTATGGGGTGCTGTCCGTGCCCTTTATCCCCTTTGCCGCGCAATCGACGCTGCAGGCGATGAATGCCACCGATGCGGACTGGCCCGGCGACGTGGCGCAGGCCTTGCAGGCCCTGCCCGCCGGTCACGCCTTTAGCGTCCCCGAGGTGCTGTTCGCCAAGATCACCGATGAAAACAGCGCCGAATGGGAACAGCGTTTCAGCGGCGTGCGGGCCTGACTGTCGCATTTCGGCAACAATCGTGATCGGGCAGGGTGCAAGCCTTGCCCCTTCCGCTAAGCGGTCCTATTCCCGACAAAATTACCCAGGCTATCGGCTTTTCCCCTCTGGCCGTACCCCCAGGCAGATTGTCCCTCCCCGCACA
>NZ_RQRT01000146.1 GCF_004335005.1 Paracoccus nototheniae | reverse complement strand
GGAAAAAAGGGGGCCATGCGTGCCATCTGCGCGGCAGTCAGCCAGAAAAGGTCGCTCATGTCACCGCTCCGTTTCTGGGCCGTGAATCACGCCGCGAAACGGAAATCAATGCATCCTGACCCTAGGACATTCCGACCATCGCCATCATCTCGCGCTCGGTTGCACTGATGATCCCCGTATAACGCGTGTTCTTGAATCCGAAGATCGTCGAATGAACATCGTCGCGGTGGCTGGCCAGGAAGGGCAGGGACGACACGACTTTCAGCCCGGGCATCCCGTTCAACCATTCGTCGACCGTATTGGTATCGGCCCCACCCGCATCGGGATTCCAGTCCGCAATCCATTCCAGCGCCGAGCGGTTATAGACGTTAAAGACCATGCCCATCATATGCGGCGTATGGATCATGTGGCTTTCGCCAAGCCTGCGCGTCTTCAGGATTTCCGGGCGACCCGCGACGCGCGTCATCACGCCATTGAAGACATCCCAGTCAACGCGGTCCAGATAGCGATTGATCGCATTGAAGTAAGCGGGAAAATCGGGCCCGAACAGGGCGTCATCCTCGCAGATCGTCAGGCGCCTTGCGCCCGATTGCAGCGCTTTGGTGGCAACGGTCTTATAGCTCCAGGCCGCGCCCTTCCAACCGGGCAGCAGCCGGATGCCATCGAACATCTTGCAATCGGGCTGGCCGTTATCCAGAAAGCCCTCACGGCGATGAATATGTTCGGGCAAACTGATGCAGACCCGGCTGCGGCTGGCGATCGGCTCGCCCATGGCCAGCACGTCGGTCAGATATTCTTCGGGGGCGATGGCGCCGATAAAGACAAGCCAGCGCCCAATGGCAAGCCGGACGGCGCCCCTGTTGCCGAGGCAGGGGACCAGCATGATTTTGGCAATGGCCGCACCAAAATCCACCGCCTGATTGAGGGTTTTTTCAGTTGTTACGACCACCGACGGACAGGCGCTGAACTGCTCCTTCAAAAGCAAGACCGTCTCCGGCTCGCAATGCGAAAGATAAGCCGAATCCAGCACAAGGGCCGCAATGTCACGGCGCTGGAGGTCAGACGGCAGGGGATTGACCAACACATGCCGCGCCTCAGGGCAGTCCGACGAAGCCAGAAGATTGCGCCGTTTCAATTCTCCCGCAAGCTGGGCTGTCAAAGTTCCGACGCCCGCCACCTTGAATTTTTTGCCGGACTGTCGGGGCCCTTCACGAAGCAGCGCCGCGTCATGACAATACTTGATACGGCTGGTAACCCCTGAAACGCCCTCGCGTCGAAGGATATGAAGTGCCTTCAGAAAGATATTCAGCATCTCTTCTATCCCGAATTCTTTTAAGAATTGAACAGCACTTCTTTGGATGCAGCGCAAATATCTGAACAGCACATTTGCATACAAATTAGTCTTAACTCTTATAATTGCAAGCACTTTACGCCATCTGAGTGCGCCAACGTACGAGTGGTGGAACGATTGGCTTATGGAGGCGCCGAGGTTGGGCATGCTGTCAGCGATCGCGCTGGTCGCGCTGGCGACCGCGCAAAGCACGGCGATCCTTCTCGTCAGCATGGCCGCAGTCGGGTTAGTGGCCGACACTGTGCAGGTATTGGTTTCATTCACGGCGACTCTGGCCAGAGCGTCAGAGCGCGGACGAGCCGTGGGCCTCGTGACGAGCGGCATCGTGACCGGCATCCTTGCTGCCCGCTTTGTCGCTGGTTTGCTTACAGAGTTCGGGGCTGGGGATCCGTCTATCTCACGGCTGCTGTTCTTGCTTTTGCCATGCCGATTATACTGCTGCGCATACCATCCACCCAATCCTTTCCGGACAGTCGGGACAGTTAGGCAGAGGCCCTGCGTTCGATTTCCGCGCTGTTCTGGCAAGACCGGGTTCTGATGACCCGAGGCATGCTGGCATTCCTGATTTTCGGAGCATTCAGCACCTTCTGGACCGCGCTGTCTTGCCCCTGAGTTCCCCACCGCTCTTTTACTCACACATGCAGGTCGGCCTGTTTGGCCTGTTTGGAATCGCGGGGGCCATCGCTGCTACGGGTGCCCGTCGCCTGGCGGATTGGGTCAATGGACAACCGGACCAGCGCTCACCTTGCTGCTCGGGTCATGGGGCCTGATCGCTCTCCTTCCGCATTCGGTTCTTGCATTGTTTGGTGCTGCTATCGTCTTGGATTTTGTCGTCCAGGCTATTCAGGTCATCAATCAGACGATCATCTTTGATCGCCATCCAGCAGTCTGACGCCGGCTCGCAGGTGCTTGCATGGCTTTCTTCTCTACCGGGTGTGCCATTCGTCGCCTCTGACAGCGCCCGGATACCGGACACGATAACCCCGGCGCAGGGCCTTTCGGCGGATCGATGAAAGACGAGGTTCTGCCTGGAAGGCCGATGCTCTATGCTTGCGGTATCGCTGCATAAGGACTGCCGAACATGGACAATGCCCTCCTCGCCTCCCTCTCGGGTCTCCCTTCCTTCCTTCTTTACATGGGGATCGCCATCGGCCTGTTTATGGCCTTCATGAAGATCTACGCGATGGTGACGCCCCATGACGAGCACGCGCTGATCCGCGCCAACAACCCCGCCGCGTCCATTTCCTATGGCGGTGCCATGATCGGCTTCGTGCTGCCGATCGCCTCGGCGGTCCAGAACTCCATCAACCTGCTCGATGTCCTGGTCTGGAGCGTGGTGGCGGGCGTCCTGCAGATCCTCTGCTTCCTGGTCTTTCGGCTCTTCCACCGCGATATCGTGACCCGGATCGAACAAGGTCAGACCGCCGCCGCAATGCATCTTGCGGCGGTCAGTCTCTCGGTGGGCCTTCTGAATGCTGCGGCGATGACGTACTGACGATCGTCGCGATGGGCTGCTTCGGCCCAGTCCTTCAGGGCGCCGGATGCGGTCCAGCACCTGCTGCTTGCGCGGCCTCCGACAAGACAGACAAGGCCGCAATCCCCGGGAGGTTGCGCCCGCATGGTCCAGATGGGGCATCACCTCATGTTGCGCGGGTTCGTCAGGCTCGGGATTGATGACGCTTCTTCCCGCAAGACGGACCCTGTCTACACGATATGGCGGCGGCAGGTCCGGCGAAGCTGCACCGCCACGCCCTCGACTGGCCGATTCGAGCAGTCAGTGCGTCTGGGGCGCGCCTGACGGGCGAAGCGGACCACCCTGCAGAGTTCTGGCGATTGACACAAAGCGCCCTTAGCTGACGGCCCAGTTCGACGCGATAAGCATCTTCTTGAGGCACGAACGGGCGGGCTGTCCGACCGCGGCCAGCGTGCTTCCATCGCAAAACCCGTGCTTCACCTTCCCGTTTCCGCGCGAGATGATCCTTGATGGACCGTCTGTGGCGCCTT
>NZ_RQRT01000145.1 GCF_004335005.1 Paracoccus nototheniae | reverse complement strand
CGTCATCCGCATCTCGCTGATCAATCACCGCAGCAGCCGTCGTCGCCTCCCGCTTCGTCGACGGCTGCTGCAGCGCCTCCGCCAGACCCTCAATCTGCGTCCGATAACGCTCCCAGAGCGACGGGTGCAGGCGCAGGGCAGGGGGTTCGGGCGTCGCCGCCAGCTGTGCGGACAGTTCCGCCTTCCGCGCCTCCAGCATGGCCATCTTCGCCTTCATCGACGAGTGATACATTCCGTCTTCGATCGCCGTGAGGATACTGGCAATCTTCTTCTCGATCTGTGCCAGCTCCTTCCGCGCTGCGTCATGATTGCTGCTGCGCTGACCGGCCGCCGCATTGAAGGCACGGCGATATTCCTCGACGAAGGCCGCGACCAACTCGGGATGCATCAGCCGGTCGCGCAAGCCCCCCAGGACCCGTTCCTCCAGCGCATCCCTCCTGATCGTTGCCCGGTTGGTGCAGACCGCCGCGCCCCGGTTGCGGGCGCCGCTGCAGCCGAGGCGTGTCTGGTTGATCATCGAGTATCCCGACCTGCAGCAATCGCAGCGCACCAGTCCAGACAGCAGGTAATCCGGCCGCCTAGCGCGTTCCGGCCGCGGGCGAGGATCGCCCACCCCGGCCGGGTTCATCTTCGCGCGGATGCCGGCCTGCCGCGCCTTGACCCGGTCCCAGAGCGCCGCGTCGATTATCCGCAGTTCGGGCACCTCGGTCGTCACCCACATCTTCGGCGGGTTCAGACGCGCCTGGCGCTTGCCCGTGTCGGGGTCCTTCACGAAGCTCTGCCGGTTCCAGACCCGCACCCCGACATAGAGTTCGTTGTTCAGGATCCCCGTGCCGCGACGCCAGTTGCCCTGGATTGTTGATGATCCCCAGCTGTCTGAGCCTTTGCCGCCGCTGCGCGGCGGCGCCACGCCTTCAGCGTTCAGCGCCGCCGCGATCGACCGTGCTGAGAGGCCGCTGTCGTAATCCGTAAAGATCCGGCGGACCGTGGCGGCCTCAGCGCCGTCGATATCTCGTTCGCCCGTAATCACCGTGCCGCCCGCGTCGAAGCCGCGCCGCACCCGGTAGCCGTAACTGTTTCCGCCGCCGGACTTGCCCGCTATCACCCGGCCCTCGAGGCCGCGCCGTGTCTTCTCGGCCAGCTGCTTAAGGAACTGCGACGACATCAACCCCCCGAAGCTGACCCGCATCTCGTCGATCTCGCCCTCCGACCGGGTGACGATCTTGACCCCGTAGTAGGCCAGCCGCTTGTAGAGGCCCGCCATATGCTCTTGGTCCCGCGAAAGCCGGTCCAACGCCTCGGCCACGATGACATCGCAGATGCCGTCCCGCGCCGCCTCTTGCAGCCGCTGGAATCCAGGCCGCAGATGCGAGGCGCCGCTGATCGCCTCGTCCCGCACCGCTTCGACCACGCGCCAGCCATGCGCTTCGCAGAGCTGTCTACAGACACGGATCTGGTCCTCCGCCGAACTGGCCGATTGCAGGTCGGTGGAGTAGCGAGCGTAGATCAGGGCACGAAGCGGCTGGCTCATGAGCGGTCTCCGGGAAGAATCAGGCTCTGCCTCGCCATGTCAGCCTTGGCCGCGCCGCGGCCAAGCGCACGGGCGAGTGCCACAAGCGAAGGGTGAGCTCGAGAATGGGAAGCGCCCAGTGCCTCTTCAAGAGTCGCGTCGAAGGCATCGGCATCAGGCTGCCCATAAGTTGGAACGCGGGATGACACATCTCGTCTGCGCATATGACTTGACCTCGTCTTTTAGGTCCGGTCAACCTGAGCGCGAGTGCCGCGATATTTTGGGATTCAAATCAGTCATTTGCGGAAGGGACCGGTTTGCACACGCTCCATTATTACATTTCTGCCTTGTCGGCCGATGCCATGAAAGAATACCGGGCAAAGCCTGAGGGGGAGGTGCCTTCGGTCGCCACGTTTGCGCCCACCGTAATGGTCGTTAACCTCACGTGCTCTTCAACACCTGACACGGAGGCTTATAATATTGTGCAAGACAGGGTATTCAGTCGACCGTTCCACGGCATTCTTGGGCTGACCAAGGAAGAGATCGACGTGGATACGGTGATGACCGCTGCCGACAAAGCGTCGCTCTTGAAGTTCGGTCACCATGTCATCGTCCGACCGCTCGTCGATCTGCACATTGCTCAGCGTGGCCGCAGGCAGTTGAGCACAGCCGAGGCCTCGATCACGGAGGCATTGCAGTTATGGACCTATGCACTCCTGCCCGCGGTCGCCATGCAGATCCAAGGGACGTCCCGATCGGCGTTGATCACGGATCAAACGTATGACTGGCTGTCCGACCAGGCACCAAATCTGGTGCGGCTCGCCGGAAAATCTGCGGCCGGTATGGGCGTCCCTCAAGTGGAGCCGGGTTCTGAGGCCGCCGATTGGGCGGGTGATCTGCCAAGCTTCCTCAGCGCTCTCAGCGATGCGGGCCGCAAGCTGTCGCTACATTTTCCGGAAGAGAACGCACCCCGCAAGGGCGAGGCCCTGCGCACCAAAGTTGATGCCATCACTCAGGGGATGAGTGTGGGCCAGCATAAAGACGGGAACATGAAGCATCTTCTGGCAACGCGCATCAAGACACTTGATGTGCTTGCCAAGGCCAAGAGGATCGCGACCCTGGTGGTGCAGTCCCTCATCGAAGAGACGTCGAACTCGGAAAAAGGATACGAACGCTTGGGCGGCCTCGGGCCCTATCATGTCATGCGGAACCCGGATAAGTTTGGAAAACGGCCAGCTGGAGCCGCAAGAAAGGTGTTCCAGGCGCAGCGTCCCTCTCCCTACGTCCAACAAACACCTGACGTGGAGAACCGGATGAGCGAGAGCGAATTGGCTTATATTGCGCTGCTCTGTGACATCGATCCGTTTCTGATCACTGCGCAGCACACTTTGCTTCATGACGAGATGATCGGTATGAGGGAACTCGGCAAGGCACTGAGGGGCGGTCTCAGTGACGTGAGATATCTTGAATACCTCGAAGCAGTCCGACGGGAAAACGATCCGGCAGCATCATTAGGTCAAAACGCAGTAATGGTGGTGTATCAGGACCTACCGCAATATCTGTTTCTTGGGGCTTGTCACTGATGACCCATATGCGGTCAATCCTCTGAAGGTGTCGTGCCTCTCGGTGCAATATACGTCCGTCCTGGATGCTTAGGTCGGGCGACCGAGCCTCCATCGAGGCGATAGACACCTGCAGCTCGCAGGACCAAGTTCTAATAATCAAACTTGATCCTAGGGTCAGGATGCATTGATTTCCGTTTCGCGGCGTGATTCACGGCCCAGAAACGGAGCGGTGACATGAGCGACCTTTTCTGGCTGACTGCCGCGCAGATGGCACGCATGGCCCCCTTTTTTCCA
>NZ_RQRT01000144.1 GCF_004335005.1 Paracoccus nototheniae | reverse complement strand
ATGGGGGGGCGCCATCCGGCCGGTCAGGAAGGGCCTTTGCGCGGGAGGACACGCAGGGCCCCCTGCCCGGCATCAGCGGGTCCGGGCTTAGGACCGGACCCGGGACCGGATCATTCAGCCAGCAGCATCTCGCGCAGGGCGGCGGTGTCTTCGACCGAGTATTCCTCGATATTGTCCGAGGTGATCAGCGCCTGCGGGGTGGCGACGACGCGCGGCAGATCCTGTCCGCCGATCAGGCGCAGCACGACCTCCATCGCGACCTCTCCGGTCAGGACCGGAAAACTGTCCACGGTGCCGGTCAGATCGCCCGCCCGGATCGAGTTATAAGCGTCCGAGATGCCATCCGTGCCGAACACCGACACCTGCTCCTGCAGACCTGCGGCCTTGACCGCCTCGACCACGCCAAGCGCCATGCCGTCATTGTTGGCATAGAACCCGATCAGGTCGGGATGCTGCTGCAGGATGGTGGATGCGGCGTCATAGGCGGTCTCGCGGCTCCAGTTGGCGGGGACGCTGGCGACGACCTCGAAACCCTCGGCCTCGCTGATCGTGGCGGTAAAGCCGTCGGTGCGCTGGCCTGCGGCAAAGACGCCGGGCTGACCTTCGATCACGGCGACCTTGCCGCCTTCGGGGGCATTGTCGATGAACCATTGCGCCACGCGCACGCCATTGTCGCGCTGGACGTTGCCGACATAATGTTCGGCGGTCGGGATCACCGCGTCATTGACGTTCACGACCACGATGCCCTGCGCCGAGGCGGTTTCGACCGCCGGTTGCAGGTTGTTGTCGGTCTGCGGCGACACCAGCAGGCCCTTGTAGCCCTGCAGGATCATGTTTTCGGCGATCGACAGCTGGCCCAGCTGGTCGCCCTCGGACGGGGCGGCCTGATAGGCAAAGCCCACGCCATTCGCATCGGCCATGTTCTGATAACCGTCGCCAAGCGAGCGCCAGTATTCATTGGTCAGCGTCTTGGACACGCCGCCGACCTGCGTGCCCTCGGGGGCTGCGGGCATGTCGCCGAACTGTTCGGCCAGTTCCGACCAGTCCATGCGGTCGGCCTCGGTGTCCGAATTCAGCGGCGCCAGATCCTGCGCCATTGCGGCACCGGCAAACACCGTCACGGCGCTGGCCATCAGAAACGATTTCATCGAGATCATCTTGGGTCTCCTCCCTTTACGATAATCGAAAGTATTGTGAAGTCAGACCCCCGCCATGATCCGCGCAACCGCGCGCTGGCTGAGGGGAGAGTTCTGGGTCGCGATGGCGTCCATCAGGGCATTGTCGCCCGACACACGCGTGGCCATCGCCATGAAACGTTCGACCGCCTCGATATTCGTGCGGCATTCCTCGACCGGGTCGATCCCCGAGGCATCGGGGAAGGTGTCGAAATAGATCACCCCGTCATAGCCGTCGCGCGTGATCTGCCACAGCAGTTCCAGCGTGGCCTGGGGATGGACGCTGCCGACCATCAGCCCGTCGTCGCGCTTGGCATAGCCATCGTTCAGATGCACGCCCAGCAGCCGCGATTTCCGCGCGATCAGCGTCGCCGCAAAGGCCGGCATCTCGTCCGCATACAGGACATGCGCGAAATCCAGCGTGACGCCGGTATTGGCGCAGCCCGTCTCGGCAATCGCCAGCAGCGTGGTCGCCGCATCGGGCAGCAGCGCATAGGAGCGCGGCTCATTCGCCTTGTATTCGATCGAGATCATGCAATCCGGGGCATGGTTCGCGACCTCGCGGATGCCCGAAACCTCGTCATCCCACATGCGGCCGTAATCACCCTGAAAGCTGTAATCGAAACCGTCCTGGCCCAGCCACAGCGTCATCAGGGGCGCGTCCATCTCCAACGCGGCATCGATGCCGCGCTTGGTCAGGTCGATCGCCTCCTGGCGCACCGCGCGGTCGGGATTGGTAAAGGCGCCCAGCTTGAAGGCCGGGTTGGTGTAATAACGCATGGCAAGGCCGTTCACCTGCAGGCCCAGATCGTTGACCCGTGCCTTGACCAGTGTCGGCGCATCGGCGACGTGATCGGGAAAGTTCAGGTCCACATGGGTCAGGCCCGGCACACTGGCGGCGCGTTCGACCATCATCTCCAGCGTCGGCTTGCCTTTATGGCCGGGCCATGCCCGGTCGGCCTGCGCGGCAAAAGAATTCAGGCGCGTCGCGAATCTTGTCATGTGAAGTCCTCCGTTACTTCACTAGTAATGTTTAATCCGTGAAGTCGTCAAGAGGATTGTCTTTCCCGGTTCTGTCCGGGTGCCTGCCGGAACGCCGGTCTGGTCCGGACAAGGACGCCGGGCCGGGCCGGGCCGTGGACAGTCGCGATCCGATCGTCCATCGTCGGGATCCGGCACCGGCGTGCCGCGTTGGCATGCTGATCGCCGCCCCGCCTGCCCGCCGGGGGGCCGCGCCCCTCTTGGATCCGCCACAGGGTCCGCATCTTGTTCCCGCTCAGGAAGGCCCCCGCATGACCGTCATCGCCTGCTACAGCAACAAGGGAGGGGTCGGGAAAACCGCCGTCGCGGTCAATCTGGCCCATGCTCTGGCGGAGGGGGGCCTGCGGGTGCTGCTGTGCGATCTGGACCCGCAGGGGGCGGCGGGGTTTTACGTCCGGGTCAAGCCGTCCAGCCGCCTGCAGGATCAGGTTGTCTTCGACGATGCCAAACGGATCGCCGGGGCGATCAAGGGCAGCGACTATGACAATCTGGACATCCTGCCCGCGACCACGGCGCTGCGCGATGCCGATCTGCTGCTGTCGCAGATGAAAAAGGGCCGATCACGGCTTGGGAAATCGCTGAAGGCGGTGGATGGGGATTACGATGTGATCGTGCTGGACTGCCCGCCCGGGCTGTCTGCACTGTCGCAGACCATCTTTCATGCCGCCGATCTGATCCTTGTGCCGGTCATCCCCACCACCCTGTCCGAACGCACGTTCGAACAGCTGCTGCAGATCGCCGGGGATGACAAGGACGGCGCAGGCACGGCCATGCGCAAAAAGATCGCGGCGCTGTTTTCGATGGTGCAGGCGCGCAAGTCGCTGCACGGGGAAACGATGGCCCGGATGCGCGACGCTCATCCCAAGCGGTTCCTCAGTGCCACCCTGCCCTTTTCCAGCGATGTGGAACGGATGGGGGTTCACCGCGCGCCGATCCTGACCTTTGCCGCCCGCCGCCCTGCCGCGCAGGCCTTTCTGGACCTGACCGGCGAGGTTCGCGCAAAGCTGGGGATCGGCTGAGATGACGACCCCGGACCCGATGGCCCTGCAGGAAACCAGACCCATGGGACGGGGCCGCCGCCTGCCCGACACCGGTGGGTCCGGTCGCCCCAAGGTGGCGCGATGATCGCGCCCCGTTCGGCCCTTGGGATCGCCGGTCTGGGGATCGCCGGCGCGGTCCTGTGGCTGGCATTCGCCAAATTCGCGAGGGTTCAGGAGCCTTGGGATGCCGCCTTTTACTGGTCGGCAGCCTATCCCGCCCTGATCCTCGTG
>NZ_RQRT01000143.1 GCF_004335005.1 Paracoccus nototheniae | reverse complement strand
GGCCCGCCTGCGCCGCGCGTGGCGCCGATGAGCCTTGCCGCACCCATCCTGCTGGCGCTGCTGCCCCTGCCGCTGCTGATGCGCTGGCTGTTGCCGCCGCGTATCCTGCCCCGCGCGGCGCTGGCGGTGCCGGGTCACCTGCTGCCCCATGCGACGCCCGGCCAACTGCCGCCGCTGCACCGCACGCCTTGGCTGGTGGCGCTGGCCTGGGTGCTGCTGATCGTGGCGCTGGCCGGGCCAAGGGTCGAACGTCAGGCGCAGGTCATTCCCGCCAGCGGGCGCGACATCGTGCTGGCGCTGGATCTGTCGGGCAGCATGGAGCAACAGGATTTCACGCTGGACGGCCAGCCCGTCACGAGGCTCGAGGCCGTCAAGCGGACCGCGCGGGCCTTTGTGGAAAGCCGGACGGGCGACCGGATCGGGCTGGTGATTTTTGGCGGGCGCGCCTATGTGGCGGCACCCCTGACCTTTGATCTGGACGCCGTGGCGCAGGCCATCGACGAGGTGCAGATCGGCATTTCCGGGCGCGGCACGGCGATTGCCGACGGGCTGGGGCTGGCCATCCGCCGCTTGCAGGGCAGCGAGGCGCCGGGCCGGGTCGTGGTGCTGCTGTCGGACGGGGTGGACACCTCGGGCAGCGTGCCGGCGGTGGATGCGGCGCGGCTGGCGGCCACGCATGGGCTGCGCATCCACACCATCGCCCTTGGCCCCGAGGATCTGGAGACCCGCCCCACCGCCCGCGACGCCGTCGATGTGGCAACCCTGCGCGCGGTGGCGGAAACCGCGGGTGGGGCGCTGTTCCGGGTTCGCGACACCGCCGATCTGACCGCCATGGCCGAGGCTCTGGACCGGCTGGAACCCAGCCCCGGCGACCAGCCTCCGCTGCGCTATTGGCGGTCGCTGTGGATCTGGCCCGCCGCGCTTGCCGCCGCCTGTCTGGCGCTGGCCGCCATCCGGAGACGCGGATGACCGGTCTGGTCCTTTTGCGCCCGTGGTGGCTGGCGTGCCTGCTGCCGCTGTTGGCGCTGGCATGGTGGCTGGACCGGCGCGGGCCATCGGCCGGGGGCTGGGAACAGGTCATGCCGCCGCCCATGCTGGCCGCGATGCAGGCGGTTGGCGCGCTTGGCGGGACCACCGGGCGATGGGGGCCGCTGCTGCCCCTGGGGACGGTCGCCGTGCTGCTGCTGGGCCTGTCCGGCCCGGCCTTGCCCAGGGCCGATGCGCCGGTTCTGGCGCGCACCGACAGCGTGCTGATCGCCATCGACCTGTCGCCATCGGTCGCGCGCGGCCCGGCGCTGACGCAGGCGCAGCAGGCGGCGGCGGCGCTGATCCAGGGGCTGGCGGGGCGCCCCGTCGGCCTGATCCTGTATAGCGGAGAGGCCTATGCCGCCTCGGCGCCCACCACCGATCCCCGCACGCTGCAGACGCTGATCGCGGTGCTGGACGCCGAGACCGTGCCCGGTCAGGGCAGCCGCCCCGCCGCCGCCATCGGGCTGGCGGGTCAGATGCTGGCCGATGCGGGGCAGGCCGATCTGGTCGTGATCTCGGACGGGGGCGGGGTGGACCGGCAGGCGGTGGCCGAGGCCGGGCGTCTGGCCGATGCGGGCGCGCGGATCTGGGCGGTGCAGATCATCGGCGCGGCCCCACACGCGCCGCTGCCTGCGGCGGATGCGCTGGACCGGCTGGTGCAGGGGGGCGGGCAGGTGGTGCAGGCCGCCGATATCGACCGGCTGGCGGCCCGGCTGCAGGCGGGCGGCGATCCGCGCCGCAATCCCGATCTGCGCGCGCTTGGCTTTCGCGATCTGGGGCCGTTTCTGGCCGCCTTCGCCGCCCTGCCGCTGTTGCAGATGCTGAGGCGGCGGCAATGACGGGGGCCGCATCCAAAGGCACCGCGATCCTGCTGGCCCTGGCCGTCGCGGGTCTGGTCCATGCCGGGCCTGCGGGTCTGGGCAGCGTGGCGCTGCGGCTTGGCTGGGACAGCGCGGCGCTGGCCTTGCTGGACGATCCAGGCGCGCGGGGCGTGGCGCATTACCGGGCGGGCGATGTCGCGCAGGCCGATGCGGATTTTGCCCAAGCGGGCCGCTCGCAGACCTACAACCGGGCGCTGTCGCTGGCCGCCACGGGCGACTACCCGCTGTCGATGGCCTATTTCGATGCGGTGCTGTTCGCCAACCCCGCCGATGAACAGGCCCGTGCCAGCCGCGATCTGGTGGCGGCGATGGTGCCCCCGCATCAGGGCGACAGCACCGCGCCGGGCCGCATTCTGGGCCATGGCGGCCGCCCCGCCCCCGATGAGATGATCGCCAACGCCCTGTCCGACGCCGCCGCCGAAAGCTGGCGCCGCCCCGTCGAGGCGCGCGGCATGGCGGCCAGCGATGCCTGGCTGGAAACCATCACCGACGATCCGGGCGAGTTTCTGACCCTGCGCCTGCGCGCCGAACATGACCGCCGCGCGGGACTTGGCCTGATCCGGCCCGAGGCGGGTGATCCATGGTGATCCGGCTGATCCTGATGCTGCTGGCCCTTGCGCTGGCTGGCCCCCTGCGCGCCGAAACCCCGGCGCCTCTGGCCCCCGGAGAGGCGCGGCTGCTGATCCTGCACGATCACGGCAACCCCGTCGTGGCCGAGATGGTGCGCCTGACCCTGCGCGGCGAATATGATCTGACCGTGTCGCTGGAAAGCCTGACCTTTCCCAATTCGGACGATTATGACTGGATGCAGATCGACCGCGACCGCTGGTTTCAGGAACGCATCGGCGGTCGGATGATCCAGATCTTCGAACGCGACATCGCGCTGTTTCCACGTCAGCCGGGCGATCTGACCATCGGCCCTCTGGTCCATGATCTGACCAACATCACCCGCAGCGGGGTGCGCGAACCGGTCAGCGTGACCTCGGGGACGACGCGGCTGGCGGTCAAGTCGTTTCCTGCGGACAGCCGACCCCTGACGGCGCGCAGGCTGGTCCTGACGGATGAATTATCCGCCCCGCCCGGTCGTCTGGAACAGGAAGACATCCTGACCCGCCGCGTCACCATCGAGGCTTTGGGCGCCATGGCCCATCACCTGCCGCCTCGCCCCGACATCACCCAGCCCTGGCTGATCAGTTTCACCCTGCCCGAGACGCGCGAGACGATCCCCACCCCCGGCGGCCCCGTCGCCCGCGTGGTCTGGGAATGGCAGATGCGCCCCCGCACCGGAGAGCCGGGCGTCCTTCCCGCGATCCCCTTTGCGTGGTTCGACACCGACAGCCGCCGGGTCGAGGTCGTGGCAATGAAGCCGATCCCCTTTGGCTTTGCGGGCTTCACCACGGCCTCGGGCGCGGGATCGGGGACCGGTCCGGCGCTGCGCTGGCAGATGGCGGGGCTGGCGTTGCTGGGCGGGGCGATCGCGCTGGTGGTCCTGCTGCGCGGCCGGCTGCCCGCGCTTGGGCGCGGGATGCGGGCGCTGCGCCCCGGCCCCCATGCGGCGGCGATGCGCCGGGCGGCGGCGGCGGGCGATCTGATCGCCCTGCGTGCGGCGGCGGCGGCGCATCTGGCATGGCGGCGCAATGG
>NZ_RQRT01000142.1 GCF_004335005.1 Paracoccus nototheniae | reverse complement strand
CCCCCACCCTGCCCCACCAGCCCCCCGCCGTGACCGTTGCCCGCGTCACCGGGGCGGGCGATTGTTTTCTGGCCGCCCATCTGGCCGCCGAACGCCAACACCAGCCGCGCGATGCGGCCCTACGCCAGGCCGTCGAAGCCTCGGCGGCCCATGTTTCCGGAAAGGATGTCCCATGACCCATAACGCTCCCCTGACCTTCGCCCCCGAGGTTGCCGAGGCGCTGGCCCATGGCCGCCCCGTCGTCGCGCTGGAATCGACCATCATCACCCATGGCATGCCCTGGCCGCAGAACCTCGAGATGGCCGAACAGGTCGAGGCGGTCATCCGCGAAGGCGGCGCCACGCCCGCCACGATCGCCGTCATGGGGGGCCGCATCCATATCGGCCTGACCCCCGAGGCGTTGCGCGCCCTGGCCCAGACCCCACCTGCCGAGGCGATGAAGCTGAGCCGCGCCGATCTGGCCGTCTGCATCGCCAATGGCCGCACCGGCGCCACAACCGTGGCCGCGACGATGATCTGCGCGCATCTGGCGGGCATCCGGGTCTTTGCGACCGGCGGAATCGGCGGCGTGCATCGCGGCGCCGAGGACAGCTTTGACATCTCAGCCGATCTGCAGGAACTGGCGCAGACCCCGGTGACGGTGGTGGCGGCAGGCGCCAAGGCGATCCTCGATCTGCCCAAGACATGGGAGGTTCTGGAAACGCTTGGCGTGCCGGTCATCGCCTTTGGTCAGGACAACCTGCCGGCGTTCTGGTCGCAGGATTCCGGGCTGCGCGCGCCGTTGCGCATGGATGATCCCACCCAGATCGCCGCGGCGGCGGACATGCGCGCGGCGCTTGGGCTAAAGGGCGGACAGCTAGTCGCCAATCCGATCCCCGAGGATGCCGAGATCGCGCAAGACGTGATCATGCCGGTGATCGAACAGGCCTTGGCCGAGGCGCAGGCGCAGGGCATCGCCGCCAAGGCCGTCACGCCTTTCCTGCTGTCGCGCATTTTCGAGCTGACCGAGGGACGCTCGCTGGCCTCGAACATCCAGCTGGTGCTGAACAATGCCCGGCTTGGGGCGCGGATCGCCGTGGCAATGGCCGCCTGAAGCGGGCTTGATCGGCCCCGGCCCGGCGACGGGTCGGGGCCGGGACCAAGGCCGCGACGTGATCGTCAGATCGGGCGCATGCTGGGAAACAGCCCGGCCAGATCAAAGCTGTCGCGCTGGTTCAGCTTGTCCGCGTGATCATGCAGAAAGCTGTCGGCGGCGGTCTGACCCGCCGCCTTCATCGACGCCAGCAGACCGGGGCGCGGCATCGATTTGGACCGCGCCGACAGATCGTTCATCAGCGCATCGTCATCGATCAGATGAACCAGCACGTTCTTCATCGTGTCCGGGTCCAGCTTGCCCTGCGCATGCAGGCGCTTGACGAAATTGATCGCGCGCAGCTGCGACATCAGCGAGCTGTTGAAGCTGACCTCATTCACGCGATCGGCGATCTCGACCGGGCTGCGGGGCAGAATGTCGCGCATCAGCGGATTGATCGCCACGATCAGGATGTCACGCGGCAGGCTATCTCGATACAGCGGGAACAGCGCCGGATTGCCGGTGAAGCCGCCATCCCAGAACGCCTCGATCCGGTCGGTGTCGGGATCATAGATCTCGACCGCCTGAAACAGCGTCGGCAGACAGGCCGAGGCCATGACCGCATCCGGCGTGGCGCCCGCACCGGTAAAGACCTTGATGCGCCCGCTGCGCACATTGGTCGCGGCGATATACAGATGCGGCCCCGGCTCGCAGGCGAAATCGGCATAGGGCAGATCGCGCAGCAACCGGCCAAGCGGATTGACGTAAAGCGGGCCGTAATCATAAGGGCTGAACAACCGCGTCAGATTGTCCATCCAGGCCGCGGGGGATATCAGCTCGGTCCAGCGCTGCAGCCCGCGCGGCATCGGCATCAGCGAGGACATCCAGCGCACGACGCGATTGTCGCTCATCGCGCCGATCTGCGACCACAGCGCGTCAAGGTTCTCGCGCGCGGCCCTGCGGCCCGCCAGACCTTTATGGGCGGCCAGCCCCGCCTTCAGCGCCGCCCCGTTCAGCGCCCCCGCTGAAGTGCCGCTGATCGCCGAGAATTCCAGCCATTCCTCATCAAGTAGCCGGTCCAGAACACCCCAGGTAAAGGCGCCATGCGCGCCGCCCCCTTGCAAGGCCAGGTTGATGCGTCTGTGATCCATCGCCCATGCTCTTTCGCTGATGATGCAGTTGCAGCATCATAGAAGCGTCTGGAAAGCTGGCAAGTTCCATGTTTCATGCTGCAGTGCGGCATGACCTTGCGGCAGGTTGTCCAATCAGTCGGCGTTCGCCTCGGCCCGGCTCTTGCCTGCCACGTCCAGCGCCAGGGTCGCGGCCATGAAGCGGTCCAGATCGCCGTCCAGCACACCCTGCGTGTCGCTGGTCTCCTCGCCGGTGCGCAGATCCTTGACCATCTGATAGGGGTGCAGGACATAGGACCGGATCTGGTTGCCCCAACCCGCATCGCCCTTGGCGGCATGCTGCGCGTTCACTTCGGCATTGCGGCGGTCCAGTTCCATCTGATACAGGCGCGCCTTCAGCGCTGCCATGGCATTGGCGCGGTTCTGGTGCTGGGATTTTTCGGAACTGGTCACGACGATATTCGTCGGAAGGTGGGTGATCCGCACGGCCGAGTCGGTGGTGTTGACGTGCTGCCCGCCCGCGCCGGAACTGCGATAGGTATCGATGCGGATATCGCGATCGGGAATGTCGATCTCGATATTGTCGTCCACCACCGGATAAACCCAGATCGAGCTGAACGATGTGTGCCGGCGCGCCGCGCTGTCATAGGGGCTGATCCGCACCAGCCGGTGCACGCCCGATTCCGATTTCAGCCAGCCATAGGCGTTGTGCCCGGTGATCTTGTATCCCGCGCTGCGGATGCCGGTTTCCTCGCCCTGGGTTTCCGACAGCAACTCGACCTCATAGCCCTTCTTCTCGGCCCAACGCACATACATGCGCGCCAGCATCGACGCCCAGTCACAGCTTTCGGTACCGCCCGCACCCGCGTTGATTTCCAGGAACGTGTCATTGGAATCGGCTTCACCGTTCAGCAGCGCCTCCAGCTCCTTCTGGGCGGACATCGTGGCCAGCGCCTTCAGATTGGCCTCGGCCTCGGTCACCAGATCGGCATCGCCCTCGGCCTCGGCCAGTTCGATCATCTCGGCATTGGCGGACAGATCGCCCTCGATCATGCGATAGGTCTCGATCGCATCCGACAGCGACTGCCGCTCGCGCATCAGCTTTTGCGCGCGGGCAGGATCGGACCACAGATCGCCATCCTCGATCATGGCGTTCATCTCTTCCAGACGATGAGGCGCGGTCTGCCAGTCCAGCCGCTGGCCCAGCAGGGTCAGCGAACGGCGGATGGCCTCGATGGTGGACTGCGTCTCGGCGCGCATGGGCGGGCTCCTTCGGTCTGGCGTCAGGTCAGGCGTGATACCGTGCCGGGCGGGCTTGAGCAAGACCACTGCCAGCGCGGCACCGGACACCTAACACAACGCTCGCCCCCTGCATTGGTCCCCAAATATCCCG
>NZ_RQRT01000141.1 GCF_004335005.1 Paracoccus nototheniae | reverse complement strand
GGCCATCGTCCAGCCGCAGCAGAAATTCGCCCGTCTCGTCGGTGATATTGACCAGATTGTCGGCCAGACGCTCGATCAGCCCCCCGACCTCGGCCCGAGAGAGAAAGCGGTCTTTCTGGCGCAACAGCTGGTGCATGAGGTCGTCTCCCAAAGGTTCAGCATTTTCGGAACCGCGTTCCGGAAATGAAAAAACCACAGGCCGTTCCGGAAATCAACAGTTTTCTGAAAGGAGGGTTTCGGCAGTGATCCTCAACAAATCAGGGTGCGTATCATCCCTTGACAGAAGGTCGCAGTTTTTTCAGAATAAGGTTCCGGATTTTCAGAAATGGCACCATGGCACAGAAACCCCAAAAGACCGAGAATGCCGCCGCCGTTCTCAAGGTGTTCGCCATTCTCGAATCGCTGGCGCTGGAACGCCGCGCCACGCTGGCCGATATCGCGCAGCGGGCGATGACCTCCAAGACCACGGCGCACCGGCTTTTGCAGACCATGGTTGATCTGGGCTATGTCGAACAGGAACCCGAGACCGAGAAATACGGCCTGACGCTGAAGCTGTTCGGGCTGGGCGCGCGGGTGCTGCGCGGGCAAGAGGATCTGCTGCGATCCTGCGACCGCGAAATGGGGCGGCTGTCGCGGGCCACGGGCGAATCGATCAATCTGGGGGTGATGGACGATCTGGACCAGCGCGTCGCCTATATCCACAAATATGACAGCGCCTATGGGCTGTCGATGCAATCCACGCTTGGCAAGCGCAACCCGCTGCATTCCACCTCGCTTGGCAAGGCGCTGCTGGCGTTCCGCGACCCCTTGGAAATCGAGGAACGCATCGCCGCGATGGATCTGCGCAAGCTGGCGCCGCGCACCATCACCGATGCCGATGCCCTGCGGACCGAGCTGCAGGCCACCCGCGACCGTGGCTATTCCGAAGAGATCGAGGAAAGCGAGGCCGGGGTGCGCTGCATGGCCGTGCCGGTGATGGATCATGCGGGCCGGTCGGTGGCGGCGATCAGCATCGCCTTTCCGCTGGTCCGCTTTGACGAGGCGCGCAAGCCCGATTATGTCCGCCTGCTGCTGGAGGCCGGGCGCAATGCCTCGGCCGCCCTCGGGTTCAGCTGACGCGCCTCAATAGCCCTGCCCCGGATCGACCCGGCCCGGCAAGGGCGCGCCCTGCCGCAACGCCGCCAGAACCGCCAGCGCATGGCGCGCGCCCTCTTGCGCATCGGTGGATGCCGCGACATGCGGCGTCACCACCACGCGCGGATCGGACCACAGCGGATGGTCCTGCGGCAGCGGCTCGGGGTTGGTGACATCCAGCATCGCGGCGCCGATCCGGCCCCCGTCCAGCGCCGCCATCAGCGCCGCGCTGTCCAGCTGCGCACCGCGCCCGGCATGGACCAGATGCGCGCCCATTGGCAATTGCGCGAACAGATCGGCGTTGAGGATGCCGCGCGTCTGATCGGTCAGCGGCAGCAAACAGACCAGCGTCTGCGCCTGTGCCAGAAAACTGCGCAGATCCGCCGCGCCATAGACCCGGTGGCCCGGCAAGGGATCGCCCGAGCGCGACCAGCCGCAGGTCTGGAAGCCAAGCGCCTGCAGGCTGTCCATCGCCAGCCGCCCGATCCGTCCCAAACCCATCACCCCCACGGTGCGGCGATGCGCGGGCGCCACCGGACCCGAGGACCATTCGCCCCGCCGCTCCTGATCCAGATAGCGCGGCATGTCGCGATGCAGCATCAGACAGGACATGACCACCCAATCGCGCACCATCTGTTCGATCCCCACCGCCAGCGTCCGGCACAGGGTCACGCCCTTGGGCATGGCGGGCATCTGATCCACCCCCGCGCCCACCGAGATCACCGCCCGCAGCGCCGGATACAGCGACAGATCGGCCGGAGGCTTCCAGCAGGCGATGGCCGTGACATCCGCGCGATCCTCGGGCGCCTCGGGGGCGACAATCAACCGCTCGCCCGCCTCGGCAAAGACCTGCGCCCAGATTGTCGCGCGTTCCGGGGGGCCGGACAGCAGCAGCGCCATCAGCGCAGCACCGCGCGGATCTCGGGGTCGTCCAGGGTCTGATCCAGCACCTGCCGCGTGCGGTCCACGATGGCGTCGATATCCTCGGCCGTGCAGCATAACGGCGGCGCATAGCCGAAGACCCCTTGCGGAAAGCTGCGCAGCACCAGCCCGGCCTGCCATGCCCGGTCGAACAGCCGCGTGGCGGGCGACATCTCGGGCGGCAGCGGGGTCTTTTTGACCTTGTCGGTGACCAGCTCGACCGCCGCCAGCATGCCGCGCCCGCGCACATCGCCGACCAGCGGGTGATCCGACAGCCCGGCCAGCCCGGCCTGCAGCCGCGCGCCCATGATGCGGCCATTGTCCAGCAGACCGCCCTCGTACAGGGCCAGAACCTCCAGCGCGACGGCGGCGGAGACGGGATGGGCGGAATAGGTATGGCCGTGGCCCACGGCCCGCGATCCGGCACCGCCCGCGATGGTCTGATACACCTCTTCGGTCATCATCACCGCGCCCATCGGCACATAGCCCGAGGTCAGGCCCTTGGCCAAGGTCATCAGGTCGGGCACGATCCCCTCATCCTCGCAGGCGAACAGCGGGCCGGTGCGGCCGAACCCGGTGATCACCTCATCGGCGACGAACAGGATGCCCAGATCGCGGCAACGGTCGCGCATCGCGCGCAGCCAGCCTGCGGGCGGCACCAGAACGCCGCCCGAGCCCTGGATCGGCTCGACATAAAAGGCCGCGACCCGGTCGGGGCCAAGCCGTTCGACCGTCGCCGTCAGTTCCGCCACCGAGGCCGCGATCAGCGCCGCCGGATCGTCGCGCAGCGGGTTGCGATACAGATCATGCGAGGCAATCTTGTGCTGCCAGTCCAGCGGCAGGCCAAAGCCGTGATGGAAGGCCGGCAGCGCCGTCAGCCCCGCCCCCATGGTCGACGACCCATGATAGCCGCTGGCGACCGAGATGAACTGATCGCGCCCCGGCTGCCCCTTGGCATGCCAGTAATAGCGGATGAAGCGGATCGTCGAATCGACCGCATCCGACCCGCCAAGCGTGAAATAGACCCGGTTCAGATCGCCCGGCGCCCGCATCGCCAAAGCCGAGGCCAGCCGGATCGCCGGTTCGCTGCCCAGATCGAAATAGCCTGTCGCATAGGGCAGACGGCGCATCTGTTCGGTCGCGGCGGCGATGATGCTTTCATGGCCATAGCCCGCATTCACGCACCACAGGCCCGCAAAGCCGTCGATTAGCTCTCGCCCCTCGCCATCGGTCACCCGCGCGCCCTTGGCCGATTGCAACAGGCGGACGCCGCGTGCCTCGTGGTCGTGAAAGGACGAGACGGGATGGATCAGGTGGTCGCGGTCGGCCTCGATCAGCGATTGATTCTGCATCAGGGATGTCCTTTGGGCATGGGGTGACGGATCGGATCAGGACGCGAAGACATAGATCTTGCGCACCGTTTCCAGCGTGGTCCAGACCCCCTCGAACCCCGGCTTCAGCAGAAAGCTGTCGCCCGCGACGAAATCATGGCTGTCACCGCCGTCTTCGGCGATCCGGCAATGGCCCGACAGGATGTGGCAATATTCGAACGCCTCGCCCTTCAGCGACCGGGTGACGCCCGGCGTCGCCTCCCACACACCGGTCTGGATCTTGGTCCAGCCTGCGTTCAGGGGCAGGGCCTGATCCAGTTCCCATGTCTGAAAGCGGGGATCGCCCTCGATCAGGCGGTC
>NZ_RQRT01000140.1 GCF_004335005.1 Paracoccus nototheniae | reverse complement strand
CTACACGGGCATCCGCCCGCCCCCTAAACGGGCATCCGCCCGATGCTCATATGCCGCTTGCGCCCGAAACCAGGGCGACGGGCAACCGCGAACCCCGCCGCCTGCAAGGCGCGGCGCACATGGCCCGCGGCGGTATAGGTCGCGAAACTGCCCCCCGGCGCGGTGTGATGCCCGACCTCGGCCATCAGCGCCTCATCCCACATCTGCGGGTTCTTGGCGGGCGAAAACCCGTCCAGAAACCACGCATCCGCCCGGTCCTGCCACAGAGGCAGGGTCCGGCGGACATCGCCCAGAATCACCGTCAGGCGCAGTTGTCCGATCCGGATCTCGCCCTGCCCCCAGCCCGAACGCAGCTGGGCGGCCAGCCCCGCCAGCCCGGGAAAACCCGCATGGGCCTGTGCCAGCTGCCCGACATCCATCGGATAGGCCTCGAAGCTTGTCATACGCACCGGCACCTGCGCCATCTCGGCCAAAGCCAGCGCGTTCAGGCCGGTGCCGAAACCCAGCTCGGCCACATGAAACCCCGCCACCAGCCGCGCGGGCAGATCATTGCCCTGCAGGAACACATGCCGCGTTTCCTCCAGCCCCCCCGCCAGACTGAAATAGGGATCGTCGAACCGGGTCGAGACCGGCACCCCCCCGTCGCGCCAGTCCAGCAGGGGGGCAGGCTCGTCATCGGCAGGGGGATCGTCTATGGCATCCATGCGGCAAGCTATCGGCAAGAGGCGCGGTTTTGGCAAGGGGTGGAGCTTTGGCAAGGGACGGGATGATCCATGTGGCGGGCGCGGGCATCTTCGGGCTGTCCTGCGCGTGGATCCTGGCGCAGCGCGGCGCCAGGGTCCGCGTATTCGAGGCACAGGCGATCGGCGCCGGTTCCTCGGGCGGCCATGTCGGCGCGCTGGCCCCTCATGCCCCCGACAACTGGAACGTGAAAAAGGCGCTGCAACTGGACAGCCTGCTGGCCGCCCCGGATTTCTGGGCGGGGGTCGGCGCGGCATCAAGCCTGCCCACCGGCTATGCCCGCACGGGCCGCCTGCAACCGGTGCCCGACGCAGCCACCGCCGACCGCCTGCCCGACCGGATCGCCGCCGCCGCCCGGCACTGGCCCCCGGACATGGGCATGTCGCTGACCCGCGACCCGCACAGCACGCCGATCGCGGCGACGCTGATCCCCCACAGCCCGACGGGCCTCTGGCTCCATGACGGCCTGACCGCCCGGCTGAACCCCCGCCCGGCCCTTGCGGCACTGGCCGCAGCCATCCGCGCCACCGGCGCCGAGATCATCGAGGGCCAGCCCGCCCCCCCCGACCACAACCCCACGATCTGGGCCACCGGAACGCCGGGCCTCTCCGATCTGAACCGCGCGCTGGACCGCAGGATCGGACAGGGCGTCAAGGGCCAGTCGCTGCTGATCGGCCATGCCGCCCCGGACAGCCCGCAGGCCTTTGCCGACGGGCTGCACATCGTGCCCCATGCGGATGGGACGACCGCCATCGGCTCGACCTCGGAAAACACTTATGATCACGACCGCCCCGACGATCAGGCGCATGATCTGCTGACCCGCGCCAAGGCGCTTTGCCCGGCATTCGCCGATGCCCCCCTTCTCGACATCTGGGCAGGCCTGCGGCCCCGCGCCCGCTCGCGCGCCCCGGTTCTGGCGCCATGGCCGAACCGTCCCGGCCATCTGATCGTGAACGGCGGCTTCAAGATCGGCTTCGGCATGGCTCCGCTTCTGGCCGATCTGGCCGCCCAGTTCCTGCTCGACGACCGCCGCGACCTGCCCGATCTGTTCGCCCTGCCCTGACCCCTGCATTGGTCCGCAAATATCCCGGGGGGGAATCGCGGCACGCGATGGGGGGCTGGCCCCCCGATCCGCGCTTGCCACCCGTGGCCCGCGCCGTCATCCTGTCCGAAAGCCCCGGAGACAGCCATGACCACCCGCCTCGACCATGCCTTCGCCGCCATCGACGCGGCCAATGCCCATGATCCCAAACTGCAGGACGGCCAGCCCGCCAATCTGCTTTACGGGCAACGGATGACGGCCGAACAGCAGCGCCTGTTCCCGCAGGCCGATGACGCGCTGCGCATCGCCTGTCGGGGCCAGCATGTCGAACGCTGGCTGCTGCCGCGCAGCGATTATCCGATGAACCGCCCCGGCTATCTGCAATGGCGTCAGGAACAGGGCCGCCGCCATGCCGACCGCATCGCGGGCATCATGGCCGATGCGGGTTATGACGCGGACGGCATTGCCGCAGCCCGCCGGATGCTGACCAAGCAGGGGATCAAGCGCGACCCGCAGGTGCAGGCGCTGGAGGATGTGATCTGCTTCACCTTCATCCGCTGGTATCTGGGCGATTTCATGGCCGAACAGCCCGATGACAAACTGCCCCGCATCATCGAAAAGACCGCCCGCAAGATGTCGGCCGAGGGTCGCGCCCGGGCCATGGCCGAATTCGACATGCCCGACGCGCTGGCGCAATATTTCATCGAGGCCGACCAGCCCCGCACGATCACCCGCGCGGTCATCGTCTCGCATGGTCAGCCCGGCGATCCCGAACCCCAGCAGGCGGCGATCGAGGCGCTGGCCGCACAGGTCGCGGCCCATGCCCCCGGGGTGGAGGTTCTGGGCGCAACGTTGGCGATGGAGGGTGCGCTGGCCGCCACCTGCCGCAGCGACTGCATCGTCTATCCCATGTTCATGGCCGAGGGCTGGTTCACCGGCACCGAACTGCCCCGCCGCCTGACCAAGGCGGGCGCGCCGGGCGCGCAGATCATGCGCCCCTTTGGCACCGATCCCGGCCTGCCCGGCCTGATCACCGACATCGCCGCCCAAGCGGCGCAGGCGCAGGGCTGGGATCTGGCCTCGGTCACGCTGCTTTTGTCGGCCCATGGCTCTCAGCGCAGTCAGGCCAGCCATGACATCACCATGGCGCTGGCCGACACGCTGGCCCCGCATTTCGCCCGCGTGGTGCCCGGCTTTGTCGAACAAGAGCCCTTCATCGCCGATGCCGCCCAAGGCCTCGACCGGGCGATCAGCCTGCCGCTGTTCGCGCTGCGGGCCGAACATGTGCTGGACGATCTGCCACAGGCGCTGGATCAGGCGGGCTTCAGTGGCCCGCGCCTCGATCCCGTGGGTCTGGCGCCCGAGGTGCCCGCGATGATCGCCCGGTCCATCGCCGCCGAACTGGCCAGCCTGCGCTGATCCGGGGCCCTATCCTGCGGGCCGCAGGTAATAGGCATAATGGCCCGCCGGGCTGAACCCGAGGCTGGCATAGGTCGCCGCCGCGCCCCGATTGGCGCGGCTGACCGCCAGCCCGATGCGGCTGGCGCCCTGCTCCGCCGCCCAGAAAGCCGCCTGCCGCATCATCCAGCCCGCCAGCCCCTGCCGGCGAAACCCCTCCAGAACCTCGACCGCGTGAACCATCGCCACCGGCCCGTGGATGGCCACGAACCCGGCCCCGGCGGCGCGGTCGCGCAGGCGCCCCAGCAGCGCGGCCTTGGGATGGGGCACCAGATCCATCACCGCCTGTCGCGCAGGGCCGATATTGCCCGCCGCCCAGATCTGGCGCTGGATCGCCAAGGGCGGCCAGACGGCAAAGGCGGTCACCGGCGGCAGCGCCCGGTCGGTCAGCGCGGCAACCGGCGACGCCATGATCAGCGTCGGATTGTCCGCGACATAGCCGCGGTCTGTCAGCGCGGCGATCAGATCGCCCTCATCGCCCCAGGCACGGAACAGCGGCGGCTGGCCCCATGCGGCGTGCTGGGCCTCGGCCGCCGCCAGATCGTCCGGCGTCCAGGGCCCGCTGGCGCGGGCCGAGCTGACCCGCCCCCCGGC
>NZ_RQRT01000013.1 GCF_004335005.1 Paracoccus nototheniae | reverse complement strand
CCCTCTGCTCCCCCGCACGCCCCCCGGCCCGCGCAGAGGGCATCATGGGCCGGATCACGGGGCGGTGTCAAAGGGGCCGTTGGCCCGCACCGGACGGTCTAGCCCGGCGCCGCCTGCGCCATCAGGATCGACGCCTCGCGGCGCGCCGGACAGGCGGCCCTTGGGCAGATGCGGCAGGCCGGGCCGATGGGCAGCGCATCCGACGGGGCCGGGCCATCCACCGGCAGCATCAGCATCAGTGCCTGCGTCAGCAGCGGCCCGTCCATGCCCTGCGGTTGCTGGCGCTGCGCAAAGGACAGGGTCCGGAACCCCCGCCCCTCGGGTGTCACCACGATCCGCGCCAGCGCCACCTGCGGCACCGCCAGCGCATGATACAACGGCCACAGCGCACAGCTGTCGCCCGCACGCGGCAGTGCAAAGCCCTGCGCGGCCCGGCGCGTGGTCAGCACGCCCGACCCGTCACAGACAAGCAGCCCCGCACCGTGAAATCCCGCCGGACGCAGATCGGCCAACCGGCGCATCACCAGATCCAGCGGCACGGCCAGCCGGGCGGCCAGTTGCACCGGATCGACGGGATGGGGCAGCGCCGCAACCCCATCGCTCAGCAGGGCATCGGGCAGGGCCAGCCGGTCAGCCTGCAGGCCCGCCAACAGATGCGTGCCCATCGCCCGCGCCGCATCCGAGGCCAGCTTGCCCGGATCGGGGGCTCCGTCATCGGTCTCGGCCTCGGCCAGCCAGGCCTCGACCTCGTCCTGGGGGGTGATGGCCTGACCCTCGGCCTCGAAACTGTCCAGATAGGCGACCAGAGCCTGCGCGGTCAGCGACAGGCGCTGGCTGTCCTGATGCAGATTGGCGTGGAACCGCGCCCGCCATTCGGGCGAAATCTCGCCCTCCTCCACCAGAATGGCGGCGGTCGAGCGCACGGCGGTCACGGCTGACAGAACCTCGTGCAGGGTGGTCAGCAGATAGGGATCCTGCGTCATGCGGTCGGACAGATCGATCAGCTGGCGTTCCAGCCCGCCCGCCCGACGCGCCTGCGCGATCAGCAGCGCCGACCAGCCCGGATAGCGGGCCAGAAATTCGGTCACCTGCTCCAGCTCGGGGGCGGCGCCTGCGGCGACCGGATGGGCGGCCGCCTCGCGCAGCGCGCTGATGCGGATTTCCTCGCGCCCCTCGGCCAGCTCGTCGGCAGGCACCTCCAGCTCATCGGCCAGACGGGCGATCAGCTCGGGCCCGACGGGGCGGCGATTGTGTTCGATCAGGTTCAGATAGGCCGGAGAGATCCCGACCGAGCGGGCCACATCCGATTGCCGCCGCGAGATCGCCAGCCGCCGTTCCCGGATCCGCGTTCCCGTCAGGACGTTGGCGTCACGCCCGGTCATGGGGCGGTCATCGGGCGCTCATCCCCGGTCAGACCGACAGGCCATGACGGCCCGCCAGATCCACGAAGAACTGCCACGCCACCCGTCCCGACCGGGCGCCGCGCGTCGCCTGCCATTCGATCGCCTCGGCGCGCAGCCGGTGGGCGTCGATCCGCAGCCCGTGCGCCGCGCAATAGCCGTCGATCATCGCCAGAAACTGATCCTGATCGCAGGGGTGAAACCCCAGCCACAGCCCGAACCGGTCCGACAGAGAGACCTTTTCCTCGACCGCCTCGCCGGGCTGGATCGCGGTGGCGCGTTCATTGTCGATCATGTCGCGCGGCATCAGATGCCGCCGGTTCGATGTCGCATACAGGATCACATTGCCGGGCCGCCCGCTGATCCCGCCATCCAGCACGGCCTTCAGCGATTTATACTGCACATCGTCATGGCTGAAGGACAGATCGTCCGAAAACAGCAGGAACCGCCGCGTCGAGGCCCGTCCCAGAATGGCCAGCAACCGCGAGACCGAGGTCAGATCGTCACGCGCGATCTCGACCAGAACCAGCGGCAGGCCTTGGGCCACGGCTTCGGCGTGGACGGCCTTGACCAGAGACGATTTTCCCATCCCCCGTGCGCCCCAGAGCAGGGCGTTGTTGGCCGCATGGCCGCGCGCGAATTGCAGCGTATTGTCCATCAGCACCTGCCGCGCCCGGTCGATGCCGATCAGCTGGTCCAGCGGCACCCGGTCGATGCGGGGCACGGGTTCCAGCCGGTCGGGATCGGGATGCCAGACGAATGCGGTGGCCTTGGTGAAATCGGGGGCGGGAACGGGGGGCGGGGCCAGCCGTTCCAGCGCCTCGGCGATGCGGTCCAGAACGGGGCGCGTCACCGCGCCGGTTCCTTGTCCTCATCCTCGTCATCATCGTCGACCCACAGGCCCTGCGCGCGCAACTCGGCCTCTCGCTTGCGCTCGATCCGGCCGACCAGCTGGATGGAAATCTCGTAAAGGCCATAGATCACCACGAACAGCACCACCTGAGAGATGACATCGGGCGGCGTCGCCACCGCCGCCAGCGCCAGAATGGCCACCACCGCATAGCGGCGCACCGATCCCAGACCCTTGGCCGACACCATCCCCGCCTTGCCCATCAGCGTCAGCAGCACCGGCAGCTGAAAACTGAGACCGAAGGCCAGAATGAACTTGGTCGTCAACGACAGGTATTCATCCACCGAGCCTTGAAAGACGATGGCCGCCAGCGGGCTGTCGGCGGCAGGCACTGCCGCCCCGGTCGCGTCATCGGGCAGTTGCAGCGGACCCTGCTGGAAGCTGAGGAAGAAGTCATAGGCCATCGGCAGAATGACATAGAACGCAAAGGCCCCGCCGATGAAGAACATCACCGGAGAGGCGATCAGGAACGGAAAGAACGCCGCCTTTTCATTGCGATAAAGGCCCGGCGCCACGAACCGCCACATCTGGTAGCCGATCACCGGAAAGGCCAGCACGAACCCCCCCAGCAACGAGATGCGGACGGCCACGAAGAAACCTTCCTGCAGCTTCAGCAGGATCAGGCCGCATTCCTGCCCGCGTTCCTCCAGCGCCGCGCAGATGGGCTGGGTCAGCACGTTATAGATCGGGTTCCAGACCGTATAGCACAGCACCATCGCGATGATGAATGCCAGCATCGACCACATGATCCGGGTGCGCAGCTCGGCCAGATGCTCGATCAGCGGGGCCGAGCTGTCGTCCGGGTCTTCGGTCTTCTGGGTCTTGCTGGCCAATTCAGTCGTCTTTCATGTCGCTGCGGCGAACCGCGTGCAGACGGCGCGCCGGGGTCGCAGGGGCCGCGCTTGCAGGGGCCAGGATCGAGGGATCGGCCGCCACGGGTGCGGAAACCGGCGCCGCCAGTGATGTCCTTGCCGGACTGGCCGGGGCCTTGGTGGCCGATCCCGCAGTGCCAGCCGTGGCCGGGCCTGCAAGCGTCGCCGCGGTCTCGGCCGGGCTGTCGGGGGCTGCGGGATCGGGCAGCGCGGTTTTCTGAGGAGTGGGACGTTTGGGATCCCATTTCTCGAACCGGTCGGCGGCGCGATCCAGCGCGTCCAGCCCAAGCGATTTCTTCGAGGTCATGTTCTTGACATCGCGCAGCGATTTCGTCGCCTCGTCCAGCCCCGACCCCTTGGCGGCGTCTTCCATGGCGGATGAGAACTCGCGCGCCATGCCGCGTGCCTTGGCCGTGAACCGGCCAAGCGCGTGAAACAGATGGGGCAGATCCTTCGGACCCACAACGATCAGCGCAACGATGCCGATCAGCAACAGCTCGGTCCAGCCGACGTCCAGCATGGGGACCCTGCCTTTCCGGGCTTAGCTGCGGTCGGTGGGACGGGGTCCGGGCACGGTTTGACCCGGCACGGTCGTGCCGGGGGTCACGTCCCGCGCGGTCTCGCCCGGGACATGCCGGGGCGTGGCGCGGTCGGGATCGGCTGCCGCTTCGACATCGTTGGCGGGGTCGTTGACGCCGCGCTTGAAGGCGGTGATGCCTTTGCCCACTTCGCCCATCAGCGACGACACCTTGCCGCGTCCGAACAGGACCAGCACGACGACTGCGATCAGAAGGATGCCGGGAAGGCCAATGTTGTTCAGCATGAGAAACTCCCTTGCAGGGTGGTCCGGCCACCCGCGCCTGACATTTATCCCCTCGGCCACAGGAATGCAAAGCCCTTTCCCGTGAGCATCCGCCGCAGCCCAAGGCGCAGGCAGTGCTTGGCAGGGCCGGGCGGGCGGGTGATAAAGGCGCATGGACATGGCCACCTATATCACCGCATTCGTCACGCTGTTCGTGGTCATCGACCCGATCGGTCTGGCGCCGATCTTCATCGCGCTGACGCCCGGCATGAACGGCGCCGCCCGGCTGCGCATCGGTCTGAGATCATTGATGATCGCGGCGATCCTGCTGACCCTCTTCGGGCTGGCCGGAGAGGCGATCCTGTCCGGCATCGGGATCTCGATTTCCGCCTTTCGCATCGCGGGGGGGCTGCTACTGTTCCTGACCGCGCTGGACATGCTGTTCGAACGCCGCACCGAACGCCGCGAGGGGCAGGCCGAGGGCGACGATCCCTCGGATGATCCGTCGGTCTTTCCGCTGGCCATGCCGCTGCTGGCCGGACCTGGCGCATTGGCCACGATGATCCTGCTGGTCGGAGAGAATCAGGGCATCGCCCATATCGCCATGGTCCATCTGATGATGCTGGGCGTGCTGGCCATCTGTCTGGCGTTTTTCGCGCTGGCCACGCCGCTGGCCCATGCGCTTGGCCGCACCGGCACGATGGTCGTCACCCGGCTGCTGGGCATGCTGCTGGCGGCGCTGTCGGTGCAGTTCGTCATCGACGGGCTGCTGGGATCGGGGTTGTTCCCATGAGCGGCGACGACATCGCACGGCTGGCCTTTTACGGGCTGCTGCTGGTCGTCATCGGCGGCGCGATGCTGTTCGAGCTGTCGGGACGGGGCGGGCGGGCGCTGCGCCAGCTGGTCCTGTGGGGCGTGATCATCGCCGGGCTGGCCATCGGCTATGACTGGTGGCAGCAGACGATGGCGCCGCGTCAGCAGGTGCTGGAAGGCGGCGCCCGGATCGAGATCCCGGCAGGCCGCGGCGGCCATTTCCATCTGGAGGCGATGCTGAACGGCACGCCCATCGATTTCATCGTAGACACCGGCGCGACCACCGTCGCGCTCAGCCGCAGCGACGCGCAGGCGATCGGGCTGGATCTTGGCGCGCTGCGGTTTTCGGGACAGGCGGTCACCGCCAATGGCCGGGTCGGCACCGCACCCGTCACCATCGCGGAATTCACGCTTGGCGATGCGGTGGACCGTGATGTCACCGCCGTCGTCATCGACAGCGAATTGCAGGACAGCCTGCTGGGCATGTCCTATCTGCGCCGCTTTGCCCGCGTCAGCTTCGAGGGCGATCTGCTGGTGCTGGAACGCTGAAAGCCCCCCCCTGCCTGAATACGCCCCGCCCTAGAGGGGCCGGGCACCGGACATCTGCCGGATGGTGGCGAAGATCACATCGATGCCGCGCGCCAGCTGGGCATAATCGGTCCATTCCTCGGGGGCATGGGACACGCCGCCCCGGCTTGGCACAAAGATCAGCCCGGTCGGGGCAAGCCCCGCCATGATCATCGCATCATGGCCCGCGCCGCTGACCATCACCCGGTGAGAGACGCCCAGGGCATCGGCCTGCCCGGTCAGCGCCGCATGGATCTGTCCAGACAAGGGCGTGGGGGCCGCGTAAAGCTGTTGTTCGACCGAACAGGTCAACCCGTTGCCCTGCGCATGGGCGGCGGTGGCGCGGACCATCTCGATCAGTTGCAGAACGTCGGCCTGGGCGGGGGCGCGCAGATCGACGGTGAACCAGACATGATCGGGAATGACATTGGCGCCGCCGGGCAGCACCTCCATCTTGCCCACGGTCAGCACGCTGTCGCGGCCCAGCTGACGGGCCAGATCGGGCAGTTGCGACAGGATGCCCACCGCCCCCATCAGCGCGTCGCGGCGCTGGTCCATCGGCGTGGTGCCCGCATGACCCGCCCGGCCCCTGACGGTGATCTTCAGCTGGGCCAGACCGACGATGCGGTCGACGATGGCGATGTCGCGGCCCTCGGCCTCCAGCACCGGGCCCTGTTCGATATGCAGTTCCAGAAACGCATGCACCGCGCCGGGTGCCAGCGCCGCCTGCCCCGCCTGTGACGGGTCCAGCCCGTAATCGCGCATCGCCGCCGCAGCCGAGATGCCGTCATCGTCGCGCAGATCGTCCAGCGTGGCCGGATCGACCTGACCGGTCAGCAGGCGCGATCCGAACAGACCGCCGCCAAAGCGGGCGCCCTCTTCCTCGATCATGGCGATGACCTCGACAGGGCGTTCGGGGCGCAGACCCAGATCGCGGAACAGAAACGCCGTCTCGATCCCCGCGACCACGCCCGCAGGACCGTCAAAGCGTCCGCCGTTGGGCACCGAGTCCAGATGCGACCCGACAAGGATCGGCGCCAGATCGGGGTTTGTCCCTTCGATCCGGCCAAAGACATTGCCCACCGCATCCTGCCGCACGGCCAGCCCGGCATTGGCCATCTGACCGGCGACGTAATCGCGGGCCTGCTTGTATTCGGGGCTGAAGGTCAGCCGCGTCGTTCCCTGCCCCGGCGTGGCGTTGAACTGGTCGATCCCCTCGATCAGCGCCTCGACCCGGCGCGCATCCGCAAATCCGGTCATCCGATCATCCCCACGAAAACCCCCGCCAGCACGACCGAGACCATGGTCACGGTCACGAAACCCGCCACCAGCATCGGCGGCAGCAGATGGGCGGTCAAGACCTCGCGCTCGGCCGTGTCCTCGGTCAGGGTGTCGATCACGTCCTTGGTGATGATATAATCCGCCGGAAAGCCGTACAGCGCGGTCAGCGAACAGGCGAATGCCATGGCGGGCGTGACGCCCAGCAGCCGGCCCATGATATAGGACGCCAGATACATCCCCACCAACCCGATGGCGACGATCGCGACCAGCGGCACGATCAGCTGGCCCAGCATCTCGGGCGTGGCGCGTTTCAGCCCGTCGAAGATGAAGACCATCAGGATCAGCACGGTGAACCCGAAGGCATTTGATTTGCGCAGCGGCTCGCGTTCCAGAAACCCGACCGAGGTCGCGATGACGCCGAACACCAGACACAGCACGAAGGGGCTGATGGTGACCACGAGGGCGGCCAGTTCTGATGCGCCCCATGCGGCAAAGGCCACCGCGCCAAGCCGCATCATCTTGAAATAGGCGGTGTCATAGGCGGCGGGCATCGCCCGGAACAGGCGCGGCGGCACGGGCGCATCCGGCATCTCGGTCACCATTGCGGTGGCGCTCCACTGCCCGGCGCGGTGGGCGGCCAACACACGCCGCCCCTCGCGTTTCAGCATGATGGCGGTCAGCGGATAGCCCGCAAAGCCCTGCATCACATAGATCAGGATCGCCAGCACCGACAGCGCCTGCAATCCCGCATCCGCCGCCGCCTGCGACATGATCAGCGATGCCACCACCCCGCCGACCAGCGGCGGCGTGCCCACCACGATGGTCTGCCAGTCCAGAACCATCAGCCCCACGGTGAACAGCAGCGCGATGATGCCGCCGATCCCCGACAGGGCGATCACGACAGTGCGCCATTGCCGGCCCAGTTCCGCGACCGACAGCAGTGTGCCCATATTGGTGATCAGCAGATACATCGCCAGAAAGACGATGGGTGTTTCGAAGCCTGCGGTCTGGACGATATCCTCGGGGAAGAATGTCCAATAGCCCGCCAGAAACAGCAGCGCGCAGACAAAGACCGACGGCAGCTTTGACCGCGTTCTGGTCGAGACGACATCGCCGATCCACAGGATCAGCGCCAGCAGGGAAAACGCCAGCAATTGCGGCATGGGATCGGGCCTCTCGGATCGGGTCGGCCCCGATCAGGTCAGGTCCAGCCGGACCGGTATTCCCTTGGTCGCAGGCGTGTCCGAGGCCAGATCGCAGCGCGACAGGGGCGATAGCGGGTTCAGCTCGGGGAAATATCCCGCGATGCAGCCGCGCGGCAGGTCATAGGGGATGACGCGCAGCCCCGCAACCCGCCGCCCGATCCCGTCATCCGCCGCACCGGTCAGGGCGATGCGGCGTTCGGCCACCAGCCCCTCGGCCGCCATGTCATCGGGCGACATCATGATCAGCATCCGGTCGCCCTCGATCCCGCGCAACCGGTCGGACAGGCCATAGACGGTGGTGTTGAACTGATCGTTCGATCGCAGCGTGATCAGCCGATAAAGGCCCGGACCCACGCCCAGCCCGGTGGCATCCAGTGCGGCGGGACGGGTGAACTGCGCCTTGCCGCTGTCGGTCTGCCAGTCGCGGTTCCGCGCCGGATTGCCGCGATAGAACCCGCCGGGCTGGTTCATCCGCGCTTCGAAATCGTGAAAGTCGTCAGGATAAACCACCTCGATCAGGGCACGGATGCGGGCATAGTCGCGCGCCCAGTGGTCCCAAGGCATCTTTGCGCTGGCAGGCAGGGTGGCGGCGGCCAGCCGGGCGACGATGGCGGTTTCCGACATCAGATGCGGGCTGGCGGGGCTGCGCTTGCCGATCGAGCCGTGGATATGGCTGAAGCTGTCCTCGACCGTCACCTGCTGGTTCACGCCGTCCTGCATGTCCACCTCGGCGCGCACGAGGCAGGGCAGGATCCAAGAGGATCGGCCCGGCATCAGATGCGTGCGGTTCAGCCGCGTCGCCACATGCACGGTCAGGGGCATCCGCCCCCATGCGGCGGCCACCCGGTCGGTATCGGGCACCGCGCGGGCCAGATTGCCGCCGAGGCCGACGAAGCCCTGCGCCTTGCCATCCAGCAAAGCCTGCACAAAGGCGGTGGTGTTCCAGCCCTCGTCCATCGGGGGGGCGATCCCGAACAGGTCGCGCAGCGCGTCATTGGGGACCAGTTCGGGCTTTTCGGTGATGCCCACGGTGCGCTGGCCCTGCACATTGGAATGGCCGCGCACCGGGCTGATCCCGGCGCCCTTGCGTCCGATATTGCCGCGCAGCAGCAACAGGTTGACCAGCGCCCCCACCGCATCCGAGCCATGCACATGCTGGGTCAGGCCCATGCCATAGACGCCGATCACCGCTTTGGCCCGGGCATAGATCGCGCCGATCGCCTCCATCGCGTCACGGGTCAGGCCGCTGACCTGCTCCAGTTCGGCCCAATCACAGGCATCGACCCAATCCATCCAGTCCTGCAAGCCATGGGCATGCGCGTCCAGAAAGGCATGATCCAGCACGCCGCCCTGCGTGCGGTCCAGCGCCAGCACCTGCTTGGCGATGCCGGTCAGCGCGGCGATGTCGCCGCCCGCGCGGACCTGCAGATAGCGGTCGGCAATCTCGGTCGGGGCGCCAAGGGTCATCTGCCACGGGCTTTGCGGATTGGCGAATTCCAGCAAACCCTTTTCGCGCAGCGGGTTGATCGCGACGATGCAGCAGCCGCGATTGGCCGCCTGCTGCAAGGGATGCAACATGCGCGGGCTGTTGGTGCCGGGGTTCTGGCCGACATGCAGGATCATGTCGCAATGGTCGAAATCCTCGAACACGCAGGTGCCGACCGGAGTGCCGATGACCGTCTTCAGCGCGACCGAGGTCGTCTCGTGGCACATGTTCGAGCTGTCGGGCAGGTTCACATGCCCATAGGCACGGGCATAAAGCGCGTACAGAAACGACGCCTCCAGCCCCGCCTTGCCCGAGGCGTAAAAGGCCACCATTTTCGGGTCCAGCGCCTGCAGTTCCTGCCCGATGGCGGCAAAGGCCGTGTCCCAGTCCACCGCGACATAGCGGTCGGTTTCGGCGTCATAGCGCAGCGGATGGGTCAGGCGGCCCGCCAGCTCCAGATCATATTCGGACCAGCCCGACAGTTCGGACACGCTGTGGCTGGCAAAGAAATCCGGGCCGCAGCGGGCGCTGGTCAGATCCCACAGCGTCGCCTTGGCGCCGTTCTCGCAAAACTCGACGATATGGGGATTGGGCGGCTTGGCCCATGCGCAGGATGAACACATCATGCCGCCCGGCTTGTTCTGACGGCGCAGGGTGTCGAAGGCGCCGGGACCGGGGCGGGCGGTGCGGGCGACGGCGGCGATCCCCTTGGCCGACCCCCAGCCCCCCACCGGACCGTCATAGACGTGGCTGTCGCGGGGGGGCTGGTCGGACATGGGGGACGCTCCTGTCTTGGGGGGCCGGACAGCGCAAGCAGTGCGCTGTCCGGCGTTTTCAGGCAAACCTCAGGCGGCGGGTGCGAAGGGATCGGGCAGATCCGCCAGCAGCCGGTCGGGCGTCATCGGGAAATCGCGCAAGCGCACCCCGCAGGCATTGTGGATCGCATTGGCGATGGCGCCGGCCGCACCACAGATCCCCAGTTCGCCCACCCCCTTGGCCTGCATCGGCGAGGCGTGCGGATCGCGTTCCTCCAGCAGGATCACCTCCATCGGCGGGATGTCGGCATGAACGGGGACGTGGTATTCGGCCAGATCGTGGTTCACCAGATGGCCGTCGCGGGCATCAAAGGACAGATCCTCGGTCAAGGCGCTGCCGATGCCCCAGACCATGCCGCCCAGACATTGCGACCGCGCCGTCTTGGCGTTCAGCACCCGGCCAAAGCCGAAAGCCCCGGTCATCCGCCGCAGCCGTGTCTCGCCGGTAAAGGCGTTGACGGCCACCTCGCAGAAGAACGCGCCATAGGTCGATTGATTGACCTTTTCCATCAGCTCGCCCGGCTCGATCTTGCCGGTGCGGGTCAGATCCTCGGTCAGAAGATCCGTGACCGGGCGCGCATCGACACCCTCGGCCCAGGCCTTGCCGTCCTGCAGGATCAGGTCGTCGGCCGAACAGCCAAGCGCCTGCGCCAGGGTCGCGCGGATCGCCTCGCAGGCATAGAACACCGCCGATCCGGTGGACGATGCCCCCCAACTGCCGCCCGAGCCCGATCCGGCAGGCAGCAGGCTGTCGCCCAGCCTGACGGTGGTGCGTTCGATCGGCTGGCCCAGCATCTCGGCGGCGATCTGGCCAAAGATCGCATAGCTGCCGGTGCCGATATCGGTGTGATCGGTTTCGACGACCACATGGCCGTCGGCGGTCAGGGTCACCCGCGCCTCGGCCTTGGCCAGAATGTTGACCCGGGCGGCCGAAGACATGCCCATGCCGATCCACCATTCGCCTTCGCGCCGCGCGCAGGGCTGCGGGTTGCGCTGATCCCAGCCAAAGGCGGCGGCCCCGGCCTCCATCGCCTCGACCAGACGGCGCGAGGAATAGGGGGTGCCCTGCCCCGGCACCGTGTCGGGCAGGTTGCGGCGGCGCAGCTCGACCGGATCGAGGTTCAGCGCCTGCGCCAGTTCGTCCATCGCGACCTCCAGCGCCTGCATCCCGACAGCCTCGCCCGGCGCGCGGACGGAACCGGCGGTCAGACGGGTGATGTCGGATTTGCGCACCGCCAGCAGACGGTTGTCGCCCGCATACAGAAATTCCGAGGCCTGCGTGACCGGTTCCGAAAAGGATTCCTCGGGCAGGTTCGACACCAGCGCCTCATGCGCAAAGGTCGTCAGTCGCCCATCCGCCCCGGCGCCAAGCCGGATGCGCTGAACGGTTTCCGACCGGCGCATGATCGACTGGAACACCTGCTGGCGGCTCATCACCACCCGCACCGGACGACCCAGCTCGCGCGCGACCAGCGCGGCAGCGACCGCCTCGTGCGAGATGCCCAGTTTCGACCCGAACCCGCCACCGACATAGGGCGACAGGATGCGCACATGCTTGGGGTCGATGCCCAGACTGTCGGCCAGTTCGGCGACGTTAAAGGCGATCATCTGCAGGCTGCCCCACAGGGTCAGATCGTCGCCCTGCCATTCCGCGATGGCGGCATGAGGCTCCATCGCCGCGCTGGCATGGCCGGGCGTGGTAAAGCGGGCGTCGATGACATGGGCGGCGTCGCGCAAAGCCGCATCCAGATCGCCCGCCGTCACCGGATCGGCGGCGGCCTCGGCGCTGTCCTCGGTCGGCATGAACCGGGCCTTGGCCGAGGCATCGTCATAGTCGATGCGCAGCGCCTTGGCGGCGGCGGTGGCCTGTTCGAAGGTCTCGGCCACGACCAGCGCCACCGGCTGCATCGGATAATCGACGCGCGAGGGATCCTGCGCGGGCGCCTCGCCTGCCGTGCCCTGCGCCGGGCGACGCAGCATCTGCGGGGCAGCATAGACGCCCAGCACGCCGGGCATCGCCAGAACCGCATCGCTGTGGATTTTGGTCACGCGGCCCGTGCTGATGGTCGCGCCGACCAGCACGCCCTCGGCGCAGTCGGTGCGGACATATTCGGCGGCATAGGTCGCCTGTCCGGACACCTTCAGCGGGCCTTCGGGACGGTCCAGCGGTTTGCCAATCACGCCCTGACGGGTGCGGTCCAGCATGTCGCGGGTGTCGGGGGTGTCATAGGTATCGCTCATCGTCATTCCCCCGTGGCTTCCGCCAGCACAGCCGCCAGCGCGCGGCGCACCAGCGGGATCTTGAAATCATTGCCGCCCTGACCCTGCGCCTTGTCCAAGAGCAGATCGGCGGCCTTGTCGAACAAGGCAGGCGTCGGGCGTTCGCCCACCAGCAGATCCTCGATCCGCGTGTCGGTCCAGGGCTTGTGGGCGATGCTGCCAAAGGCCAGCTGCGCGGCCTCGATCTGCCCGCCCGTCACCCGGATCGCCACTGCGACCGAGGCCAGCGCAAAGGCATAGGAGGCCCGGTCGCGCACCTTGCGATACAGCTGCCTGCCGCCAAAGGGCTGCGGCAGGGTGATCGCGGTGATCACCTCGCCCGCCTGCAGCACATTGTCGCGGGACGGATCATCGCCCGGCAGACGGTGGAAATCGCGCATCGCGATGTCGCGGCGGCCCTGCGGCCCCTCGACCGTCACGCTGGCCTTCAACGCCGCCAGTGCCACGGCCATATCGCCGGGATAGGTGGCGATGCAGGCATCCGAGGTGCCCAGAATCGCATGGTTGCGGTTGACGCCGCCGATGGCCGCACAGCCCGAACCCGGTTCGCGCTTGTTGCAGGCGGAACGGTTATCCATGAAATAGCCGCAGCGCGTACGCTGGCACAGATTGCCGCCCATCGTCGCCTTGTTGCGCAGCTGCGGGCTGGCGCCTGCCAGAATGGCGCGCGACAGCAGCGGCCAGTCGGCCCGGATGCGCGGATCGGCGGCGGCGTCGGAATTGCTGACCAGCGCGCCGATGCGCAGGCCCTGGTCGGCGGCCTCGATGCCGTTCAGGCCGATGCGGTTGATGTCCAGCAGCGCCTCGGGCGTCTCGACCTCCAGCTTCATCAGATCCAGCAGGTTGGTGCCGCCTGCGATCAGTTTGGCGGGGGCGCCCACGGCCTCGGCCACGTCGCCCGCGCGGGTATATTCAAAGCCCCTCATTGTGCGGCCTCCTCGGTGGCCATCGCTTCGCGGATGGCTGCGACGATGTTGTCATAGGCGCCGCAGCGGCACAGGTTGCCGCTCATCCGTTCGCGGATCTCGGTGTCGCTGATGGTCGGGGTAATCGCCGGATCGGCGGTGACGGCGCTTGGCCAGCCGTCGCGGATCTCGGCGATCATGGCCTGAGCGGAACAGATCTGGCCCGGCGTGCAATAGCCGCACTGAAACCCGTCATGCGCGACAAAGGCGCGCTGCAGGGTGGACAGCGCCTCGGGCGTGCCCAGACCTTCGATGGTGGTGATGTCGTCGCTGTCATGCATGACGGCCAGCGACAGGCAGGAATTGATCCGGCGACCATTCACCATGACGGTGCAGGCACCGCACTGGCCGTGATCGCAGCCCTTCTTGGTACCGGTCAGCCCGGCATCAAGGCGCAGGAAATCAAGCAGAGTGCGGCGGGGATCGCCTTGAAAATCGTATGATTGGCCATTGATGGACAACCTGGCGGCGGGGCGATGTGCCATGGGGGCTCCTTGATCCGCGGGCTTGGGTCAGAAGCAACGTGGTCCATGGCAGGCGGTTCCGTGACCCTTTGTCAGTCGGGCCGATGCCGCAGTCCGAGGGCGGTCACGACACCAGCGCGGTCTGCGCCCGAAGCGCCTGACGCTGCGCGATCATCGCGCAGATCAGCAGCTGCGCCATGTGATAGATCAGCACGGGCAGCACCGTCGCCCCCACCGTCTCGACGGGGAACAGCGCCGCCGCGATGGGCAGTCCCGAGGCGAGGCTTTTGGTCGAGCCGCAAAAGAACAGGACCGACCGATCCTCGGGCGGCAGACCACAGATCCGCCCCAGCCCGCCGATCAGCGCAAAGACCACCGCCAGCAGCGCCAGCATCACCGCGATCAGGGTGATCAGGCTGACGGGCGGGATTTCGGCCCACAGGCCCGACACGGTGCCCGCGCTGAAGGCGGAATAGACGATCAGCAGGATCGCGCCCCGGTCCACCACCAGCGTCAGCCGCTTGCGGGTGCGCACGAAATGCCCGACCCACGGACGCAGGATCTGGCCCAGCACGAAGGGCAGCAGGATCTGCGTGCCGATGCGGATCACCGCGTCCAGACTGATCCCGCCATCCCCGGCCTGCAGCAGCAGCGCGACCAGCGCGGGCGTCAGCACCACCCCCAGCAGGTTCGACAGCGACGCCGCGCAGATCGCGGCGGGCACATTGCCCCCCGACATCGACACGAAGGCGATCGAGCTTTGGATGGTCGAGGGCAGGACCGCCAGAAAGATCACCCCCATCGTCACCTGCGGCCCCAGCAGCGGGCCGAAAAGGGCCGCAAAGCCCAGACCCAAAGCCGGGATCAGCAGAAAGGTCGACCCGAATGTCAGCCCCTGCAGCCGCCAGTTCAGCATCCCGGCCTTGACGGATGCCGGGTCCAGCTTGGCGCCATACAGAAAGAACAGCAGCGCCACGGCCCAATAGGTGACCTGCCCCAGCCCGTCCGCCGCAATGCCGCGCGCAGGCAGCATCAGCCCCAGCAGCACCGTGCCCAGCAGCATCAGCATATAGCTGTCGATCCCGATCCGTCCCAGAAAGCGTCTCATGCTCAAAATCCCCTACAAGCCAATGGCCATGCCGTCCTTGCGGCTGTCCGACCCACCCTCCAGCAGACCCGTCGCGGTATCGATGCGGATCGCCTGCGCGCCGCCCATCGGGCCGGTCAGACGGCGGATCACATGACCCCTCGCGGCCAGATCGGCGCAGATGGCGTCAGACAGGGTCGGTTCGACCTGCAACACCCCCTCGGTCGCGAAGCTGCGCGGCTCGTCCATGGCGGCCTGCAGGGACAGGCCCCGGTCGATCACCGCCGACAGAAAAGCCGCGTGGCCCGTGGCCTGATACTGCCCGCCCATCACCCCAAAGGGCATCACCGCGCGGCCCCCTTGGGTGACCATGCCGGGGATGATCGTGTGCATGGGCCGCTTGCGCGGGCCGATCGCATTGGGATGACCGGGGATCAGCCGGAAGGACGCGCCCCGGCTTTGGAACAGCACGCCCGTCGCCGGGTCCAGCCGCCCCGAGCCGAAGCCGTGAAAGATCGAATTAATGAACGAGACCGCATTGCCCTGCGCATCGACCACGCACAGATAGATGGTGTCCTTGTGCTCCGGCTCGTCCCACAGGACCGGGGCCTGCGCGCGGGTCATGTCGATGCGCGCCCGCAAGGCGACAATCGCGGCGTCCGACAACAGCGTCTCGGTCACGCCGGCGCAATCGGCGGGATCGCCGATCAAAGCATCGCGGTGGTGATAGGCCAGCTTGGTCGCCTCGGCCTGCACATGGATGCGGTCGGCGGGCGGCAGGGCCGCCATGTCAAAGCCTTCGATGATCTTCAGGATCAGCAGCGCCGCCAGACCCTGCCCATTGGGCGGACATTCATGCACCTCGACCCCGCGATAGGATGTGCTGATCGGCGCGACCCATTCGGCGCCATCCGTGGCCTCGGCGAAATCCTGTTCGGTATGCAGCCCGCCAAGGGACCGCAGATGCGCGACCATCGCCGCACCCGTCCGGCCCTGATAAAAGCCCGCGGCACCCTTGGCCGCCACCTCCTCCAGCCGGTCGGCCAGCAGGGGTTGGGCATGGCGGGCGCCGGGCTGCGGAACGGGCAGGAACACCGCCGCCGCATGGGGATCGGTGCCGATCAGATCCGCGGCAGCGGCCCAGTCCTGCGCCACGCGCGGCGTGACCGGATAGCCATGGCGCGCATAGCCGACGGCGTCGCGGAACAACCGCGACAAAGGCATGGTCCCCAGATCGCCATGCAACCGGCACCAGGCCGAGATGGCGCCGGGCACGGTCACCGCATGGGGGCTGGTCTGCGGGATATGATCGGTCAGCCCCGCCGCCTGCAGCGCCTGAATGCTGGCGGCGGCGGGGGCGCGGCCCGATCCGTTCAGCGCCCGGACCGCCCCGCCCGCCGGCGCATACAGCGCAAAGCAATCGCCGCCGATCCCGGTCATCAGCGGATCGGTCACCGCCTGCACGGCGCTGGCGGCAATGGCTGCATCGACTGCATTGCTGCCCTCGGCCAGCACCGCCAGCCCCGCCGCGCTGGCCAGAGGATGAGACGTCGCGATCATCGCGCGTCCGGCAAAGGCGGGGGCACGGCGGCCCGACAGGAAATCATGGGCGGTCATCGGCAGGTCTCCGGTCGTGGCGGAATCGGTGGCAGGGAGTCGCGGATATGTATACATGTGGACGCCACCCGAATACAATTGACGGAAATCCCCATGTCCGCCTCCCGCTCGGCCGATCAGATCCATGCCACGCTGTCGTCGCAGATCGTGGCGGGTCATCTGCGCCCCGGCGATGCGCTGGCGGAAACGGCGCTGGCGGCGCGGTTCGGTCTGTCCCGCACCCCCGTGCGCGAGGCATTGCAGCGTCTGGCCGCCGAAGGGCTGGTCGAACGCGGCCCGCGCCGGGCCTTTGCCGTGCGCCGCATGACCACCGACGGGCTGCGCCACCTGTTCGAGGCACTGGCCGAGCTGGAGGCGCTGTGCGCGGGCATGGCCGCCCTGCGGATGACGCCCGCCGATCACGCGATGCTGGCGGGGATTCTGGACAGCGACGATCTGCCCGGTGCGGATTATGCGCAGCTGAACATCCGGTTTCACCAAAGCCTGCGTCAGGGGGCGGGCAATGACGTGCTGGCCGGGATGCTGGAGGATCTGAACCGCCGCAGCCTGCCCTGGCGCAATGCCCAGTTCGAGGCGCGGCAAGGCCGGATCGCCAGTTCCCGCGCCGAACACCGCGCGATCCTGACCGCAATCACGGCGCGCGACGACACGGCTGCCGCGGCACAGATGCGGGCGCATATGGGCGCCTCGCTTGGGGTGATTCTGGAGATGATCGCCGCGCGGGACTAGGCGCGCGCGACGATCAAAGGCTTATTCCGCCGGTTGCGGGACCGGACCCGGCGCCTCGGGTGCCGCATCGTCACGCACCGGGTCGTCGCGCCGTCCGATGCGTTCGACCAGCACGTAAATGACCGGCGTCAGCAACAGCGTCAGGATGAATGCCAGGCTCAGCCCGCCCACGATCACCGCCCCGATGGCGCGGCGGCTTTCGGCCCCGGCCCCGGATGCTGTGGCCAGCGGCACCGCGCCCAGAACCGTGGCAATGGTCGTCATCATCACCGGGCGCAGGCGCGTCACCGCCCCCTCGCGCGCCGCGCTGACCAGATCGCGGCCCTCGTCGCGCAGCTGATTGGCGAATTCCACGATCAGGATGCCGTTCTTGGCCATGATCCCGATCAGCAGGATCATCCCCACCTGCGAAAAGATGTTGACCGAGGCCCCCGTCAGCCACAGCGTCGCCACCGCCCCCGCCAGCCCCAGGGGCACGGTCAGCATGATCGTCAGCGGCGTGCGGAAACTTTCGAACTGCGCGGCCAGCACCAGAAAGACGATCATCAGCGCCATGGCAAAGACCGTGGCCACACCGCCCTGATTTTCCTGATAATCCGCCGCCTGCCCGCGCCAGACCAGCAGGGCGCCCGCAGGCAGGTCCACGGCGGCCTCTTCGACGATGGCGATGGCGCGGGCCAGATCGGTGCCCTCGACCAGATCGGCCTCGGTCTCGACCGAGATGAGGCGGTCATAGCGGTTGATTTCGGGGACGGTGGCGCCGGTCGCGATTTCGGCAAAGGCCGAAAGCGGGATCAGATCGCCCCGTGTGTTGCGGATCATCACCGACAGCATATCCTGCACTGAATCGCGATCCTCGGCGGCGGCCTGCAGGATGACCGGGTATTGCCGCCCGTCATTGCTGTATTCGCCCACCGTGCGCGATGCGAACAGCACCTGCAGGGTCTGGGCGACGGTTTCGCTGTCCAGCCCCAGATCCTGCGCGCGGGTGCGGTCGATGGACAGCGATGCGCCGGGCTGGTTGGCGGCGTAATCCACCTCGATCCCCGACAGACCCGGGGCGTCGGCCAGACGCGCGGCCACATCCTCGGACCATTGGGCGGCGCGGGCCAGATCGGGCCCGCCGATCGACCAGCTGATGCTGCCGCTGCCGCCGCCCAGTCCAAGCCCGCCCGACGGCCGGATCGAGGTCGACACCTCGGTCATCGCCTCCAGCCGGGGCCGCAGACCGCCGATCACCTCGTCCACGCCCGCCTCGCGGTCATCCCAAGGCGCCAGCGTCACGAAGATCAGCGAGCGGCGGGTATCGCCCCAGATCCCCACGATCGAGGTGGCGTTGTCGACGATGCCATCGTCGCGCAATTCGTCCAGCATCGCCTCGACCCGGCGGGTGGCGGCGTCGGTATAGGCCAGATTGGACCCCTGCGGCGCATTCAGCACGATGCGGAACCCGCCGCGATCCTCGTCCGGGGTCAGCTGGCGCGGCAATGCCTGATAGACCGACACCGCCCCCGCCACGGCAAAGACCGTCACCGCCAGAATCGGCACCGGACGCGCGATCATATGGCCCAGAACCCGGTCATAGCCGCGTTCCAGCCAGCCGATCACCCGGTTGACGCTGCGGGTCAGCAGGTTGGGGCGATCCTCGCGCGGCATCACCCGCGCGGCCAGAACCGGCGACAGGGTCAGGGCGACGAAACCCGACACGGCGACGGCCACGGCCATCACGATGCCGAATTCCGCGAACAGCTGACCCAGCTCTCCCTCCATGAAGCTGACCGGCAGGAACACGGCGATCAGCACGGCGGTGGTGGCGATGACGGCAAAGCTGACCTGTCCGGCGCCGCGTCGCGCGGCCTCGGCCCGGCTGGCGCCCATGGCGCGATGGCGCTGGATGTTTTCCAGCACGACGATGGCATCGTCCACGACCAGACCGATCGCCAGGATCAGCGCGAACAGCGTCAGGATATTGATCGAGAACCCCAAAAGCAGCATCATCAGCAGCGATCCAAGCGCCGAGATCGGGATCGTGACCACCGGCACCAGCGACAGCCTGAGCGAGCCGAGGAACAGGAAGATCACCGCCGTGACCAGCACCACGGCCTCGGCAAAGACCTTGATCACCTGCGCGATCGAGCTTTCGATGAACACCGCCTCGTCGGTGGTGATGCGCATCTGCATGCCCTCGGGCAAGGTCGGGCGGATGCGGTCCAGTTCCTGACGCACGGCGGTCGAGATGGCGACGGTGTTGGCCTGCGCCTGTGGCTGGACGCCCAGACCCAGGGCGATGACGCCATTGGCGCGATAGATGGTGTCGGTTTCCTCGGCCCCCTCTTCGATGCGGGCGACATCGGCCAGCCGCAGCGGGCGCCCGCCATCGTCGCGCAGCACGACCTGACCAAAGACGGCAACGCTGGTGAACCGGGTCTGCGCCAGAACCTGCAACTGCCGGGCGCCGGTCTCGATCTGACCGGCGGGCAGTTCGACATTGTTGGCCTCCAGCGCGGCGATGATGTCGCCGGTGGTGATGCCATAGGCGGCCATGCGCGACTGATCCAGCCAGATGCGCATCGACGGCGCCCGTTCCCCGAAGATCGAGGCATTGGCCACCCCCGGCAGCCGTGCCAGCCGGTCGGTGATGAACCGGTCGGCGTAATCGGACAGCTCCAGCGGGGTCATGTTCGGGCTGGACAGGCTGAGCCGGATGACCGGATCGCCCTCGTCATCGTTCTTTTCCACGCGCGGCGTGCCGGCGCCGTCGGGCAGATCGTTCAGCACCCGGTCGACCGCGGCGCGCACGTCATTGGCCGCCGCGTCGATGTCGCGCGACGGATCAAAGGTCAGCCGGGTGCGCATGCCGCCCCGGTCGGAATTGGTCTGCATGGCGGTCACGCCGCTGACGCCCGCAAGGCCGCCCTCGATGACGCTGGCCAGCTGGTTGTCCACCACATCGGGCGCGGCGCCGGTGTAATCGACACGCACCGTCACCTCGGCCGCCTCGACCGAGGGCAGTTCGCGGACCGGCAGGCGGGTGACGGCGACGGCGCCGATCAGCACGATCAGCAGGTTCATGACGGTCGCGAAGACCGGGCGGCGCAGGGCGAAGTCGGGCAGGCTCATCCGCCGGTCCCCGCTGCGGCATCCGCGGTGGCGGTGCGGTCGGGTTGCGGCGTGGCCTCGACCGGCGTGCCTGGCTGGACGCGGTGCAGGTTCGACACGATGATCGGGGTGCCGACCTCGATCCCGCCCAGCACTTCGATCACGCCGTCAGCCTGCTGACCCACCGCGATCTCGGCCCATTCCGCAACACCGTCGCGCAGGACCAGCACACGGTGGATATCGCCCTCGACGCTGATCGCCGATTCGGGGATCGAGGGCCGGTCGCCCTCGTCCAGCACCAGTTCGGCCTGCAGGAACATCCCCCCCGCCAAGGCGCGGTCGGGGTTGGGCATCTCGGCGCGCAGGGCGATGGACCGCGTGGCGGCATCGACGCGCGTGTCGATCAGCGTGACCTGCGCCTGAAACACCCGGTCGGGCCAGGCCGAGGATCGCAGCTGGACCCCCTGCCCTTCGGCCAGACGCGGCAGCAGCGATTCAGGCACGGCGAAATCGACCTCGATCACCGCAAGATCGTCCAGCGTGGCGATGGGGGTGCCGCTATCCAGCATCTGCCCCTCGACCAGATCGGTCAGGCCGATGATGCCCGCAAAGGGCGCGCGCAGCTGGCGATCCTCCAGCAGAACCTGCGCCCGGTCACGCTCGGCCTCGGCCCGCAGCAGTGCTGCGCGGGCGGTCTGAAAGGCCGCGTCCGAGGCGCTGCCGGTGCGGTTCAGCTGTTCCTGACGGGCAAAGGCGGCCTCGGCCTCGGCCAGGGTCGCCTCGGCGGCCATCAGGTCGGCCTGTTCGGCGCGGTCGTCCAGTTCCAGCAGCACATCGCCCTCGGCCACGCGGGCGCCGGGGCGAAAGGCGATGCGGGTGATGCGGCCGCTGGCCTCGGGCATCAGATCGACAGCGCTGCGGGCGCGGGCGGTGCCCACGGCGCGGATGCTGTCGGTAAATCGGGTCAGCTGCACGGGCACCGTCTCGACCGGGACCGGGCCCGAGGCGCTGTCGCCCCCCCTGACCTGCGTGTCGGGCGCGGCCAGCAGCCGGTCGGCCATGTTCATCCCCAGCACTCCGGCGCCGATGACGACGATTGCGCCGAGAATGGCTTTGGCAAAGCGCATGGTCGGTTACCTCTGATCCGTTGGCGAAAGACTGCGACGGGCTTGCCGATCCCTCTGGCTGCAGGCAGATTGACCGATCGGGCGGGGGCCGCAACTGATAATCGCGTGTAATCGTCCATTTGCGGCCCCCGATGCCGCCCCATCGGGCATGATCGCCCCCGCTGCAAAGGACCACCCATGACCCTGCAGGACGACCTGACACTGGCCATTGCCGCCGCCCATGCCGCAGGGGACGGGCTGTGCGCCGCTTGGGCCGACCGCAGCGGGTTGCAGATCGACACCAAGCGGCGGGGCGACTTCGTGTCGCAGGCCGATCATCGGGCCGAGTCGCTGCTGCGCGACCGCCTGCTGGGCGCCCGGCCCGGCGACGGCTGGCTGGGCGAGGAGACCGGCGCCAGTCCAGCCACCACCCCCGGCGCGCGGCGCTGGATCGTCGATCCGCTGGACGGGACCACGAACTTCCTGCGCGGGATCGCCCATTGGGCCGTGTCCATCGCGCTGGAACAGGATGGGGAACTGGTTCTGGGCGTCGTCCATGACCCCCTGAAGGCCGAGACGTTCAGCGCGCGGGCGGGCGGCCCCCTGCATCTGAACGGTGTGCCGCTGCACCCGGCGCCGCCGCCCGGTTTCGATGCGGCGCTGTTCGGCACCGGCCTGCCCTTTGGCGACATGCCCCATATCGACGATCACGCCGCCGACCTGACGCGGGTGCTGCCGCAGTCGGCGGGCGTGCGGCGGATGGGGGCGGCGGCGCTGGATCTGGCCTATGTCGCGGCGGGGCGGCTGGACGGGTTCTGGGAACGCCGCCTGCGCCCCTGGGACATCGCCGCCGGTCTAGTCCTGCTGCGCGCATCGGGCGCCCGGGTCGAAGGCTGGACCCCGTCCGAGCGCCCCGAGGAAACCGGCACCGTCATCGCCGCCCGCCCCGATCTGTTCCACCGCTTTGCCGCCAGCCTGCGCAATCCGTCCGCTTAGGGGCATCAGCCCGGTCTGTGCGATCAGGCCAACCTGCGCGATCAGTCCAGCCGCGCGTAAAGATCGCCCGATCCGGCATCCGGCGGCAGACCGGTCAGCCATTGGCGCACAGCATCCGGCCCGCGCCAGTCGTCCCATAGAAAGCCCCCGGCCTCGCCCGTGACCGGGTTGAAGCGATAGCTGCCCAGATCCTGCAGCCGGTCGATCACCGCCAGCGTCCGCTGGCCGAAGGCGGGCAGATATTCGACCGACAGCATCGGCAGCGGCTGGCTGAGGCCGGACAGCACGTCCAGCTCGAACCCCTCGACATCGATCTTGACGAAATCGGGCAGGCCGTGATCGGCGATCAGCCGGTCCATGGTGGTCATCTGCACCTGCTGGCTGCGGTCCCACCGGACATGACCAAAGCCCGGCAGCGCCGCCGCCTCGTCCGCGAAACTGGTGCTGAGCGATGAGACCGTCGGATGCAGCGACGACACGGCCATCTGTGCCATCGCCTCGGACGGGCCGACGGCCAGCTGCAGCAGGGTGATGTCGCGCGGCAGGCTGCGGCGCAGAAAACCCGCAAAGGGCTGCTGCGGCTCGCAGGCCACGACCCTTGCGCCTGCAGCCCGCATCGCGCGCGCGCGGCTGCCGACATGGGCGCCGATGTCGAAGGCCAGCGCACCGGGCGGCAGCAGCCCCGCGTAAAAAGCCCGCAACTGGCGCACCCGCCACGGGTTGTAATAGATCGCCAGCGACCGGATCAGTCCCAAGGTGGCGCGCATCTGCATCATGGACCCTTCATTCATCTGGCCGCGTTCGTCAGACGGCGTTCATCAGACGGTCAGCCTAGGGATTGCAGCCCGGGCCGTCCAGCGGGGGGGGCCGGGTGTCGCAGCCAGTCCCGTCGCCGCGACCAGGATCGGTGCCGCGCCGATGGTTTGCGACCCGGTTCGCGCGCGCCGCCCCATGCGGCCGGTCGTTGCGACATTGTGACACGCGGCTGCAACCCTTCCGGAACTGGCCCGTGTTTCAAGACGTTGCGAAGATCGTGACATCTGATCCCAAGGGCTTGAAGGTCGAACCATGCGCGTGTCTCCTCCCGTCTTTCCGGCCCCGTCGATGGTCGCCCCTGCCGCTGATCCGCTGGCCTTGCGTCTGGCCGAACGCGTGGCCCGCATGGTCGGCGACCTGCGCCTTGGCCTGCCCGTCGTGCTGACCGGCAGCGGCCCGGCGGCGCTGATCTATCCGGTCGAAACGCTGTCGCCCGAACGCTATGCCGCGCTTGGCGCGCATCACGATCTGGTCGTCACCGCCCGCCGCGCCGAGGCCCTGCGCCACCGCCCGCACGAGGGCGAGGTGGCGCTGCTGCCCGTGCCCCCCGGTGCGCGGCTTGACTGGATTCAGGCTTTGGCCGATCCCTCGCGCCGGATGCCTGCCCGCGACGCGGTGCCGCAGGCCCCGCACCAGACGCCCACCACCCTGCACCGCGCCGCGATCCGGCTGGTCAAGGCGGCCGAGCTGTTGCCCGCCGCGCTGATCGTTACCGGCCCGGATGTGATCGGCACCGCCCTTGGCCATGATCTGGGTATCCTGCCCGCCGATGACGTGCTGACCCAGCTGATGGCACCGCGCGATCCGCGCCCGGTGTCGAATGCGCGGGTGCCGATGCTGGCGGCGCGCAATGGTCGCCTGCACGTCTTTCGCAACCCCGATGGCGGCGCCGAACATTATGTGGTCGAGGTCGGCCAGCCCGACCGCAGCAAGCCGGTTCTGGTCCGCCTGCATTCCGCCTGTTTCACGGGCGATGTACTGGGCAGCCTGAAATGCGATTGCGGCCCCCAGCTGCAGGCAGCCCTGGCGGCGATGGAGGCCGAAGGCTCGGGCGTTCTTCTGTATCTCAATCAGGAGGGGCGCGGCATCGGTCTGGCCAACAAGATGCGCGCCTATAGTCTGCAGGATCAGGGCATGGACACGGTCGAGGCCAATCACCGCCTTGGATTCGAGGATGACGAGCGGGATTTCCGCACCGGCGCCGCGCTGCTGCGCCAGATGGGCATCGCGCAGGTGCGGCTGATGACCAACAACCCCGCCAAGATCGCCCGGCTGGACAGCGAGGGGATCGAGGTCGTCGAACGCGTCGCGCTGACGGTCGGACGCGGCCCCGAAAATACCCGCTATCTGGACACCAAGGCCCGCAAATCCGGGCATCTTCTGGCATGAGCGCGCAGGCCCTGTGGTGCACAGGCTCCGGCACCGCCGAGGCCCGCCTTGGCCAGATGGGCGAGGGCGTCCATGTCCGCACGCTGTATTCGGGCATCAGCCGGGGAACCGAACGGCTGGTCCTGTCCGGGCAGGTGCCCGTCAGCGAACAGGACAGGATGCGCGCGCCGTTTCAGGAAGGGGATTTCCCCTTTCCGGTCAAATACGGCTATGCCGCTGTCGGCATCGCGACCGAAGGGGCGCTGCGGGATCGGGCGGTCTTCGCGCTGTTCCCGCATCAGACCGAATTCCGCCTGCCTCAGGATGCGCTGATCCCCCTGCCCGACGGGTTGCCGCCTGAACGGGCCGTTCTTGCGGCGAATATGGAAACCGCGCTGAACATCCTGTGGGACAGCGGCGCGGGTGCGGGCGACCGCATTGCGGTGGTCGGCGGCGGGCTGGTGGGCCTGCTGGTGGCCAGCCTTGCCGCCCGCCTGCCCGGCGCCGAGGTCACCGTGATCGACACCCTGCCCGACCGCAAGGCTTTGGCCAAGGGTCTCGGCTGCGCCTTTGCCCATCCCGACGCGGCACCCGCCGATCAGGACGCGGTGATCCATACCAGCGCCACGCAGGCGGGGCTGGTGCTGGCCCTCTCGCTGGCCGCTCCGCAGGCCACCATCACCGAGGCCAGCTGGCATGGCGGAGCGCAGGTCGCGCTGCCGCTTGGCGGTGCGTTTCACAGCCGCAGGCTGCGCATCGTCAGCTCTCAGGTGGGGACGATCCCGCCCGACCGGGCGCCGCGCTGGACCTATCGCCGCCGGCTGACCAAGGCGCTGGCGCTGTTGGACGATGCCCGGCTGGACGCTCTGATCTCGGGTCAGACGGGTTTTGCCGATCTGCCTGCCGCCTATCCCGGCATTCTGGCCGACCCCGCCACGCTGTGCCACCGCATCCATTACTGACCATCAGGAGTTTCCATGTTCGCCGTCGAAGTCCGAGACCATATCATGATCGCCCATTCCTTCCCCTCGCCCACTTTCGGGCCGGCACAGGGGATGCATGGCGCGACCTTTACCGTCGACACGGCCTTTTTTGCCGAAGAGATGGATCACGAAAGTCTGGTCGTCGATATCGGCCTTGCGACCGAGGCGCTGGCCGCGACGCTGGCGCCGCTGCGGTATAAAAATCTGGACGAGATCCCGGAATTCGCAGGCAAGATGACCACGACCGAGTTTCTGTGCAAACATATCTTCGACCAGATGGCCGCCAAGGTTCGTGCGGGCGATCTGAAGGACGGCGGCCGGGTGAAAAAGCTGCGCGTGCTGCTGCATGAAAGCCATATGGCCCGGGCGTGGTTCGAGGGGGATCTGTAACCATGGGGTTTTCCGCCGAATGGCTGGCCTTGCGCGAACCTGCCGATATCGCGGCCCGGCATGCCGGGTTGCTGGCGCGGGCGGTGGCCGTGGCGGGGAATGATCCGGTGATCCTGGATCTGGGCTGCGGCACCGGATCGACGCTGCGCACGCTGGCGCCGCATCTGCCCGGCAACGCCCGCTGGCATCTGGTGGACAACGATCCCGAGCTGCTGACCCGGGCGGCGACCGAGGCTCCGGGTCGGGCGCAGACCCATGCGCTGGACCTGCGCGATCTGGACGCACTGCCTTTGGATGGGGTGACGCTGGTTACCGCCTCGGCCCTGCTGGATCTGATGCCCGCGCCGTGGATTGCGGCTCTGGCGGAAAGGCTGGCGGGTGCGGGTCTCCCGTTTTATGCGGCGCTGTCCTATGACGGGGTCATGGAATGGGATCCGGCGCTGCCGGGCGATGCCGCGATCACGCAGGCCTTCAACAGCCACCAGCGCGGCGACAAGGGCCTGGGCGCCGCTCTTGGCCCCGATGCCGCAGCCACCGCGCCCGCGATCCTTCGAAAGGCCGGGTTCACCGTCCATGACGGGTCCAGCCCCTGGCGCATCGGCCCGGACAGCGCGCCCCTGCATGCGGCGCTGGTCGAGGGGATCGCCGGGGCCGCTGCCGAGGCGGGCGCCGTTGATGCCGCCAACTGGGGCCGCATGCGCATCGCCGCCGCCCCCGCGACCGGATGCCTGATCGGGCATCTGGACCTGCTTGCCCTGCCCCCCACCTGACCCCACCCGAGGAGAGGACCGCCATGCACGCCGTCGACGTCACCCCCCGGGTCTGGGACCGCATCCTGTCCGTGCGCAGCGGCACCGCCTGCGCTTGCTGCGGGCGGTTCACCCCGGGCGAACGCGCGGCGCTGGATCTGTACGGTCCCGTGGCGCGGCGCGATCTGGGGCCAGTGACGCTGGCCCAGATTGGACAGTCGCTGGACGGGCGGGTGGCCACCGCCTCGGGCGATGCGCGCGACGTGTCGGGCCCCGAGGGGCTGGCCCATCTGCACCGGCTGCGGGCGCTGGTCGATGGCGTGGTGATCGGCGTCAAGACCGCGCTGCATGATCAGCCGCGCCTGACCGTGCGGCTGTGCAGCGGTCACAACCCCGCCCGCATCGTGATCGATCCGCGCGGACGGCTGCCCGACGGTGCCCCGGTGCTGACCCCGGACGGCGCCCGCCGGGTAATCGTGACCGGCGCCGACCGCAACCACCCGACCGGGGTCGAGGTGCTGCGCCTGCCCGCCCCGGGCGGTCGTCTGGACCCGGCCCAGATCCTGCAGGGCCTGCGCGGCATGGGTCTGGGATCGCTGCTGATCGAGGGTGGCGGCCTGACCATCACCGGGTTTCTGGAGGCGGGACTTCTGGATCGGTTGCAGGTCTCGGTCGCGCCGCTGATCATCGGGGCGGGGCCGCAGGGGCTGACCAGCCTGTCGCCCGTGGACCGGCTGAAGGACGCCTTGCGCCCGGAAACGCGGGTCTATGCGCTTGGCACCGATATCGTCTTCGACTGCGCACTTGGCCCGCAGGCCCGGATCGCCGCGCTGCCGCAGCATGCCCGGCAGGTTCTGACATCGGTCACCGCCGTCAACTGACCGCCGATCCGTCGCGGAACGCCCAATCCCCCTCGCCCAAGGTCGGCGCCGCCTTGTCCGAGACCGAGGCGCTGCGCGACAGCGTGATCGGCGTGCGCAGCCCCGCGATCCCTTCGGGCGCGATGACCATGCCGCGCGCTTCTGCCTGAGGATCGGCCAGCGCCTCGGACACGCGGTTGATCGGCCCCGCCGGAACCCCCGCCTGCGCCAATGCGGCGATCAGATCGGCGCGGCTGCGCGAGGCGGTCGCGCGCGCCAGATCCGCACATAAGACCGCGCGCGCCGCCACGCGCTGCGCATTGGTGGCAAGGGACGGATCTTCGGCCAGCGCCGGCAGATCCAGCGCCAGACACAGGGCGCGGAACTGCCGGTCATTGCCGCAGGCGATGATCAGATGCCCGTCGCGGGCCGGAAAGACCTGATAGGGCACGATATTGGGATGGGCATTGCCAAGCCGCGCGGGTTCCATCCCGCCCAGCAGGTGATTGGCCGCCTGATTGGCCAGCACCCCCAGGGCGCAATCGAACAGCGCCAGATCGACCTGCTGCCCCCGACCCGACAGCGCGCGTTCCGCCAGAGCCGCCTGAATGCCGATCACGCCATAAAGCCCCGTGAAGATGTCGATCCAGGCCACGCCGACCTTCTGCGGATCGCCCAAAGGATCGCCGGTCAGCTCCATGATCCCGCCCATGCCCTGGATCAGGAAATCATAGCCCGGCTGGCGGGCGCGCGGCCCGGTCTGCCCGAACCCGGTGACCGAGGCATAGACCAGCCCTGGATTGCGCGCCGAGACGCTGGCATAATCCAGCCCGAACCGTGCCAGCCCGCCCTGCTTGAAATTCTCGATCACCACATCGGCGCTGTCGATCAGATCCCGCAGCCTTGCCAGATCGCCAGCATCGTTGAAATCGCAGGTGACGCTGGTCTTGCCGCGATTGGCGGCGTGGAAATAGGCGGCGACCGTTTCCGAACCGCCATCGGCGCGGGGCCGGGTGATGAAGGGCGGGCCCCACCGGCGGGTGTCGTCGCCCTCGGGCGCCTCGACCTTGATCACCTGCGCGCCCAGATCGGCCAGCGTCTGACCGATCCACGGACCGGCCAGAATGCGCGCCAACTCGACCACCTTCAGGCCGGACAGGGGGCCGTCAGCCAAAGGCGGCCAGCCCGGTCTGCGCACGCCCCAGAATCAGGGCATGGACGTCATGCGTGCCCTCATAAGTGTTCACGGTTTCCAGATTCTGGGAATGGCGCATGACGTGGTATCCGATCTGGATGCCGTTGCCGCCATGCATGTCGCGGGCCATCCGCGCGATATCCAGCGCCTTGCCGCAATTGTTGCGCTTGATCATCGAGATCATCTCGGGCGCGAACCGGCCCTGATCCATCAGCCGACCGACCCGCAAGGACGCCTGCAGGCCCAGGGCAATCTCGGTCTGCATATCGGCCAGCTTTTTCTGATACAGTTGCGTGGCGGCCAGAGGACGGTCGAACTGCTTGCGGTCCATGCCATAGCGATGGGCGCGGAACCAGCAATCCTCGGCCGCCCCCATCACGCCCCAGCTGATGCCATAGCGCGCGCGGTTCAGGCAGCCGAACGGCCCGGACATGCCGCTGACATTGGGCAGCAGGGCGTCTTCGCCGACCTCGACATCCTGCATCACGATCTCGCCGGTGACGGACGCGCGCAAGCTCAGCTTGCCGTCGATCTTGGGCGCGGACAGGCCCTTCATGCGCTTGTCCAGGATGAACCCGCGGATCTTGCCGCCATGCGCATCGGACTTGGCCCAGATCACGAAAACATCCGCGATCGGGCTGTTCGAGATCCACATCTTGGACCCGTTCAGCACATAGCCGCCATCGGTCTTCACCGCCCGCGTCTTCATGCCCGCCGGATCGGACCCGGCATCGGGTTCGGTCAGACCGAAACAGCCGATCCATTCGCCCGATGCCAGTTTCGGCAGATACCGCATCCGCTGCTCTTCCGAGCCGTAGGCATGGATCGGAAACATCACCAGAGAGCTTTGGACCGACATCATGCTGCGATAGCCGCTGTCGATGCGCTCGACCTCTCGCGCGACCAGGCCGTAGGCCACATAGGATGCACCCACCCCGCCATATTCCTCGGGGATCGTCACGCCCAGCAAGCCGCTGGCGCCCATCTCGCGGAAAATCTCGGGGTCGGTCTGTTCGTTCAGATAGGCGTCCTGCACGCGGGGCGCCAGCTTGTCGGCGGCAAAGGCTGCGGCGGTGTCGCGGATCATGCGTTCGTTTTCGTCCAGCTGATCCTCCAGCAGGAACGGATCTTCCCAGACAAAGGCACTGCCCTTGTGGTCCACGGTGGTCTTGTCCAGCATGATCGGGCCTTCCCTGCAGGGGTCATCGTTGCACCGAACCTATCCCATCGGGGGCGTGACGAAAAACAGTATTTCCACATGAGTTCATGCGCCCTATGCATGAACCATGCGTCAACGCCGGTTCCTGCCCTCGCTGTCCCAGCTGATCGCCCTCGAGGCGGTGATGCGCCACCGGTCGGTCACCGCGGCGGCGGATGAGCTGTCCTTGACCCAAAGCACCGTCAGCCGCCTGATCGCCGCGCTGGAGGATCAGCTGGGCAAGCCGCTGTTTCTGCGCCAGCGCAAGCGCCTGATCCCCACCGCCGAGGCACTGGTCTATGCCGCCCACATCACGCAGGGGCTGGACCTGATCCAGCGTGCCAGCATGGGGCTGATCGCCAATCCGGGCGGCGGGACGCTGTCGCTGTCGGTGCTGCCGACATTCGCGACGCGCTGGCTGGCGCCCCGCATCGGGCAGTTCCTGTCGGACAATCCCGGCATCTCGGTCAATCTGTCGACCAAGATCCAGCGCGTCAGCCTGGCGACCGGGGCCTTTGATGCGGCGATCTATTTCGGGCAGGGCGACTGGCCCGACGCGCATCACATGCGGCTGTTCGATGAACGGCTGACGGCCTGCGCCGCCCCCGGTTTTCTGGCCCGCCATCCGGTGACCGGGACCGCCGACATGGCCGGTCTGCCGATGCTGCAGCTGGAAACGCGCCCGCATGGATGGCAGGCGTGGTTCGCGGCGCAGGGTGGCGGCGGGGTGGCGGTCCGGGGGATGGTGATGGATCAGTTCTCGATGATGATCCAGTCGGCCATCGCCGGGCTGGGGGTGGCGCTGCTGCCCAGCTATCTGGCCGAACCCGAGATCGCCGAGGGTCGCCTGCTGCCCCTGCTGCGCCCCGCCGTTCCGGGCGACGGCGCCTATTGGCTGGCCTGGCCCGACCGGCATCAGGGCGATCCGGCCTTCCTGCGCTTTCGCACATGGATCGCCGCGCAGGTCCGGGCCGCGTTTGGCGCCGATTCGGGGGATGGGCAGCCGGGCTAGATCGCCTCGATCCGGACATGGGCACGGGTGCCGCCAAGCGATTCAAAGGCGCGCTGGCGGCAGGTCAGGACCAGCACCTGCTGATCCGCGGCGACGCGGTGCAGGGCGGTGAACATCGCCTCGATCCGGTCATCATCGGTATGGACCAGCGCATCGTCCAGAATGACCGGCATGGGCCGACCGGCCTGCGCGAACAGCCGCGCAAAGGCCAGCCGGGTCAGGATCGCCACCTGTTCGCGGGTGCCGCCCGACAGCATGTCCAGCGTCTCGGCCTGCCCGTCGCGGGTCAGGGCATGGGGCAGCAGGCTGGCATCGTCGATCTGCAGCGCAGCACCGGGATGCAGGATCGCCAGCAGGGGCTGCAATTCCCGCAACACCGGCTTGAAATAGGCATCGCGCTGGCGGGTCCGGGCCTGATCCAGCGCGGCGCGCAGGCGGGTCAGGGCGGCCATCTCGGCCTCGTAGCGGGCGGCGCGGGCCTCGGTCGCGATGCGGCGACCGGTCAGATCGTCCAGCGTCTCCTCGATCCCCTCTTCGGCGAGAATCTCGATCCGGGTGTTCAGGCTTGCCTGTTCCTGACGCAGCAGCTCCAGATCGCGGCGGGCCTGTTCGGCGGCACTGGCCGCCCGGGTCAACGCGGCCTCGGCCGTGGCCAGATCGGGGGCCGAGGCGGTGAGATCCCGCATCAGCCGTCCCGCCTCGTCGCGGCGCGCAACCAGCGGCGGCAGGCCGGCGCGCAGGGCGTTCAGCCGCAGGGCCAGGTCGTCAGGTTGCCCGGCCTCGTCCAGCACATCCTCCAGCGCGCGGGCGGCGGAACGACGCTCTCCCTCGGCATCGGCGCGGGCTTCGCCTGCGGCAATGGCGGCGTCATGGGCGCCCCTGGCGGTGGCCTGCGCCTCGGCGGCCAGGGCCTCGGCCTCGGCCAGCAGAGGTTCCAGCGGGGCGGCGTCTTCGGTGGCGGCGACGTCTTCCCCGGCCATTGTGGTGGCGCTGGCGTGGGACTGGCGCAGGGCATCGATGCCGTCCGGGGCCAGATCGGCCAGCGTCTGCGTGACCTGCCGCAGGCCGTCGTCCAGACGCTGCGCCAGGGCCATCAGACGCCGCGCCTCGGGCAGGCTGGCCGCGCCGCAATCGGTCAGCGCCGCCGCCAAAGCCTGCTGCGCGGCGGTGAGAGAGGCCGCAACCCCCTGCCCCGCGCCCGGATCGACAATCAATGCGCCAAAGCCCGGCAAAGCCAGCCGCATGCGGGTCAGAACCGGCCACGGCCCCGCGACAGGTGCCGTGCCATCGGGCAGCAGCGCGGGCGGGCCGTCGGGCAGCAGCTCCAGCGTGACGGCCTGAGCCTCGGCCCGCGCGGTCAGGCGGTCCAGCGCGGTCTGCGCCGCCTCCAGCCGGGCCAGCGCGGCAGGCGTGACGACGATCTGCGCCCGCTGTTCGCGGTCGGCCTGCGCCTGCGCCTGCAAGGCCTGCGCCCGGTCCAGCGCGCGGGCCAGATCGGCGGCGCGGGCGGCGGCGGCCTGCGCCAGACGGGTCCGCTGCGCCAGCGCCAGCCGGGCACGCAGATCCTGCACCCTGGCCAGCGCCGCCTGCAGCAGGTCCGCCGCCTGACCGTCGCGCAGCGCCAGATCCCCGGCCCGCGCCTGCGCCTGCGCAGCCTGCGCCACCGCCGCGTCGCGCGCCTGACGCACCTGCGTGACGCGGGCCGACAGCTGTTGCAGCTGGTCGATCTGCTGGCGGGCATTGCCCTCGTCCATCTGCGCCAGCCGCAGATCGCGATCCGCCTGACCGATCCGGTCGGCATGGGCGCGGGCGGCCTGATGCGCCGCCTCGGCCCCGGACAGGGCCTGCGCCCGGCGCTCGGCGGCGGCAGGGTCGGTCAGCTGCGCCAGCTTGCGCGCCACTTCGGCCCGGCGGGCCAGATCACCCGACAGGCGCTGCGCCTTGTCGCGCAATTCGGCCTCGGTCCGGGTCAGGGTCGCCGCCTCGTCCAGCGCGCGGGCCCATTCGCCACCCGCTTTGGGACGCCCCGTCGCCGTGGCCAGCCGCGCCATCTCGGCCCCGACCCGGTCCAGAACGGCGTCCATGCGCCGCCCGCCGGTCATCATGTCGATCTCTCCGGCGACCGAGGACAGAAGATCGCGCCGCGCCCCCAAGCCCTGTTCCCGCGCTCGGCGATCATCCGCGCCCCCACCCTCGGGTTCCAGCCCCAGCAGCCCCTGCCGCACCCATAACAGCCCCGAGGGGCCTGCCAGATCGCCGCCCAGCAGGCGGTCGATCCAGGCCTCGGCCTCGTCCTCCTGCGCGATCAGGCGGCCTGCCGCGTCGGTGATGCGGGCCTGCGGGCGGGACAGGAACCGCTTGGACAGGCGGAACCGGCCTTCGGGCAGCTCGATCTCGACGGTGATCTCGGGCGCGCCGCCCGCATGGGGTTGCAGCGATTTGACCGGCGCGCGGCTGCTGCGATGGCGTTCGAAGAACAGCGCATGCAGCGCGTCAAAAAAGGTCGATTTGCCGAACTCATTGGGTTCCGACAGCACCGTCACCCCATCGCCCAGATCGGACAGGATCGCCCGGCGCCCGGCAAAGCGGCGGATATTGGTCAGCTCGATCCCGCGCAGCTTCATGCCCGGACCTCTTGCGCGAAACTGTACAGCCGCGACAGGGCCGCCGCCGCGATGTCGCGATCGGGCTGGGACAGTTGCGGATCATGGCTGTCGGCCAGCAGGGCCTCGGCTGCATGGCGCAGCGCGCCCGCGCGGTCGATCATGTCCAGATCGTCGGGCCGCGCCTCGACCTGCAGCGCCGACAGATCGGCCTGAAACCAGCCGTAATCGGGCGCCAGCGCCTGCACGCCCGTTTCCAGCGCGGCGCGGTCGGCCAAGGCCAGACGACCGGCGGCAGACAGGCTGACCAGATGATCGCGATGGCCCGATGCGGGCAGCGCGCGGGCCAGCCGGTCGGTCACATCCTCGCCCGGCAGCAAGTCCAGATGCGGGCTGATCCAGCGGAACTGACCGGTGGGCACCGGTTCCACACCGGCCGCCGCACCCGGTCCCGGCAGATCCACCAGCAGCGCCCCCGCCTTCCGGTCGTGCTTGAAGCCGTCGGCCTCGGGGGTGCCGCAATACCATGTGGCGGGGCCGATCTGCATCTGCCCGTGCCAGTCGCCAAGCGCCAGATAATCCAGCCCCGACCGCGCCGCCCGATCGGGAGGGATGATGCCGGAACGGGCCTCGCCCTCGTCGAAATCGGTGATCGGGCCGTGGCCCAGCCCGATGCGCAGCGCGCCTTCGGGGGTGGAGGCGTCCATCGCCTCGGTCAGGTCGCGGCCCGCGCGGCGTTGCGTGCAGGGGGCGGGCAGCAGCCAGACGCCCTCGGCCAGCGACAAGGGCGCGGCATGGGTCAGGGCGGTCAGGTTCGCAGGCCCATCGGCGGCGATCCGGCGCCACAGTTCCGACGCGGCCAGACTGTCGTGATTGCCCGGCAGCAGGAACCAGCGCAGATCGCCATGCCCCGCCATCGCCCGCAGGGCCTGACGCAGCGTGTCGGGCGCCGGAGTTTCGGCGTCAAAGCTGTCGCCCGCCAGCAGCACGACCGCCGCGCCGCCCTGCCGTGCGGACTGCGCCAGACGGTCGATCACACCGTGGCGCGCCTCTTTCAGGCGGTTGCGGATGCCTTCGGGATAACCGCCAAAGGGCTTGCCCAGATGCAGATCCGAGCTGTGCAGAAAGCGAAAGCGCATCGGGCGGGATCCTTTCGGACATCGGACGGGCAGGTCAGGGCTGCAGCTGAATGTCCACAAAGCCCGGATCAGCGCCGATGTCAAAGGCGGCCTCGTCAAAGCGCGGCGGACGCAGGCGCGGGGCGGCCTTGCCCGATACGCCCCAGCCCTCGACGGGCATGCCCAGCAGGTTCACATCCAGCTGCCCGTTGTCATTCGCGTCATGCATCACCGCCACCGCATAACGGCCCGGCGGCACATCGTCGAACCGGCACAGCCCCTGCCCGCCTTGGGGCGTCACGCGCTGGCGCGCAAGACCCGGCCCCTCGGGGAAACCGGCGGCCTCGGCGTGCAGGCTGCAGGCCAGATGGCCGCGATCGTCGGGGATGCCGGTCACCCGCACCTCAAGCCATGCGGCCTGTGCCGAGAGGGCTGTCGCGGCCAACGCCACGGGCGCCAGCATCACAAGATCGCAAAGGCGGGGGCACTGCATCCGGGTCCGGCATCCTTGTCGGTAGGGGCAGTCGCAGGTCACCACGAAATGCCGCCGCCGACAACCGCCCGGCCCCGAAACCGGCGCCCCCAACGATCATGTGACCGGACCGGAGGCGCGCCCGATCAGATCTGGCGTTCGGGCATCTGCACGACCAGACCGTCCAGATCCGGCGTCACCTTGATCTGGCAGGTCAGACGGGACCGCGCCGGATCGGGCTGATAGGCGAAATCAAGCATGTCGTCTTCCATCGCGTCGCGCGGCGGCAGCTTGTCGGTCCAGGCGGGATCGACATAGACATGGCAGGTCGAGCAGGCGCAGGCGCCGCCGCAATCGGCGTCGATACCCGGAATGCCATTGTCGCGCGCGCCCTCCATCACGGTCATGCCCGGACGGACCTCGACCACATGCGGGGTGCCGTTATGTTCGATATAGGTAATCTTTGCCATGTCGCTGGTTCCCTTAGGTCTTGCCGGCCCTTGTCCCCTGCAGGAATTAGGGGATCGGGGCCGGATTGAAAAGGGGGCAGCCCAACGGCCGCCCCCTTCGTTTCGCTTCGCCACGCCGCGGTTTCGTCGCTTACGGCGCAGCGTCCGCGTCGGGTGCGGCATCGGGTGCCGCGTCATCCGAACCCTCGGCCTCGCCCAGAGGCAGGGCCACGAACAGCGGCTCTCCGGCGCGCCGGATCAGCACCAGCACCGATTGGCGCCCGGCCTCGCGCGCCTCGTCCACGCGGGCGCGCAGATCGGCGACCGAGGTCACGGCCTGCTGGTTCACATCGGTGATGATGTCACCCGCGGACAGACCCTTTTCGGCGGCAGGGCCTTCAGGGTCGATATCGGTGATGACCAGACCGCGCGCATCCCGCGCAGCCCCCAGCTCGGCGGCCATTTCGGGCGTCAGCACGGTGACCGACATGCCCAGCAGCTCGCTTTCTGCGGGCTCATCGGCGGGGGTGGCAGCCTCGTCGCCGCCCTGGGCGGTCTCGCGGCGGCCAAGCGTCACGTCCAGCGTCTGTTCGTCGCCGTCGCGCATCACGATGACCTGCACCGTCTCGCCTGCCGGGGCCTCGGCCACGCGGCGGACCAATCCGCGCGTATCCTCGACCTCGGCCCCGTCAAAGCGGGTGATCACGTCGCCGGTCTGCAGACCCGCATCGCGCGCCGGACCTTCGGGCACGTCGGTGATCATCGCCCCGGCCGAGGCCTGCAGACCCATCGCCTCGGCCATTTCCGGCGTCAGATCCTGGATCATCACGCCCAGCCAGCCGCGCCGGGTTTCCCCGAACTCCTGCAACTGCGCCACGACCTGCGACACCACGTTCGAGGCCATCGAAAAGCCGATGCCGATCGAGCCGCCATTGGGCGACAGGATCGCGGTGTTCACGCCGATCACCTCGCCCTGCAGGTTGAACAGCGGCCCGCCCGAGTTGCCCCGGTTGATCGCCGCATCGGTCTGTAGATAATCGTCATAGGTGCCCGACAATTCGCGGTTGCGCGCCGAGACGATGCCCGAACTGGCCGAAAAGCCCTGCCCAAGCGGGTTGCCAAGTGCCAGAACCCAATCGCCCACACGGGCCGCGTCGCTGTCGCCGAAGGTGACAAAGGGGATCGCCTCGTCGCTTTCGACCTTCAGCAGCGCCACGTCGGTATTGGGATCGGTGCCCACCACCTCGGCCGGCAGGCGCTGACCGGCATAGAATTCGACCTCGATCTGGTCGGCGCCCTCGATGACGTGGTTGTTCGTCACGATATATCCATCCGCCGAGATCACGAAGCCCGAACCAAGCGCGTTCGAACGCTGCGGGCTGCGCGGACTGGGCATGCCTTCGGGCGCGCCGGGACCGCCCGGCATTCCGGGCATGCCGAACTCGCGGAACAGGTCGGAAAACGGGCTGCCCTCGGGAAAGGCGGGGCCGCCGGTCGGCTGCGACACGACCGAGGTCGTGGTGATGTTCACCACAGCGGGCGAGACCTGTTCGGCAAGATCGGCGAAGCTGCCCGGCATCACCTGCGCGGCATCGGCCTGACCGGCCTCGGTCCCAAGGGGTCGGTTGGCTTCGGCGGCCTCTTGGGCCTGCTGGCTGACTTCGGGGGCGACGTCGTCATTGGCGGGATCCGCCACCTGCTGCGCGCCCGCATAGCCAAGGCCCACCGTCAGCGCCAGGGCCGATGCGGTCAGGATATGGCGAGGAAAAAGCGGTTTCATGCTGGATGTCCTCATCTCTCGATGGCAGCCGGACAAGGCAGATGCCTTTGGCTGCCGGGTGGATATGAACGCGATATGGGGTGGGGTTGCAAATAAACCACGCTCTCGGGCTGTGAACAGATCGTGATTTTCATTGCAGACCCCATCAGTGGGCCGCGTCAACCGACAGGGCGAAACGGAAAACGGGCGGGGTGATCCCCCGCCCGTCGTCATGGTCAGTTGGCCGGGGCGGGTGCCGGTTCGGCCGCTGCGGGGTCCGCCTCGGCCTCGGGTGCCGCAGCCTCGGGGGCTTCAGCCTCCGGTGCGTCGGCCTCGGGGGTCGCGGCAGGCGCTTCGCCTTCGGGGGCGCCCTCTGCCGGTGCGCCTTCGATGGTCGCCTCGGGCGACAGGATCTCGGATTCCTGCTGCGGCGGGGTCGCCAAGCTTTCGGGAACCGGGGTCAGCCGGACGCCCGAGGTTTCGCCAAGCGGATTGCCCTCGCGGTCGGTGACCTCGGGCGTGACCAGCCCTTCTTCGTCACCCAGATCCGTCGCCTCGGGCGTATCGAACTGGGCTGCCGAATTGCCCGCAGGAACGGGGGTCGAGGCCGGGCTGGCCGCATCCCCGCCATCGGTGGACAGATAGGTGAAGAACTCGCTGTCCGGCTGCATCACGAACGAGCTGTTCTGCCCGCCCAAAGCCCGCTGATACGAGGTCAGCGAGCGCGTGAAGGCAAAGAATTCGGGATCGCGGCCATAGGCATCGGCATAGATCGCGTTTCGTTGCGCATCGGCCTCGCCTCGGACGATCTCGCCCCGACGGCGCGCTTCCGAGGTCAGCTCGACCATGGTCCGGTCGGCGGCGGCACGGATCCGCTGCGCGGCCTCGTTCCCGCGCGCGATCTCGTCGGCGGCCTCGCGTTCACGTTCGGCCCGCATCCGGCCATAGGTCGCGGCAAGGTTCTGTTCGGGCAGATCCGTGCGGGTCAGACGGATATCGATGATCTCGATCCCAAGCCCGCCGGAATTGCCACGCGCCTCGTCGCGGATCTGGTTCATCAGCGCAGTCCGGTCATCCGACAGAACGGCGGTCGAGGGCACGGTGCCCAAAACCTCGCGGATCGAGTTCCGCACGATCGGCTCCAGCCGCATCTGCGCGCTTTCGACACCGCCCGCGCCGACAGCCTGCCGGAAGCGGACCGGATCGGTGATCCGCCAGCGGGCAAAGGCATCGACGACCAGACGACGGTCATCCAGCGGCGTTACCTCCAGCGGGCTGGTGGGCATGCCAAGGATGCGGGCGTCATATTTGACGACATTGTCGATGAAGGGCAGCTTGAACCCAAGCCCCGGCGTTTCCTGAACATCGACGACCTGCCCGATGCGCAGAACCAGCGCCTTTTCACGCTCGTCCACGATGAAGATGGACGAGGCCGCCAGAACCGCCACGACGATCAGCGCGGGCACGGCCAGAGTGGTCAACAGCTTGCTGCGGGCGGCCATCAGTTCGTCCCTCCGGTGGTGGTTGCGGGGCTGGTGGTCGGCTGGCTGCCTGGCAGGGTGTTCAGCAGACCGGTCGTCGCATCACGCACGGCGGCGGCATTGCCCGCCGCATTGCCCGATGTGCCGGACCCTGTGCCGCGCAGCTGGTCCAGCGGCAGATAGGGCACGACGCCCGACCCGCCCTCGCCGCCACCGACACCCTCGCCGATGATGATCTTGTTCACATCGGCAAAGACCTGTTCCATCGTTTCCAGATACATCCGGCGACGGGTGACCTCGGGCGCGTTCACATATTCCTCGTAGATCGAGTTGAAACGCGCGGCCTCACCTGCGGCGGTGTTGACCGCCTCGGCCCGGTAACCCTCGGCCTGTTCCAGCACCTGCGCGGCATTACCGCGGGCCTGCGCCAGAACGCGGTTGGCATAGGCGTCAGCCTCGTTTTCCAGACGGTCGCGTTCCTGCTGCGCGGCCTGAACCGAGCGGAAGCTGTCGATCACCTCTTCGGGCGGATCGGCGCGGTCAAGGTTGACCCGGACCACGTTGATCCCCGACTGATAGGCATCCAGCGTCGACTGGACCGAGGTCTGCAGATCGGACGCGATCGCGCCCCGGTCGCGGTTCAGAATCGGCGCCAGCTCGGTCCGGGCGATAATGTCGCGCATCGCCGATTCCGCCACGGCACGCATCGTGTCCGCCGGATCGGCCAGATTGAACAGATAGGCCTGCGGGTCGCGGATGTTCCAGACGACCTGATATTCCATGTCCACGATGTTCTGATCACGGGTCAGCATCAGCCCGCTATCGGTCGATCCGGCCTGGCCGCGTCCGATCTCGGTCACGCGCTCGTTGGTGACGGGCACGACCTCGGCGGTGACAAAGGGCCAGGGGGCAAAGTTCAGACCCTCGGTGCCGACATTGACGGCGCGACCGAACAGAAACTCGACCGATTGCTCGTTCGTCTGCACCCGGTAGAAGCTGGCAAAGGCCCACAGGCCCACGACGACCAGACCGGCCACCGCCACGGTCGACCGGTTCAGGCCGAAATTCGGCCCCATCGGGCTGCGTCCGCCGCCCCCGCCACCGCCGGTGCCGCCCCCATTGCCGCGACCGCCCATCAGAACGCGCAGGCGTTCCTGGCCCTTCTTCATCAGGTCTTCGATCTCGGGCCGGTTCGGCTCTCCGCCCGGTCCGGGGCGGCGCGATCCGTTCGGCGGCTGCTGATCGCCCCAGGGACGACCTGCAGGCTTCTTGTCACCACGATCCCCGTCATCCCGGCCGCCATTTCCGCCGCCGCCTCCGCCCCAGGGGCCCTGATTTGCCATCCGATAGACCTTCTTTCGTTGGAATTTCCGTTAGTTGAAAACTGGGGCGCGGGGCCGAAAAGTCAACCCTGCGCCCCCCGTACAGGCGCGACCCAGCGCCGCGCCCACGCGATTGTCAGCCCTTCGCACCCCCCGCGGGCCCCTCATGGCGGCGGGTGGGCGTGCGCATCGTCACCAGCTCCTCGGCTGCGGTGGGATGGACGGCGATCGTCGCATCGAACTGCGCCTTGGTGGCGCCCATGCCGATGGGGATCGCGGCCAGCTGGATCATCTCTCCGGCTTCGGGGCCAAAGATGTGGCAGCCCAGCACCCGGTCTGTGGCCGGATCGACCAGCAGCTTCATCATCACCTTGGCATCGCTGCCCGCAAACATCGACCGCATCGGCCGGAAGGTGGTCGCATAGACATCGACCGGACCCTGCGCACGCGCCTCTTCCTCGGTCAGCCCGACGGTGGCCAGTTCGTGCGGGCGCAGATAGACGGCGCTGGCGACGATCGAATGATCGACCTTGCGCGGCTTGGCGCCAAAGACCGTATCGACAAAGCTGTGACCCTCGCGGATCGCGACGGGCGTCAGGTTGATCCGGTCGGTGACGTCGCCCACGGCAAAGATCGAGGGCACCGAGGTCTGCGACCAGTCATCGACCGCAATCGCGCCATTGGGTTTCACAGCCACGCCGGTCGCCTCAAGCCCCAATCCCCTTGTATAGGGATCGCGCCCGGTCGCCATCAGCACAGCATCGAAGTCTTCGCGGCTGCCATCGTCGAAGGTGACGGCGATGCCCTCGCCCGACCGCTCCAGCGCGGCAGGGGTCAGGCCAAGCCGCAGATCGACGCCCACCGCGCTCAGCTGCAGGGTCGCCAGATCGCGCGCCTCGCGGTCGAACCCGCGCAGCACCGCATCGCCGCGATAGGCCTGAACCGTGTCGACGCCCAGACCCGCCAGAATGGTCGCGAATTCACAGGCGATAAAGCCGCCGCCGACCAGCAGGATGCGACCGGGCAGCCTGTCCATCAGGAACAGATCGTCCGACACCATCGCCAGTTCCTCGCCCGGAATGCCGATGGGCGCGGGGCGCCCGCCGGTGGCGATCAGGATATGGCGCGCAGTCTTGCGGGTGCCGTCCGCCAGCGCGATCTCGTGATGCCCCACCAGCGTGGCACGCTGGTCGTGAACCTCGACCCCCGCCCGGCTCAGCCCGGCACGATAGATCAGCTCCAGCCGGGTCAGCTCGGCATCCAGCTTGTCTCGGAACGTCTCCCAGCTGAAGGGCCCGGCCTGTGCCTCGGCCCAGCCATAGCCACGCATCTCCTCGGCCATCAGCCCGGCCTGGGACGCAAAGATCATCAGTTTCTTGGGCACGCAGCCACGAATGACGCAGGTGCCGCCCATGCGGCTTTCCTCGGCCAGCCCCACCTTGGCGCCGTATTCCCCGGCGGCGATCCGCGCGGCGCGCACGCCCCCCGAACCGCCACCGATCACGAACAGATCATAGTCGAAACTCACAGCCTCAGTCTCCTTCATGGGCCAGCATGTCGGCATCGATGCCGTCGTCGCGGGCCAGTTCGACCACGCTGCCATCCTCGCGCCCGATGATCGCCAGATCGCACATACCCAGAAACAGCCCGTGCTCGACAATGCCCGGAATGCCCTGCAGCGCCCGCGACAGCGCAACCGGATCGGGGATCTGGCCCAGATGCAGGTCCAGAATGAAATTGCCCTCATCCGTCACCAGCGCATCGCTGCCGGTCAGCCGCTGCAACACGTCGCGCCCGCCCAGATCCAGTTCTTCCAGTGCGCGCCGGATCAGCGTGCGGGTCGTCTCGAACCCGAACTGCAAGACCTCGACCGGCAGGGGAAAGGCGCCCAGCACCTCGACCACCTTGCCGGGATCGGCAATGACGACCATCCGGTCGCTGGCAGCGGCCACGATCTTTTCGCGCAGATGGGCGGCGCCGCCGCCCTTGATCAGATGCAGATGCGGATCGACCTCGTCGGCGCCGTCGATGGTCATGTCCAGCCAGCCGATCTGGTCCAGCCCCTCGACCCGCAGGCCAAGGCTTTCGGCCAGCTGGGCCGTGGCTTTCGATGTCGCGGCACAGCGCAGGCTCAGCCCTTCGGCCGCCACCCGCGCGGCCAGTTCGCGCACCATCACGCTGGCGGTCGAACCGGTGCCAAGGCCCAGCCTCATCCCGTCCGCAACCAGCGCGACGGCGGCCCGCGCAGCGGCCAGCTTGGCCGGATCGGTCTGCAACGATTGGCTCATGACGACATCCCTTCCGCAACACTCGGCGCACTTATAGGCCAAGCCGCGCCCAAGCGCGAGAGCCGCAGCCCCCCTTCCCCACCCGAAAAAGACGCCCCACAACTCTTCTTCACGAAAATATCCTCGGGGGGAGTCCCGGAACGGGACGGGGGGCAGACAGCCCCCCCTTCAGCGCCCCCGGCAAGGCGCCACGCCTCAGCCCCGCGACAGCCCCTCGGGCAGGATCACCACAAAGCGGCTGCCCTCGCCGATCCGGCTTTCGATGCGCAGCCGGCCGCGGTGGCGGTTCACGATATGCTTGACGATCGCCAGCCCCAGCCCGGTGCCGCCCTGCGTGCGGGCGCGATGCGTGTCGACGCGGTAGAACCGCTCGGTCAGGCGGGGCAGGTGCTGTTCCTCGATCCCCTCGCCGCGATCCTCGACCGCCACCGCCCAGGCCGGACCGCGCAGCAGCGGCTCATGCGGGATGCGCGACAGGGTGACGTGCAGCGCCTTGCCCGAGGCCGCGTATTTCAACGCATTCTCGATCAGGTTCTGGAACACCTGCGTCAACTGGTCGCTATCGCCCGGCAGGCGCAGCGCCTGTTCCAGACCCGCGGTCGTGACCACGACACCGGCGGCCTCGGCGCGCGGAGCCAGCGTTGCCAGCACCCCGCGCAGAAGGCCCGGCAGATCGACCCGACCCGAGGGGCGGCGCCGTTCCTCGGCCTGCACGCGGCTCAGGGTCAGCAATTCGTTGATCAGCCGGTTCATGCGCCCGGCCTCGCGCTCCATGATATCCAGAAACCGGTCGCGGGCGCGGGCATCGTCGCGGGCAGGGCCGCGCAGGGTCTCGATGAAGCCGGTCATCGCGGTCAGCGGCGTCTTCAGCTCGTGGCTGACATTGGCGACGAAATCGCGGCGCATCTGTTCGGCCTCTTCCGCGACCGAGCGGTCGATCACCGCCACCGTCGCGCCGCGACCAAACGGCGCGGGCAGGGCCGCGACGGTCACCTCGGCCAGAATCTCGCGCCCGTCGGCGGCACAACTGGCCCGCAGGACGACCACACCCTCGGGCGGGGTGGGCAAAGCCGGATCGGGCATCGGCGCCGGACCAAGGGTCGGGTCCAGCACCCAGTCCAGCGCCTGCAGGATCGCCGGATGTCGCAGCACGGTCACGAACGGCCGCCCCGGCAGATCGGCCCCCAGCAGGGCGCCCGCCAGCGCATTGGCCGCAATCACCCGCGCCTCGCGGTCCACGGCCAGCATCGGCACCGGCACCCCGTCCAGAAACCCCGCCAGCCGCCGCGCGCCTGCGCCGGTCACCTCCCCTGCCTCTGCCCGGTCGCTCGCCACCGGGTCAGTCGGCCACGCCCGGCAGGGCCACCAGCCCGGCCCGGAACCGCGCCGCATTGGCCCGATAGCGGTCGGCGGATGCGCGCAGCTCGGCCATGGCCGCCTCGTCCAGCATCCGTACCACGCGGCCCGGCGCGCCCATAACCAAGGCGCCTGCCGGAATTTCGCGGCCCTCGGGGATCAGGGCGCCGGCGCCGATCAGCGCCCCCGCGCCGATCCGGGCGCCGTTCAGGATCGTGGCCCCCATGCCGATCAGCGCCCCGTCCCCGATCATGCAGCCATGCAGGATCGCCCGGTGACCGATGGTGCAATCCGCGCCGATGACCAGCGGATGGCCCAGATCGGTGTGCAGGCAGCACAGATCCTGCACATTGCTGCCCGGCCCGACCTCGATCACGTCATTGTCGCCGCGCAGCACCGCGCCGAACCAGACCGAGGCGCCCTCTGCCAGCGTCACCCGCCCCATCACCTGCGCATCGGGTGCCACCCATGCCCCCGCATCGATCTGCGGCGTGACGCCGTCCAGTGACCAGATCATTCAGACCTCCTCCTCGGCCATCAGCCGCTTGACGAAAGCGCCCAGCCCCGCCTGCCGGTCGCGGCGCAGCCGCTCGGCGGTCAGGATGGCGCGCAGGCGCATCTCGGTCTGGTCCAGATCGTCGTTGACCAGAACGTAATCATATTCGGCCCAATGGCTGATCTCGGACCGGCTTTTCAGCATCCGCCCCGCGATCACCGCATCGCTGTCCTGCCCGCGCCCGCGCAGCCGACGCTCCAGTTCCGGCAAGGACGGGGGCAGCACAAAGATCGACACGACATGCCCGCCAAGGGCCGATGCGCGGATCTGCTGGCCACCCTGCCAGTCCACGTCAAAGATCGTGTCGCGCCCGTCGCGCATCGCGCGTTCGACGGGGCCTCGCGGGCTGCCGTAGAGATTGCCGAAGACCTCGGCATGTTCCAGCATCTGATCGCTGGCGACCATCTGTTCGAAACCGCTGCGCGAGGTGAAATGGTAATGCACGCCGTCCACCTCTCCGGCGCGGGGCGGCCGGGTGGTGGCCGAGACGGAGAACCGCAGGCTGTCATCCCAGTCCATCAGCCGTCGCGCCAGCGTCGATTTCCCTGCGCCCGAGGGCGAGGACAGGATGACCATCAGGCCGGTGCGGTCGATCATGGCGGTCTTGGGCCCCCTGCGCGTCGTCATGTTCGTGCGTGGGATGCCCTGCCCTTGCGCAACGGTCAAGTCCCGGCCCCGCATGGGGCTTGCATCGGACGGATCTTAACCATTTGTTCATTATATGACTCGGCGAGCGGCACGAAGTGTCGTTATGGTTGCATTAAGGCTCATGGATATTCGGGTCTGACCCATGTGAAGGAAAGGTGCCCCGTGTCGGACCTGAAGGACGGATCAGACATCATGCCGGACCACCCGGCCACGGACAGGCCCGGGCGGGTCATCCATCTGCAGGATTACGAAACGTTCCGGCCCGAACGCGTCCTGCACGACATGCGCGATTACTGGAACAGCATCCGGCAGGGACGCGCCGTTCCCGCGCGGTCCGATGTCGATCCCCGCGCCATTGCCCGCATTCTGGACCATGCCTTCATTCTGGAACGGATCGCCCCCGGCGCCGGTCGCCTGCGTCTGGCGGGGCGGCATCTGATCGACCTGATGGGGATGGAGGTGCGCGGCATGCCGGTCTGTTCCGTGCTGAACACCAGTTCCCGGGGCCGGTTTTCGGATGTGCTGGAAAGCGTTTTCAAGGGGCCGCAGATCGCCCGCCTGACCCTGCAGGCCGAGGCCAGCTATGCCCGCCCCCTGCTGACCGCCCAGATGCTGCTGCTGCCGCTGCGGTCGGATCTGGGGGATGTGACCCGCGCCCTGGGCTGTCTGGTGGCCGAGGGCGATCTGGGTGTCGCCCCGCGCCGCTTTGATCTGCACGGCGACGAGGTAATGCCCATCATCGACGGAGGAGAGACCATCGCCCCCTCGCCCTCGTCCATCGGCTTTGCCGAAAGCCGCGCCGATTTCTCTGGCCCGTCCGGTCGCACGAATGGCCCGCCCCGTCGCGGCGCAGCCCCGCAGGGCGAGGACAGGGCACCGCAGAACAGCCCCACGGCCACCTCCCCGGAAGAACGCCGGGCCGGGTTCCGGCTGATCCAGACCGCCCTGACGGACGGACGCTGAAGACCGGAAAGGGGCCCGTGCGGATCAGCGGTGGCTGACCGACACGATTTTCGCATGGGTCAGGGCAGCAGGCCGGGCCGCCAGCGATACAGCGCCGCGTCGGCCTGCGCATCCCGACCGGGCGTGTAAAGCGCGATATCCTCGGCCCGGCGAAAGCCGAGGTTCTTCAGGATCTTGCGCGAGGCCGGATTGTCCAGAAACACATCGGCCACCATCTCGGTCGGGGCAAATCGGGCGACCAGTTCGTGAAACACGGCGGCGACCATTTCCTGTCCCAGCCCCTGCCCCGCCATTTGCGGGTCCAGAAAATAATGCAGGCGAGGCGGTGTTGCCGCGCTCAGGCCCACCGCTCCGATCACCTGCCCCTGATGACGCACGGCCAGCCGCAAGGGCAGCAACAGCCCGCTGTCGGACAGGACTGACGCGGCCTCGTCCAGATCCATGTCGGGGCGGAACCGCTGCATCATCCGCGCCACCTGAGGCTGCGTGACGATGCGGTGCAGCGCGGGCAGATCGGCGGGGACGATGGCGTCGATGACCAGACGGTCCGTGGTCAGCGCGATGGCGTGCCGGGCCTCGAATGTGGCGCGGTCCAGATGCATGGCCGTGGCGGCGACCGGTCGGCCCAGGGGTCGCGATTGCAGCGTGACCCGGCCCTGCGGCTGAAACCCCAGCCAGTCCAGCAGTCTGGCAGAGCGGTCATTGCCGATCAGCACATGGGCCTGAACGCCCGGCACGCCCGACAGGAACAGCCGAGACAGGGCCAGCACTCCGGCACGGCGACCAAGGCCCCGGCCCTGCCGGTCGGGCGCGATCCAGATGCCAAAGACCCGGCCCGCCTGCACCATGCCGACCAGCCGGTCGCCAAGCCGGATGGCATGTTCGTCAAGGCCCGCCACATCGATGAAATCGCTCGCGTCGGGCAGGCCATAGGGCCAGGGCAGCGTCGTCAGCCAGCGCACCGTGTCCCAATCCGCCAGGGCCGAGGCGATCGCCTCGGCGTCTTCGGGCCAGGGACGGGTCAGCGCCAGCGGCGGAGGCATGGGTCTAGCGCGCCGGAACGACCTTGACCGCGCCGCCCTGCGCGGACAAGGCGATCTCTCCGCCCGCCAGTCGCAAGGCGTCGCGGCCAAAGACCTCGGCCCGCCAGCCCTGCAGGGCGGGAACGTCCCGCTGGCCCGTGGCAATCGCGTCCAGTTCGCTGGCCGAGGCGATCAGCTTGGGCGCCACGCCCGCCGCATCGGCCTTGGCCTTCAGCAGCACGCGCAACAGATCCGACAGCGCAGCATTACCGGGGCGACCCGGTTCGTCCTGTCGCGGTACGGGCAGATCCTTGCTGTCCGTGCCGGCCTTGACGGCGGCCAGAATGCCTGACGCGATCTCTCCCTTGCGGGCCTCGCGCAGCAGCAGGCGCGACCGGCCAAGATCGGCCTCGGAGGTGGGCTTGGTCGAGGCCAGCTCGATCATCGCATCGTCTTTATAGACGCGGCTGCGCGGGATATCGCGATCCTGCGCATAGGATTCACGGAACCGCGCCAATTCGCGCAAAATGGCCAGAAAGCGCGGCGAATTGGTTCGGGTGCGCACCTTCAGCCAGGCCTCTTCGGGGCGGGTGATATAGGTCTCGGGGTCTTCCAGCACAGCGATTTCCTCGGCCAGCCAGGCCTGACGCCCGGTCTTGACCAGTTCCGCCGCCAGATATTCATAGATCACCCGCAGATGCGTCACATCGGCCAGCGCATAGGCCGCCTGCGCATCGGACAGGGGACGCCGCGACCAGTCGGTAAACCGCGAGGATTTGTCCAGATCGGCCTTGGCGATCTTGCGCACCAGCGTCTCATAGCCGACCTGTTCGCCGAACCCGCAGACCATCGCCGCAACCTGCGTGTCAAACAGCGGCGTCGGGAACAACTGCGCGTCGTGGAAAAAGATTTCAAGATCCTGCCGCGCGGCATGGAACACCTTGACCGTCCCGGTATGGCGGAACAGATCGTACAGGGGTTCCAGCGACAGCCCCTCGGCCATGGGATCGACCAGAACGGCGTCGCCGCCCGGCTGCTTGCCCGTCGACGCGGGCGGCACCGCCAGCTGGATCAGGCACAGCTTGGACCAATAGGTCCGCTCGCGCAGGAACTCGGTGTCGACGGTGACATAGGGGGCGCATTTCGCGGCCTCGCAAAAACGGGCGAGGTCTTCGGTGCGGGTGATCGTGGGGATGTCCTGGCTCATTCAGCTCTTTCAGATCAGGCGGTTCGTCCGCCAATCCGACAGATTTACGCCCAAGACACGGGTTTGGAAAGCCCCGATCACCCAAGCCCTCAGGGGGCCTCGCGCGGGGCGCCTCCGGTGGCCGGGGTGCCGCCTTCCGCCTGCGGATCGGCTTCGGGTTCGGCGGCCGGACCGGTTGCATCCTTGGGGTCGCGTTCGGGCGGACGCTTGCGCAGCGCCTCGGCCACGCCGTCTTCGCAGACGGTGCGATCCACCATCGGCACACCGGTGCGAAACGCCGCCCGGCCGATCAGATGCGCGGCCACAGGCGCGGTCATCAGCAGAAACATGATTGCCGCCACGGCGCGCGCGATCACCGTGCTTTCGGCAAAGGCCACCGCCACCGCCACAAGGATCAATCCCGAGCCAAGCGTGCCCGCCTTGGTCGAGGCGTGCATCCGTGTCAGCAGGTCGGGAAGGCGCAGCACGCCCAGCCCCGCCGCCAGACAGAAGATGCCGCCCGCCAGCACAAAGCCCGCCACGATGATGTCGCCGATCATTGCAGATCCTCCGCCTTCAGCAGGATGCGCCGTTCCAGATAGCGCGCCAGACAGACGGTCGCCAGAAAGCCGACCAGCGCCAGCACGACGGCCACGTCCAGAAAGCCCGCGCTGCGCGATTGCAGCGCCGCAAGGCCCCCGAACGACACCAGCTGCACCGTCATCACGTCCAGCGCGACGATGCGGTCGGCCAAGGTCGGCCCCCGCACCAGCCGGATCGCGGCAAAGGCGACGCCCAGAATCACCAGGGCAAAGCCGAACAGAATTGCGGTTTCCAGGATCATGATTCTACTCCGTCGCCTCGCGCACCCAGACCTCGAACCGGTCGCGGATCTGCGCCCGGATCGCGTCCGGATCCTCGCCGAACATCGCATGGATATACAGCATCTTGCGGTCCTCGCTGACATCAAGGCTCAGCGTGCCCGGCGTCAGCGAAATAAAATTGGCCAGCAGGGTGATCTGCAGGTCGGTCGTCACCGTGATCGGCACCGCGATCAGCGCCGGGTTCGACGACTGCCCCGGTGTGAACACGTCCACCACCACCGGGATCGAGCTGACGACCAGCTCATAGACGAACATGACGACCAGCCGGACCCAGTAATACAGGCGCCGGAAATAGACGCCGGTATCCGGAAACAGCGGCCGCACCAGCCACATCGCGGCCATGCCCACCAGATATCCCGTGACCAGCCCGCCAAGGGTCAGCCCCCCGGTCAGCGCCACCCAGCAAAAAGCCAGCACCATATTGACGGCAAAGAGGTTCATGGCTGCACCCCCAGAACGGTCGAGACATAGTCGGTCGGATCCAGAAGCTGCATCGCCGCGCGTTCGGCGAACAGAACGAAGGGCTCGGGGAACAGACCGATGATGCAGGTCAGTGCCGCCAGCCCCACGATCGGCCCCATCAGCGCGACGCGGTCGAACATAGGGATGTCGGACAGGCGCGGCTTGATCCCGTCGGGATGGGCCGGCCAGAAGGCCGCCCCCCAGATCTTGGTCATCGAAAAGATCGTCAGCAGGCCGACGGCCAGCGACACGCCCGCCACGAACCACATCTCAAGATCCAGCGCAGCCTTGACGACCACATATTTCGCCCAGAAGCCCGACAACGGCGGAAAGCCCGCCAGCGAGAATGCCGGGATCAGGAACAGGAAGGCCAGCAGCGGCGCATGGGCGTAAAGCCCGCCCAACCGCGCCAGATCGGTCGATCCGCCGATGCGCTTGGCCACGCCCGCGACAAAGAACAGGTTCGCTTTGACGATGATGTGGTGGACCAGATAAAAGACAGCCCCCATCAGGCCAAGCGGCGTATACAGTGCCAGACCCAGCACCATATAGCCGATCTGGCTGATGATGTGGAACGACAGGATGCGCCGGAAATCGTTCATCGCCGCGGCGCCCAGAACGCCGGTGACCATGGTCACCACGGCAAACCACAAAAGCAGGGTATGGGTGAAGCCCACATCATGATCGAAGACCAGCGTGAACATGCGGATCAGCGCATAGACGCCCACCTTGGTCAGCAGTCCCGCAAAGATCGCCGACACCGCGACAGGCGGCGTATGATAGGATGCGGGCAACCAGAAGAACAGCGGGAACAGCGCCGCCTTGACGCCGAAAGCCACCATGAACATCACCGCGATGGTGGTCAGCAGGCCGGTGTTTTCCACCTCGCGCACGGCCAGATGCAGGTCGGCCATGTTCAGCGTGCCGGTGATGCCGTAAAGCAGCCCGATCCCCGCCAGAAACATGATGGTCGAGACAAGGTTCAGCAGCACGTATTTGATGCCGCCATCCAGTTGTTCGCGCGTACCGCCCAGCACCAGAAGGCCGAAGCTGGAGATCAGCATGACCTCGAACCAGACATAGAGGTTGAACAGATCGCCGGTCAGAAAGGCCCCGCAGACGCCCATCAGCAGGGTCTGCAACAGGGCGTGAAAGCCAAGACGCTCCAGCCGTTCGGGGATTTCGGACAGGGTATAGATGACCGTCGCAAGCCCGGTGATCGCGGTGATCACCACCATCACGCCGCCCAGCAGGTCGGCGGCCAGCGTGATGCCGAAGGGGGCGCCCCAATCCGACATCTGCGCCGCGACCACGCCTTGGTCCAGCACTTCGGCCATCAGCATGATGCTGGCCAGCAGCAGCGCTGCGGTGCCTGCGACCGAAATCCAGCGCCCGGCCGGCGTGTTGCGGAACAGATAGGACAGCACCGCCGTCAGGACGGGGATGAGGATCGGATAGACCAGAAGCCAGCTCATATCCCGGCCTCCTGACCCGAGGCGGGTTTCTGCGGATCGGCCCGGCCCAGACCCAGCTTGCCCCTGTCCAGATCCTTGGCACCCATCGGCTCGGCCACGCGCATCTCATCGCTGTTGACGGTGCCCAGGGTCATGAAGGTGCGATAGACCAGCGCCAGCGTGAAGGCCAGCAGGCCAAAGCCGATGACGATGGCTGTCAGGACCAGCGCCTGCGGCAGCGCGTTGGCCACGACGCCGGTGGGCGATGACGCCCCTGCATCGATCAGCGGCGGCGCGCCGGCAGTCAGGCGCCCGCCCGCAAAGATCAGCAGGTTGACGGCATTCGACAGCAGCACCAGCCCGAACAGAAAGCGCAGGACGTTGCGGTCCAGCATCAGATAGACCGAGGTGGACACAAGGATGCCCAAGGTTATGGCAAGCAGCAGTTCCACGCTCAGATCTCCTGTTCCAGGGCAAAGACCAGGGTCAGGATTCCGCCGAAGACGGCCATGTAAACTCCGATATCGAAAATCAGGACAGTGGACAGGGGCACATAGCTGTCGCCGTCGCGAAACAGAAACCGCCATTGCCCGGTGAAGAACGGATCGCCCGCAAAGCCCGCGCCGATGCCGCCAAGTGCGGCAACGCCCACGCCCACCATCGCCAGATTGGACGGGTCGACGCGCAGCGCCGATCGCGCCTCGTCCACCGAGGTGGCGATGGTGTAAAGGATAAAGGCGGTGGCCCCGATCAGTCCACCGATAAAGCCGCCGCCGGGCAGGTTATGGCCGCGCAGCAGCGAATAGACCGAAAACAACAGCAACAGAGCCGCCATCAGACGCGTGGTGGTGGTCAGGATCAGCGACTGCATCTCAGCTCTCCTCCCCGGGTTTGCGACGGGTCGTCACGCCACGCAGCAGCGCCAGGGCGCCAATGGCGGCCATGACGACCACGACGATCTCTCCGAACGTGTCCAATGCCCGGAAATCGACCAGAATGACGTTGACGATGTTGCGGCCATGCGCCTCGGGATAGGACACCGCCTCGAAATAGCTTGTCAGGCGGCGGTCAAAGTCGCTGGACAGGACCGAGATCATCAGGAAGGTCGTGACCAGCCCCATGCCCCCTGCGATGACGGCATGGCCCGTGCGGAAGCTGGTCTTGGACCTGCGCGGCAGATAGGGCAGCCGCAGCATCGCAAGGCTGACCAGAACGACCACCAGAACCTCGACCAGCAGTTGGGTGATGGCAACATCGGGGGCACTGAACATGATGAAGATCAGCGCCACGCCGATGCCCGTCACGCCCATGGCCGCCACGGCCGTCATCCGGCTGTGCGTCCATACCGTCAGGATGGCACCGGCCGAGATCAGCCCCAGCACGGCCCATTGCACGGGATGCACCCCATCGGTCGACAGGCTGAGCCCGGCCTGAAACGCGCCCTTCAGCAGATAAGTGCCGCCGACCAGCACCACGAAGGTGGCGAAGGTCACCGCCATGTAACGCTGCAGGCTGCCGGTCTGGATCAGCCCGGTCAGCCATGCGGCAAAGGCCTTGAACCCGTCCAGAAGCCGGTCCCAGCCCGCATCGAAATCGATCGGATTGCGCGCCTCGAAGGCGGCAAGGCGGGTGCGGATCGCCTCGTGCCGGCGATAAAGCAGCCAGCCCGCAAGGAAGGTCAGCAGCGACAGGATCAGCGCCATGTTCACGCCGCCCCACAGATACAGATGCACCTCGCGCACCTCGCCAAAGACGGCATGGGTGGCGGGGCCAACGATGTAATGGCCCAGCACCCCCGGCACGAGGCCGAAGATCAGCGACAGTGCGCCCAGGACCAACGGCCCGGCCAGCATCGGCCATGGGCCCTCATGCGGGGTCATCGGCGTCGGGCGCAAGTCGCCGCGGAAGGGCTTCAGCGCCACGATGCCGCCCACCGCGAACATCATGACCGAGGCCGCAAAGATCATCACGGTGACCCAGATCGAGGCAAAGCCCTGCAGGCCCAGACCGGCCTTGTACATGAATTCCTTGCCGATGAAGCCGACCATCGGCGGGATGCCCGCCATGCTGATCGCGGCCAGCGCAGCGGCGATCCCGGTCAGCGGCATGGCCTTGGACAGACCGCCCAGGACCGCAGCCTCGCGCGTGCCGGTGGCGTGATCGACGATGCCGATCATCAGGAACAGCGCCGCTTTGTACAGCGAATGGACGACCAGAAACAGCATCGCCGCCATGATCGCGTAATGCGTGCCCGCGCCGATGAACATGGTCAGCGTGCCAAGCGCCATCAGCGTGGTATAGGCCAGCACCTGTTTGATATCCGTTTGACGCAGCGCCATGACCGAGGCAAAGACCGCCGTCACGCCGCCGAACAGCGTCAGGGTCCAGAACCAGGCCTGAGTTTCACCCAAGGCCGGGTTCATGCGGGCCATCAGAAAGACGCCCGCCTTCACCATCGTCGCGCTGTGCAGATAGGCCGAAACCGGCGTCGGCGCGGCCATCGCATTGGGCAGCCAGAAATGGAACGGCACTTGCGCCGACTTGGTGAAGGCGCCCGCCAGGAACAGCACGAGGATCGCGATATACCAGGGATGCGCACGGATCATGTCGCCCATGGTCAGGATCTGCGACAGCTCGAACGTGCCCGCGACGGTGCCCAGCAGGATCATCCCGGCCAGCATGGCCAGCCCGCCCGTCCCCGTCACCAGCAGCGCCTGCAGCGCCGAGCGCCGCGATTTGGCGCTGTCGGCATTGAAGCCGATCAGCAGATAGGACGAGATCGTCGTGATCTCCCAGAACACGAACAGCATGATCAGGTTATCGGCCAGAACCAGACCCAGCATGCCGGTCATGAACATCAGCAGATAACAGACAAAGCGCGGATAATCGGGGTGATCGCCCAGATAGCGGGCCGAATACAGCGTCACCGCCGTGCCGATCCCGGTGATCAGCAGCGCAAAGGTCAGGCTCAGCCCGTCCAGCAGCACCGACAGGCGGATGCCAAGCGAGGGCACCCAATCGATGCCCCGCAGCTGCGGCGCATCGGCGATCTGCGGCAAAAGCCCGATGAAATACGCAAACAGGATCGCCGGAACAGCGATGGAGATCCAGCCTGCGGGCCCGCCCATCACGCGATCAACCTTGGGATAGTCGTCAGCCATGTCTCGAACCCTTGTCGCGGCATGCAATTGGAGAGGGGTCTTAGCACCCTTCCCCGGTGGAAAACAGACGCCAGAGGGTGGGAAACCGACGATTGGGCAAGGAAAAGCATCGCCTTGCGGGGCAGCCCTCGCGCTTGTACGCGCGCATGCGCCGTTAAGAAGTGGGCCGGGTCGGACGGTCGCCCCGCGCACGCCCTGCCGGGTGTCGCGGGTCAGCCTCATGAACCGTCCGGTTGCGACGTTTTATCGCAGACCGGATGTGCAAATGTCGCGGGCAGGCGGCAGCGCCCCCTTCGTGTCAGCCGGGTGTGCCAGCCGGGCATGCCAGCCGGGGGCGGGGCATCTGCCCCCTTGTGCCCGAGGGGCGGTTGGGTGTTCCTTAGGCATCAAAGACTGCGGCACCGCCGCTGATGATTCGTGACAGACGACAAAGGGGACATTCCATGCTGCTTGCTCAGGACCGCATTGCCCGGCAAAGCCTGACCACCAAGATTGGCCTGACATTGGCCGCCGCCGCGTTGATCGCGCTTGGCGCCAAGGTCCAGCTGCCCTTCTGGCCGGTGCCGATGACCCTGCAGACGCTGGCCGTTCTGGTCATTGCGGCGGGGCTGGGGCCGCGCCTTGGTCTGGCCGCGATGGGCGCCTATATGGCGGCCGGGCTGGCCGGACTGCCGGTCTTTGCCGGGTCGCCCGAACGCGGGCTGGGACTGGCCTATCTGGCCGGGCCGACGACCGGCTTTCTGATCGGCATGGCGCTGGCCATGGTCGTGACCGGCGCGCTGGCGCAGGGGCGTGGCTTGGGCATGCGGGCCGTGGCGATGATCGCCGGGACCGTGGCCATCTATGTGCCGGGCCTGATCTGGCTGTCGGCCTTTGTTCCCGCAGATCAGCTGCTGGCCGTCGGCGTGGCGCCCTTTATTCTGGGTGATATCGTCAAGGTCGTGCTGGGCACGCTGGCCCTGCAACTGGGCCAGCAGCGCCGCTGATCTGATAGCGGGACTGAACCCGACGGGGCCGCTTGCGGCCCCGTTTTGCATGTCCGGCCCGCCGGAACGCCCCCCCCGTGACAGCCGTTTCTCGTTAGCGTAAACAACCGCAAACAGGTTACGGATGCGAAAGGCGCAGGCAATGGCACAGGCAGAAATCGGGCTGATCGGCTTGGGGACGATGGGGGCAGCCCTGGCGCTGAACATCGCGGAAAAGGGCTTTCCCATCGCCGTCTGGAACCGCACGACCGAGGTGACGCGCCGCTTTGCCGCCGAGGCAGGCCCGCTGGCCCCCCGCATCATCCCCGCCAACACGTTGGAGGCGCTGGTGGCCTCGATCGCCAAACCCCGCCGGATCATCCTGATGGTCCCGGCGGGCGAGGCGGTGGACGCCCAGCTTGACGCGCTGGCGCCGCTGCTGGACCCTGACGATCTGGTCATCGACGCGGGCAATGCCGATTTCCACGACACCAACCGCCGCGACGAGGCCGGCCTGCCCTTTCGGTTCCTGGGCATGGGCGTCTCGGGCGGGGAAGAGGGGGCGCGGCATGGCCCGGCCATCATGGGCGGGGGCGAGGCCGCCGATTGGGATCGCGTGGCCCCGGTGATGGCCGCGATCGCCGCCAAGGCCGAGGATGGCACCCCCTGCGCCGCGCGCATGGGCGATGCGGGCGCCGGGCATTTCGTCAAGATGGTCCATAACGGCATCGAATATGCCGACATGCAGATGATCGCCGAGGTTTACGGGCTGATGCGCGACGGGATGGGGCTGAAAGCCGATGCCATCTCGGACATCTTCAAGGGATGGAATCAAGGCGTTCTGTCCAGCTATCTGATCGAGATCTCGGCCAGCGTCACCGCCGCGCGCGACCCCCATACCGGCGCCGCCATGCCCGATGTCATTCTGGACCGCGCGGGTCAGAAGGGCACCGGCCGCTGGACCGCGATCGAGGCGCAGCACCTGTCCGCCCCCATCCCGGTGATCGAGGCCGCCGTCATGGCGCGCAATGTCAGCGCCCGGCTGGACGAGCGGCAGGCGGGCGAGGCGCGGTTCGGCAAGGGCGCAGGCCCCTGTCCGCTGGAGCCGGCAGCCCTGGAACAGGCGCTGATCGCGGGCAAGATCCTGTGCTATGCGCAAGGCTTCACGATGATCGCGGGGGCCTCGGGTCGGTTCGGCTGGACGCTGGATCTGCCCGAAATCGCGAGGGTCTGGCGGGCGGGCTGCATCATCCGTTCGACGATGCTGAACGACATGGCTCAAGCGCTGGCGGACGATCCGGGCCGCAATCTGATCATGGCGCCGTTCTTTGCCGATCTGATCGAAAAGGCGATGCCCGGTCTGCGGCAGGTCGTGTCGCAAGGGATCGCGGCGGGGCATCCTCTGCCGGCGCTGGCCTCGGGGCTGATGTGGTTCGACATGATGCGCACCGCGCGCGGGACCGCCAACATGATTCAGGCGCAACGCGATTTCTTTGGCGCGCATGGGTTCGAGCGGCTGGACGGGATCGACGATGCGCATGGCCCCTGGGGCAAGGCGGGCTGACAGGCCGGCAGGGGGGCGCTGCCCCCGTCCTGCGGACGCCCCCCGGGATATTTTGACCAAGATGAAAGGGCGTCAGGTCGGGGCGCGGCCGATCTCGCCCAGGGTCAGGACCGGCGAGGCGTCGATGCCCTGCGCGTTCAGCATGGCGGCGACGCGTTCCAGCGAGGCGACCAGCATCGCCTGTTCCCAGTCATGAAGCGCATGAAAGCCGGTGACGAAATGCTGTTGCAGCGCATCGGGCGCCTCGGCCAGTGCGGTGGCGCCGTTGTCGGTCAGGATCACATGCAACTGCCGCCGATCGGTGCTGGAGCGCTGGCGTTGCGTCAGGCCCAGCTTGTCCAGTTGATCGACCAGCGCGGTCACCGTCGCCTGACTGACGCCCATCTGCGTGGCCAGCGCCGTGGGTGTCGCCGTACGGTCGTCGCGCCCGGCCAGAATCTGCAGAACCCGCAACTTGGCCGGGGTCAGGCCGACGGCCTGTGCCAGATCGCGTTCATATTGTTCGGTCGCCCGCAGAATCCGGCGCAGCGCGATCAGCGCGGCGTCCGAGCGGGCGATGGCAGGGTCACGGGGAAAGACGGGATCGCGGGTCATGCGATCCTCTATGCCATTTCCGGCGGGGGCACGGCAATGGGCCCCAGACTGGTTCGCATTGCGAATGGGTTTCATCACGCACCCGTGTCCCTGGCGTGATATTTATCCATAGGTGCCGGTCAGTTAGCTGAAAAGTCCGTGGTTTTTGTCTGGACGGTTGAAACTTTGGCCATCTTTGGTTAGTTAGGGCCCCGAAGCAATCGAGGATCACGGACCCATGCCCAAGGATGTGCAGGACATCGAACGCCCCCGCCAGCTGACGCTGCGCAAGCCCGACCCGACCGACGGCGCCGCTGTCTGGGAGCTGGTGCGCGACTGCAAGCCGCTGGACGAGAACTCGATGTATTGCAACCTGGTGCAGGCCGAGCATTTCCGCGACACCTGTGTGGTCGCCGATCTGGACGGCGACGTCGTCGGCTGGATCTCGGGTCACATGATTCCGAATGACGACGCGCTGTTCGTCTGGCAGGTCGCGGTCAGCCCCCGGGCGCGCGGTCTGGGGCTGGGCCGCAAGATGCTGACCCATCTGGTCGATCGTGACGAATGCACCGAGGCCAACCGGCTGAACACCACGATCACGCGTGACAATGACGCATCCTGGGCATTGTTCCGCAGCCTTGCCCGCCATCTTGGCGGCGCGCTGAGCGATGACCCCCACTATATCCGCGACGAGCATTTCGACGGGCGCCACGCGACCGAGCATATGGTGACCATCACCCTGCCCCGTGCCGCCCCGCAGGCCCGCGCCGCCTGATCTGCTTCGCACCTCAAAGCAATTCGAATAACGCACATCGTGCGAAAGGACGTCCCATGCCTAAGGACATGACCACCCCCACCGCCGATACCGGCATTTTCACCCGTCGCGAAAGCGAGGCCCGGTCCTATTGCCGCGGCATTCCGACGCTGTTCGCCAGCGCCAGCGGATCGATCATGCGCGGGGCCGACGGGTCCGAGCATATCGATTTTCTGGCCGGCTGTTCGTCGCTGAACTATGGCCATAACGACCCCGACATGAAGGCCGCGCTGATCGATCATATCGCGGGCGACGGCATTGCCCATGGGCTGGACCTGCACACCACCACCAAGGCCGATTTCCTGCAGGCGTTCGAGACGCATATCTTGGCCCCGCGCGGCATGGATCACCGGGTGATGTTCACCGGCCCGACCGGCGCCAATGCGGTCGAGGCGGCGATGAAGATCGCCCGCAAATCGACCGGGCGCACGAATATCGTGGCCTTCACCAACGGCTTTCATGGCGTGACCATGGGCGCGCTGGCGGCGACGGGCAACGGCTATCACCGCGGTGGTGCCGGGATGGAGACGCAGGGCGTCACCCGAGTGCCCTTTGACGATTACGCCCAGGGGTTGGACAGCGCCGCCCTGCTGGATCAGATGCTGTCGGACAATTCGGGCGGCATCGATGCCCCCGCCGCGATCATGCTGGAAACCGTGCAGGGCGAGGGCGGGCTGAACGCCGCATCCGCCGAATTCGTGCGGGCGGTGGCCGATATCGCCAAGCGCCATGGCGCGCTGCTGATTCTGGATGATATTCAGGCGGGCTGCGGGCGCACGGGCAAGTTCTTTTCGTTCGAGGATATGGGCGTGGTGCCCGATCTGGTGCCGATGGCAAAATCGGTGTCGGGTTTCGGCCTGCCGCTGGCGATGCTGCTGGTACGGCCCGAACATGACGTCTTTGGCCCCGCCGAACATAACGGCACCTTCCGGGGCAACACCCATGCCTTCGTGACCGCCCGCGTAGCGATCGAGAAGTTCTGGGCCGACAAGGCGTTCGAGGCCGAGCTTGCCGAAAAAGCCGCACTGATCGAGGCTCGGCTGACCGAGCTGGCGGCTCTTGTGCCCGGCGCCTATCTGAAGGGGCGCGGGCTGATGCGCGGCGTCGATGTCGGCTCGGGCGATCTGGCGGGCGCGATCTGCAAGCGGGCCTTTCAGGGCGGCCTGATCATCGAAACCTCGGGGAACGAGGATCAGGTGGTCAAAGTTCTGGCGCCGCTGACCACGCCCACCGACCTTTTGACGCGCGGCTTCGACATCCTGCTGGATGCGGCGCGCGACGTTCTGTCCACCAAGATTGCTGCGGAGTAACATCACATGATCATTCGTGATTTCAATAAACTGAAGGACACCGACCGGTCGGTGTCGGATGCCAGGTGGAATTCGGTCCGCATGCTGCTGGCCGATGACGGGATGGGGTTTTCGTTCCACATCACCACGCTGGATGCCGGGTCGGAACATACGTTCCATTACAAGCATCACTTCGAAAGCGTCTATTGCATGTCGGGCAAGGGCTCGATCACCGATCTGGGCACGGGTGAGACGCATCAGATCACGCCGGGCGTGATGTATGCGCTGAACCTGAACGATCACCACACTCTGCGGGCCGACGAAACTTTGGTCATGGCCTGCTGTTTCAATCCGCCGGTCACCGGGACCGAGGTGCATCGCGAAGACGGCAGCTATGCGCCCGCCGAGACGGCCTGAGCCATGGCACACGCGACCCATACCGTCGAGAAGATCGGCGGCACCTCGATGTCGCGGGTCCATGAGCTGCGCGACACGCTGCTGATCGACGACCGCGCCGATCTTTATGGCCGGATCTTTGTCGTCTCGGCCTTTGGGGGCATTACCGATCTGCTGCTAGAGCATAAGAAATCCGGCGAGCCGGGCGTCTATGCGGCCTTTGCCAGCGGCGAAGGCGATCACGGCTGGCTGGCGGCGCTGGACCGCGCCAGCGCGGCGATGGGTGCCGCGCATCGTGTGGTGCTTGATCATCCCGGCGATCTGGAACGCGCCGACGCCTTTGTGCGCGACCGGCTGGTGGGCGCGAAGAACTGCCTGATCGATCTGCAGCGGCTGTGTTCCTATGGCCATTTCCGGCTGTCGGAGCATATGCTGCACACGCGCGAGCTGCTGTCGGGTCTGGGCGAGGCGCATTCGGCCTTTGTCACCACGCTGATGCTGCAGCGCGCCGGGGTCTCGGCCCGGTTCGTCGATCTGTCGGGCTGGCGCGATACCGGAGAGGTCAGCCTGGACGAACGCATCACCGGCGCCTTGGCCGGGATCGACGCGCAGACGGAAATGCCCATCGTCACCGGCTATGCCCAGTGCAGCGAAGGGCTGATGCGCGAATATGATCGCGGCTATTCCGAGGTGACATTCTCGCGTCTGGCGGCACTGACCGGCGCGCATGAGGCGATCATCCACAAGGAATTCCACCTGTCCTCGGCCGATCCCAAGCTGGTCGGCGCGGATGCGGTGCGCAAGCTGGGGCGCACGAATTACGACGTGGCCGACCAACTGTCCAATCTGGGGATGGAGGCGATCCACCCCAAGGCCGCCAAGACCCTGCGCCAGTCGGGCGTGCCTTTGCGCGTGACCAACGCGTTCGAGCCGCATGACCCCGGCACGCTGATCGACGATCAGCCCGCCGACGCGCCTGCGGTCGAGATCGTCACCGGTCTGGATGTCTTTGCGCTGGAGCTGTTCGAACAGGACATGGTCGGCGCCAAGGGTTATGACGCGGCCCTGCTGGAGGTGCTGACCCGGCACAAGGTCCGCATCGTCAGCAAGGTCTCGAACGCGAACACGATCACGCATTATGTGGACAGCAACCTCAAGGTGCTGCGGCGGGTCGAAAAGGATCTGGTCGAACGCTTCCCCTCGGCCTGCGTGTCGTCGCGGGCGGTGGCCATGGCCTCGGCCGTGGGGCGCGATCTGGACGGGCTGGCGGTGCTGAGCCGGGGCTTGAACGCGCTGGCCGATGCCGGGCTGTCGGCGATCGGCGCGTCGCAGGGTCCGCGTCAGGTCGATGTGCAGTTCATCGTCGAACGCGATGCGCTGTCGGGCACGATCCGTGCGCTGCACCGCGCGCTGGTCGAAAGCCAGACGCAAGAGGTCGCCCGCGCCGCCTGACCAGGCACGCATCGCCGCATCAAACGGCCCCTTCCCATCCTTGGGAAGGGGCCGTTGGCTGTTCAGGATGGGGATTTCAGCAGTCTGCCCGACGGGGCGGGCCTGAGACGCCGCCTGTGAAGGCATCAATCCTCCGCCCTGCCGGTGACAAGGATCGATCTTCTCTTTCATCGCCCGAATTTGGAACCACAATACACGACTTACATTGTAGTGTTATAGGTGATTGCAGAGGAGAAGCCAGATGACCAAGACCCTGATCGTCCCCGGCCTTGACGGATCACCCGCCCCGCATTGGCAGGACTGGTGGGCGCGCACCGATCCCGACGCGATGATGCTGGACATGGGCGACACCGCCCGCCCCGTGCGCGAGGTCTGGCAGGCCACGCTGGCCGTTCATGTCATGACCTATCCCGACAGCATCCTTGTGGGCCATTCGCTTGGCGCGGTGACCATCGCCCAATTGCTGGCGCGATGGCCGGGACTGCGTATCCGCGCCGCCCTGCTGGTGGCGCCCGTCGATCCCCGGGCGATCGACCGGATCGCCGGCTTTGGCGCCCCCCCGCGCGAGGCGTTTGATGTGCCGGCGCTGGTCGTGGCCAGCCGCAACGACCCGCTGGTCAGCTTTGACGCCAGCCGCCGGATGGCAGCGGATTGGGATGCGGATCTGTATGATCTGGGCCATGCGGGGCATATCAACACGGCCTCGGGGTTCGGCCCCTGGACCAAAGGCAAAGAACTGCGCGACCTGCTGCTGGCCCGAACACGCCGCCCCTCGGCCCTGCGGCGGATGTTCGGCGCGTTTCGCCAGCCCGCCTGACCCGTCCAAGACCCTGACCCATTCCCGGATCAAAACCCGAGGTTGCTATGTTCGACATCCAGACCGAAGCCTATCTGCGCCGCACCCATCCCGCCGATCGCGATGAGGGTGGCGCACCGATCATCCCGGCCGCCATCGCGGTCAGCCTGATCCTGTGGACGGGCGTGCTGATCAGCGCGCTGTGATCCTGCGCGCCTTGTCCGCTGACCCGGCCTAGCCCCACTGGGCCGCAAAGGCGGGCGAGGCGACAAAGCTGCCCGGCCCCGACGAGACGGGGGGCGGGTCGCAGACCCCTTCCTCCAGGTATTTCAGGGCCGCGACAAAGCCGCTGGACGAAAACGGTTTCGCGATCACCCCCGAGGCACCAGCGAAATCGTCGGGGATCTTCTTGGGATTGGCGGTGACAAAGACGACGATCGTCTCTGGCCAGCGGCTGCGGATCTCGGCATTGACCTCCAGCCCGGTGCTGCCTTGCGCCAGTTGCATGTCAACCAGCGCGACATCGGGCGCATCCCCGACCGGCAGCGCCTTGACCGCGTTCAGCGACGCAGCGGTGGCCAGCACCCGGTGGCCGCAATCCTCGATCATCATCTCGATATCCATCGCGATGATGAATTCATCTTCGACCACAAGGATCGACAGCGGGGGCTTTGGCGGGTTCATGAGACCTCTTTGTCGACAGCGACGTTCACCTGGGTGGCCCCGCCCTCGCCCGTCGACCAGGACACGGTGGTCCGGGTCTGCGCGGCAAGGCGCGAGATGATCTGTTCGGTGACGCCGGTGGGATTGTAATGGGGCAGAACGGCCGCGCCCGAGGCGGTGCCGAAACGGATGGTCAGCCCGACCCGGCCCGCCTGCGTCTGCGTCTGCGACGAGATGTCGAACACCCCGCCGCGGTCGCCGTCGATGGGGCGGATCATATGGGTCAGAATTTCGTTGATGATCAGCCCGATGGCCGAGGCCTGCCCGGCGGGCACCTCGGCACGGCCTAGATCGGCGCGGATGCGGATGTCGCAATCGCTGCGGCTTTGCGTCAGATCCGAGGCGAGGTTGACCGAATAGGATCCGATATCGAACCGCGTCACATCGTCGGACTGGTACAGATGCCGGTGCACCGTGGCCAGCGCGTCGATGCGGGTCATCATCGCGCGCAGCAGGTCCACCGTCTCGCTGTCCTTCGCCTCGCGCAGTTGCAGGCGCAGGATCGATCCGATCATGGTCATGTTGTTCTTGACCCGGTGATCGACCTCATGCAGCAGCAGCCGCTGCGCATCCAGCGATTCCCGCAATTCGGCGACGCGGCGGGTGACCTCGGTTTCCACCCGCGCCTTTTCGCGCGCCATGCGCGACTGCACGTCGATCCGGTCGGTCACATCCAGCTGCGAGGCGAAAAAGAACTGGATCCGGCCCTCATCGTCGCGCACCGGGCTAAGATACAGCCCGTTCCAGAACGACGATCCGTCCTTGCGATAATTCAGGATATCGACGGCGACATCGGTGCCCGCATCGACTGCCGCGCGGATGCGGGCGACGGTTTCGGGATCGGTCTGCGCGCCTTGCAGAAAGCGGCAATTGCGCCCGATCAGGTCTTCGCGGTCATAGCCGGTCAGCTTTTGAAAGGCATCATTGGCAAAGATGATCGGATTGTCGGGCAGGTTCGGGTTGGTGATGATCATCGACATGCGGGTCGAGCGGACGGCGGCGGCAAAGGGATCGCCCCGCCCCTGATCGTGATGCAGCGCCCCGGTCAGGGTCCAGTCGTCCCGGTCGTCCACGTCCTGTCCCCGTCGCTTTCATCCGCTTCATCGTCGCGGTGACAAGCATTTGCGGAACTGTTTGGTTCCCGCCAGCAGGGCGAAGGGACCGGCCTGCGTGGCAGCCCGGCCCCCCTTCAACCGCCACCTCAGCCGCGCCGCGCCTCCAGCGCCGCCTTGATGATCAGCGCGACCAGCGCGATCAGCGTCAGGGTGGATGCGGCGGCAAAGGCGCCCACAGCGTTCAGGTCGTTGAACAGCAATTCGACATGCAACGGCAGGGTATTGGTCTGGCCCCGGATATTGCCCGACACGACCGAGACGCCGCCGAATTCCCCCACCGCACGGGCCGTGCACAGCACCGCCCCGTACAGCAGCGCAAAGCGGATATTGGGCAGGGTCACGCGGCGGAACACCTGCCAGCCCGAGGCACCAAGCGTCACGGCGGCCTCTTCCTGTTCGGTGCCCTGCGCCTGCATCAGCGGCAGCACCTCGCGCGCGACAAAAGGCGCGGTGACGAACATCGTCACCAGCACGATGCCGGGCAGCGCGAACATGACCTGCAGATCGACCTCGCGCAGCCAGGGGCCCAGCAGGCCCTGGCGCCCATAGAGCAGCAGATAGCAGATCCCCGCGATGATCGGAGAGATCGAGAACGGGATCTCGATCATCGTGACCAGAATGCTCCGTCCCGGAAAGCGGTGCTTGGACACCGCCCATGCGGCGGCAATGCCAAAGGCGATGTTCAGGGGCACCACGATCACCGCGACAAGGCTGGTCAGCCAGATCGCATGCAGCATCGCGGGGTCCATCAGATTGGCCGCATAGACCCGCCAGCCTTCTGAAAAGGCGCGGGCAAAGATATAGGCCAGCGGCGCCACCACGATCAGCAACGTCAGGACGACCGCCAGCCCGATCAGGGCGCGGGCGCCGTTGGTGCGTGCAGGGCGGCCATGGCCGGTGGCGGAACCGGGGGCGATAAGGTCGGGCACGCTCATCTTGTGGCCTTTCGGTGGCGCGCGGCCCAGCTTTGCAGGATGTTCGACAGGATCAGCAGCACCAGCGCAAAGCCCAGCAGCACCAGCGCGATGGCGGCGGCGCCGTTATAATCGTATTCCTCCAGCCGGATATAGGCCAGCAGGGCCGCGATCTCGGTCTGGCCGGGCAGGTTTCCGGCGATAAAGACGATGGCTCCGAATTCCCCCAAAGACCGCGCAAAGGCGGTCGTGCATCCTGCCAGCCATGCGGGCAGGATGGCGGGAAAGACCACGCGGGCAAAGATCTGCCAGCGCGTTGCGCCAAGCGTCTCGGCGGCCTGTTCCAGCGAGGGGTCCAGATCCTCCAGCACCGGCTGGACGGTACGCACCACGAAGGGGATCGAGGTGAAGGCCATCGCCAGCGCGATCCCCCAGATCGTATAGACGACCGGAAGGCCCGCCGGATGCAACCATGTCCCGAACCAGCCATTGGCCGAAAACAACGCCGTCAGCGACAGCCCCGCCACGGCGGTGGGCAGGGCAAAGGGCACATCCATCAGCGCGTCCAGCACCCGCTTGCCCGGAAAATCATGGCGCACCAGCACCCAGGCCATCAGCAGGCCATAAACCGCATTGAAGGCCGTGGCGATCGCCGCCGCCATCAGGGTGATGCGAAAGGCCGCGATCGCGCGGTCGGAACTGACGATCGCCCAAAAGGCGGCGGGGCCGATCTCGGCCCCCTTCAGGATCAGCGCCGCGATCGGGATCAGCACGATCAGCACCAGATAGAGCAGCGTCGTCCCAAGGCTGAGCGTAAAGCCCGGCAGGACGCGCTTGGCGCGGAAGGGGGCGGTGGCGTCGCTCATCTGTTGACGAAGACCTGATCCAGAATCCCGCCATCGGCCAGATGGTCCTGCGACACGGCATCCCATCCGCCGAACACGTCATCGACGGTGACCAGTTCGACCGGGGCCTGCGCATCGGCGAATTCGGCGGCGACGGTCTCGTCCGTGACACGATAGTAGCGCTCGGCCAGCATCCGCTGCGCGTCGGTGGTGTACAGCCATTCCAGATAGGCGGTGGCCACCTCGGTCGTGCCATTGTCTTCGGCATTCTCGGCCACCACGGCCACCGGGAAGGCGGCGAAGAGGCTAAGCGAGGGGGTCACGCGCTCCAACCCCTGGGCCGCGTATTCGGCGGCGATCTGACCGGTCTCGGCCTCAAAGGTCACCAGCACGTCGCCGATGCCCCGTTCCGCGAAGGTCTGGGTCGAGGCCCGCCCGCCCGTGTCGAACACCGGCACATTGTCAAAAATGGACCGCACGAAATCCTGCGCCGCCGTCTGGTCGCCACCGTTCTGCGCCAGCGCATAGGCATAGGCGGCCAGATAGGTATAGCGCCCGTTACCGCTGGTCTTGGGGTTGGGGAACACGGGCGCGACATCCTCGCGGGCCAGATCGTCCCAGTCCTCGATGCCCTTGGGATTGCCCTCTCGCACCAGAAAGGCGGGCAACGAATAATAGGGCGAGGCACCGTTCGGAAAGGCATCGCGCCAGTCCTCGGGCAGCAGGCCGCTGTCGGCCAGCACGTCGATGTCGGTTTCCTGGTTGAAGGTCACCACATCGGCGGGCAGCCCTTCCAGAATGGCACGGGCCTGACGCGACGATCCGCCATGCGACATGTCGATGGTCAGGGTGCGGCCCGTATCGGCCTGATATTGCGCGGCAAAGACAGGGTTCAGCGCCTCGAACAATTCGCGCGCGATGTCATAGCTGACATTCAGCAGACGATCCTGCGCGGCAGCGGGGCCGGCCAGGATCAGGGCCAGGGCGGTGGCAAGGACGGGCAGTTTCATCGGGCGATTTCCTTCGGCAAAGGCAGGACGGGGGTGGCGGTGGCGGGGCGGGCGTCGGGAAAGACCGCCGCCGCCTCGACCGTTAAAGTGATGGGGGCGCCTTTGGTCAGGGCGGGGGCGCGGCGCCGGGCATCTGCGCCTCGGCCTCGGCGCCGTCGCTGCGGGTCGCGGTCAGGCGCAGTTCGGCCCCGGTGCTGGCAAGGCTGGTGACGTGCCAGACGCCCGCCGGATCGGGCATCGCGCGAATGTCGGCGGCGCGCGCGAACAGCCGCGCCGTCCCGTCGGGCAGCGCCCGGCGCGGCAGGGCGGTCAGGTCCAGCCCCGGCGCGGTTGCGCGGCCTGCGGCCAGCGTGACCGGCAGCTCGACCGTGGCACCCATGAAGCGGGCGACAAAGGGCGTGGCGGGATGATCATGGATCTGGTCGGCATGGCCGGTCTGTTCGATCAGCCCCTGCCCCATGACGACCACGCGGTCGGCCAGCTCGAACGCCTCTTCCTGATCATGGGTCACGAAGATGGTGGTCGATCCGGTCGCCTCGTGCACGCCGCGCAGCCAGCGGCGCAGATCGCGCCGGATCGCGGCGTCCAGCGCGCCAAAGGGTTCGTCCAGCAACAGCACGCGCGGCTGGATCGCCAGCGCCCGGCCAAGCGCCACGCGCTGGCGCTGCCCGCCCGACAGCTGCGCCGGATAGCGGTCGGCCAGCGCGTCGATCTGCAGGAATGCCATCAGTTCGTCCACGCGTGCGGCGATCAGCGCGGGGGCGGGACGATCGGCCCGGGGGCGCACGGTCAGGCCAAAGGCGATGTTGTCGCGCACGCTCATATGCGGGAACAGGGCGTAATGCTGAAACACAAAGCCGATGCGCCGGTCACGCGCGGCCAGTTGCAGCCAGTCCTGCCCCGCCACCGTCAGCCGCCCCGCATCGGGCCATTCCAGCCCGGCGATGATCTTCAAAAGCGTCGTCTTGCCGGACCCGGATGGCCCCAGCAAAGCCACCAGTTCGCCATCGGCCACGTCCAGATCGATGCCGCGCAGCACCTCGGTCGGTCCGAACCGCTTGGTCATCCCGGCAATCGTGATCGACATGGCGCACCCCTTATCCTGAACCTGCCAGCTAGGGTCAGGATTCATAACCAATAGATGACGGTTGCTGCGAGGGCGATGGCCGAGAGGAAGATCTTCGGACATCTGTCATATCGCGTTGCCACGCGCCTCCAATCCTTGAGCCTGCCGAACATGA
>NZ_RQRT01000139.1 GCF_004335005.1 Paracoccus nototheniae | reverse complement strand
CCCGGTTCTTCGCGCATCTCTGGCGGCGGGAAGGCCCCAACCCGCAAGGATCAGTGCCCCTGCCGCCAGAGATGCGCGAAGAACCGGGGTCAGGGGGGGGATCGGGTGGGTCATGGCGGCCTCGGCTCTGTGAATGACGGGCAACGCATGGCGAACCGCCCGGTTCCCCCGGCAAGGATCACGATCCATCCGACGGGCATCACCAGCCCGGGCCCGCGCAAGCCCACCCGCGAAGGCTATAGCCCGAAGTGGTTCGGCAGCCACATGACCAGCCCCGGCACAAAGGTCACCAGCCCCAGCACGCCCAGCAGCAGCAGATAGAACGGCCCAAGCGCGCGCACGGCGGTCTCGACCTTGACCTTTGCTACGCCCGCACCGACGAACAGGCCGGTTCCCACCGGGGGCGTGATCGTGCCGATGGCCAGGTTGAAGATCATGATGACGCCGAAATGCACCGGGTCATACCCGACCTTCTGCGCGATGGGCAGAAGGATCGGCGTAAAGATCAGGATCGCCGGGCCCATATCCATGAAACAGCCGACCACCAGCAACAGCACATTGATGATCAGCATGACCATCACCGGATCCTCAGAGATCGCCAGAATGACCGAGGTGACCGCCGCCGGAATCCCCGTGAAGGCCATCGCGAAACTGAGCGCGGCCGAGGCCGCCAGCAGCAGCATGATCGCGCCGGTCATCTGAACCGTCTCGATCAGGAACCCCGGCAGGGCGCGCAGGGGCACGGTGCGGTGGATCACGAAGGCCAGCATCATCGTATAGATGACGGCGATGCCCGATGCCTCGACCGCGGTGACGATGCCCGCCATGATGCCGCCGATGATCAGCACGATCAGCATCAGGCTGGGGATCGCGCGGCCCACCACGCGGACCGCGTCGCGCGCGGTGATGCGACCTGCCACCGGCCAGCCGCGCCGGTGCGCGATGATGCCCGTCAGGATCATCATCGACAGCCCCCACAGCCCGCCCGCCACCGCGCCGCCCAGAAACAGCGCGCTGATCGAAGCGCCGCCCGCCACCAGCGAATAGATGATGAAGGCGGTCGACGGCGGGATCAGCATCCCCGTCGGCGCCGAGGCGATATTCACCGCTGCCGCAAAGCCCGGATCATACCCTTCGCGTTTTTGCATCGGCACCATGACCCCGCCGATCGAGGTCGAGGCCGCGATGGCCGACCCCGAGATGGACCCGAACAGCATATTGCCGGCGATATTGGTCTGGGCCAGCGATCCGGGGATGCGACCCGCGATCAGCTTGGCGAAATCGACCAGCCGGATCGCGATGCCGCCGGAATTCATGATGACGCCGGACAGGATGAAGAACGGCACCGCCAACAGGGTAAAGCTGTCCAGACTGGCCAGCATTTTCTGCGCCGCCGTGAACAACGCCATGTCAAAGGGCAGCACCAGCAGCACCGCCGCGATCGCCGCCGCCGTGATCGACAGCGCCAGCGGAATGCCAAGCGCGGTCAGCACCGCGAAAACCGAAATCAGGATCAGGCTGGCAGGTCCGGCCATTGCTCTATTCCCCCAGCATCTCGGCCTGCTCCAGCGTATCCGCATGATGCGGACGCCCCCGCGCCAGATCGGCCAGGTTGAGCAGGCTATAGGCGATCATCAGCACGCCGCTGACCGGCAGCGACAGATAGACCCAGGACATCGGAATGCGCATCACCGCGCTGGTCTGACGGGCGGCGATGGTGACGCCCTTCATCCCGCCCCAGATCAGCACGATGCCCGCGAATGCGACGAAGGCCACCGCAACCAGAGCATCCAGCCGCAGCCGCCCACGCGCGGGCAGCCGGTCGCGCAGCATGTCCACGCTCATATGCGCGCCGCGCCCGGTGGCATAGGCGGCCCCCAGCAGCGACATCCAGATGACCCCGTAACGCAGGATCTCCTCGGTCACCGAGGATGGCGCGTTCAGCGCATAGCGGCTGACGACCTGCCAGACCAGAACGGCCACCAGCACCACCAACAACCCGCAGCACAGACCGCCAAGAATCAGATCCAGACCGCGCCGCAGCCGGTCCATCAGGCCCCCCCGGCCGTGCGGATCTGGTCGACAAGGGCAGAGTTCGCCTCGTCCAGCTCGTCATACATGGGCGCCACGGCCTCGCGGAAGGGCGCCAGATCGGGTTCATAGAACTGCACGTCGAACTGTTCGGCGGATTCTGTGGCCGCCGCCTCGACGGCGGCGTCCCAGACCGTCTTGTGAAAGGCGGTGGATTCGGCGGCGGCCTCGGTCACGGCGGTGCGGTGATCCTCGGACAGGCGCTCCATCGTGGCGGTGCCGATCAGCAGGATGTCGGGAATCCGGGTGTGCCCGTCATAGCTGTAATGCTTGGCGACCTCGGCATGGCGCGCGATGGTCAGGGCGAATTCATTATTCTCGGCCCCGTCCAGAACGCCCTGCTGCAAGGATGTATAGACCTCGGCCTGCCCCATCGCCACGGGCGTTGCGCCCAGCAATTCGGTCATGCGGATCGCAGTCGGGCTTTGCAGAACGCGGATCTTCAGACCCGCCAGATCCTCGACCGACCGGATCGGGGTCCGGCTGGTATAGAAATTCCGCGCCCCGGAATTGTAATAGGTCAGGCCCAGAAAGCCCAGATCGACGGTGGATTGATAGATCGGATCCATGATCGCGCCGTCATCCATGACGCGATAGAAATGATCCTGATCGTCGAACAGATAGGGCATCGGAAACACGCCATAGACCGGCGCGAAACTTTCCAGCAACCCGCCCGAGACCTTGGTCATGTCCAGCGCGCCGCCCTGCACCATCTCGACCATCTCGCGTTCGCCGCCCAGCTGGCCGTCGGGAAAGAACTGCACGGTGACCTCGCCTGCGGTCTTTTCCTCGACCAGCCGGGCGAATGCCTCCATCGCCTCGACGGTGGGGGTGGCGTTCTGGGCATAGCCGAAGCGCAGCGTTTCGGCCTGCGCGGCGCCTGCGGCCCAGATCAGGGCCAATGCGGTCAGGGTCTTGGTCATGTCTCTCTCCTCCCTCAAGGTCAGTCGCGGTCAGATATAGCCGCGCAGATATTCGGCCAGCGCCAGCATCGCCATCGCCTGCCCGTAAGGCATCGAGGTCTGCGGAATCTGCCGGTAATAATCCAGATCGTTGCCCATGGCGGTGCCAAAGGACACGTTCCGCAATTCGCCCTCGGGCGAGATATTGTCGATGACCGCGCGGATGGCGCGTTCGGCGACGGGCGCATAATCGGCGGGCAGATAGCGCTTGCGCACGCCTTTCAGCAGCCCATAGGCGAAACCGGCCGTGGCCGAGGTTTCCGGATAGCTGCTTTGATCGTCCAGCAGCGTGTGCCACAGCCCGCTGTCATCCTGCGTGGCCTTCAGCGCGGCGGCCTGGCGCTGGAACAGCGACAGCAGATGGCGGCGCGTCGGATCGCCCTGCGGCAGGTTCAGCAATTCGATGAATTCGGGAATGACGATGGTGATCCAGCTGTTGCCCCGCGCCCAAAGCGCGCGGGCGAAATTGTGATCGCCGTCAAAGGTCCAGCCGTGAAACCACAGCCCCGATTGGGTATCCGCCAGATATTGGGCATGCAGCAGGAACTGGTATTTCGCCTCGTCCACATAATGGGGGCGGTCCAGCACCAGCCCGATCTTGGCCAGCGGCATGACCGACATCATCAGCGTGTCGTCCCAGATCTGCTGATCGTTCACACTGTTATAGACGATATGCTGCAAGCCGCCTTCGCGGGTGCGCGGCATCTCGTGCATGACCCATTCGGCCCAGGTGTCCAGATAGGGCAGCCACATCGGATTGCGGTCGCGTTCATAAAGATGCGCCAGCGACAGAAAGGGCGCGACGGTGTTGATGTTCTTGGTCGGCGTGCCCTCGGCCAGCCGGGCATCGAACCAGTCGCGGATGATGCCCATGGCCTTGTCGCTGCCGGTCAGCTGCCAGTATTGCAGCAACCCGTACAGCCCGATG
>NZ_RQRT01000138.1 GCF_004335005.1 Paracoccus nototheniae | reverse complement strand
CCCCTGCCCATGCCCCCTGCGATCAAAGGCCACGTCATGCCCCTGCCCCGCCCTTCTGCCCGTCGTTCGGTCCTTTGCACCAGCGTCAGCCTGACCGCCCTTGGCCTGTCCCTGCTGGCCCTGCCCGCCACCGCGCAAGAGGCCGCCCCTCTGGACGCACCCGTGCAGGACAGCACCGCAGCGGTCGCGGCCACGCCTCAGGCCGCGCAGGATGGCGCATCCGCAAGCCCGGTCTTCGTGCTGGGCGACATCACCCTGACCGTGGACGATGTCGCGGGCTATGTGGCACAGGGCGCGCAGACCACGAAATCCGCCACACCCATCGCCGAGGCGCAGCAGTCGATCTCGGTGGTGACCGCCGATCAGATCGCCGATCAGGGGGCCGCGGATCTGGGCGAGTCGCTTGCCTATTCCACCGGCGTGAACAGCCAGCCCTTTGGCGGCGATCCACGCTTTGACAACCCCACTCTGCGCGGTTTCAGCGCCGAGCGGGCGCAATATGTCAACGGCCTGCGTCAGGGCCGCTTCTTCGGCGGCGGCAGCTACGAGATCTATGGCATGCAGCAGGTCGAGGTTCTGCGCGGTCCCTCATCCGCGCTGTACGGGTCGGGATCGCCCGCAGGCATCGTCAACCAGGTGCAGAAACGCGCCGGATCGACCCCCTTTGGCGAGGTCGGGCTGGGCTATGGCACAAACGGCTATGCCAAGGCTTTCTTCGACGTCAACAGCGTCGCCACCGACACGCTGTCCTATCGCGTGACCGGCATCGGCAGCGACATCACCCGGCAGGTCGAGGAAACCGGCAACCGCCGGGGCTATCTGGCCGGGGCCGCCCGCTGGCAGCCGGACGACGCCACGACGGTCGACCTGCTGGCATCCTATACCAAGGATTCGCCAGACTCGCCGGTCGGCGTGCCCTTCGATCTGACCGGTACGGATGACAAGGCGCTGCGTGACCGGTTCCTGGGACGGCGCGGCTGGAACGACAGCGACCGCGAGATGTGGAACCTGGGGGTCGAGGTCAGCCACGATCTGGAAAGCGGCTGGCGCATCAGTCAGGGATTCCGCTATGAAAGCTTCGACTGGCAATATGACGGCAGCTTTGTGCGCGCTGCGCTGGATGCGGATGGCAACATCCTGCAGGGCATCAGCCGTCAGGACGAAAACAGCGACACAATCAGTCTGGACACCCGCCTTGAAGGCGAGGTGACGACCGGGGCGGTGGTGCATCAACTGCTGTTCGGCGTCGATCTGCGCCGCTATGAGACCGAGGAAAACAGCCTGTTCAGCGTGACGGACGCGCCGGTGTCGCCGGACGATCTGAGCTATGTGAACGGCCCCCCGACATTCGCCGGCGCCAGCCCCTCGGTCACCGATGCGACCTTTACCCAGATCGGCATTTATGCGCAGGACGAGATCATTCTGGACGCCTGGCGCGGCTCGCTGGCGCTGCGCTATGACCGGGCCGAACAGACTGGCCTGCAATACGGCACCGCCGCAGATTACGACGAGGACGCACTGACCGGGCGCATCGGTCTGGCCCGGGTGCTGGCCAATGGCATCACCCCCTATGTCAGCTATGCGACCGGGTTCGAGCCGCAGACCGGCCTGACCGAGGATCTGCGGCCGCGGAAGCCTCTGGAAAGCACCCAGCTGGAACTGGGCGTGAAATTTGCGCCCACCGTCTTCGACGGGCTGCTGACCGCCGCGATCTATGATCTGCGTCAGGACAATGTGGGCCAGTATCAGGGCTTTGACGCGGACCGGAATGCCTATCTGTACCGCGATATCGGTCAGGTGAAATCGCGCGGGCTTGAACTGGAGGCGACGGCCCGCATCGCTGAAGCGTGGTCGCTGAAGGCCGCCTATGCCTATAACGACACCGAACAGCAGGGCGGCAGCAATCAGGGCCAGCCCATGCCCAACGCACCGCGCCATCTGGCCAGCCTGTGGCTGACCCATGATTTCGGCAACGGGATCAGCGCGGGCGGCGGCATCCGCCATATCGGCGAACGCGAGGATGCCGCGAATGCCCGCACGCTGGATGATGTCACGCTGGCCGATCTGCGCGTCGGCTTTGAACGCGACGCCATCGCCGCCTCGATCAGCATCCAGAACCTGACGGACGAGGTTTACCTGTCCACCTGCGGCTTCTACGGCTGCTTTTATGGCGAGGGCCGCGAGGTGATGGCCGAAATCGCCTATAAATGGTAACGGACCAGTGATGCGGGGCGGGCCCCCTTTCCTTGGGGTCCGTCCCCCTGCGCCGACGCGACGCCGCTTTCTGACCGCCGCCGGGCTGATGCTGGCCGCGGCTTTGCCTGCCCGGGCGGCCTTGCCCGGCGGCGCGCGCCCCCCCCGCCTTGCCGCCATAGACTGGGCGATGCTGGAAACCGCGCTGGCCATCGGCCATGTGCCCGTCGCCGCGACCGAGCTGATCCGCTTTCGCACCGAGAGCGGGCTGACCCTGCCCGGGGACGTCACCGATCTGGGCCTGCGCGGCGCGCCCAATTTCGAACTGCTGCAGCTGTCGCGGCCCGACCTGATCCTGTCCTCGCCCTATTACACCCGGTATCAGGCGCAGCTTCAGGCGATCGCGCCGGTCCTGTCGCTGCCGTTCTTTCTGCCGGGCGAGGCGCCTTTGCCCTATGCGCTGGACGCGGTGACCACGCTGGCGGCGCGGCTGGACGACGCGCCTGCCGGTGCGGATGCGCTGGACCGGGCCGATGCGAGGCTCGACGATCTGGCCCTGCGGCTGGCGCGGTTCCGCGACCGGCCCGTGGCGCTGGTCAATCTGGGCGATGCGCGGCATCTGCGCGCCTTTGGTCATGACAGCCTGTTTGGCAGCACCCTGACGCGGCTGTCGCTGCGCAATGCCTGGACCGGGGCGACCGCCTTCAGCTTTCTGGCCCCCGTGCCTCTGGAACGGCTGGCCGAGATGCCCGAGGCCCGGCTGGCGATCATCGGCGACATCCCCCCCGAGGCGCAGCGCGGGCTGGCGCGCAGCCATCTGTGGCGCGCCCTGCCCGCCGTCAGGGCCGGGCGCGTGCTGCATCTGCCGCAGATGAACCCCTATGGCGGGCTGCCCTCGGCCCTGCGCTTTGCCGGGGCGCTGGCGGATGCGCTGGAGGGGTCCGCATGAGCCGCGCCCGCCCTGAAGCGCCCGGCGCAGAACGGTCCTTGCCGCCCAATGGCCTGCGCGCCATCGCCCTGACCCTGCTGGCGGGGTTTGCGCTGGCGCTGGTCCTGTGGCTGCTGGCGGCGCGGGGATTGCCCTGGCCCGCCCTGCCCTGGGATCCGCAGACGATGAGCCTCGATCAGATCCTGCTGGCCTATGGGCTGGCGCCTCGCGGGGTGATCGCACTGATCGCGGGCGCGTCGCTCGGCCTGTCCGGCGCCTTGCTGCAGGTGGTGCTGAGAAACCCTATCGCCGATCCCACCACCCTCGGCATCAGCGCGGGCGCGCAGCTGGCGCTGGTCCTGACCACGATCCTGGCGCCTTCGCTGCTGGAGGCCGGGCGCTGGCCCGTCGCCATGACCGGGGCGGCGGCGGCGGCGGGGCTGGTCATGGCGACCGGCGCGCGCCGGGGCTTTGCGCCGGTCACCATGGTGATCGCGGGGATGCTGATCGGGTTGACCGCCAGCGCGCTGGCCACCGCCGTGACGCTGGCGCGGGGCGAATATCTGCTGTCGCTGGTCATCTGGAACGGCGGATCGCTGGTCCAGCAGGACTGGTCGGGCGTCCGCGCGCTGCTGCTGGTGCTGTGCTGTGCCGCCGTTGCCGCCGCCTTGCTGGCCCGCCCGCTGCGGGTGCTGTCGCTTGGCGCGGCGGGGGCTGCGGGGCTGGGCCTGAACGTGGCGCTGGTCCGGCTGCTGGCGGTCGCGGTGGCGGTGACGCTGGCCGGTGCCGTCTCGGCCGAGCTGGGCTTGATCGGCTTTGTCGGGCTGGCGGGCCCGGCCGTGGCGCGGCTGTTGCTGACCCGGCTGGCGGGCACGGCCTTGGCGGCCCCACGGCTGGCGGGTCCACGGCTGGCAGGGGCGGGCG
>NZ_RQRT01000137.1 GCF_004335005.1 Paracoccus nototheniae | reverse complement strand
GTCTGGGCTGGGCGCGGCGGCTGTCGCGCATCAGCCGCCACTCGGCCGAGATGCGCGGCGATTGCAGGATCAGGATGATCAGCACCAGCCCGGCCTTGATGACCAGATTGTATTCGGACGGAAAGCCCGCCAGCAGGATGCCCGTGGTGATGGTCTGGATGATAAGCGCCCCCAGGATCGAGGCCGCGATGGAAAACCGCCCCCCCAGCAGGGAATTGCCGCCGATGACCACGGCCAGAATGGCGTCCAGCTCCAGCCACAGGCCGGCATTGTTGGCGTCGGCGCCCCTGATGTCGGCGGTCTCGACGATGCCCGCCAGCGCGGCGCAGAGGCCCGAGGCGACATAGACCGCGATCAGCAGCACCGTCGCATTGACCCCCGCCAGCCGCGAGGCGCGCCGGTTGATCCCCACGGATTCGATCAACAGCCCAAGCGCGGTGCGCCGCATCAGGGCTGCGACGATGATCCCGGCCAGAAGCCACATCCAGACCGGCACCGGCAGGCCGAAGGCGATGCCCGATCCCAGCCATGAAAAGCCCGGATCGTTGAAGGTCAGGATGCGGCCTTCGGTGATCAGCTGCGCAACGCCCCGGCCCATCGTCATCAGGATCAGCGTCGCGACAAAGGGCTGGATGCCCACCAGCGCCACCAGAACACCGTTCCACAGCCCGGCCAGGGCCCCCGCCGCCAGCGCCAGCGCCAGCGCGGGCCCCATCCCCCAGCCTTGCGAGATCGCCCACGCGGCGGCGGCGCCGCAGATCGCCACGATCGCACCGACGGACAGGTCGATGCCGCGCGTCGCGATGACCAGCGTCATGCCGATCGCCAGCAGCGCCACCGGCGCGCCGCGTTTCAGGATGTCGATGACCGGCCCGACCAGCCGTCCGTCACGGATCTCGACCGTCAGAAAGGCCGGATAGAAGACCGAGACCAGCGCCACCAGCGCGGCCAGCGCGATCAGCTGAGGGGCGATGCGGGACAGCGCGCTCATGCCGCCACCCCGTCATCCTGCGCGTCGCCATCCTGCGCGATCGCACGCATGATCGCATCCCCCGAGACCTGCGCGCCCGTCAGTTCCGCCACATGGGCGCGGTCGCGCAGCACGATGACCCGGTCGGCGACGACGACCATCTCGTCGATCTCGCTGCTGATGACCAGAACCGACATGCCGCCCGCCGTCAGGGTGCGGATCAGACGCAAAATCTCGGCATGGGCGCCGACATCGATGCCGCGTGTGGGTTCGTCCAGAATCAGGAAACGCGGGTTCATCGCCAGCCAGCGGGCCAGCACGGCCTTTTGCTGATTGCCGCCCGACAGCTCTCCGATGGGTTTTTCACGGCCCGAGGTGCGGATATCCAGCTGCTTGATGTAATCATCGGCCAGCCGGTTCTGTTCAGCCCGGGGAATGGGCCGCGCCCAGCCCCGCCGCGCCTGAAGTCCCAGAATGATATTCTCGCGGATCGACAGATCGGCGACGATGCCGTCGGTCTTGCGATCCTCGGGGGCAAAGCCAAAGCCCGCGCCGATGGCTGCCCGGGGGCTGTGCAAATCCAACGGGCCGTCCTGATCGCGCGCGGTGCCGGTCTGCGCGGGGCGCAGGCCGAACAGCAGTTCCGCCGTTTCTGTCCGTCCCGATCCCAGCAGGCCCGCCAGCCCCACGACCTCGCCCGCGCCGACGGCCAGATCGAAGGGCGCGATGGTGCCCGCCCGGCCCATCCCCTGAAACGACAGCAGCGGCGTGCGGGGCGCGGCATCGGCGCCTGCGGGCGGGGCTTGCACCACCTCGTCCAGCGCGCGGCCCAGCATATGTTCGACCAGCGTCATCCGGCTGAGGCTGGCAGTGGGCGTGGTGATGATCTTGCGCCCGTTGCGCAGGATGGTGACCCGGTCGGTCAGGTCGAACACCTGATCCAGAAAATGCGAGACAAAGACGATGGCCATGCCCCGGTCGCGCAGGGTGCGCAGCACGTCAAAGACCATCTGAACTTCTCGGGCATCCAGACTGGCGGTCGGCTCGTCCAGAATCAGCACCTTGCCCGAGATTTCGACCGCCCGGGCGATGGCGATGATCTGCTGGATGGCGACGGGACAGGTGCCCAGATCGCGGTCCACATCGACATCCAGCCCGTAACGCGCCAGCGTCTCGCGCGCCTGAACCCGCATGGCGCGCGGGTCGATCATCCCGAAACGGCGCGGTTCGCGCCCGAACATCAGGTTCTGCGCCACAGTCAGATTGGGCAGCAGGTTGACCTCTTGATAGACGGTGCCGATGCCCAGGGCCTGCGCCTCTCGGGTGGATCGGGGATCAATCGGCGCGCCGTCCAGCGTGACGCTGCCCCCGTCGCGGCGATAGGCGCCGGTCAGGCATTTGATCAGCGTGGATTTTCCGGCGCCATTCTCGCCCAGAAGGGCGTGAACCTCGCCCGCCGCGATGTCCAGATCGACATCGTCCAGCGCGCGGGTGCCGGGAAAAACCTTGGTCAGCGAGCGGATCGAAAGCAGCATCGTCATAAGCCCTTTCCAAGGATCGGGCGGGCCAAAGCCGTGGCCCGCCCGGTGCCTGTCAGTATCCCAGATCCTTGCGGCGGTCGTATTCGCCCTGCGGATCGTCGGCTTGGGTGAACAGCCTGGATTCCGTCTGAATGAACTTTTCAGGCGTCGTCCCATCCGCCCAGAACGCCTCGAGCGCGTCAAAGGCGGGACCGGCCATGTTCGGGGTCAGCTCGACCGTCGCATTGGCCTCGCCTGCGGCCATGGCCTGAAAGATGTCGGGCACGGCGTCGATGGACACGACCAGAATGTCGGTTCCGGGTGCCAGACCGGCCTCTTTGATGGCCTGAATGGCGCCGACCGCCATGTCGTCGTTATGGGCATACAGCGCGCAGATGTCGGCGCCGCCATTTTCGGCCTGCAGAAAGCTTTCCATGACCTCTTTGCCCTGCGCGCGGGTGAAATCGCCCGTCTGGCTGCGCACGATTTCCAGATTTTCATGATCCGCGATGGCGTTTTCAAAGCCGGTCTTGCGGTCGATCGCGGGGCTGGAGCCGGTGGTGCCCTGCAATTCGACAATGCGGCACGGCTCGCCTGCGACCTCATCGACCAGCCACTGGCCCGCGACCTCGCCCTCGTGGACCAGATCGGACCCGACCGAGGTCAGATACAGGCTGTCATCGCTGTCGACCTGACGGTCCAGCAGCACGACGGGGATCTCGGCCTCCTGCGCCTCTTGCAGGACGGAATCCCATCCGGTGGCCACGACCGGGGCCAGCAGGATCGCATCGACGCCTTGCGCGACAAAGGACCGGATCGCGGCGATCTGGTTTTCCTGCCGCTGCTGCGCATCCGAGAATTGCAGCGTATAGCCGCGTTCCTCGGCCTGCTGGCGCGTCAGCGTGGTTTCCGCCGCCCGCCAGCCCGATTCCGAACCGATCTGCGAAAAGCCCACGGTCTGGGCTGCGGCTGCGGTCCCGCACAAGGCCAGTGCGGCGACCGTCGTCATCAGTGTCTTGGTCATCGTGATATCCTCCCTAAAGATGTCGAACGTGGTGGCGTGCTGCGCGGCCTCCTCAGTCGCGCAGATCCCGTGGCAGCAAGGCGTCGGGGATGTTCTGGAAACAGACCGGGCGCAGCCAGCGCCGGATCGCCATGGTCCCGACGCTGGTCGCGCCGAAATTGGTCGAGGCCGGATAGGGGCCGCCATGCACCATGGCATCGGCGACCTCGACCCCGGTGGGCCAGCCATTGGCCAGAATGCGGCCCGCCTTGCGTTCCAGCACCGGCATCAGCCGCGCGGCCAGCGCAGTATCGCCCTCGTCCATCTGCAGCGTCACGGTCAGCTGGCCTTCCAGCGCACGCGCCAGATCCAGCATCTGATCGTCGCTGTCGGCGGCCACGATCAGACCGGCGGGGCCGAACACCTCGGCCCCCAGGGCGTGATCGGCGATGAACTGCTGCGCGGTGGTGCGAAAAATCGCCGGGCGCGCCTGACGCCCGCTATTGTCGCCCTTGGCGACGGGGGTGGCGGCACCTGACAGGCGGTCCACGCCGTCGCGATAGGCGGCGGCGATGCCGTCGGCCAGCATCACCTGCGCGGGGGCATCCGTCAGCGCGGCGGCGGCCGCATCGGCAAAGGCGTCGGCGGCACCCGAGGGCAGGATCACCAGACCGGGATT
>NZ_RQRT01000136.1 GCF_004335005.1 Paracoccus nototheniae | reverse complement strand
CAGGGGTGGGGTTGGAAATACGCCAGCCCGGCGCCCTTGCCAAGGCGCGCGGAAGATTTTTCCATCGGCTGCAAAATTCTACGGAATTTTCAAAGTTGACAAAATCACTTTGGAACCGGAAGGATCGCGCCAGCACAAAGGGGATCCTGCCATGTCGCATCTTGCCAGCCATCGCCGTCAGGGCATCATCCCGCGCGCCTCGGGGGCCGCCGCGGCGGTGCTGAAGGCCAGCGCCAGCGCGTGGGAGGCGCCCCTGACCGAGACGCCGGGCGTTCTCAGCCTGTTTCTCTGGGGGTGCGAGGTTCGCCTGACCGCCGAGACCGACAGCGCCCGGATCGAGCTGCTGGCCCCCGATGCGCGCATGATCGGCATCCTGCAGGACCGCGCGACCGAGATCTTTGCCGAGGCCGGGCTGGAGGTCGCATGGGACCGCGTGGACGAGGGCGCGCTGGCACCGGGCCTGTCGGTCATGCGTGTCGCTGCGGTGATCCGCCGCAGCCCCGGATTCCTGCGCATCCGGCTGCAGGGGCCCGATGCGGCGCGGTTCGGGCAGACCAGCCTGCATTTCCGGCTGCTGCTGCCACCGCCGGGCAGGGCGCCGGTCTGGCCGCGCGTCGCGGCCTCGGGGCGCACGACATGGCCAGCGGGGGCGGATGCGCTGCATCGTCCGGTCTATACGGTCGCGGCCCAGCAAGGCGACTGGCTGGAATTCGACATCTTCCGCCATGCGGGCAGCCCGACCTGCGATTGGGCCATGTCGGGGATCGAGGGGTCGCAGGTGGCGATCATCGGCCCCGGCGGCGACTGGTGCCCCGAGGTGCCGGCCCTGAGCCTGTTCGGCGATCAGACCGCGCTGCCCGCCATCGCCCGGATGCTGGATCTGGCGCCGCACCGGGTCAAAGGCCCGGTGCGGGCCTGGATCAGGGCCGCGCCCGAGGATCTGGGCGATCTTGCGGGTGATCCGCGCGTGACGCGCAGCGACGATCTGCTGGCGGCGCTGGCCGGGGCCGATCTGCCGGGCGGTTACGTCTGGTTCGCGGGCCGCGCCCCGGAGGCCCGCGCGGCGCGCCAGCATCTGCTGGGGCGGGGCTGGGGCAAGCGGGATTTCACGGCCGCCGCCTATTGGGACTGAGGCGGGGGCGCCTTCCTCCGGCGGCGGGCAGGCTTTGCCGCCGGATCTGGATATTTGAGTGAAGAAGAAGGGTCAGGCCGCGAGGCGGGCATAGATGCCGTTTTGCGCGATCAGCTCGGCATGGGCGCCCAGCTCGGCGATGCGGCCCTGATCCATGACCACGATGCGGTCGGCGCCCCGGATCGTGCCCAAGCGATGCGCGATGACCAGCGTTGTCCGACCTTGCGAGAGCGCGTCTAGGGCCGACTGAATCTCTCGTTCGGTCTGGCTGTCCAGCGCGCTGGTCGCCTCGTCCAGAATCAGGATAGGCGGGTTCTTGAGGAAGGCGCGGGCAATGGCCACGCGCTGTTTCTGGCCGCCCGACAACATCACGCCCCGTTCGCCCACGATCGTGTCCAGACCGTCGGGCAGGCTGTCGATCAGGCTCGCCAGCTGCGCCTTGGCGGCGGCCTGCCGGATCTCGTCTTCCGAGGCGCCGAGGCGGCCATAGGCGATGTTGTCGCGCAAGGAACCGCCGAACAGGAACACGTCCTGACTGACCAGACCGATCTGGCGGCGCAGGCTGGACAGACGCATCTGCGGCAGCGGGATGCCGTCGATGGTGATGCGCCCCGAGGTCGGGTCGTAAAACCGAGGCAGCAGCGCCAAGAGCGTCGTCTTGCCCGCCCCTGAGGGGCCGACGAAGGCCAGCGTCTCGCCCGCGCGCACGGTCAGATCGATGCCGGACAGGATCGGGCGACCCTCGTCATAGGCAAAGCCCACAGTGTCGAAGCGGATCTCGCCATGCAGGGCGGGGGCATCGACCGCGTCGGGGGCATCGGCGATTTCGGGATCGGTGGCCAGCAATTCCTGATAGCGGCGGAAGCCCGCGATGCCCCGGGGATAGGTCTCGATCACGGCGGCGATCTTTTCCAGCGGGCGATAGAAGACGCCGACCAGCAGCAGGAAGCCCACGAAACCCCCGGTGGTCAGTTCGCCCGACAGCACATAGCCCGCCCCGGTGACCATCACGATCACCTGCACCAGCCGCAGACCCATGTATTGAAGCGCGCTGGAGGCGGCCATGACCCGATAGGCGTCCAGCTTGGCCTGCCGGTAACGGGCATTGTCGGCGGCGAACAGGTGGCTTTCATGCGCCTCGTTGCCAAAGGCCTGCACGACGCGGACGCCGCCCAGAGTTTCCTCCAGCCGGACGTTGAAATCGCCGACGCGGGAATAGATGGCCCGCCATGTGCGCGTCATCCGGCCGCCATAGACGATGACCAGCGCCAGCATCGCGGGCACGATCAGCGCCACGATCACCGCCAGCTGCGGATTGATCCAGTACATCAGCCCGAAGGCGCCGACAAAGGTCATGATGGCGATGAAGGCATCCTCGGGGCCGTGATGGGCGACCTCGCCGATTTCCTCCAGATCGCGGGTGACGCGGGCGACCAGCTTGCCGGTGCGGGCACGGTCGTACCAGCGCCAGGACAGCCGCGTCAGGTGGTCGAAGGCCCGCGCCCGCATGTTGGTTTCGATATTGATGCCCAGCTTGTGGCCCCAATAGATCACCACGGTCAGCAGGCCGGTATTGACCACATACAGCGCCAGCAGACCGGCGGCGGCGGCGACGGTCAGCGACCAGTCGCCCTGCGGCAGCAGATGGTCGATGAAGGCGGTGACGGCCAGCGGAAAGGCCAGCTCGAGCAGGCCCGAGACGACCGCACAGCCGAAATCCAGCCAGAAGAGGCCCATGAAGGGACGGTAATAGGCAAAGAACTGGCGCAGCATCGGATGGGGGCCTTTCAGGCAGGGGTGGCGATGGGATGGCCGTCGGCACGCGTCAGGATCTGCATCGGCAGGCCATAGATGTCCAGCAGCGCGGGCGCGGTCATCAGATCGTCCGGCCCCCCCTGCAGCACGACATGCCCGCCCTTCAGCGCCACGACATGATCGCAGAACCGCGCGGCCATGTTGACCTCGTGCAGCACGATCACCGCGCTGCGGCCCTGCTGGTGGCACATGCGGCGGACCAGGGACAGAACCTCGATCTGATGGGCGATGTCTAGGGCCGAGATCGGCTCGTCCAGCAGCAGGGTGCCTGCGGCCTGCGCGACCATCATCGACAGCCACGCCCGCTGGCGTTCGCCGCCCGACAGGGTGTCGACCAGACGGTCGGCCAAAGGCTCCAGCCCGCATTCGGTCAGCGCGCCTGCCACTGCCGCGTGATCGGCGGGGCCGAAGCGGCCAAGCGCGCCATGCCAGGGATAGCGGCCAAGCGCGGTCAGTTCGCGCACGGTCATCCCCTCGGCCGGGGGGGTGGTCTGGGGCAGAAAGGCCAGACGCCGGGCCAGATCGCGGGCGGGCCATTGCGGCAGGGCGCGCCCCTCGAACGTCACGGTGCCGCCCGAGGGGATCTGGCGCGCCAGCGCGCGCAGCAGCGTGGATTTCCCCGAGCCGTTATGCCCGATCAGCGCGATCATCGCGCCTGCGGGCAAAACCAGCGTCAGCCCGTGCAGCAGGCGGCGGCCCGGGACATCGACGGTCAGGTTGCGGGTGGAAAAGAGCGTCATCGCGGCCTCGTCATCAGCCATAACAGCCAGGGCGCGCCGATCAGCGACGCGAAGAGGCCAAGCGGCAGTTCATAGGGAAAGCCCGCCATGCGGGCGCCGAAATCAGCCGCCAGCATCAGAAGCGCGCCGATCAGGGCCGCGCCGGTCAGCTGGTCGGCGGCGCGCGCCAGCCCTGCGCGCCGGGCCAGATGCGGGGCCATCAGACCGACGAAGGACAGCGGTCCGACCAGCATGGTGGCCGCCCCCGTGGCCAGCCCGGCCAGCACGATCAGCGCGATGCGGGCCTGTGTCAAAGGCAGGCCCAGCCCCTGCGCGACGGGTCCGCCCAGGGGCAGCAGGGCCAGCCAGCGGCCTGCGGCCAGCGCCGCCGCCCACAGCGCCAGCGCGGTCCCGGCCAGCGCCAAAGCGGGCGCCATGGTGATCCCCGAGGATGACCCCGACAGCCAGCCCAGCACCCGGAAGGCGCGCGCATCGCCCGTGGCCATCATCGCCGACAGCACCGCCGAGGCCAGCGCCGACACGGCGATCCCCGCCAGCAGCACCCGTTCGGGCGGCATGTCGCGCCGGGCGGTAAAGG
>NZ_RQRT01000135.1 GCF_004335005.1 Paracoccus nototheniae | reverse complement strand
TGGTGGCCGAACGCGGCGCCAATTTCTCGGCCGGACAGCGGCAGCGGCTGGCGATTGCGCGCGCCGCCCTGCGCCACGCGCCGCTGCTGATGATGGACGAACCGACCGCCGGTCTGGACAGCGCCAGCGAAGAGGCCGTCGCCCGCGCCATCGACGCGCTGTCGGCGGACCGCACCACGCTGCTGGTGACCCATAATCTGGCGCTGGCGGCGCGGATGGACCGGATCATCGTGTTGCATGACGGTCGTCTGGCCGAAGATGGCAGCCATGCCGCGCTGCTGGCCAAGGGCGGACGCTATGCCGCGCTGTGGCGGCTGCAGCAGGGGGGGCGGGTGCGCGATGCTGCCACCGGCTGACCGCGATATCGTCGCGCGCGATCCGGGCCTGCCGGGGCTGGCGCTGGTGCTGGATGCCCAGGCCGTGTCCGACCTGCTGGGCGCGCCCGCGCAACCCGTCCATCTGCGCTACAAGCCCGGGGTCAGCTGCATGGCGACCTTTCGGGTGGGCGGCGATTTCGTGACCCTGCGCGCCCTGACCCGCGCCCGGTTCGACGCGGATGAGATCGGTCCCCGCCGCGCCGCGCTGGTGCGGCTGCTGCCGCAGCATGCCGTGATCGTCCTGCCGCCCGCTGCCGACCGCCGCATCACTGCGCTGCGCAAGGGCGTCGTTCCGGGCGATGCGATGGCGCTGCGCTTCAAACCCGAACGACGGCTGGTCCTGCGGCGGGACAAGGCGATGATCAAGGCGATGTCCAGGGCCACATGGGACCGCGCCCTGCAGGGCGCCCGGTTTGGCGCCTCGATGGGCGGGCCTGCCGTCCTGGCCGTGGATGAGGGCCATCGCCTGATCACGACCGCCTGGCTGCAGGGCACCAGCGCCGAGGCGGCCCCGCCCGCCACATTTGCCCGTATCGGCGCCGCACTGGCGGCGCTGCACCGGGCCAAGGCCGACCTTCCAAGGCGTGCCCCCTCGGCCCCGCCCGCCGCGCTGGCGGATCTGGAACGGTTGGCCCCGCATCTGTCGGCCCGCATCGTGCAGTTGCGCCGTTCGCTGGCACTGATGCTGCAGGACGGTGCGCCCGTCCCCTGTCACGGCGATTTCAGCGCCGATCAGGTGATGTTGGCCCCCGATGGCCGCCTGTCCTTCGTCGATTGGGACGAGGCCTGTCTGACCGATCCCGCCCGCGATCTGGGCAGCTTTCTGGCGCGGCTGGATCATGACCGGCTGACCGGCACGGCGACCGCTGGCTGGGCCGGTGACAGCGCCAGCGCCTTCCTGCAGGGCTATGGGTCGTTGCCGCCGCATCTGCCCGCCCACCACGCCTCGGCCCTTGCCGCGCTGGCGACCGAGGGGTTTCGCACCCGCAGGCCCGACTGGCCCGATCTGGCCCGCCGGCTGCTGGACCGCGCCGCCGACATCCTGCCCCCGCCCGATCCGCTGCGGATCGCCGCCGATCCCGCCGCGATGGCGCGCCTGACCGGGCTGGCGATGGACACCGCCACGATGATCCGGCTGAAGCCGGGCAAGCGGGCGCTGTTCGACTATGATGCCCGGCTGATCGGCAAGCTGCGCCTCAAGGGCCCCGATCTGCGCACCCCGGCGCTGCATGACCGGCTGCGCGCCGCCGGGCTGGACGGGTCGGACGGGACCGGCGTTCCCGCAGCGCGCGGATCGGTTCCGGCGCTGCATCTGTGGCTGCAGGACCGGGTGCCGGGGCAGGTTCTGACCGGATTGATCGCGCTCGACGGTCCCACCGCGCCGCTGTATCAGACCGGGCGCGGGCTGGCCCGTCTGCATGGCACAGATGTCGGCGCGGATCGGTCATGGACGATGCAGGATGAGGTCGATGTGCTGCAAAAGGCGCTGGCCCCGCAGATGCGGAACCCCGGCATTCCCCGCTTCGACATTGTGGCCCCCGACACTCCCGCCCCCGACATCCCGGCCTCCGACATTCTGGCTCTGCTCGGGCATCTGAGCGACGCCGCGCTGGCGCTGCCTGCGGGGCCTGCGACCGGCATCCATCGCGATTTCTATCCCGATCAGGTGCTGATCGACGGGGGCCGGGTCTGGCTGCTGGATCTGGATCTGTATGCGCAGGGCGATCCGGCCGTCGATCTGGGGAATTTTCTGGCCCATCTGGACGAATTCGCGCTGCGCAAGGGCTGGGCCCCGGCGGCGCTGAAGGGCCAGCAGGATGCGTTTCTGGCCGGATATGGCAGCCTGCGCCCTGTGCCGGGCCATGTGGGTCTGCTGCGTGCGCTGTCTCTGGCGCGTCATATCGGCATGGCCGCGCGCTTTGCCGATCGCCGCCACACGCCCCGCCTGATCATCGCGCATCTGAATGCGGGACTTGGTGCCGCCCTGACCCGCAACGGATAGGACCGCAGGCGTTCTGCGACATTATGTCCCGGCATGAATGTTCGGCCAGACCGGTCCGACCTGGCACTATTGCCCCTTGCAGGGTTGCAGGGCCTGCGGCGGCAACTCTAGGGTATGCGATGCGCCTTTGATGCCCGATCCCCTTCCGGGCACGCGGCGCGGTGCGGATCTTGATGGTCCGCAGGCACCGATGACAGCGGCCGGTCAGGCCGTCGTCCCATGACAAGAAACAACCGGGAGACTTTGATGAAAATCACCACCTTCATGGCCACCGCTTTGGGCACCGTCGCCCTTGGCGGCATGGCCGCCGCCTCTGATCTGCGCATCGGCCTGAACGAAGACCCGGATTCGCTGGACCCGGCGCAGTCACGCACCTTTGTGTCGTCGTTGGTCTATGAACAATTGTGCGACCGGCTGTTCAACACCAATGCCGACATGGAGATCATCCCCGAACTGGCCACCGAATGGGAATGGGCCGAGGATGGGATGTCTTTGACGATCATGCTGCGCGAAGGGGTGACACATCACGACGGCACACCCTTCAACGCGGAATCGGCGCGGCGCGTGCTGGACCGCAACATGACGCTGCAGGAAAGCCGCCGTCGCGGAGAACTGTCCTCGATCGCCGGGGTCGAAGCGACCGGCGAACACACGCTGACGATCACGCTGAACGCCCCCGATGTGACGCTGCTGGCGCAGTTGGCCCATCACGCGGGCCGCATGTATTCCCCCGATGCCGCAGATGAGGCGGGCGCCGGTTTTGGCCGCAACCCGGTCTGCTCCGGCCCCTATTCCTTTGCCGAACGGGTCGAAGGCGACCGCATCGTGCTGGAGAAGTTCGCCGACCACTGGGAGGCCGACGAATATCACTATGACCGGGTGATCTATCTGCCGATCCCCGACACGACCGTGCGTCTGGCCAATGTCCGTTCCGGCGACATGGATATCATCGAACGCACCGCGCCCGCCGACGTGCCCTCGATCCGCGACGATAGCCGCCTGCAATTGTTCGAGGTGCCCAATATCGGCTATCAGGGCATCACCGTGAACGTCGGCAATGGCGCACGCGCCGAAGGTCCGCTTGGCTCTGATCCCCGCGTCCGTCAGGCCCTGTCGCTGTCCATCGACCGCGAGGCGCTGAATCAGGTCGTGTTCGAGGGGCAGTATCTTCCCGGCAACCAATGGGCCGCGCCGGGATCGTTCTATTACGACGAAACCGATCCGCTGCCCGCCCGCGATCCCGACCGCGCCCGCGAATTGCTGGCCGAGGCGGGGGTCGAGACCCCGATCCGCGTCGAGATGCAGATCGGCAACAATCCGATCGCCCAGCAGGTCGGTCAGGTCGTCCAGGCCATGGCCTCGGAAACCGGGTTCGAGATCTCGTTGCGGGCGACCGAATTCGCCACGCTGCTGGCCGAGAATGTCGCCGGCAATTTCGACATGTCGCTGCAGGGTTGGTCGGGCCGGATCGATCCGGACGCGAATATCACCGCATTTGTCGGCAGCGACGGCGCCAATAACGACCAGCATTACCGCAGCGACCAGATCGACGAGCTGCTGGCCGAGGCCCGGTCCGAACCGGACGTCGATGCCCGCAAGGCCCTGTATGACCAGACGCGCGCCATCCTGAAAGACGACCTGCCGCTGATCTATCTGTACCACATCAAGTATTTCTACACGATGCGGCAGGGGATCGAGGGGTTCGAACCCTATGCAGACGGCATCATCCGCCTGCGCGGCGTGTCGGGCTGACAGGTCTGGCCAGCCGGGCCCACCGCTCCGGCTGACGCCGTCCATTCCGTCCGGGCCTGTGGTCCGGGCGGGCTTGTTACCCGCGGCGCCCGGGCCGCAGGCCCAGCCAGCCGGTCAGTGCCGAGACAAGCGCCGCCGGAACGGCCAGCGCCCCCAGCATCATCAGCCCGGGCAGCCACATCGCCCTGTCCTCCGCCAGTGCCAGCATCACCGGATACTGGGACAGGGCGATGTGGCTGCCC
>NZ_RQRT01000134.1 GCF_004335005.1 Paracoccus nototheniae | reverse complement strand
CGCCCCGCCCGCGCCCGCCACTCCGGCCTGAGGGTTTCTTCTTCACGCAAATATCCCGGGGGTCCGGGGGCTGGCCCCCGGCTTGATCATGGTTCCATCCGACGCCATTCTGTCCCGCCTGATGGCGCTGCACCCCAAGGTGATCGACCTGTCCCTGGACCGGATGCACCGTCTGCTGGCGGCGCTGGATCATCCCGAACGCCGCATCCCGCCGGTGATCCATATCGCCGGCACCAATGGCAAGGGCAGCACGCAGGCGATGATCCGCGCGGGGCTCGAGGCCGGGGGTGCGCGCGTGCACGCCTATACCTCGCCGCATCTGGCGCAGTTCCGCGAACGCATCCGGCTGGCCGGTACGCTGATTTCGGACGAGGCGCTGGCCGCCACGCTGGCCGAATGCGAGGCGGCGAATGATGGCCAGCCCATCACCTTTTTCGAGATCACCACCGCCGCCGCCTTTCTGGCCTTTGCGCGCACGCCCGCCGATTACACCCTGCTCGAGGTGGGTCTGGGCGGTCGGCTGGATGCGACGAACGTGATCGACGCCCCGCGCCTGACGGTGATCACCCCCGTCTCGATCGATCACACGCAATATCTGGGCGATACCCTGCCGCTGATCGCGGCGGAAAAAGCCGGGATCATCAAGCCCCGCGTCCCGGTCGTGATCGGCGCGCAGGACGACGCCGCCCTGCAGGTGATCGAGGCGCGGGCGATGGGCCTCAGCGCACCGATTCTGGCCCATGGCCAGCATTGGATGATCCAGCCCGAACGCGACGGAATGATCTTTCAGGACGATCACGGGCTGTGGGATCTGCCGCGCCCGAACCTGACCGGCCCGCATCAGATCCAGAATGCGGGCACCGCGCTGGCCGCCCTGCGCGCCTTGGGCGCGACCGGGGCGCAGGCCCGCGCGGCGGTGACCGGCGCCGACTGGCCCGCCCGGATGCAGCGCCTGAAACGCGGCCCGCTGGTCGATCTGGCGGGCGCGTCCGAATTGTGGCTGGACGGTGGCCACAACCCGGCGGGCGGTCAGGCGCTGGCGGCGACTCTGGCCGCGATGCCCGCGCGGCCCACCCATCTGATCTGCGGCATGCTGAACACCAAGGATATCGCGGGCTATCTGCGCCCTCTGGCCGCCCATGCCGCCAGCCTGACTGCCATCGACATCCCCGGGGAACCGAACACCCTGCCCGCGTCAGAGACCGCCCAAGCGGCGACCTCGGTCGGCATTCCGACGCGCATCGCCGATGATGCGGCTGCGGCGGTCCGCGCGATCACGGCGACGGCGGGGCCGGTGCGCATCCTGATCTGCGGCTCGCTTTATCTTGCGGGCCGCATCCTGCGGGAGAACGGCTGAACCGGCGCAACCCTGCACCGGCCGGAACCGTTGCCCCTGTCCCTGACAAGCGAGGCGTCATGACGCAAACCCCACCGGATGACGATCATCCCGCCCCCCGGGCATCCCTGACCGCGATCCCGGACGACCAGACGCGCGGCCACCCGCCCCCCGACAGCCCGGCCCGCGATACGCGGCAGGCTGTGCTGCGCGGTCTTGCCAATCGCTGCCCGAATTGCGGCGAGGGGCAGTTGCTGCAGGGGTTCCTGACCCTGAACGCCGAATGCGCGCAGTGCGAGACGCCGCTTGGCCGCTATCCCGCGGCGGACGGCCCGGCCTTTTTCACCATGACCGTCATGCTGCTGGTGATGATCCCGCTGTTTGGCATCGTCTGGAACGTCTGGCGACCCGAGCCTCTGACCCTGCTGGCGGTGACCGGGGCGATCATGACGGTGATGACGTTGGTGCTGCTGCGGCTGATCAAGGGGGCCTTCATCGGCTATCTCTGGGCCAGCGACGAACAGGACCGTGGCGCCTGACGCGCCCCGGCCTCTGCCCCCTGATCCCCGCCGCCCTGACCCTCAGACCCGATCGGCGCCCTGATCCCAGTCCCAGGGCGTCGTGAACTGGCCAAGCCGGGTGGCCACTTCGGCCTCGTCGACCCCGTCGCGCGACAGAAACGCCACCAGACCGCGCTTTTTATCCTCGCGCACGGCGACGACGCGGGCGCCGGTGCCTTCCAGCGCCGCGTCATAGACGCGGGTGATCGCCAGCTTGCGCAGGTCGGGCTTGAAGATCTTGCCCACGGCGGTCTTGGGCAGTTCGGACAGCACCTCGATATGCTTGGGCACGGCGGCGCGTTCGTGGATATGGGCCTTGGCATGGTCCATCAACTCGCGCACCGACACCTCGGCCCCGGCAATCAGTTCGACATAGGCGCAAGGCAATTCGCCCGCAAAGCTGTCGGGCTGGCCGATGGCACCCACAAAGGACACGGCGGGATGCGAGGCCAGCCCTTCCTCGATCTCGGCGGGGTCAATGTTATGGCCGCCCCGGATGATCAGATCCTTGGCCCGACCGGTGATCCACAGATAGCCGTCAGCGTCCAGCCGCCCCAGATCGCCAGTGCGCAGATAGACATCGTCGCAGAACAGCCGGTGGTTCTTGTCCGCCTCGGTATAGGTCGAGCCGGGAAAGACGCCGGGATTGGCGATGCAGATCTCTCCGACCTCGTCGGTCGCGCATTCCTGCACCTGACCGCCCTCCACATGGTTCAGGATCCGCACATGCGTATAGGGCAAGGGGATACCGACCGAGCCGACCTTCTTGACCCCGTTGACCGGGTTGCAGCTGACCAGACAGGTCGCCTCGGTCAGCCCGTAGCCTTCCGATATTTCGACCCCCGTCGCCGCCTTGAAGCGGTTGTAGAGTTCGACCGGCAGCGGGGCCGATCCCGAAATCGCGGTCTTGAGGCTGCTGACATCGGCATTCACCGGACGCTGCATCAGGGCTGCGATCGCGGTGGGCACGGTGATCAGGAACGTCGCCTGCCAGCGTTCGATCAGACCCCAGAAATTGTCAAAGACCCCGTCGCCGCGATATCCGGCAGGCGTCGGCATGACCACATGCGCGCCCGAGGCGATGCACGACATCAGCACCGGATAGGCCGCAAAGACGTGAAACATCGGCAGCGGGCACATCAGCACATCGGTTTCATCGAACAGCAGCGTGCCACCCAACCAACCGTTATAGATCATGCCCGAATATTTGTGCTGGGCGACCTTGGGAGTGCCGGTCGTGCCGCCGGTGTGGAAATAGGCGGCGACGCGGTCCGTGGCGGGATCGTCGAAGTCCAGCTGCTTGTGGCTGCGCGCGCTGGTCGCGGCCTCGAAATCCAGCACCTTGGCCTTGTGACGCACCTTCACCTTGGGACGGATCAGCGGCACGATGAACCGCTTGAGCCCACGCAGGTGCCGGTTCAGGTCGATCTCGATCACATGGGTGACATCGGGGGCAAGGGCCACCGCCTCGGCGGCCTTCTGGGCCACGTCGGTCTTGGGGAAGGCCTTCAGCGTCACCAGAACCTTGGCGCGCGTCTCGCGCAGGATGCCGGCGATCTGGCGGGTGTCCAGCAGCGGGTTGATCGGGTTCACGATCCCCGCCGTGGCACCGGCCAGCAGCACGACCGGAGTCTCGATGCTGTTGGGCAGAAGATAGGCGACGGTGTCGGTCGGCCCCACACCCAGACTGCGCAGCAGATTGGCGGTCTCGGTCACCCGCTCCAGCAATTCCTGCCAGTTGAGGGTGACGGACGGATCACGCGGACCCGACAAAAGCTGGAACGAGATGGCGGGCCGTTGCGGAAACCGTGTGGCCGTGCGAGCCAGAAAATCATAGATCGTGACCGGCAGATCGCGCGCGTCATAGAGGCTTTCGCCTTCGATCCGGTCGCGATCCTCATAGGTGCTGAACTTGCCCAAGCTGGTCCCCTCCTCCGTGTCGGGCCGACACGCTGGCGGCCCCTTTCCCTAAGCATCAGGATGGGCCGGATCGCGGCAAGGGGGCAAGGGCTGCGCGGCGGGCCATGTGTAAAAACGCCGCGTCAGGCGGGACCGGACGCGGCGTCAAAGGCGACTGGATCAGCCTTGCTGCGGCGGAATGCGCAGCATCTGACCCGGATAGATCTTGTCCGGATCGCTCAGCATCGGGCGGTTCGCCTCGAATATGGCATTGTATTTCGAGGCATCGCCCAGGTGCGCCTTGGCGATCGCCGACAGGGTCTCGCCCTTGGCGACGGTGTGGAACACCGGCTGAGGCGCCTCGGGTGGCAGGTCGGCCTCGACCTTGGCGATGCCCTGAATGTTGCCGACGGCAAGGATCAGCTTTTCCAGCGCCTCGCGGTCCGCACCCTTCGATTCGACGATGACCGTGTCGCCGCGCAAACGCAGATGCACATCGTCGCCATCCAGAATGGCAACGTGATTACCCGCCGCCTCGCGAAAGCAATGCTGGTAATTGGCCGAGACGCCTAGATTGCCGCCGGTGCTGATGTTGCGGATGCGGTCGGGATAGCGCGCGGCGTAACGCGCCA
>NZ_RQRT01000133.1 GCF_004335005.1 Paracoccus nototheniae | reverse complement strand
GTCCGGCCTGCAGCGCCAGCAGCGCCTGCACCGTCAGCGCGATGCCGGGCGCCGTCTGCCAACCGGTCACCATCCGCCTACCACGGGGTGACCTGACGCAGGGCCTCGGCGATCAGGGCGCGGCCATCCTGCCCCTCGCTGGCGGCCTTCCAGTTGGGCACCAGCCGATGGGCCAGCGCGTCGGGGGCCAGCGCCTGCACATCCTCGGGCAGGCCATGATCGCGGCCCTGCAACCAGGCCCGCGCCCGCACCGCCGCCGCCAGGGCCAGCGTGCCACGCGGCGAGACGGGATGTTCGACCGCCGCCGCGAGCACGCCGCCGGGCCGGGTCGCCACAACCAGCCGGATGATGAAATCTTTCAGCACCGGGGCCAGCACCACCGTCGCCACCTGCGCGCGCGCCTGCTGCAACTGGGCGGCGGTGACATGGGTCAGGGCGGCGGCGGGGGCGCCGCGCCCCTCGGCCTCGACCAGATCCAGGATGGCGCGTTCGGCCTCGGCACCCGGCAGATCCAGCCGCAGATGCAGAAGAAAGCGGTCCATCTGCGCCTCGGGCAGCGGAAAGGTGCCCTCGTGTTCGATCGGGTTCTGGGTGGCAACGACCATGAAGGGCTGGGGCAGCGGGCGGGTGACGCCGCCGGTGGTCACCTGCCCCTCGGCCATCGCCTCCAGCAGGGCGGATTGCACCTTGGGGGGGGCGCGGTTGATCTCGTCCACCAGAACGATGTTGTGAAAGACCGGGCCGGGCATGAAATCGAACGCGCCGGTTTCGGGGCGAAAGATCTGACTGCCGGTCAAATCCGAGGGCAGCAGGTCGGGCGTGCATTGGATGCGGGCATGTTCGCCCGGCAGGCGCGCGGCCAGTTGCTTGACCGCCCGCGTCTTGGCGATGCCCGGAGGCCCCTCCAGCAGCACATGCCCGCCGGTCAGATAGGCGATCAGCAGGCGTTCGACCAGCCAGTCGTGACCGATCAGCGTTCCCGCCACATCGCGTGCCACGGCCATGACGCTGGCGCGCGCCGGATCGACGATGCCCAGATCGGCGTCGGAATGATCGTCCATAAAGCCCCCCTCAGTGCTTGCAGATTGTGCAACCACTTGGGGGGCCATGGCCAGCCAAGGCGGACCGCGCTGCGACCAAAGTCGCGGCGGTCAGGTCAGATCGACCGTGGTGGCGACCCCGCGCCGCACCGCCAGATCCACGGCGGCCGAGGCGACGGCCAGATCCTGCAGCCCCACGCCCGTCCCGTCGAACAGCGTGATCTGATCATCCGAGGTCCGGCCCGGATGATCGCCATTGATGACCGCGCCGATCTGCACGATGTCGCCTTCCGCGATCAGCCCCTGCCCGACGGCATGCTGCGCCTCGCCGATGGTGACGGATTGGGCGACCTCGTCGGTAAAGACGGTGGCGCGGGCCAGCAGCGCGGCCTCGACCTCTTGCTTGCCCTTGGTGTCGGTGCCCATGCAGGCCAGATGCGTGCCCGGACGGACCTGCACAGCCTTCAGGATCGACGCGAAGGACGAGGTGATGGTGATGATCACATCGGCTTCGGCCCCCAAACGGTCCAGATCGACCACCTCGAAGGGGATGCCCCGTTCGGCAGCGACCGCCGCCAGACGATCCAGCCCCTGAGGATGCAGGTTCCAGGCCACGACCTTGTCGAAGCTGCGCTGATCCAGCGCCGCCCGCAGTTGAAAGGTCGATTGATGCCCCGCGCCGATCATCCCCAGCACCCGCGCATCCTTGCGCGCCAGATGCCGGATCGACACGGCCGAGGCCGCCGCCGTGCGCAGCGCGGTCAGCAGATTGCCCCCCACCACCGCGCGGCATTGCCCGGTATCGGCATCGAACAGAAAGATCGTGGACTGATGATTGGTCAGCCCCTTGTCCATGTTCTGCGGCCAGAACCCGCCCGATTTCAGCCCAAGCGCCAGGGATTCGCGATCAAAGCCGGATTTGAACCCGTAAAGCGCATCGGCATGGCCGATCGCCTCGCGGATGACCGGGAAGTTGACCGCCCGGTCGCGGGCCATCGCGGCAAAAACCGCCTCGATCGCCACAAAGCAATCGGATGCCGAGACGAGGCCCGCGATTTCGCGTTCAGGGACAATAATCATGGGTTTTCCTGTTGTTGGGGTCGGGTTCGCTTAATACGCCTTGCCACGGGCCGAGACCGGCCACAACACCTCGACCTTGCCGCCGCGCACGCCCACATACCAGTCATGGACATTGCAGGTCGGGTCGCAATGGCCGGGGATCAGGCGCAGCTTTTCATTGATCGCCAGAACCCCGCCCGCATCCTCGACCACGCCATGTTCGTCGGAACATTTGATGTATTTGACATCCGTCCGCCCGTGGATCACCGGCAGGCCGCTGTCCACCGACTGCGCCTTGAGGCCCGCATCGACGACCGCCAGATGCGGCTTGGCATGGCTCATGACGCTGGTCAGGATGAACAGCGCGTTTTCCCATTCGCCCTGATCGATCCGGGCCCCGTCCTTGTCCAGAATCCGCCCGTAATCGGCATCCATAAAGGCATAGCTGCCGCATTGCAGTTCGTTGAAGACGCCGGAATTGGCCTCGAAATAATACGACCCGGTGCCGCCGCCCGACACCAGTTCGGGCGCCAGCCCGATGGCGGTCAGCGCCTCGACCGCGTCGCGGACCTGCGCGATGGCCGCGTCCAGTTTCGCCTTGCGGTCGTCAAAGCTGTCGATGTGCTGCATCGCGCCCTGATAGCCCTGAATGCCGGTGAATTTCAGCCCCGGCGCCGCGTCGATGGCCCGGGCGATCTGCACGACCGCCTCGGTTGTCTTCACCCCGCAGCGCCCGGCGCCGCAGTCGATCTCCACGAAACATTCCAGCGTGGTGCCGTGCTTCTGCGCGGCCGCCGACAGCTGGGCCACATTGTCCACATCATCGACGCAGACGATGATCCGGCTGCCCCGCAGCGGCAGGCGGGCCAGACGGTCGATCTTGGCCGGGTCGCGCACCTGATTGGACACCAGCACATCCTTGATGCCGCCGCGCACGAACACCTCGGCCTCGGACACCTTCTGGCAGCAGACGCCGATGGCGCCGCCCAACCGTTCCTGCAATTTCAGCACGTCGACCGATTTGTGCATCTTGCCATGGGCCCGATGGCGCATGCCATGGGCGCGGGCGTAATCGCCCATCTTGCGGATGTTGCGTTCCAGCGCGTCCAGATCCAGGATCAGGCAGGGCGTCTGGACATCGGCCAGATCCATGCCGGGCAGCGCGGGGATGTCATAGCCGACCTCGAGACCGGCGAATTCTGCATGGGCGTTCATTGGGTTTGTCCTTGGTTCCAGGGCAGGCGGTCCAGATCGACATTGCCGCCCGTGATGATCACACCGACGCGCGCGCCGGCAAAGACCGATGGGTTCTTCAGGATCACCGCCAGCGGCACCGCGCTGGACGGTTCGGCCACGATCTTGAGCCGTTTCCAGATCAGTTTCATCGCCTCGACGATCTCATCCTCGGATGCGGTCAGGATATCGGTGACATGGGCTTGGACGAAATGCCAGGTCAGATCCTTCAGCGGCACCTTGAGCCCGTCGGCGATCGTGTCGGGCGCATCGTCGGCGATGATGTGACCGGCGCGAAAGCTGCGCATCGCATCGTCGGCCTGTTCCGGCTCGGCGGCATAGATGCGCACCCCCGGCGCCAGCGCCGACAGCGTCAGGCAGGTGCCCGACACCATGCCGCCGCCGCCGATGGGCGCAATCACCGCGCCCAGTGCGTCGATCTGTTCGATCATTTCCGCCGAACAGGTGGCCTGCCCCGCGATCACCCGGGGATCGTTATAGGGATGCACGAATTCGGCCCCCGTCTCTTCCACCACCCGCGCGAACACCGCCTCTCGCGAGGTGGTCGAGGGGTCGCATTCCACCACCCGCGCGCCATAGCCGCGTACGGCGTCCTTCTTGGCCTGCGGGGCGGTGTGGGGCATGACGACCGTGCAGGGAATGCCCCGCCGCCCGGCGGCATAGGCCAGACAGGTGCCGTGATTGCCGCTGGAATGCGTGGCCACGCCCCGCGCGGCCTGCGCATCCGACAGGCCAAAGACCGCATTGCTGGCGCCGCGCGCCTTGAAGGCGCCCGCCTTTTGCAGGTTCTCGCATTTGAAGAAAAGCTGCGCGCCGGTCATCTCGTCCAGCATCCGGCTGGTCAGGACCGGGGTCACATGGACATGCGGCCTGATCCGGTCGCGGGCGCTGCGCACGTCGTCAAGGGTCGGGATCTGCATCGCTGCGTCCTTCATCATGCCGCCGCCTTCTGGGCTTCGGGAATGCTGTGGCGGTAATGATCCTGCGCCGCCGCCACGCCCGACCCAAGCGTCACCGGCAGGCCCAGATCGGCCATCACCATCTCGGCGGTGGCGATGCCGGACAGGGCCATCACATCGGTCAGCATGCCCAGATGGCCGATGCGGAACACCTTGCCCGCCACATCGCCCAGACCCGTGCCAAAGGCCACGCCATAGGCATTCAGCGCATGGCCGACGATGCGGTTCGCGTCG
>NZ_RQRT01000132.1 GCF_004335005.1 Paracoccus nototheniae | reverse complement strand
CGCGACGCTGGACGGTTGCCGGGTTCTGCTGGTCGAGGACGAGCCGCTGGTCGCGCTGGACCTGCGCTTCGAGCTGGAGGATGCGGGCGCCATCGTCACCGGCGTCGCCCGCAGCGTCGCCGAGGCGCTGGAGGCCGGGCGCGCCGGTCCCATCGATCTGGCCTTGCTGGACGGCAATCTGAAGGGCGAACCGGTGGACGAGGTCGCGGCCCTGTTCGACAGCCTGTCGGTGCCCTTCTGCTTCGTCTCGGGCTATGGGCGCGAACATCTGCCGCAGGGCTTCGATCATGCGCCGCTGATCGAGAAACCGTTTCGCCCCGATACCCTGCGCAGCATCCTGACCGGGCTTCTGGCGCGGCCTCTGGCGCCTGCGGCGGAATAAGAACGCGCATCGGCTGCTGCATCGCCCCGGTCGGCCATTGGTTCCGGCCTTGCCCCGGCCCGGCGTCATCTGTTCCGGCGCCGGGCCGGGGGCGCGAATGCCGGTCCTTGCGGGGCCGTGGGGACCGGGTTCCGACCGGCTTGCGTCCGGGCGCGGTTTCGGGCATGCCCCCGCCCTGACTTTCGGCAAGCGGGCAGGGATCATGACCGGCACGGCGCAAAACGCGGCGATCATCTTTGACGGGCTGGGCAAATCCTATCCCAAGGCAGATGGACAGGTGACGGCCTTGGCCGACATCTCTCTGACCGTGCCTGCGGGCAGCATCACCGGCATCATCGGCAGATCGGGCGCGGGCAAGTCCACGCTGCTGCGCATGGTGAACGGCCTGGAACGCCCAACCGAGGGCCGGGTCGAGGTCACCGGGCAGGATGTCGGACAGGCGCGCGGCCCCGCCCTGCGCGCGATCCGGCGCAATGTCGGGATGATCTTTCAGCACTTCAATCTGCTGGCCTCGCGCACGGTGCGCGGCAACATCGCCCTGCCGCTGCAGATCGCGGGCACGCCCGGCGCGCAGATCCGCGCGCGGGTCGATCAGCTGATCGATCAGGTGGGCCTTGGCCCGTTGGCCGACCGCTATCCGGCGGAACTGTCGGGCGGCCAGAAACAGCGCGTCGGCATCGCCCGGGCCCTGGCCACGGGCCCGCAGGTTCTGCTGTCGGACGAGGCGACCAGCGCGCTGGACCCCGAGACCACCCAGACCGTGCTGGAGCTGTTGGTCCAGATCAACCGCGATCTGGGCCTGACCATCCTGCTGATCACGCATGAGATGGCGGTGCTGCGCGATATCTCTACCCATATGGCGGTGATCGAGGCGGGCCGCATCGTGGAATCCGGGCCGACCTATGACATCTTCACCCGTCCCACCCATCCCACCACCCGCAGCTTTCTGTCGGGCGTGACCGGGACCACGCTGCCCGCCTTTGTCTCGGGGCGGCTGCATCAGGATCCGCCCGGCGATCAGGTCATTCGCGTGACCTTTGCGGGAACCCATGCGACCGATCCGATGCTGGCCCGGCTGGCCACCGAACTGAGCATCAGCGCCAATATTCTGGGCGGTGCCATCGAGGAAATCGGCCAACGGCCTTTCGGCAACCTGCTGATCTCGGTCCCGGCCGATCAGGGCGACCGCACCCGGGCATTTCTGGAAACCCACGGGCTGATCACGGAGGCTTTGGGCCATGTCCGCTAACCTGATCCCCCTGTTGTGGGACGCGACGCTGCAGACCCTGTGGATGGTCGCCATCTCCTCGGTGCTGGGCACCTTGGGCGGGCTGCCTTTGGGCGTGTTTCTGGCCACCTCGCAGCGCGGCGAATTGCTGGCGGCGCCCTGGATCAACAAGGGGCTGGGGCTGGTGGTCAACGCCACCCGGTCCGTTCCCTTCATCATTCTGGTGGTGGCGATCATTCCCTTTACCCGCATGATCGCCGGCACCTCGATCGGCACCAATGCGGCCATGGTGCCGCTGACGCTGGCCGCGATCCCCTTCATCGCCCGGCTGGTCGAAAACGCCATCCGCGAGGTCGATCAGGGCCTGATCGAGGCCGCCCGCGCGATGGGCGCCACGCCGTTGCAGATCATTACCCGCGTGCTGATCCCCGAGGCGCTGCCCGCGATCACGCTTGGCCTGACGCTGGCCGTGGTCAGCCTGATCGGCTATTCCGCGATGGTCGGGGCGGTCGGCGGGCAGGGTCTGGGCGATCTGGGCATCCGCTATGGATACCAGCGTTTCATGCCCGAGGTGATGGCGGCGGTGGTCGTCATCCTGATCGTGCTGGTGCAGCTGGTCCAGTCGCTTGGCGAATGGATCGCCGCCCGCGTCGACCGTCGCGCCCCCCGCAATCGCGGCCTGTAACGTTTCCCCGTCTGCAGACAAGAAAGGACCAATCCCATGCTGCGTCTGACAACCCTCGTTTCCGCTCTGGCTCTCGGCACCGCCGCCATGGCCTCGACCGCTCTGGCCGAAGACATCACCGTCGGCGTCTCGCCCGGCGAACATGGCGAGATCATGGAAGAGGTGGCCAAGGTGGCCGCCCCCCTTGGTCTGAACATCGAGGTGATCGAGTTTTCCGATTACGTCGTCCCTAATCAGGCGCTGGCCGATGGCGATCTGGATGCCAACAGCTTTCAGCACCGCCCCTATCTGGAAAACCAGATGGCCGATCGCGGCTTCGGTCTGGTCGAGGTGGGGACCACGATCACCACGCCCATGGGCATCTATTCGGACAGCCTGACCTCGATGGACGATCTGCCCGAGGGCGCACAGGTCGCGATTCCCAACGATCCGACGAATGGCGGGCGCGCGCTGCTGATCCTGCAGGATCTGGGGATCATCACCCTGACCGAGGGCACGGGCCTTGTCCCCAGCCCTCTGGACGTGGCCGAGAACCCCAAGGGTCTGCGCTTTCTGGAACTGGACGCGGCGCAACTGCCGCGCACGCTGGCCGATGCCGATATCGCGATCATCAACACCAACTATGCGCTGGCCTCGGGCCTGTCGCCCAAAGACGACGCGATCGCGATGGAAAAGGCCGACAGCCCCTATGTCAACATCCTGGTCGTGCAGGAAGGCCGCGAGGCCGAGCCCTGGGTCCAGACGCTGGTCGAGGCCTATCACAGCCCCGAGGTCAAAGCCTTCATCGACGAGAAATACGAGGGCGCCGTCCTGACCTCGTGGTAATCAGCCGGGCCGCCCTTCAGGGGCGGCCCCGTTCCAACCGCTGCTGGATCAGCCCGGCACCGGCAAACAGCCCCATCCCCATCGCCGCCAGCACCGCCAGCGCCGCGAACATCAGGTCGGTCTGCCCGCGCCCGTTGGCCATCAGCATCACATGCCCAAGGCCGCGGCTGGACCCCACCCATTCCCCGATGATCACCGCCAGCGGCGCCTGCACGGCGGCCAGCCGCAGCCCCGATCCAAGCGCGGGCAGCGCATGGGGCAGCCGGATCAGCAGCAGGCAGGGCAGGGGCCGCGCCCGCATCATCCGGGCCAGATCCTCCAGCGCCGGGGGCGGACGCATCAGCGCATCGAACAGGACCGAGGTGACGGGGAAATAGACGACCAGCGCCACCATGACCACCTTGGACGGTGCGCCATAGCCCAGCCATAGCGTGACCACGGGGGCCAGCGCAAAGACCGGCACAGCCTGCGCCGCCACCAGCATCGGACGCAGCAAGACCCGCGCAAAGGGCGACAGCGCAAGGTTCAGCGCCGTCGCCAGCCCAAGCGCGATCCCCGCTGCCATCCCCATCGCCAGATTGGCCAGCGTGAAGCGCGCATTCTCGGCCAGCATCGGGCCATGGCGGATCAGCGCCGCGCCCACCTGCCCCGGTCCGGGCAGGATGAACGGCGGCACGCCCGTGGCCCAGACCAGCGCCTGCCACAACGCCAGCCCGGTCCCGGCGACCAGCAGCGCCCCGGCCATCCGCCGCGCCCGCAGGCCTGCCCGACCCACGGTCACGACGCCAAAGGCCGCATCAGCGCCGCGAACAGATCCGCCTGCGCGGCCAGCACATCGGGCGCGTCCAGCGGGCGCGGCACCGGGCCGGGCGGCAGGGGCAGGGGCCTGCTGCCCGCGCCGCCGATCAGATAGGCCCGCTGGCCAAGCCGCGCGGCCTCCAACGGGTCATGGGTGATCAGGATGACCGTGCGCCCCGCCAGCGCAGTCGCCGCCAGATCCTGCATCGCCGCCCGCGTCGCGGCATCCAGCGCCGAAAACGGCTCGTCCAGAACCACCAGCGGCGCATCCTCGATCAGCGTGCGGGCCAGCGCGACCCGCTGGCGCTGACCGCCCGACAGGGCGCCCGGACGACGATCCGCCATCCCCGCCAGCCCAAGCGCCTCCAGCAGCGCATAGGCCCGCGCGACATCGGGCCGCGCGCCCCGCAGCCGCGCCCCGATGGTGACATTCGCCAGCGCGCTGGCCCAGGGCAGCAGCTGATCCGATTGCCCCATCACCGCGACCGGCCCCATCGGCACCCGCAGACAGCCCTGCAACAGCGCCGCCACCGGCAGCCCCGCCACCATCCGCCCAAGCGTGGATTTCCCCACGCCCGATGCGCCCATCAGACAGGTCCATTCCCCCACCCGCGCCTCGATCCGCAGCCCCCGCGCCAGAACCCGA
>NZ_RQRT01000131.1 GCF_004335005.1 Paracoccus nototheniae | reverse complement strand
CCCATTCCGCCCCCGCCACCAGCGCCACCGCGACCAGAGTCGCCCTTGGCACGCCCCCCGCTGCTTTGGGGACGGGTCGGGCCCTGCAGGGGGATGGAAAGCCCGGCCGGAATTTCCTCCAGATCCAGCGCCATGCGGATATAGCGGCGCAGCGAGATGACCAGTTCCGCCGTGTGGATCGGCTGGCCTGCCGCCATGTCGCTGGCCGCCTGTCCGGCCAGACGCACATGTTCCTCGGTGCCCAGCAACAGGATGTCGGCCAGCGCAGCCTCGCCCGCATCGCGGATGCGGCGCGGGCGGTCCGAGGCTGGCGTGCCACCCTCATCCGTCGGACCGACGGTGCCGTCCAAGGTCGGGATGCCCTCGACAGGCGCGCGCAATTCGCGCAGATGCGCCGGGCTGACGGTCAGCGCCCCGGTGAAGGAGCCGCCCAGCACCCGATAGGCCGCAATCAGTGTCTTGAGCCGTTCATTGATCTGGCGGTTCATGCGCTGTTGGCGTTGCTGGATGGTCAGCATGACCAGCACCCGGATTCCAACGCCGATAAAGGCGAACAGCGCCAGCCCCAGAACGGTCGTCAGGACACCCTGCCACGAGCTGAAATCGAAACTGCGCATTGGCAAGGCCCCCATGATCTGTCCGCAGCAAGCACCCGGCGCGCGCCCGGACGCAAGACCGTCTTGACCGCACCGCGCTCAAACCGCCGTCATCGCGCCCAGGCGCGAAGACGGGTTGTCTCGCCGGGTGGCGCTGGCCACCCGTCCGCAGGGTCACAGGCCCAGACAATGCCGCATGATGGCCTTTTGCGCATGCAGCCGGTTCTCGGCCTCGTCCCAGATGACCGAGGCCGGGCCGTCCATGACGGCGCTGGTCACCTCATCCTCGCGATGCGCGGGCAGGCAGTGCATGAACAACGCGTCGGGCCGGGCCTGATCCATCAGCGCCTGATTGATCTGATAGCCGCGCAGCTGGTTGTGGCGGCGTTCCTTGGCCGATTGCGGATCATGCATGCTGACCCAGGTGTCGGTCACGACCAGATCGGCGCCGATCACGGCTTTTGCGGGATCGCGTTCGATGGTGACCGGGTGGCCCATCTTTGCGGCATAGTCCAGACAGGCGGGTTCCGGGTCCAGCGGCGGCGGGCCGGTGAAGGTCAGATCAAAGCCGAACTGCCCCGCCGCATGGGCAAAGCTGGCAAAGACATTGTTGCCATCGCCCGACCAGACCACCTTCTTGCCCGCGATCGGCCCGCGATGTTCCTCGAAGGTCATGACATCGGCCATGATCTGGCAGGGATGGGTGCGGTTGGTCAGCCCGTTGATCACCGGCACGCTGGCATATTCCGCCATCTCCTGCAGGGTCGCTTCCTCAAACGTGCGGATCATGATCAGATCGACATAGCGCGACAGGACGCGCGCCGTGTCGGCGATCGTCTCGCCATGGCCCAGCTGCATTTCCGATCCCGACAGGATCATTGTCTGGCCGCCCATCTGCCGCACGCCCACGTCGAAGCTGACGCGCGTGCGGGTCGAGGGTTTTTCGAAGATCAGCGCCACCATGCGCCCGGCCAGCGGCTGGTCGTCGTCGGGCGTGCCCTTGGGGCGGCTGTTGCGGGCGGTCTTCATCGCCTGTGCGGTGTCGATGATCGACCGCAGGGCGGCCTTGTCGGTCGTGTGGATGTCCAGAAAATGCGTCATCGGTTCGGTCTTTCGGCGATTTTTGTCATGGAAGCCCGCTTGCACCGCCCGGGTCAAGGGGCGGGCGCGGGGAAAAGGGGGCGCCGCCCCCACCGCGCTGCCGCGCGGCCCCCCCCGGGATATTTTTGTGAAGAAGATGCCTGTGGGGTGGGCGTTGCCTGTCGTCTTCAGCGGAGGGAGGCGGCGGCGCGGTCGAGGCGGGCGACGGCCTCGGCAATATCCTCATCCGTGATGTTCAGCGGCGGCAGCAGGCGCAGGGTCATGTCGGCGGCGGGAACCGTCAGCAGATGCTGGTCATAGGCCGCGCGGACCAGATCGGCGGGGGCCGCGCGGCATTTCAGCCCCAACATCAGGCCCTGGCCGCGCACGCCTTCGAAGACGTCGGGATGGGCGGCGACCAGACCTTCGAGTTTTTGGCGAAACAGGGCGCCCTTGCGGTTCACCTCGGCCAGAAAGGCGGGATCGGCGACGATCTGCATGACCACGGCCCCCACGGCGCAGGCCAGCGGGTTGCCGCCATAGGTCGAGCCATGGCTGCCCGCCACCATCGGTGCCGCCGCCTGTTCCGTGGCCAGCACCGCGCCCAAGGGGAAGCCGCCGCCGATGCCCTTGGCGACCATCATGATATCCGGGGTGATGCCCGCATATTCATGCGCGAAAAGGCGACCCGTCCGGCCCATGCCGCATTGCACCTCGTCCAGCACCAGAAGCGCGCCGGTCTGGTCGCAGATCTCGCGCAGGCCCTTCAGGCAGGCATCGGGCAGCGGGCGGATGCCGCCCTCGCCTTGCACCGGCTCGATCATGATGGCGGCGGTGCGGTCGCTGACGGCGGCCCGCAGCGCCTCGTGATCGCCCCAGGGCAGGGTGCGGAAACCCGGCATCAGCGGGCCAAAGCCCTTGACCATCTTGTCCGCCCCCGAGGCCGCGATGGCGCCTGTCGAGCGACCGTGGAAAGCCCCCTCGAAGGTCAGGATCTGGGTCCGGTCGGGATCGCCCGCATGATCCCAGTATTTGCGCACCATCTTGATGGCCAGTTCCGCCGCCTCGGTCCCGGAATTGGTGAAGAAGACGGTATCGGCAAAGGTCGCATCGACCAGCATGTCGGCCAGCTTTTCCTGTTCCGGAATCTGATAAAGGTTCGAGACATGCCAGATCCGCCCCGCCTGATGGGTCAGTGCCGCGACCAGATCGGGGTTCGCATGGCCCAGCACATTGACCGCGATCCCCGCGCCCAGATCCAGATAGCGCGTGCCGTCGGCGGTGATGGCCCAAGACCCCTCGCCCCGTTCGAAAGCAAGAGGGGCGCGGTTATAGGTCGGCAGGACATGAGGGATCATGGCAAAAGGCTCCGGCAGCGGAAAATGGGGGGGGGTCAGAACGACGAACAGGGACAGGGATGCGGGCCCGGTCAGGGGCAGCATCAGCGTCGGGAGATCAGGGCGCGTCGTTCGTTCATGGCGCAAAGGATGGTCCGGTTCGCGCTTTGACGCAAGCGGGAAAATCCGCCAGAGAGAGGTCAAGGCGCAGCCATGGGGCAGGATATGGAACCGCAACAGGATTATCGGGGCCGGACCGTCGCCTTCATGGTCGGCGCAACGGGGCTTTATGCGGCGACCTCGCTGCTGGCCAAGGCGATCGGGACCGGGGTGCTGGGACCGGCCTTGCCGCCGCTGATGGTCAGTCTGGGGCGGTTCGCCTTTGCCCTGTGCGGGGTGCTGGTGGTGGTGGCGATCCTGCGCCCGGGCCTGTCCCGTCAGGGCGGGACTGGCCCGCGCTGGTCCACGCATCTGGGGCGCACGGTCTGTGGCTGGGTCGGGATTTCGCTGATGTTCGCCGCCGTGGCGCGGATGCCCCTGCCCGACGCCACCGCGATCAGCTTTCTGTCGCCGGCCTTCACCATGATGCTGGCCATTCCGCTGCTGGGCGAACGGGTCGGGCCGATCCGCTGGACCGCCGCCGCCATCGCGCTGATCGGGGCGGTGATCCTGCTGCGGCCCGGTCAGGCGCTGCAGCCTGCTGCCGCCCTGGCGCTTGGGGCCGCCGCCGCCATGGGGCTGGAGGCGATCTTCATCAAACGTCTGACGCGTCGCGAGCCGCCGTTGCAGATCATGCTGGTCAACAACAGCATGGGCACGGTGATCGCACTGGCCGCCGCCGCGCTGATCTGGGTGACGCCCAATGCCGCGCAGGGGCTGGCCTTGCTGGCCATCGGGCTGCTGATGGCGGGGGCGCAGATGCTGAACCTGGCGGCGATGCGGCAATCGGATGCCAGTTTCGTGGCGCCGTTCTTTTACCTGACGCTGGTCTGGGCGGCGGGGTTCGATCTGTGGATCTTTGGCGTTTTGCCCGACGCCGTCAGCCTGGCGGGCGCCGCCGTGCTGGTGTCGGGCGCCGGGCTGCTGGTCTGGCGCGACCGGCAGCGCAAGGGTCCACTTTAGGGCTTCATCCGATAGCCCGAGCGCAGCCAGCGCCAGCCCAGAGACAGCACGCCGACGACCACGCCGGTGCAGATCAGCGCCCCGCGCCAGACCGGCGCGTCGCTGACCCCGGTGACGCCATAGCGCGCCCCGTCGATCAGATAAAAGATCGGGTTCCAGTGCGACAGCATGTTGAAGGGCTGCGGCAGGGCCTGCACGGAATAGAAGGTGCCCGACAAAAAGCTGAGGGGCGTGATGATGAAATTGGTGATCGCCGCCATCTGGTCGAACTTCTGCGCCAGAATCCCGGCCAGAATCCCCAGGCCCCCCAGCATCAGCGCCGCCAGCAGGACGAAGACCAGCGTCCAGCCCGGATGGGCGATGCCGCGCCCGGTGACCAGCACCATGCCCGTGCCGATGACCAAGGCCACCAGCCCGGCGCGCACGACCGATCCGGCCAGATAGCCTGCCAGCAGCTCTCCGGCAGACAGCGGCGGCATCAGAGTGTCAACGATATTGCCCTGCACCTTGGCCGCGGTGATCGAACTGGAGGTGTTGGCGAAGGCGTTCTGGATCACCGTCATCATCAGGATGCCCGGCCCCAGAAAAACCAGATAGGGCAGGCCCATGATGTCGCCCCGCCCGGCCCCAAGCGCCAGCGAAAACACCATCACGAACAGCGCCGCCGTCATCAGCGGGGCAAAGATCGTCTGCTGCCAGACGGCCATGAACCGCATGACCTCGCGCCGTGCCAGCGTGCGCAGGCCCAGCCAGTTGACGCGCCCGAACCGGCGCACGCCCATGGCGGGACTGTCGGACAGGGCGGGTGCGGGCGGCAATCTGGTCGGGGTCATCTGGCAGTCCTTGAATTTCCGGCATCCGGCAGCTAAATCTCGGCATCCCGTTTGTGACGGGGCCAATCGCAGGTTACAAGATGGGGCGGCACGAAGAAGCCCGCCCGGAAAGGCAGCCATGTCCTGGACGGATGAACGTGTCGAGACGCTGAAGCGCATGTGGTCCGAGGGCCAGTCGGCCAGCGCCATCGCCAAGGAACTGGGGGGCGTCACCCGCAATGCGGTGATCGGCAAGGTCCACCGCCTTGGCCTGTCGAACCGCAATGACGACCCCGAACCCGCCCCGGCGGCAGCGCCCGAACCCGTGGCGGCAGCCCCG
>NZ_RQRT01000130.1 GCF_004335005.1 Paracoccus nototheniae | reverse complement strand
CCCCCATCCCCCCTGCCCCCGCACCGCGCAGGCGGCTGCGCGACAGCGATCTGTGGGACAGCTTTTGCCGGTCGCCCGTCGCGGTCCTCGCCGCCCTGCTGCTGGTCCTGCTGATCTTGACCGCCTTTTTCGCGCCATGGATCACCCCGCAGAACCCCTATGATCTGGCCGCGCTGGAGCTGTGGAACGCCGAGATCCCGCCGATCTGGACCCAAGGCGGGCAATGGCCCTATCTGCTGGGCACCGACCTGCAGGGCCGCGACATGCTGTCGGCGATCCTCTATGGCTCGCGCGCGTCGATCATCATCGGCGCGGCCTCGGTCGCGCTGTCGCTGGTGGTGGGGGCGACGCTTGGGCTGGTCGCGGGCTATTACGGGGGCTGGGCGGACAGCCTGCTGATGCGCATCGGCGATGTGCTGTTGTCGATGCCGACCATGCTGATCGCGATCCTCGTGTCCGCCGTGGCGCGCGAGGCGCTGCCCCCGGGCTGGCGCGAGGCCGGAGCCTCGGCTGTCATCGTGCTGGCGATTTCGCTGTCGGCCTGGGTGCAATATGCCCGAACGGTGCGTGCCCAGACCATGGTCGAACGCAACAAGGAATATGTGCAGGCCGCCCGGCTGATCCGCGCCTCGGGGCGCAAGATCATGCTGCGCCACATCCTGCCCAACACCACGACGCCGCTGCTGGTGGCCGCCACGCTCAGCTTTGGCCTGGGCATCCTGATCGAGGCGACGCTGTCCTTTCTGGGCGTGGGCATGCCGCCCGAACAGCCCTCGCTTGGGACGTTGATCCGGATCGGAAACCAGTATCTGTTTTCCGGGTCGTGGTGGATCGTCGTCTTTCCGGCCCTGCAATTGTGCCTGCTGGTCGTGTCGATCAACCTGCTGGGCGACTGGCTGCGCGACGCGCTGAACCCGAAACTTCGCTGAAGGATATGCCGATGGACCTGCTGATCACCAACGCCCGCCCGATGGGCGCCGAGCCTGCCGATATCCTGATCCGGGACGGCCGCATCGCCGCCATCGGCCCCGATCTTGCCGCGCCCGGCGTGGCGGTCGAGGATGCGGGCGGTCGCATTGCCATTCCCGGTCTGGTCGATGCCCATACCCATCTGGACAAATCCCTGCTGGGCTGGCCGTGGTATGTGAACGCCGTCGGCCCCCGCCTGATCGACAAGATCGACAATGAACGCGCCGTGAAAAAGGCCTATGGGCTTGATCCGCATCTGCAATCCATGCGGCAGGTGCTGCAGTCGATGGCTTTTGGCACGACGCTGATCCGCAGCCATGTCGATGTTGATACTGAACAGGGTCTGGCCGCGATCGAGGGCGTGATGCGCACCCGTCAGGCGCTGGCCGGTCAGGTCGAAATCCAGATCGTCGCCTTTCCCCAATCGGGCCAGATGCCCCGCCCCGGCACCGCCGAGCTGCTGGACGAGGCGCTGGCCATGGGCGCCGATCTGATCGGCGGCATCGACCCCTGCGCGATGGAAAAAGACCCCAAGGGCCATCTGGATACCGTCTTCGCCCTGTCGCAGAAACACGGCAAGCCCATCGACATCCATCTGCACGAACCGGGCGAATTGGGCGCGTTTTCGATGGAGATGATCTTTGAGCGCACCCGCGCGCTTGGGATGAGCAGCCGCGTGGCCGTCAGCCATGCCTTTTGTCTGGGCTTTGGCGACTGGCAGCGCACGCAAGGGCTGATCGACACCTGCGCCGAACTGGACATTCCGATCCTGACCACCGCGCCCGCCTCGCGCGATGTGCCGATGGTGCTGCGCGTCACCGGGGCGGGGGTGCGCATGGGCGCGGGCAATGACGGGTTCCGCGACACATGGGGCCCCTATGGCGATGGCGACATGCTGGAACGTGCGATGTTCGTAGGCATGCGCAACAACCTGCGCCGCGATGACGAGCTGGCCGTGGCGATGGATATCTGCACCACCATGGGCGCGCGGGCCATCGACGTGGCCGATCACGCGCTGACGGTCGGCGGACGCGGCGATCTGGTGCTGGTCGAGGGCGAGACGGTGGCCGAGGCGATCTCGATCCGCAAGCCGCGCAAGCTGGTCGTGGCCACGGGCCGCGTCACCGCGCGCGACGGCGCCACCCTGACGGCGGTGCCGTGATGCGCTGGCAGGATCTGCCGCTTGGTGCGCGCCCGGCGGGGCGGTGGGCGCTGGCCGCGCGCTGGATCGTCGCCGACCTGCCCTCGGGGCGCCATCTGGTCGAGGATGGCGAGGTGGTGATCGAGGGCGACCGCGTGATCCATGCGGGCGCCCCCTTTGACGGCCCCGTGGCGCAGCGCTTTGATCTGGGTCAGGTGTTGATCGCGCCGGGCTTTGTCGATCTGGATGCGCTGGCCGATCTGGACACCACGGTTCTGGGCATGGACAACCATCCCGGCTGGCGCAAGGGCCGCGTCTGGCCGCATGACTATCCGGGCCTCGAGATGTATTCGCCCGACCAGCTGGCCTTTCAGAAACGCTTTGCCTTTGCGCAACTGCTGCTGAACGGGATCACCTCGGCCCTGCCGGTGGCCTCGCTGTTCTATCGCGCATGGGGCGAGACGGTGGATGAATTCGACGCCGCCGCTGTGGCCGCCGATGAATTGGGCCTGCGCGTCTGGCTGGGGCCTGCCTATCGCAGCGGTGGGATGGTTCTGGACAGTGAGGGCGCGATGCATCCGGTCTTTGACGAGGCGCGGGGCATGGCGGAACTGGATGCCGCCGCCGCCTTTGCCGCGCGCCTTCAGGGCGGCGCGGGGGGCCTGATCTCGGGGATGTTCGCGCCCGACCGGGTTGAGACCTGCACCGAGGCGCTGCTGCGCCGGACCATGGATCTTGCCCGCGATCTGGACATGCCCGTCCGCCTGCACATGGCGCAGGGAGAGATGGAGCGCGCGACCGTCGCTCGCCTGCATGGCACCACCGCGCCCGCCTGGCTGGACGGGATGGGTCTGTTATCCGACCGCCTGATCGCGCCGCATGCGACGGTCGCCAGTGATGACGACATCGCGCGCTATGCCCAGCACGGCGTCACGGTGGCGCATTGTCCGCTGGTCTCGGCCCGGCACGGATCGGCGCTGCGGTCGTTTTCCGATCTGCGCGCGCGGGGCATCCGCATCGGCATGGGCACCGATACCGCACCGCCCGACATGGTGCTGAACATGGCCACCGGGCTGATGATCAACCGCATCGTCACCGGGCAAGGCGATGCGGCCAGTGCGGCGCAGTTCTTCGATGCGGCCACGCTGGCCGGGGCGGATGCGTTGAAGCGTCCCGATCTGGGGCGGCTTGGCCCGGGGTCCAAGGCCGATATCGCGATCTTCGACATGGCCGATGCCCGCATCGCGCCGCGCATCGATCCGGTGCAGACGCTGATCTATGGCGCCACGGGCCGCGTCACCCGCGCCACCATCGTCGATGGGCGGCTGTCGATGCGCGACGGTCAGGTCGCGGGCATCGACATGGACGCGGCGCGCGCGCAGGCGCAGGCTCAGTTCGACGACCTTGTGGCGCAATATCCGCAGCGCAGCTTTGGCCACCCGCCGGTCGCGCAGATCTTTCCGCCCGCTTATCCCCCCCTGCCGGAGCGCCAGCCATGAACGCCGTCACCGCCATCGACCCCGTGCTGTCCGTCGAAAACCTGACGGTCGAATTCCAGACCCGGCGCGGCAGGCTGGTGGCGCTGGACGGCGTCTCGTTCACCATCCAGCCGGGCGAGATTCTGGGCGTCGTCGGCGAAAGCGGCGCGGGGAAATCCATGACCGGCATGGCGGTGCTGGGCCTGCTGGAGCCTCCGGGCCGCGTCGCGGGCGGTCAGATCCGCATCGCCGGGCAGCGCACCGATACCCTGAACGACCGGCAGATGGCGCAGATCCGGGGGCGGACGGTGGGCGCGATCTTTCAGGATCCGCTGACCTCGCTGAACCCGCTCTTTTCGGTGGGCGAACAGCTGATCGAGACCATCCGCCTGCACAAGCCCCTGTCCCGCGCCGCCGCCCGCACCCGCGCGATCGCGCTGTTGCAGCAGGTCGGCATTCCGGGCGCCCCCGAACGCATCAGCCATTACCCGCATCAGTTTTCGGGCGGCATGCGTCAGCGCGTGGTGATCGCGCTGGCGCTTGCGGGCGATCCCGCGCTGCTGATCGCGGATGAACCGACGACGGCGCTTGATGTGTCCATTCAGGCGCAGATCACCGCTTTGCTGCGCAAGCTGTGTCTGGATCAGGGCGCGGCGGTGATGCTGGTGACCCATGACATGGGCGTCATCGCCGAAACCGCCGACCGGGTCGCGGTCATGTATGCGGGCCGCGTGGTCGAGATCGGCCCGGTGGCCGAGGTGCTGGGCGCGCCGCGCCATCCCTATACGCGCGGGCTGATGGGCTCGATCCCGGCGCTTGGGGCGCGGGTTGCGCGGCTGGAACAGATCGACGGCGCGATGCCGCGCCTGCATGCGATCCCGAAGGGCTGCGCCTTCAATCCGCGATGCCCTGTGGCCGGTCCCCGCTGCCGTCGCGAACGCCCGCAGCTGGGTGCCGTGGGGGCCGCCTGTTTTCTTGCGCAAAAGGAAGATGTCGCATGAGAAATATCGCCAACGCGCTGGAGGTCGACGCCCTGTCGCGCCGCTTCGATGTGTCCGACCCTTGGCTGAACCGCGTTCTGGAACGCAAGCCCCGGCGCTTTCTGCATGCTGTGCGCGATGTGACCTTCATCGTGCCCCGGGGCCGGACGCTGGCGCTGGTGGGCGAATCCGGTTGCGGCAAATCCACCGTCGCGCGGCTGGTGACCGGGCTTTATCAGCCCTCGGAAGGCGCGATCCTGTTCGGACCGGGCCGCGATGGCAAGCCGCTGGCGGCGCAGATGATCTTTCAGGATCCCCATGCCAGCCTGAACCCCCGCTGGCGCGTCCGCGAGATCGTGGCCGAACCGATCCGCGAATTCCGCCTGCGCGACACCGAGGCCGAGATCCGGTCCCGCGTGGCCGATCTGCTGACCACCGTGGGCCTGTCGCCCGAGGATGGCGACCGCTTTCCGCATGAATTCTCGGGTGGCCAGCGGCAGCGGATTTCCATCGCCCGCGCGCTGGCCTCGGAACCCGAATTTCTGGTCTGTGACGAGCCGACGTCGGCGCTTGATGTGTCGGTGCAGGCGCAGATCCTGAACCTGATGCGGCAGTTGCAGGACGATCTGGGCCTGACCTATCTGTTCATCTCGCATGACCTGTCGGTCGTGCGCCACATGGCCGACCAGATCGCGGTCATGTATCTGGGCCGCATCGTCGAACAGGCCGCGACCGAGGATCTGTTCACCGACCCCCAGCATCCCTATACGCGGCTGCTGCTGGACACGATCCCCAACATCGCCGCCCCCCGCCGCGACCGCCAGCCCGCGACCGGCGAACCGCCCAGCCCGCTGAAC
>NZ_RQRT01000012.1 GCF_004335005.1 Paracoccus nototheniae | reverse complement strand
CGACGCGAACCGCATCGTCGGCCATGCGCTGAATGCCTATGGCGTGGCCTTTGGCACGGGTCTGGGCGATGTGGCGGGCAAGGTGTTCCGCATCGGCCATCTGGGCATGCTGACCGATGTGATGGCCTTGTCCGGCATCGCCACCGCCGAGATGGTGATGGCCGATCTGGGCCTGCCGCTGACGCTTGGGTCGGGCGTGGCGGCGGCGCAGGATCATTACCGCCACAGCATTCCCGCCGCGCAGAAGGCGGCAGCATGATGAAGGACGCAGCGATGCAGATCCCGACCCTCGACGACATGCGCAGCGCCCGCGACCGGATCAGGCCGCATGTCCATGTGACCCCGGTCCTGACCAGCCGGATGCTGGACGAGATGACCGGCGCGCAGCTGTTCTTCAAATGCGAGAACCTGCAAAAGGCCGGGGCCTTCAAGGCGCGCGGCGCCAGCAATGCGGTCTTTGGCCTGTCGGATGCGCAGGCCGCGCGCGGGGTGGCCACCCATTCCAGCGGCAATCACGGCACCTGTCTGGCCTATGCCGCCGGACGCCGTGGCATTCCCTGTACCGTGGTCATGCCGCACACCGCCCCGCAGGCCAAGAAGGATGCCGTGCGCGGCTATGGCGGCATCGTGGTGGAATGCGAGCCCTCGACCACCTCGCGCGAGGCGGTGTTCGCGCGCGTGGTGGAAGAGACGGGGGCCGAATTTGTGCATCCCTATAACGATCCGCGCGTGATTGCGGGGCAGGCAACCTGTTCGGCGGAACTGATCGAACAGGTTGAGGGGCTGGATGCTGTTGTGGCGCCCATCGGGGGCGGCGGGATGATTTCCGGCACCTGTCTGACGCTGTCAAACCTTGCGCCGCAAGTGAAAATCTATGCCGCCGAACCCGAACAGGCCGATGACGCCGCGCGCAGCTTTCGCGCCGGTCACATCATCGCCGATGATGCGCCAGACACCATCGCGGACGGTCTCAAGGTGCCGCTCAAAGATCTGACATGGCATTTCGTGAAAAACCACGTCACCGACATTCTGACCGCATCCGAAGATGAGATCGTCGAGGCGATGAAGCTGACTTGGAAGCGCATGAAGATCGTGATCGAGCCAAGCTGCGCTGTGCCGCTGGCAGTCATTCTGAAAAACCCCACCGTATTTGCCGGCAAACGTGTCGGCGTCATCATCACGGGCGGCAATGTCGATCTCGACCGCCTGCCGTGGATGGAAGGAGTTATGCCATGAACGCACCCGTCATTTTTGACCAGTTAGAGGTTGGTTTCGATGTTCCCGCCGTACCGGGAATGGATGAGGCGGATATTCAGACGCCTTGCCTGGTCCTTGATCTGGACGCGCTGGAACGCAACATCAAGAAGATGGGCGATTACGCCAGGGCACACGGCATGCGTCACCGCAGCCACGGCAAGATGCACAAATCCGTCGATGTGCAGAAATTACAGGAATCGCTGGGCGGCGCCGTTGGCGTCTGCTGTCAGAAGGTGTCCGAAGCCGAAGTGTTCGTGCGCGGCGGCATCAAGGATGTGCTGGTCAGCAATCAGGTCCGCGACCCTGCCAAGATCGACCGTCTGGCGCGTCTGCCGTTGATGGGCAGCCGGATCCTTGTGTGCGTGGACGATGTGGCCAATATCGCCGATCTGTCGGCAGCGGCGCAAAAATACGGCACTCAGCTTGAGATTTTTGTGGAAATCGACTGTGGCGCGGGTCGTTGCGGCGTGAAAACCACCGAAGCGGTGGTCGAGATTGCCAAGGCGGCTGACGCAGCACCGGGTCTGAAATTCAGCGGCATTCAGGCCTATCAGGGCGCAATGCAGCACATCGACAGCTTTGATGAGCGCAAGACCAAGCTGGAGGCCGCGATTGCACAGGTGCGCGACGCCGTGGACGGTCTGAAAGCGGTGGGGCTGAAATGTGAGCTGGTATCCGGCGGCGGAACCGGAAGTTATTATTTCGAGTCAAATTCAGGCGTTTACAACGAATTGCAATGTGGCAGCTATGCCTTTATGGACGCCGATTACGGGCGGATTCTGGACCAGAACGGCAATCGCATCGACAAAGGCGAATGGGAAAACGCGCTGTTCATCCTGACCTCGGTGATGAGCCATGCAAAAGCCGACAAGGCCATCGTGGATGCGGGTCTCAAGGCGCAATCTGTCGATAGCGGTCTGCCGGTCATCTATGGCCGCGACGATGTGAAATACATCAAGTGCAGCGATGAACATGGCGTCGTCGAAGATCTGCAAGGCGTGCTGAAGGTCAATGACAAGCTGCGCCTGATCCCCGGCCACTGCGACCCGACCTGCAATGTCCACGACTGGTATGTCGGCGTCAGGGGCGGCAAGGTCGAGGTCGTCTGGCCCGTCTCCGCCCGCGGAAAGGCCTATTGATGCAGACCCAATCCCCCCTGCTGATCGTCCCAGAACATCTGATCGCGGACCTGATTTCGGCCCAGGACTGCTTTTCGGCGGTCGAACAGGTGTTCGCCGCGATGGCGCGCGATACGGCCTATAACTTCCCCGTCATCCGCGAGGCGATCGGCCATGCCGACGCGCTGTACGGGTTTAAGTCGGGGTTCGACCGGGAATCGCTGGCGCTTGGGCTGAAATCGGGCGGGTTCTGGCCGCGGAACGCCGACAAGGGCCTGACGAACCACCAATCGACTATCTTCCTGTTCGACGCCGATACCGGGCGGTGCCGCGCCGTGGTGGGCGGCAACCTATTGACGGCGCTGCGCACGGCGGCGGCGTCGGCAGTGTCGATCCGGCATCTGGCGCGGGCTGATGCGCGGGTGCTGGGCATGATCGGCGCCGGGCATCAGTCGACCTTCCAGCTGCGCGCGGCGCTGGATCAGCGGCCCTTCGACAAGGTCGTCGGCTGGAACCTGAACCCCGCCGATCTGGACCGACTGGCCAAGGTCGCCAGCGAACGCGGCATCCCGTTCCAGGCGGTCGACCTGGACCAGTTGGGCGCGCAGGCGGACGTGATCATCACGATCACCTCGTCATTCGCGCCGATCCTGCAGGCCGCACAGGTCCGGCCCGGCACGCATCTGGCCTGCATGGGCACCGACACGAAAGGCAAGCAGGAGGTCGAGGCCGCCTTGCTGGCCAAGGCCTCGGTCTTTACCGACGAGGTCGCCCAGTCCGTCACCATCGGAGAGGCGCAGCACGCCGTGGCACAGGGTCTGATCGCGGACGGCGACATCACCCAGATCGGCGCGGTCATCAACGGGGAACGACCGGGCCGGGTGTCGGACGATCAGATCACCCTGTTCGACGGCACCGGGGTGGGCCTGCAGGACCTGGCGGTCGCATCGGCCGCCGTCGATCTGGCGGTCGAACGCGGCGTCGCCATTAAGATCCAGATCTAGCCAGTACCCGCGCGCGCCCGCCCGTCACCGGGCGCGCGCGGGGCCAAGGTCATTTGGCCTGACGCGCGAGGTTGTGTCGCAAACTTTGTGGGACTCTAGGATCGGGTATTTCTGGCCAATCCACATTAACTGCGCACTTCATCTGGCCGATCGTTTAGCACCACTATTGCGCTGATACATATCCCTCCCTATCCATCAGTTTGCTTTGGCAGAGGTGGTTAGGCCAAGGTGCCAAAAAATTAAGGCGATGTCAGAAAAGCCAGCGGTTTTCTTGCAATCCGACAGCACGGCGTTAGCGGATCACCGGAGCACCAGAAAACTCGTTGCGAAAATCAAAGCAACTTTGCAGGTCGTCCCCATGCTTTTCCTTACCGACAACAAGGTGGCTCAGGAAGCATAGGCGCCCGGATGTGAGCGGCCGTTCATGCTGTGGGAAGCACTAGCAGCGGCTCCGGGCTCTTCGCGTCGATGCCGTTTTGCAGCTGTGAGGACCTTTCCCAGGGGGTGTGGTGATAGTGGGAACCGCAGTTGCCGAACCCGAAGACAGCCTGCGAGTGTCAAGCATAAACGTCATTCTGACCTTTTGTCGGACCAAAAGGTCATACTGCTTTCTTAGGCGGAAAAACGCATCCACAAGCGGCCGTTCCAAAGCTGCAACGCGGATGAAAGAATGCCCGCTTCTTCGGTCCTCTTCTCACAGTGTTCAAAAACGATCGTTTGCGCAACAGCGTCAAACGTGTTGCAAAAGCCGTCGCAAAGGCGAATTTTGCCACATGCCCATTATGGGCTGGCTTTTGCAACATCGGAGAAGCGGGCGATGGCGGTAGTGGGCTATTCCAGGGTATCGACCAGCAGTCAGGAGCATCGTCTGCAACTTGATGCTCTGAAGGCAGCAGGGTGCGACTACGTTGTCTCAGAGGTCGGAAGCGGAGCGGACGAGAACGCCCGGCCACAGTTGCAACGCCTGCTATCCAATCTTTCCAACGATGACACCCTTGTTGTCTGGCGGCTGGACAGGTTGGCGCGGAGTGTCAAAGAGCTGATCGCAATTGCCAACGAGCTTTCCGAACGGAAGGTTCGCCTGCGGTCCCTGAATGAACAAATCGACACGACCACGCCGCAGGGCAGGATGATGTTTCATGTCTTCGCGATGATCGCTCAGTTTGAGCGTGACCTGATCGCAGACAGGACGCGGGCAGGGTTGGAAGCCGCCCGCGCGAGTGGCCGGATCATAGGACGCCGGCGCCTGTTGGCGCCCGCGCAGATTGCCCAAGCCCAGGCATGGTTGGCATCCAAGCAAATGACCCAAGCTCAGGCAGCCAAGGCGCTTGGCGTCAGTCGCGCTACCCTCATACGGGCTATTTCTCCGGTTAAGGGGTATGGCGAATGATCGGTGCTTTCGCAGTCTTGGCTTTGACGCAGATGATCGGACCTAGCACCCTACCAGCTACCCCCCAAGCTCTGCATCTTTGCCTGTTCCCGGAGGAGCCTGTCGTCGATGAAGGGTTGGCAGCTGAGTACGGCATCTCACCAAAAGACGAATATGATAGATATTTCAGTGATCTAAATGCCTATCTTGTATGCCTTCAAGACTCACACGCTGACACGATTGAGCGGGGCACAGTCTGGTACGACCGATATAAAGAAACGTTTGAAGTGAACCATATTGAATGATTCAACATTTCATTTATCCTGTCAGGCGATGTTTTCGTATGCTACTGCGCTTCAAAGGAGGTCGATGATGCGATTGAAGGTGCTTGGAGCGGTCGTCTGTGCCGCCACGGCTTTGGCATCAGCCCCTAAAGCTGACGCCTACTCTATCGACTGCGCGATCCTGCTTTGTCTGGCGGGTGGCTTTCCTGCGTCAGCCGAATGCACAGCAGCGCGGGCAGAAATGATCCGTCGCGTGACGCCCTGGCCGATTGAGCCACCTTTGCAGCTTTGGAATTGCCCCATGCGGGCGAGTGGCATGCCACCGATACCCAATCTGGGCAGTGACGGACTCACGGATGATATACGAGGCTATCGCGACGGCATCGAGGTCTATCACGTCAACTACCGTGGACAGCGCAACAGCGAAGGGATCGAAATCAACGATTCAACGCAGCGCGGGGTTTATGACACGGAAGGACAGTTTCGTTGGGTTGGCATCCGTCTCGGAAATACCCCGGCATGGGTCCAAGATCGCGTTGGCTATCGCGGCGGAGAGCAAGCCGGGACACGCCGGGGCATCGTCATGCGAACGCGGGACCACACCGGCCAGGTTTCCGAAGTCATATGGCAGACCTACTGATGCTGGTAGTTGGCCGCCGACCCACGCACTATCAATTGCCGCACCTGCCCCTCTGTCGTAGGCTGTGCGGCAAAATGCCCGCAAAGGGAGGGACGAGCAGAATCAGATAAAACCACCAGCCCAAAAGGAAACCCCCCGCGCGGGGGTCCGCACGAGGGGGCTTGGGTTTGGTAACACAGGTTTGGCGACCTGAATTAGCAGCACATTTCACCTGCTATAGTTATCCTCCCACTCCCGAAAATCAAGAGCAAAAGCGCATCTGTGCGAACGGATACGGCTTGCCTGCGGACACCGCGCTTCTTGATCGAGGAGCAGCAGATGAATACCGGAGAGGCCGCAGAACGCGGCAGTTTTTTCAAACGCATAGACGGCGTTGTTAATGGCGCGCGCAGCGATAGCGGTGAAATCGACCGCAAACCCGTCCGTCGCAATTCACTCCGTGCCGGATCATGCGAAGGATCATTTTGGCGTGGGACGTCGCGTCAGGACGTGCAGAAGATGCTAATGGCAGCTCAACGGTATGACCGCGCAAACAAAGAGCCCGGCAAGCGGAACGGCCCCCTCGGAGGCATCGCCTTGGAGGTTCTGGCGCTGTTTGCCAATCTGGTAAACTTCAAGTCGGGCCGACTTGACCCGTCCCTTGATTACATCACGGACAAGCTGTGCCGGTCTCGTGACGCGGTTGTGCGGGCGCTGAAGGCGCTGCGCGATCACGGCTTTCTGGACTGGCTGCGCCGCTATGAGCCTGCCCCGAACGAAGGCCGGGGACCGCAGATCCGACAGGTCAGTAATGCCTATCGCCTGTCCGCACCAAAGCGCGCCCTTGCGCTTCTTGGGCGATGGGCTGGAAAACCAGCAGCGCCAGATGATGACCAAGCTGCCCGAGCAGATCGCGCCGCTATCGAAGCGGAGCATATCGCTACGCTCGATCTTGGGAGTTTTGCAGAGTTCGTGATCGAGGATTCGACGCTTGGAAAGGAGCTTGCCCGGTTGGGTAAAGCTATCGGTTTGCGCGAGTCTGCCAAGCGGACTGAATACCAATCTACCTCTTATTCTTATGCAGGGTCATGATGCTGACAGCACATACAGGGACGTTATCGCGTCCCTACGGCGGTTCAATCTATGAAGGATAGGCCACGTAACGGTACCCGATGCACATCAAGAGCCACCGCCAGCACTGAAGGCACGGTTGCATGGCTGTGAATAACAGCCTGTTGCGGCCGGAGAGCAATACGGGATCGTTTCAAAGAAGGAAGCGCCGGATGAATAGGGTTTTTGCAATCGCCGCACTGTGCTGCACTATCGCAGGACCAGGCTTAGCCAACAGTATTGCAGGGCAGGCTAGCGTGATCGACGGAGATACCATTGAAATCCATGGCGAGCGGATCAGGCTAGTATCCATAGACGCCCCTGAATCCCGGCAACCTTGCTTTGACCAGCAAGGCCGCGCTTGGCGCTGCGGACAGCAGGCAGCACTAGCCTTGTCAGACTTCATCGCCCGCAGGCCCGTGGCATGCCAGTCAGAGGGCAAGGACCGCTACCGTCGCATCCTTGGAGACTGTGCCGTCGCCAATGTCAGCCTGTCGGCATGGATGATCGAGAACGGTTGGGCGGTGCCCTACTACGACCGCGACCGCCGCCACGCTGCCGGTGCGGATCGGGCGAAGGCCGCACGGCGGGGGATCTGGTCTGGAGCTTTCGAGACGCCGAGTGACTGGAGAAAAATAAATTGATGGTTCAACTAGGATGATATTTTCGTTAATGCCTACACTGCCTGCAAAACAGGAGGGCATGATGAAAGAGAACCTCAAGCTGCTGTTCGATCTTCTGCCCCCACCAGGTACAAAAGGCTTTTTGGTTCTGGAGAGTCTGACCGCAACAGAGCTGCGTGAGCGGGGACAGGAAACAGAATCTGATAGCGTTATCCGGCTCAGCCTGTGCGACACCAAGGACGGGGAGAACCCGATTGCGGTCTATGAGCTTCTGCTGTCCGAAGATGAAACCCACAACCCCATCGAAGCCCATAATCGCATCAGGACCTGGGCCGCTGGCTTCATGCTTGGCGCGAAATATTCTGGTCAAACCATCGGGCTTACCATCAAGCAGACGCAGGCAACCTAACGGGCAGTCGAGGCCCGCGGAGCGGGCATGAGGTCTGACTTTCCCAATCCATCCTTGACGCCGCAGGGGGGGTTCGGGTTATGGCTGGTGTTCCCGTATTGTTCTAGTGACCATGACCCTGCACCTCAGCCCTATCAAGATCACCCTCATTGACCGGCATGTGCCTTTGGCATCCATGCCAGTTCCGGCCGGTTTTCCGTCACCCGCCGCGGATGATCTTGAGGACACGATTGACCCCATCAAGTGGGTGGTGCGGCATGAACATGCGACCTTCTGGTGGCGGGTGTCGGGCGACAGCCTGGAGGCCGAGGGCATTCTGGACGGCGACCTGATCGCCGTGGATCGGGCGGGCAAGCGCCGTCATGGCCGCATCGTCGTCGCGGTGGTCGATGGCGCCATTACCGTCAAGAAGCTCGCCAAGCGCGATGGCGTCTGGTTTCTCGATCCGCGCGCCCGTGCGGATGGCTATGCCACAATCCCGGTCACCGAGACGACCGAGATATGGGGGGTTGTCGCCGGCGTCGTCCGCCGCCTGCCCATCGAATAGGGGCATGTACGGTGGAGCAATCCGACCGACCCATTGCACTGATCGACTGCAACAACTTCTACGTCAGCTGTGAACGTCTGTTTGATGTGTCGTTGCGCGGCGTCCCCATCATTGTTCTATCGAACAATGATGGTTGTGCAGTCGCCCGTAGCGAAGAAGCGAAGCAATTTATAAAAATGGGCGACCCTGTTTTCAAAATCAGAGATTTGATAAAGAGGCATGGAGTTGTAGCATTATCAAGCAATTACACGTTGTATGGTGACGTAAGTCGTAGAGTCACCGAGGTCCTGCACAGCTATTCCCCGCGCCTTGAGACATACTCAATTGACGAAAGCTTTGTCGATTTATCCGGCTTCGGGGATCGCATGGAGGCCCATGCCGCACGGATGCGGGATGCGGTCAGAACCGAGACCGGCATTCCAACCTGCGTAGGCATCGCCCCTACCAAGACGCTTGCCAAGCTGGCGAACTATGCAGCCAAGAAGAACCCACTCTTTTCCGGCGTCTGCAATCTCATGGACCAGGACGTGCGGGACTATGTGATGCGCCGCATTCCCATCGGAGAAATTTGGGGCGTCGGGTCCGCGACCGAAGCCAAGCTGAAGGCCCAAGGGATCAACTCTGCCGCCGAGCTGCGCGACCTGCCTTTAGCTCTTGGCCGCAAGATTGGCACGGTTGTCCTGGAACGCTTGGTGGCCGAGCTGCGTGGGATACCTTGCATAGATTTTGAGGACGTGCCCCCGCAGCGTAAGGGCATGGCCGTCACCCGCTCCGCGGGCACGCCCATGACGACATTTGATGTGCTGGCGCAGGCTATCACAGCCCATGCGACACGAGCGGCAGAGAAGCTGCGTCAGCATGGCTTAGTGGCTGGCACGATGACCGTTTTCTATCACACCAACCCGCACAAGCCCGACAGGCCGCGCCATTCCTTTTCGCGCAGCATCCGTCTGCGGCCCATGTCCAATCATACGTTCGACCTGGTGGATGCCGCCGTGGCGGCTGCGCGGCGGGGCTGGAAGGGCGATCCTTCCGGCAATGGTTACGGCTATACCAAGGCCGGGATCATCCTCGATGATCTGCTGGCCGAGGCCGACCAGCCTGCCATGCTTTTTCCACCCGATCGACCGCGCGACGCGCGCCTGACGGACGCGCTCGATGCGATCAATGACCGGTTCGGAAAGAAGACGATGGTACTGGCGCGAGAGGGGGTCAGCCGGACTTGGGCGACAAAGGCCGATCATCGATCACCGCGCTACACAACCCGGATCAGCGAGCTGCCGGTCATTCAGCTGTAGCCCCTGTTTGTGGATCAGCCGGCCCGAACCAGAGCCTTCAGTTTGAGTTGACGCAAACCTGGCCCCACCTTCAGATGAGGCCACTTATCTCGAAAGGCGAGTGGATGTGTAATCTGTATAGCGCCACCATGCCCCAGGAAGCGATGCGGCGGCTGTTCAAGGATCTGACGGACAACGCAGGAAATCTGGAGCCAAGCCGGGTTTATCCCGACCAGTTTGCGCCGATCATTCGCAATGGCGCGGATGGTCCCGAGCTGGTCAAGGCCCGATGGGGCATGCCTTCGCCCAAGAGTGTCCTGAAGACCGAGCGCGATCCGGGCGTTACCAACATCCGCAACCTGTCATCCCCGCACTGGCGGCGTTGGCTCGGGCGTGAACATCGCTGCTTGGTGCCATTGACCAGCTTTTCAGAGCCAAGGGGCAAGGGCAAAGGCTTCCAGTGGTTTGCGCCCGTGGACGAGGGACCGATCTTCTTTGCCGGGATCGAGACGCGCGGCTGGAAATCAGTCCGCAAGGTAAAGGACGGGGAGACGACAGATGATCTGTTCGCCTTTCTCACCAGCCCACCCAATGCAGAGGTTAGCGAAATCCACCCTAAGGCCATGCCCGTTATCCTGACAACGCCGGAGGAATGGGATGCCTGGCTTGGTGGGATCGCAGCGCCCGAGCTGCAGCGACCGCTGCCAGCCCACATTCTCCAAGTAAGTCGCTGATTTCGCTGTCGTAATCGTGATATTTCGCATATAAATCATGGCGTTGACGGCTGCGAGGGGCGCGTTTCATGGATCACCTGGAGGGTGCGGGCTTGGCGCGGGGAGATCGGGTTGATTTCGACCGCCGTGTGCGTCTGGAGTTCCGTGGTGCGCAGATCAGTTCAGACGGTGGCCTGCTGGTGATGCGCGAGCTTGATGACGTGCTCGGCCTGTCCAATCTGGCGTCGGAGGCGCTGCGAGACAGCCGCACCGGGAAGAACACGCTCCATCGGCTTGACGGATTGTTCCGGCAATCGGTGTTCGGACGACTGGCCGGATACGAGGATGTGAACGATGCCGACCGCTTGGCCCTCGATCCCGTGATGCGTCAGGTCGTTGGCGGCAGGGCCGTCGAGGCGCAAGCTGCTTCGGCATCGCAGATGGGACGGTTCGAGACCGAGACGCTGGCTCTGGCCGCGAACCGGGCGGCGCTGGCCGATCTGAACGGCCAATGGATCGACCGGTTTCATGACCGCAACGGGTTGAAATACATCGTGCTGGACATGGACAGCTCGGTCAGCCCCACCCACGGCGATCAGGAAGGTGCTGCCTGGAACGGGCATTTCGACTGCACCTGCTATCACCCCATCTTCTTGTTCAACCAGTTTGGCATGCTGGAGCGCTGCGCCCTGCGTAACGGCAATGTCCACAGCGCCGATGGCTGGCGGGATGTCCTTGATCCCGTCATTGCCCGATATGCTGGCCGCGACCTTGGTGGACGCTTCTTCCGGGCCGACGCTGCCTACGCGATCCCCGCGATCTATATGCGGCTGGAAGAAGCCAGGTTCTTCTACGCCATCCGTCTGCCCGCCAACGCCGTCTTGCGCGAGAAGATCGCGCATCGGCTGACACGGCCCGTGGGACGGCCTTCGCTGACCAAGGTCAAACGGTTCTTCGAGGACTTCGAGTATCAGGCGGCGTCCTGGGACAAGCCGCGCCGCGTCATCGCCAAGATCGAATGGCATCCGGGCGAGCTGTTCCCCAAAGTCGGCTTCATCGTCACCAACCTGCCGATGGAGCCAGACTGGGTGGTGAGGTTCTACAACCAGCGCGGCACCGCAGAGCAGCACATCAAGGAAGGCAAATATGCCTTTCGCTGGACGCGGCTGTCATGCCGGAAGTTCCGGCACAACGAGGTGCGGCTGCAACTGCACGCGCTGGCCTACAACCTGGCAACCTTCCTGCGCTGCATCGAACTGCCCGAGGCCATGGCGGACTGGTCGTTGACCAGCCTGCAACTCAAGCTGATCAAGATCGGCGCCCGCGTCGTCCGCCACGCCCGCGCCATTACCTTCCAGTTGGCCGAGGTCGCCGTCACCGGCCCGATGGTGCGGGCCGTCCTTGCCGCCATCCGCCGTCTTCGAACGCCTCCGTCATGCGCATGACCACGATCCATGCCCAAGCTGAACGAAAGCGGCAGGACAGGTCCGTCTGCCGCGCGGAAAAGCGGCTCTGCCGGGCCAGAATGCTGCGGGTTCGAGGCTTGATCCACCCGACTTCGGCCGTTTGCGCGACGACAGACACCGCTCGGGGCGAAAAACGCTTGCCCAGCGAGCAAAATCAGGCGATCTTGAAGTCAAGCGGCAGGCCACTTGGGAAATGTCGGATGATGCAGCGAGCTTGTGCTATAATTCTTGGGCAATTATCGTGTGGTCTGGCTTTTAAGTTCCCGGGCCACATGCCTCATGTTCTCAAAAAAATAAACTTAACACGATGGATTACAAATAATGCCCCTCAAAGCAATCGCTTTTGACGCCTATGGGACCCTATTCGATGTTTATTCGGTTAGCTCCATGGCCGAGGAGCTGTTTCCCGGAAAAGGCGCGCAACTGGCTGCTCTCTGGCGTGACAAACAAATCGAATACACCCGCTTGCGCACCCTTTGCCACCAATACGCGGACTTCTGGCAGGTGACAGGCGACGCGCTGGATTATTCTTTTACGGCACTGGGCCTAGATCTGGCGCCTAGCTCACGAAACCGCCTGATGGGGCAATACGCCGAGCTTTCGGCCTTTTCCGAGAACGCCGGACAATTAAAGCGTCTCAAGGATGCTGGGATCGCCCTGTCGATCTTGTCAAACGGAACGCCCTGGATGCTCGATCAAGCGCTGAAAGCCTCCGGGCTTGACGAATATTTCGAGCATGTTCTGAGCGTCGACGCCGTCAAACGATTTAAGACAGCGCCGGAAGCCTACCAAATGGGACCGGATACCTTTGGCTGTGACGCGACCGATATCCTATTCGTTTCCTCGAACTGCTGGGACATTTGCGGGGCAACTTGGTTCGGTTACCGCACCATCTGGCTCAATCGATACGGGCTTCCATTGGAACGCCTTGGTGTCAAGCCGCACCAAATTGGGGCGTCGTTGAAAGATGTTGCGGACTATGCCATGGAATTGAACAACTGACATTCCAATTCCAATTCCAAATCAGACACAACTCCCGACAGTGCCATAGATGATATTTCGGCGCTGACCTCCAAAATTTCTGTCTGACTATGAGTTGAATGCTCGAAAAGGAATATAAATTTGCTGATCCAACGTCCGAAGTGATCTTCCACGCCTACCCGCAATCCCCTGTGGCGGAGAAAGTTAGGGTCGTGTTTGCATCAAAGGACTTGAATGGCGCAGCGTGGAAATTCCGCGCCTGCCACCCAAACCAATGCTGACCGCCCTTACCGGTGGGTATCGATGCACACCGGTTATGCAAATTGGTGCGGACATTTACTGTGATAGCCAGTGTATTATCGGCGAACTTGAACGGCGCCACCCTTCCCCCACCCTAATGCCCACGTCCGAGCAGGGTTTGATGTGGTGCCTCGGCAGATGGACGGACAGGACCTTGTTTGACCAGACAGTGCGACACGTTCTGGGAGCCGCTGGCTATAGTCAGGATAAGGACTTTGCTGCGGATCGCGGGCGCCTTTATCTTGGCGAAGACTGGGCCAGATGGGGCTTTGGCGCTGATTGAAGAACCGGTGTAAGTCTGCCGCCTCTACGAACGAATTTGTGCCAGCATACTAAGCAGGTCCAAATTGTTCTGCGTTTGCTTGAACGTGCGTCCGAACGTAATCAACCCAGTTTGGGTACCAGTACCAAGCTCCGTCTGCCAAGGTGATGCCATAAGACTTGCCTGCAGCTTTCGCATCTGAAGCTTTCCACAACTGTGTATGATGATGAGCCTTGAAGCGAGGGTAGCCCTCCTGTTGCAACAGGGCGACAATTTGACCTGGTTTTAATTTCGGCTTCTCGACTTCTTTCAAAGCTAGCCGCACATGGTCACCTTTTTCTGTTCCTGGGCGCAGAAACTCAACAACTTGATCTGCCTTGCCACGAGAGTTTACTGCTTGCTCAATATAGGCGACACGATAAGAATAACGAGGATCGGAAACAATTTCGTCAGAAATTCCGTTTTCAAAGGCCGTATGTGCCGCCTGAATGTGCGCTGGCATATCAGTGTCAGATAGCAGCAAGTCTCGTTGATCCCGAGAAATTCCGCTAAACTGCAATGCAAGAGCAAGGTCTCGATCAAGTCCGTTCTGCGCGCCAGAGAGTTCTTTAATAGACCTATTGAAATTAAGACAGCAAGCTTGAAGCTTTGCTGATATAGCGTCGTCAATCCGGTTCGTTAATTGGTGCTCGATCTCATGCCGAATAGCAATCAAGAATCGAAGGTTTGCTACGGAAGGCGCATCAAGAGGACAGTCAGCATGGTCTATGCAAGCCTCAAGCTCCCAATGTTTATCAGCGCCGTGCCGCGTTCGCAAAACGGTCTCAACACCATCTACCATTCTCTTATATCGGATATCTATTCCGTTCCGACGATAGTACCAGTGAAGAAGGTAAGTGTAAGCAATCACGGCAATGACAATAAACGTCTCACTCTTAAAGTAGGCGCGAGGATTGTTGAAACCTTGTACCGCTTGGATCATCGCCTCCCGCGCCTTTAATAGTAGCTCGTCTCCCTTTAGATGGGCTCCGGTAGCAGGGTCGATCTGCGGCCAAGATGCGAGAAAAGCATCGAATTCTGCTTGGGTCGCCGCGAGTGTGTTTCTGTGTTTGGTCTGATTGCGGATTTCTGAGATGCGGGCATGATTGATGCTTCGTGTGGGCCTAGTAAAAAACGCTAGGATGTCTTGGTCATTCAGTCCACCAGACGAAATCATCTTTTTGATGATCGCGATCTCCCACCGTTCCAGCTTATTTACAACGTTACGTCTCGGTTCCTGCGCCACGGCATCAATACCTTCTCTCAACTGAATCCATGAAAGTGAAAGTCGTCATATTGCCTGTCGTACATACGCTTCTGAGCGTTCCTGATTCAGCTTAAAGAGACGGGCTAGAATTTCATCATCGGTCAGCTGGCCCGCGCGCCATTCGTTGCGCCAGCCATAGGCATCGGCAACGGCGGCATCCAGATCGGCATGAGCATGGGTCAGCCAGGCTGGGCGTTGGTTATATAGGTTCGTCAGGGTGCGTTTCTTTAATTCCTTTTCCGCATTGCCATCGACGGGCAGTATGCGATCAGGATAGCCCGGCACAACCTCGGGGACGCGGCGCACCAGATCGGACGGGTTCAGCCAGTTTTCGCGCAGTTCGTTCAGGCGGGCGGCAGCCTTGGCGATGGCCTGCGCGCGTGGGTCGGCGGCATAGTCAGCGGCGGGAATGTTAGGCGTCAGGCCCTGCGGAAAGGGGAAGGTTTCAAAGGTGGTCGAAGGGGTGTAGCGGGGATCATTGCCCACCCCAAGAAAGGTGCCCATCCGCAGCGACCAGAGTTCATGAAAGCTGGAATGCAGGATGCCAAAGGTGGTATCATCGTCGCGTGCGATAGCGTCTGTTGCGGTATCAGGAACAGTGGATTTAGGTTGCCAAGTGAATATTCGATATTTTGAAACCCTCGGGGTAATAATATATCGATCAAATGCCGATATCTGCTCTCTCAACCTGTTCCTCGGGCGCTCATATTTCCACCATATTTCTTTAGTCTTTTCGTTCCTAATTTGCTGCCTATATGGATAGACAAAGCTTTTTGCCCAAGTGAAGGGTAGCTCATAAAGCGAAGCGTTGGCCTCTGTGTTTTGATCGCTCAAATCTATAACCCAACGATCCTCTGGCCTTCTTACGATGTCCATCGCGTTCACCAGTCGCTTCAAAACATCTGCGTTAGAGCGTCCATTTGGGTTTACTGGGCTAATCAGCCATAGTCTTGCGGTGTCCCCAGGAACGTCGAAAGGACCATATTTTTTCATTCCCTCAAAGCATATACCGGAATTTTCTTTTAGCCTTTTAGCCGCCGTTAGGTCGAAGCCATGATTGTTTGAAGTTAGATCGGAAAGTATTTTCTCAGCCGCTTTGCCGTTTAAGTTTATGCTTAATGAATTGGATTTTTTAACAAAGCAAACCAAAGAGACGCGCAATGCAGCGCCCTCAACCGTCCATGGCTCATCGCTCCAAGCGTCAAAAATGCGCCCACTATCAACGATAGGCTTTAAGACCTCGCGGTTAGCTCCACCCCGGATCGAGTTCGTCGCCACAAGCCCGGCACGACTTAGCGCGCCCGCTTGCATCTGTTGCCACGCCTTGGCGAACCAATAGCAGACCAGATCGGCCGCCCCCGGCACGGCAGGCCACGCAGCGCGCAAGCGTGTAGCGTAATCCTCTCCCAATTCTCCAATCATTCTGCTTGTACCCAAGAACGGGGGGTTGCCTACAACAACATCTACGGTTGGCCACTCGGCTGGCCTACCATCAGAGGCCAGTACAGCATCGCGATTGTCGATTGTCGCTAGCGGCCGAAGGATTGGGTTACGCGCAGCCTCGAACCCGTTGCGACGCATCCATTGAATTTCGCCGATCCAGACTGACACGCGGGCCAGTTCGGCGGCATAGGGGTTTAATTCAATCCCATAGACGCATTCCGGCCCGACACGGGGAAAGCCGCGCGGCAGGCCCATCGCCTCGGCATCCAGATTGATGCGGTGTTCGGTGTCCTTCAGCGCCAACAGGGATAGATACAGGAAATTTCCCGATCCGCAGGCCGGGTCCAGCACCCGGAAATTCGCCAGCCGTTCCAGAAAGGCATCCTTCAGCGCCTCGGCCTGTTTTGTCGCGCGGGTGCGGGCGGCGGGGGACTTCGCGGCCTGTGCCTTGTCCAGCGCATCGGTGATGCTGGCGCGCACCGCATCCCATTCCGCCAGCAAGGGGCGGATGATGACGGGTTCGACAATCTGCATGATCTTGTCGCGGTCGGTATAGTGCGCGCCCAACTGGCTGCGCTTATCTGGGTCCAGTCCGCGTTCAAACAGCGTGCCCATGATGGATGGGTCGATTTCTGACCAATCCAGCCGGGCGGCGGCCACCAATTCCTTGATGTCGATGGCCTCAAGCGGCAGGGCGTCCGCATGGTCAAACAGTCCGCCGTTGAACCATTCCACCTGTTCGAACCCAACACGCCCGCCCGATTGCATGGCCTTGAACAGGGTGCCCGCATCCACTTCGAACATGCCAGGATCGCGCTCCGCGCCTTCGATCATGCGCTGAAACATGCGGTTTGGCAGGAGGTTCACATCTTCTGCAAACATGCAGAAAATCAGGCGGTTCACGAAATGGGCGACGGACTGGGCGTCGTGGCCGCGCTGCCGCAGGTTCATCGCAAGGGTCGCAAAGCGGCTAGCGGCTTCCTCGGTCAGGGCCTGACGGGTTTTGGACGGGCGCAGGCGTTCAGGGTCAGTAAAGGCGGCTTTCAAAAGGTCGCGTTTTGTCGCGTCGGCAAGTTCGTCCAGCGCAATCTTATGCACTCGGTAGACAGTATTGGTCCAGTTCGTGTGGATTTCGATGCGGTCCATATCTGACACGATCAGAAGGGGCGGATTATCCAGTGCAAGTGTATATTGTTGAAGCTGAGATAAGGCTTCTTTCAGATTCTTGCGCTTACCCTTGTATTCCCAGGCAAAACATTCCTTGCGCCACACATCGGCCCAACCCTCACCCCCACTGGTCTTGCTCGCGCCCCGCTCGAACATATACCAATCGCCTTTGGGGTCTGCCGTTACCGGATCTTCGACGTCCAGCAGGCGGCACAGGTCCAGAAAATGCGCCTGCGATGCGCTGCGTTCTTTGAGTTCGACGTTCTGCCATTTTGCAATGAAGCTGTGCGGTGTCATGGTCCCTCCGGTTGAGACATATGAATGTGCAAGAGGGGCGGCGGCAAGCCGGGAAACCTTTAGCGGCGTCCCTCGTGTTGGTCGGTCTAGGGCTGATCGCCCTGGACCGACCAACACGAGGGACCGCGCTCTAGGCTTGGCCGGCTGCACCGGCCTGCGCCCCGAGCCTATCCCCCTGCCCCTCCTTTGCGCCTGATCCCGCGCGGCCTGTCTCTCCGAGCCAGTCCGCGCGGTGGCGCAATAGTCGGCCCAGGGCGATAGTCTCGGCCCTTCGGGTCACGATCGCTCGCGCAAGGGCCAGCCTGCCCACAGGACGTCTCGCCTTCCTTCGCTCTATGAAGGCGCGTCCAGCTCGACGCCTGCAAGGCCCTGCCCTTCCGTTCGTCAGTCAGGGCTGGACAGGGCTGGCATAGGGCACCCGGTTGTCCAGTCGCGCGCCGGGAACGACCTTGGGAGTGAAGGCGCGGGACCGGAGCAGGCTGTAAGCGAGACCACAGGGATCGAGCGTCAGCCTGTGGGCAACCGGGTGCCCTGTGACAGCCGATGCAGCAGAGCTACCCCCCTTCCCTTTCCAGAATACCAAGATCCCCGCGCAAGCGCGGTGATCGCCCCTCCGGGGGGATTTGGACAAGCCAAACGCCCCCTGCGTGGCGTTCCTTATCGCGACGGGACGGGCCTGACTGTCACCCTTCGGCCTGGTCGCGTCCTGCGCCTGACAGATCGTCCCCATCCACCCAAGGGGCTTTCGCGGCATATCCTTGCCCCTGCGGGCCTACGGTATTCCACGGTCCCCTTGTGCGTCTGTGACCGATCCGTCCTGCTGGTCCTTGCGCGACCGACCCGAAGGCTGACGAAGAAGTCAGGCCAGGCGCCGATCCGCGACCGTCACCAATACGGACACCGCGTTGCGGTGACAGTTTCTTTTTTGGCCCCTTGCGGGGCTGTGCGCTCCCTCCCCTCAGGCATCAAAAGAAGCCCGAAGGGGGTGCCTCGGTCAAGCTATTTAGTTGCCGAAAACGGCAATAAATAAGTAGGAAAGCGTTGTTATACATAGTAAAAAGGAGGTGCGGAAGGGGCGCAGCAAGCGAACCACGCTAACCACCACAAGGAGGCCAGACATGGCTCAAGCAATCCAGACCGACACCGCCGCCGAACAGGCCCGCGACCACATGCTGCGCCTGCTGATCGCAGAGCAAAATGATGCCTTTCGGCGCTGCCTGGGCTTCGCAGCCCTGTGGCGGGACCATCATCTGAAAGGCCGCGCTGTCGTCACGCCGGGCTTCGAGGCGCTGCCCGTGGCGACTAAATCCGCGCTGATGGAGAAGGTTATCAACTTCACCGACTTCACCGAAGAAAACGACCCTTGGGAGGATCATTCCTTTGGGCGCGTGGAGGCCGATGGCTCGGCGATCTTCTGGAAGATTGACCTTTTTGACACCGCCTACACCTTCGGCGCGACGATGCCCGATTGTGCCTGTGACCCCGACCAGACGCGCCGTGTCCTGACGCTCTACCTGCCGTCCGAACACTGACCAGAGATCGGCCTGCTTTCGCTCCGTTAGCAGGCCGATGCTTCCCGCAGCTTCAACCGGAAAGGGGGTGAACACATGAGCAATGCAATCTTGGAACAGCGCCTCGCGGAAGCATGGGCGCTTGTCAGGAAGGGCGACACCTTTGGAATTGGACGCCGCTTCCTGAGCCAGCACGGGGTCAACTAAGCCCCCCTCGCCTTGTCCTGCCCTCACAGCCGGACAAGGCACAAAACAACAATAATCGCACCACATAGGAATACCAGCCATGAAAACCGAAATCATCGCCGCCGCCCCGATCCAGTATTTCCCGCTGGCCCAACTCTATGTCTCCGGCCTGAACCCGCGTCAGGATGCGGACCCGGAAGGGATCGACCTGCTGGCCGACAGCCTTGCCATGATCGGTCTGATCCAGAACCTGTCCGGCACCGTCGATGCGGATGGCCGCGTCGGCATCGTCGCCGGGGGCCGCAGGCTGCGCGCCATCGCCCGCGCAGTCGAGCGTGACCCTACCGTCACCAAGCGCCACCCTGAACTGGCATCCGTTCCCGTCCGCATCGCCCCCGACGAGGCCACCGCGCGGGCATGGGCCAGCGCCGAGAACGCCGCCCGCGAGGACTTGGCCCCCGCCGATGAAATCCGTGCCTATGGCCGGATGAAGGAGGCGGGCGCAGACGTGTCCAACATCGCCCGCAGCTTCGGCAAGACTGAAGCGCATGTTTATCGCCGCCTTGCGCTGGCCGCACTGCCCGCCCCCGTTCTGGACGCCTTGAAGGCGGGACAGATCAGCTACGGGATGGCAAAAGCCTTTACCGTGTCCCAGGACGAGGCCCTGACCTTGCAGGTTCTGGCCGAGGTGAAGGGCCGCGACCTGTCGGAACACCAGATTAAGCGCGCCTTGCAGCCCGACGCGATCAGCGGCACCGACCGCCGCGCCGTGTTTGTCGGGCTGGACGCCTACGAGGCCGCAGGCGGGCGGTTGATCCGCGATCTGTTCAGCGAAACGACCGCGCTGCACGATGCCGACCTGCTGGACCGCCTGTTCATCGAAAAACTGAAAGAGGAAGCGGCGAAGGTCGGGGAGGTCTGGAAATGGGCCGATGTTTCGACCGACAGCTATATCCCCTACGGCACCACCGAGAAGATGGACCGGGTTTACCGCGTCGAGGGCGAACTGACCGAGGAACAGACCGAGCGTTATGACGAGTTGGCCGAACTGGCGAACGGCGACGTTCTGGACGAGGCAGGCCAAGCAGAACTGGCCGAACTGATCGCAATCCTTGACGGAGATTACACCGATGCACAGCGCGCCGTGGCGGGGGTGTTCGTCTATGTGGGGAGCGATGGACGGCTTGGTGTAACCAACCCCCTTGTCAGCCCCTATGACCGGGAGGAAGCAATCGAGACGCAGGTTCTGACCGGCCACGCCGCAACGCGCCACGGCGCGGCCAGCGTCGAGGATGCCCCCAAATCGCCCTATTCCGGCGCGCTGGTCGAGGACATGAAGGCCGTGCGGCTGGCCGCGATCCAGACCGCGCTTCTGGACAAGCCGGAAATGATCTTTGACCTACTGGCCTTCGGCATGTCGCTGGCATCTGGCGTCAGCACCCATGTTTTCGACCTGTCGCCCGGACGTCCCAACAACTGCCCGAGCAAGCCCGAGGGGTTGGAGTTTTCCGAACGTCTGACCCATGCCCCTGCGGGACATGAGGCATGGAGCCGCCGGGAATTGCGGGTGGACGATCTGGCGACCGCCTTCCGCACGTTCATCGCCGCTGGCAAGAAAGCCCGCAACGCGGTGCTGGTCGAGAGCGTGGTGCGGACCCTGCCCTATGGCGCAGGTAGCGCGGAGTTCTTCGGACTGATCGAGGCCGATGCCGGGGCCGGTATCCGCAAGGTCTGGACGCCCACCGCCGAGAACTTTTTCAGCCGCGTCAGCGCCGATTATCTGGACGCGCTGCATCTGGACCTGACCGGCTGTGACCCGCAGGGGAACGGCTTCAAGGCGCACAAGGCGCAGAAGAAGGCCGAGAAAGCGCAGTGCATGGAGCGTCTGTTCAGCGATGCCGAGTATCAGAAGGCATGGCGGATCGACGCGGACAAGAAGGCCCGCATCGAGGCTTGGACCCCGGACTGCTTCTGATACAAATTAGGGCGGCAAGCGCCGCCCTAATTTCAGACAGGAAATGAGAAAATACGTAAATTAGCGAAACGCTTGTCCGTTCTAAACCCGACTTCAACCAAGGCGATATCAGTCATGAATTTCCTCTATCATCGCATCTATCTTGCCGGGTATAGTGGATGGATGATGCCGCGCCGGTTGCGTAGGATCATCCCAAGATCGCAAATTCACCGAGCTTGGTTTTTAGGTTCAACCGGCCATTTTGCAGAAAATGGCATACGATACGGGTTAGCAAATCCCCGGACACAGGAGCGGACTTGCCATGACATTTGAAGAAAGACTTTTTTCCCATGAGTGCGAACGCGACCGTATGGCGGAGACGCAAAACACTCTTTACAAATGGGCGTCGGGTTTTGCAGCATCTGTAGTCGGCAGCATTGGATACGTGGGTTTATCCATTCAGAATCCCACAGTGCCGATGGCCGCAGTATTGATCCTATTTGGCTTTCTTCTTGTCTGCCTCCTTAGAGTAGTCGAGCTGCACAACGAGATAGATAGAGCCAGGTATCGCCTTGTACATGATCTGCTGATTGTCGCGCCAACCGGACACGGCAAAGGCATTCCATTCCCAGAACGGCAATCGTCGTTCGACTGAACACCCCCCATTCCTTGTGGTGAGGAATACTGACCCCGCTTCGGCGGGGTCTTTTTTTTCTTTTAGATTGGAGCTACCACTTATTGACTGAACAACCTTAGCGACCGAACCGGAGAAGCTGATGAACGTAACTGAAATGAGCTATGCCCAACTGGAAGAACAGCGAAAGCAGATTGAAGACGCGATGCGCAATCTTGATAAAACACGCAAGACTGACGCAAAGAAGGCTGTCAGGGCAACGGCGAAGGAATACGGCTTTACCATCGAGGAACTGTTTGACTTGCCCGTCAGCCCGAAAAGCAGCGGTGCTGGAGCAAAGCCAAAGTATCGGAACCCCGAAAATCAAGACGAAACGTGGTCGGGTCGAGGACGCAAACCGCAATGGATCAAAGAGGCCGTTGAGAACGGCGCTGATCTTTCGTCGTTTGAAATCTAGGTCAGATCATGCGGGTCAGGGTTTCACCCTGGCCCGCGCGACGGGCGGCATTGTGCCCACTGCGCACGTCACGGCCAATAAATGGATGTGACACTAGCCCGTCAGAAAGTAGCGGCCCTGCGGGCCGCTTTTTTCGTTGTTCGCTTTAGTCGCCGTGCGCTGTTTTTTCTTTGTGACCTGTCCCGAACAGAAACCAGTTGGCATCTATTCCACAGCGTTTGAGGACAATCGCAAGCTCACTTGCCTTAAGGTCGCGCTCTCCAGACTCGATCTTGCAATAGGTTCGGAACGGCGTACCAATTGTTTCCGCCATGTCCCGTTGAGACATATCCGCGCTTGTCCTGACATGCTTGAGCCGATCCATAAGACTATGCTCATGCCCAAGCGAAAAGACTTCAACTTTCCTGCCGCGTGTTTCTTCTGTCATTGGTCGAAGCCCACATAAGACGGTTGTTGAATCATCTAGTAGGGATGATTGCCGATAACGGCAACAATTTATCTTTCCGTAAAAATCCACGCGTGGGGCTGTTTGCCGGGGGCGGTAGCGCGTCTATCGTGGCGGCGTCCCTCGGGGCGGGCGGTCTAGGGCTGATCGCCCTGGGCCGCCCGCCCCGAGGGACCGCGCTCTAGGCTTGGCCGGCTGCACCGGCCTGCGCCCCGAGCCTATCCCCCTGCCCCTCCTTTGCGCCTTATCCCGCGCGGCCTGTCTCTCCGAGCCAGCCCGCGCGGGGGCGCAATAGTCGGCTCAGGGCGATAGTCTCGGCCCTTCGGGTCACGATCGCTCGCGCAAGGGCCAGCCTGCCCACAGGACGCCTCGCCTTCGGGCAGAAGGCCCGTGGCAGGTTACTCACAGACCGCCCGTCGCGCCGACGGTAGGCATGGCTTGATACGTTAGCGAGCATATGCCCTGGTTGAGTCTTACCAAGGACAGCAGGTTACTGTTAGCCGCATCCCGCCATTTCGTATTGCTAATCAGCTCCATTTTATCTTCCGCTTCTGGGGTGCCGTAAGCCGCATGGATTAAACGTTCCAGCTTTGGGCAATCGGCATCCGATAGGGGTGTCAGGTCGACGCGCATCAGCTTCTGGTCGGACGCAAACAGGAAGCTAACCTCGAAGTTGATCCCCGAGGATTCATAGTTGGATCTCAATTCGGCACGGAGTTCGAGCGCATCCTTCCCACGATCATCGTTGGGGGTGACATCCGGGACGGCATTCTGGACCTCATCCTGTGTCATGCCCCATTCCGTCTCCTGCCAGCCAGCCGCAGCCTGCGGCGTCGTGGCAATGAAGCTTAATAGGATGGCAGTACCAGCCACCATCACCCGTGTCTTTTGCATTCCTTATCCCCTTGGGCTGTCTCATCGCATGTGATGTTCCTTCACCAGCGGTCGGCAGTAAAGGCAGCACCGGATGGATGCGCGGTCAATGCCTCTGACAGACGCGGTGATCGCCCCTCCGGGGGGATTTGGACAAGCCAAACGCCCCCTGCGTGGCGCTCCTTATCGCGACGGGACGGGCCTGACTGTAACCCTTCGGTCTGGTCGCGTCCTGCGCCTGACAGATCGTCCCCATCCACCCAAGGGGCTTTCGCGGCATATCCTTGCCCCTGCGGGCCTACGGTATTCCACGGTCCCCTTGTGCGTCTGTGACCGATCCGTCCTGCTGGTCCTTGCGCGACCGACCCGAAGGCTGACGAAGAAGTCAGGCCAGGCGCCGATCCGCGACCGTCACCAATGCAGACACCGCGTTGCGGTGACAGTTTCTTTTTGGCCCCTTACGGGGCTGTGCGCTCCCTCCCCTCAGGCATCAAAAGAAGCCCGAAGGGGGTGCCTCGGTCAAGCTATTTAGTTGCCGAAAACGGCAATAAATAAGTAGGAAAGCGTTGTTATACATATTAAAAAGGAGGTGCGGAAGGGGCGCAGCAAGCGCACCACGCCAACCACCACGAGGAACGCCAGATGGCACTTTTTGAAATCATCACCATGACCGACGACAGCGGCATGAGCCGCGTTGTGACAGATGACCTTGCCGCATGGGTCGATGACATGGGCACCGAAATCACCGGCATCGAGACCCGCGCCAGCCTGCGGACCGAATTGCAGGGCCAGCCCAAGATTGCCGGTTTCCTTGGCCCCTTCTGGGGCGGCCTGTCCCAGACCGGCGATGCCATCATCCGCTATGAGGATGAAGGCACCTATTCGGCACTGAGCCAGTGAGGGAGCCGCAGATGACCCATTTTTCTGTCGTGCAGACCGATATTCACCCCGCCCCCTATGTCGCAGCAACGGGCAGCGCGCGGAGTGCCCAAATCCTGGCCCGCCTTGTGCGGGAGCGTTGCCCCGGAAATGCCTTTGGCATCCGCGAAGGCGCGGCCTTTGGCGGGCCGAAAAGCAATGGTTTCATTCGCGATTGCGCCCGATCCTTGGAGGTTCAGCGGATTGCAGCGGAAGAATTGTTTGCGGAAGCCGACGAGAACCCCGACCAGCTCGTGAAGTGGCACGTCTATTTCTACGACGCCGGGACTGGGAAATTCCGCTTCACCGTGAACGCCTATCTGGATCACGATTTGCCCGTTCGGGCCAAGTGTGAAGCCGACCCCGAACTTGTCGGGCGCACGGTCGTCTATGGCGATCCGCCCACGATGGAGACGCTTTACCTGATGCTCGATGCCTTTGCGGCAAAGCAGGAGGCAACGGCATGAGCGGTTTTTCCTTTAACGGTTTTGTGGCGGGGGATACCCCCGCCACCTTCACCGACTACCGCGTGTCGCCGGTCAAGATGATCCGCGAGGGCACGGATGCGGAAGCCATCGAGGTTTGCAGCCCTGCAGGCCGGGCTTTCTGGTCGATCTATGGCGACACCGGCGCAGGCTGGCGGCTTGTCCATGACGCCGAGGCTGACGACGCGGGCCTTGCCCTCGCCGCCCTGTCCCGGAACGCGGCAGCCCGGTTCGAGTATGCCGACCTTGAGACTGTCACTGTCGCCGGGACGCTGGCCGATCTTGCCGACCGTCTGGCCGAACGCATCCACGACGAAATCCCCGGATACGACAACCCGGAGGATTTTCGCGGTGACGACTTCGACGCGCACCCCCTGTCCGAGCTGCGCGAGCAAATCCTTGAAGCCATCGAGAGCGAGGCAGCAGCATGAACACCCGCACCACATTCAGCGCCGGCGCACTGGTCGCACCGATGAACATCATGAGCATTTGTGCCGCCCGTGAGGCCGCGCTGACGCAGATGCAGGATGCCATCGGCACCCTGTCGGACGGCTACAGCCGCGCGCTGGACGCGGCCGAGACAGCCAAGGGCGCGACCGCGGGGCATTCCTGCTATCTGCACTACAGCGACAACGAGGCCGTGAAATCGGCCCTGTTTTCCGCCTTCGATCCTGTTGCCGCCTTGGCCCGGTACAAGCGCACCCTCGATGCCGCAATCTGGCTGCGGATCGTTGAGGAAAGCCGCCTCAAGGAAATCATGGACCGCACCGAACGGGACCAGCTGGACAAGCAGATGGGCGCGGATGACATGCCCGAGCCGACGCTTGAGAATATCCGCGCCACCTTGGAACGCCTGACCCTTGATGCCGACCTGATTTTCATGCGGGGCGTGGCCCGCGCCTTTTCCGAACTGGACCCGGCTTTCAAAAGCCACGACGCGTTCAAGATCGGCAAACGCATGATCTTCACATGGGTCTTCGATGATAGCGGCCATTGGTCCTATTCCGGCAGGGGCGAACAGATGCGGCGCACCTTGGCGGATGTGGAGCGGGTGTTCTCGCAATTGTCCGATCAACGCAGCTACGGCGATCTGGAAAGCGCAATCAATGCCGCCCGGCGCGGCGGATGGGGCGCGCGGCAAACCGAGATCGAGACCGAGTATTTCACCGCCCGATGCTTCAAGAACGGCAACCTGCACCTGTGGGTGAAGGACGCGGACCTGCTGCGGAAGGTCAATCAGGTCCTGGCAAGCTATTACGGCGAAGTGCTGGCCGATGCCGCCGGGTCCGACGAGCAACCCGCCGACTTCCGCACTGGCACTGCCGTTGCCAAGGATCTTGCCTTCTACCCGACGCCTGCGGCGACGGTTGAAGAATTGCTTTCTGATCTGACGATCAAGGCGGGCATGCGCGTTCTGGAGCCGAGCGCCGGGATTGGCGCCATCGTCCGGCCCGTCTTGAAGATGGGCGCGACCGTGGACGCTATCGAAATCCACCCCGACCGGGCAGCGGCATTGCGGGGCATGGCTCACACTGCGCTGAAGGTTCATTGCGCAAACTTCCTGAAGGTCACGCCTGCGCCGGTCTATGACCTGATCCTGATGAACCCGCCGTTTTCAGGCACCCATTTCATGGATCACGTCAAACATGCGTGGGACTTCCTTGCGCCGGGCGGCGAGCTGCGCGCGATCCTGCCCGCGTCCGCCGAGGTCGGATCGACCGCTAAGCATGAGCGGTTCCGGGCATGGGCAGCACAGCATTCCCCGCGCGGCTATCGGTGCCACCAGTGGTGCGATCTGCCGCCTGAGAGCTTCGCCAGCGTAGGCGTCCGCATCAATACCGTGGTGCTGACCCTCCGGAAGTTTTAGGCAAACCCTACTTCGTTCAGTGTCAGAGTAGCTTAGGCCCCGCTTCGGCGGGGCCATTAAGATTTGTCAACCAAAAACGCTAAATAGACCTTTTTGCCTGTCCTTTTGGTCTTGTCACTATCCTTGTTCGTTGTCGCCTCTAAGAGTTGCGCCAGTGTTCAAGAGGGCTACATTTTATGTTGGGATCAATGAGACTAGAGCAGTCGTGCAAGGCAGAGATCAGCCGCGCCATGGCCGAGGAAATACTTTCTGTTTTTGAAAAAGCAGGGCATAGCCTTGATGTTCTTAAAGTCGAATTGCGTGGGAATGCGCTGTATGTTCTGAACCCTGTAAGCGGCATCTATGAATTAATTGGGTTGGCTCGAATGCCTCCGTCAATGTCGCATCTATGAATCAGGACTTTATTGTCTGACTAATTATTTGGTATATGGGATTTCTCTACCTAATAAGATAAACAATGAGGGTGGATGGGGTGACCTATCACCCATTGAAATTCGTTACTTAGGAGTCCGCTAATGGCGCAAAATCATTCAAATCTGATGGCCGGGAATGAGGGCCAAGCGGAACCTAGCAGCGCACCAGCCACTCATTCGAAGATTATTTTTGAAATGCTGACAACGCTCTATCCCGAGGTAAAAGGGCATGTCGGAGACCTTCTGGAATTTGCGCTGTGTGATCTGCGGCACTTTGCAGACCACCACCAGCTTTCTTTCTCATCGTCCGATCAGGCAGCGCAGCAGACCTACCTTATGGAAAAGTGACCTTATCCATGCGCCCGCCTCAATGGCGATCATCGTCTGACACGCCCAGGATCGAGCTTTGATTGGCCGGTGCGGTAGGGTCCAAGAACCCTACCGCACCGGCCCGGCGCTTGCGCGCCGCAGCACGGCCTTGCGGCCGCGCGCACCTAGACGGCAGGATATTCGTTTGCTAATATCCGGGATATGCAACGAGGGATATTCGATGCCGCTCTACATTCGTGACGACAAGGTTGATGCTCTTGCTGAGCAGGTCATGCGCATCACAGGTGCCAAGACCAAAACAGACGCAGTGCGAGAGGCGCTACAGGCTGCGCTTGATGCGAAGCTGAACCAAACCTCGATCTTTGATAAAATCAAGCCTTTGCAATCTCGTGTCGCAGACCTTGGTGCAGTGAATCCAGACTTCGACATGAAAAAATTTAGTGATGAAATGTGGGGTGACACCTGATGTTTTTGGACGCGTCCGTGATCGTTGCCATCCTGGGCGACGAGCCAGATGCCACGGCCCATCTTCAGCACATCGAGGGTTTGCAGGGGCAGCTTTACTGCTCACCGCTGGCGCGGTTCGAAGCATCGCTTGCCATCGCTCGACGCCTTGAAGGGGACACGGGCCGAAATGCTGAAACGCACGAACGTGCTGAGCGGATCGTCAACGACTTCCTGGACGTTATAGGCGCGCGAGATATTCACATAACGGGAGGCATTGGACGCTTGGCACAAGAGGCCGCGCGAACCTACGGGAAGACCGTAAACCATCCGGCTCAGTTGAACTTTGGCGACTGCTTTGCCTACGCTTGCGCTAAAGCCTATCATGTCAAGTTGCTCTACAAGGGCAACGATTTTTCGCAAACGGATCTCAAGTGACAAATCTCTTATTTTGTGATAACCACTTCATCCTATTGCGCCAGGAGCTTTTGATTTTTGAAAAGATTGCCGCAAAGGAGATGAACGATGGGTTATTCTCAGAACGGCGCTGCGTTCTTTTACTGGGCGCACAAGCGCCGCAAGACGGCTGACGAAGCACGGCGCGTTGCAGGCAAAGGCAGCTCACTTTCAGACGGCATGGTGGTTTTCCTATTCATCGTATTATGCGGTTTGGTTGGCGCTGCGGTTCACGCTTTCAACTATGCAATGTTCCATGCTGCCAAACTTTTCGATGCAGCTTTGTCGCTAATACCCTTCATGTGAAAAGTTTCGGACCGGTAATTCATCCTTCTTTGATTATCCACGCGGGGGCTTAAAGCCGGGGGCGGTAGCGCCTCTATCATGGCGGCGTCCCTCGGTTCGTTCGGTCTAGGGCTGATCGCCCTGGACCGCCCGCCCCGAGGGACCGCGCTCTAGGCTTGGCCGGCTGCACCGGCCTGCGCCCCGAGCCTATCCCCCTGCCCCTCCTTTGCGCCTGATCCCGCGCGGTCTGTCTCTCCGAACCAGTCCGCGCGGTGGCGCAATAGTCGGCCCAGGGCGATAGTCTCGGCCCTTCGGGTCACGATCGCTCGCGCAAGGGCCAGCCTGCCCACAGGACGTCTCGCCTTCCTTCGCTCTATGAAGGCGCGTCCAGCTCGACGCCTGCAAGGCCCTGCCCTTCCGTTCGTCAGTCAGGGCTGGACAGGGCTGGCATAGGGCACCCGGTTGTCCAGTCGCGCGCCGGGAACGACCTTGGGAGTGAAGGCGCGGGACCGGAGCAGGCTGTAAGCGAGACCACAGGGATCGAGCGTCAGCCTGTGGGCAACCGGGTGCCCTGTGACAGCCGATGCAGCAGAGCTACCCCCCTTCCCTTTCCAGAATACCAAGATCCCCGCGCAAGCGCGGTGATCGCCCCTCCGGGGGGATTTGGACAAGCCAAACGCCCCCTGCGTGGCGTTCCTTATCGCGACGGGACGGGCCTGACTGTCACCCTTCGGCCTGGTCGCGTCCTGCGCCTGACAGATCGTCCCCATCCACCCAAGGGGCTTTCGCGGCATATCCTTGCCCCTGCGGGCCTACGGTATTCCACGGTCCCCTTGTGCGTCTGCGACCGATCCGTCCTGCTGGTCCTTGCGCGACCGACCCGAAGGCTGACGAAGAAGTCAGGCCAGGCGCCGATCCGCGACCGTCACCAATACGGACACCGCGTTGCGGTGACAGTTTCTTTTTTGGCCCCTTGCGGGGCTGTGCGCTCCCTCCCCTCAGGCATCAAAAGAAGCCCGAAGGGGGTGCCTCGGTCAAGCTATTTAGTTGCCGAAAACGGCAATAAATAAGTAGGAAAGCGTTGTTATACATAGTAAAAAGGAGGTGCGGAAGGGGCGCAGCAAGCGAACCACGTCAACCACCACAAGGAGGCCAGACATGGCTAAATCTTTTGACCTCTACCAGCACGTCACCGACAGCATCATTGCCAGCATCGAGTCCGGCACCCCCGCATGGCGCAAGCCTTGGACCGGCGAAAAGGGTGGCGCACCGTTCCCGCTGCGCAGCAACGGCGAACCCTATTCCGGCATCAATGTCCTGATGCTGTGGCTTGCCGCAGACGCCAAAGGCTATCGTGCCCCGTTCTGGTTTACTTATCGCCAAGCTCAGGAGGCAGGCGGAAACGTGCGTAAAGGAGAGCGTTGTGCCACGGTTGTCAAATACGGGACGTTTGACCGCGAGGACAAAGAGACCGGCGAAGAACGCCGCCTGCCCTACCTAAAATCCTACAGCGTGTTCAACGCCGAGCAGATCGAGGGCCTAGCCCCGGAATACTATGGCAGCCCCGCCGAGGCCGCGCGTGACCTTGGGACCGAGGCCGACCCGGCGCTTGATGCTTTCTTTGCAGGGATCGGGGTGGAAATCCGCACCACCGACGACCCGCAAGCCTACTACAGCCTCGCCGACGACTATATCCACATGCCGCCGATTGCCACGTTCCACAACGCGGGAGGCTATTATGGGACGTTGGCACATGAGGCAGTGCATTCCACTGGTCATAGCACCCGCCTTGATCGCTTTTCGCGCTTTTCAGACAAAAAAAGTTACGCTTTTGAAGAACTTGTGGCGGAATTGGGAAATGCCATGCTTTGCGCCAAGCTTGGCCTGACGCCTGATTTTGGACAGTCTGGCGCATATATCAAGAGCTGGCTTCGCGCCTTGAACGACGACAAACGGATGATCTTCAAAGCCGCCAGCGAGGCACAGAAAGCCGCCGACCTGCTGACCAAGCGCCAGCACGTCGAAGAAGAAAGGGCGGCCGCGTGAGCGGCCCCCTGCCCGACCTGTCGTGCCGCAAATGCGGCACGACCAATCCCCCGGTTTATCTGGCCCCTGTCACGGTCGGGGGAGCAGGAACCTGCATCTGCATCGGTTGCGCGGAGGCGCGGGGCTGGCTGGACCGGGATGGAAACGTGAAACCTGGGATCGCGTTGTGACCTACGAAATCCGCGACGACCCCGACGACCTGCCAATCCCGTGCGCCACGTTGGCGGAAGCGGAGCGGCGCGGCAGACGCCGCGCCGCCCGGATCGGATCGCCCGTTCTGATCTACGAGATAGACAGCCGGGGTGGCGAAAGGTTTGTGGGGGTCTGCTGACCCCCCTGCCCTGCCCCTCTGTCCTGGCGCGCAGGGAGAATGTCGGGCGGGCGCGCTGGCAGCTTCGCCGCCACCGCGCCCGCCCGAGGCTTCGCCTTACATCGCAGCGCGGCAAGCCGCACCACATGATCCTTATGCGTTTCACGCAGACGCCGCCTGACGGCGGCTTTGGGCGCCGGCTGCGCCGTCGCGGGTGCGTGGCGAAAGGTGCCGCTTTACAGGATGGATTTGACCACAGCCCACTCACGTGCCTTCGCTCTATGGGGGCCGTTCCGTTCGCGGTCTGCAAGCCCGTGGCCGCAAGATGGGCCACGGGTGGACAAATCCATCCTGGTCGAGATTACGTTCCCGCCAAGGGCAGACTATTTTGCGGCTCGATTCAGTTTTGAAGACAGCTCGGCCACAGCCTCTTTGAAGGCAGCGAAATACATAAGGCGGCAGCAATCAGCGATAGAATAGATTTCCAAAGGGTCGTGGACTTCGCGGAAGCGCGCAATCTGTGACTTCCTAGCGTAGTGTTTTTTTCTTTGGATCGGCTCTAGGCTCGCCGGAACCTCTGCAGGGATCACAATGGTTGCTACATCCATTGTTCCCATGATCTTAAATGAAACAGAAATCAGCCGCTTCATAAGAAAGTCTTCAGTAACACCACTTCTTTTTTTGAGTTCGTGATACTCCGAAGATGACGAAGCAGGGACGCCAACCTTGAAATTTACCGAGAATGTTTCGCTAGCTTGAACATTGTCCGTTAATTCAGGCTTTGCGGCACTCTCTTGCTCACCCTGAGATACCTTCAGAAGATCTGCGTTGCTATCGTCAGTGCCAGCAGTATCAGCACTATCAGAAGGCACCTGATGGGCCGCAAGTGACCCGCTGTCATGAGCTGCGGGTTGAGAGACATCCGCTTGAGAGGGTTTCTGACCCCCCTTCTCAGCCTTCTTTTCGGAAGGAACGCCCTCATCATCTTCGTTCCCGACCTTGAACTTGTTCAGGATGCGGGACTCAGGGAGTGGTGTTTCAACAATCTCGAAACGTCTTTTTGCCATCATTCCGCCTCCTCAAACAGTTCATTAATGACAGCTAGACCTTCTTGAAGAACCTTCATCGTGTTTTTGGCGTTTAGAGCCTTCGCTCCTTCAACCGTATTTTCCTCACGCTTAAAACGTGAATGTAAAGGACCTTCATCTGTCCAAAGTTCGATAATTGGCGAGTTGCTAATATAAGCGTTCAAGCACAAAGGATGTTGCCCTAGACGGTCAAAATTTTCGCTATGCCCTTTGCGCCTGTTGGACAACGTTGGAATGTTGCACCGAACCACCCTAACAACTGCCTTTTTGCCCTCGTCTAACTGGTCGACCATCTGTGTAACAACTGTAGCTGTTTCCAGAGTGGTCCCAACAGAGTCTGATCCAAGCATGATTGGAAGGATAACAAAGTCACTGTTGTTGACCATGTACAATGATGCTTTGTCGCCAAATCCTGCGGTATCTACAAAAACCAAACCATCGAAACCTTCATCTGTAAGCTGATTAAGAGCTTCAACAATCTCTTTGGCAGTTCTCGCTTCGAACGCTGCGGCGTTCGAAGGCCAGTTTCCGGCCTCTTTCGCTTTATCGACCCAACCCATTAAGTTCTGCGTAGGGTCGCAATCAAAAGCGACAACTTTCTGCCCGGATGCCAATGCCGCGCTGATAAGAACTTTGGTGAGTGACGTTTTTCCTGCGCCACCCTTAGCGTTTATCACCGACACCACATCGAATCCGTCGCTCATACCAACCTCACTAGAATTTTTTAGCCCTAAGTCTGCTTGTTGCCAGGCTATGACAGCCTGAGACATTGTGACAAGTGCGAAAGTTGCGAAAGTTGCTACCTAAGATACTACTGTGACCGATGTGCCCAGTACTACTAGTGCAACCATCGTACCCATCCATGCTAGTGCGACTATGATGCCCAAAGGCACTATTGTAGCTATAGCTACTATTGTGATGTTTGCGAATTTTGTAACCAATGCACCCAACACACCTATCGCACCTATAGCACCTTTTGCGCCTAACGCACCTAGTGCACCCATCTCGCCTAGTGAAACCCCTCCACCTAACCGACCCATATCAGCCAATGCATCCAGTGCGCCTAATGCACCTAGTGCACCTAATGCACCTAATGCACCTAATGCGACCATAGCGCCTACTGAAACCAACGCACCTATCGCACCTAGTGGTACCAGTATGACCACTATGCCGAGGAAGGCCGGTCCTTCTGCCAAGCCATGTGCTTTGAAGCGACCTGGCAGAGAGCTGCGGGCGCGAGGTGGCGCATCCGGAGGTCAGGCGCGATTTTTAGCGCCACAGGCCCACGATTGGGCCTTTGCGGTATCCGGGTAGCCGAAAACCTATTTTGTGGCTTCCACGGCTCTCTCCGGCGCTCTCAGGGGCATTGAAGGTTGCATGCAACCTGTCCCGAAATGCCCTGCGCCCTTCGATCTGTGATCTTCGGGAAGGAAATTGCCAAACACTACCCGCATTCTGCCCCCCACATTCCCTTTTTCGACGCCTGCGGCATCGAGGGATTGTTATTGAGGGGGTCAGAGGGTAGTGTTTGAGTTGCAGGATATGTCCAATGTTAACCAAAATTGCATTTTGGAGCCATTTGTGTGAAACCTCTTGAGCGCCGGAACCGCATTCGGACCCTTCTTTCGCAGGGTCATTCAGCCGCGAAAATCGCGCAGCAGCTCGGCGTTGCGCCATCGACGGTCTACCGGATCAAAAGCGGCCAGGGCGCTATCCTCGGAGACCGCGCCGCCTACGTGACCGTCGGAGCGAAGGTGACGACCCATGAGAAGGCTGGCCTAGACAGGCTTGTTCGGGAGAATGTTGCGTCGAGCAGGGCCGCTCTCTTGCGCAAAATGACACGGGCGGTCGGCGGATTTTACGATTCCAGCCCTGCTGAAGAACAGTTTCTTGCAGAAGCCATGAGGCACCTGACCGCTTTAGGCGGCAATTTTAACCAGATCGCGGCGGCTCTGTCGGTGTCTGTGAAGAAGACCGGGACTGCAAATCCATCACCGGAGCAGATCGAACGCATCCGCCAGGCGAACGACGAGGTGGAAAATCTGAAGAAGGTGGTCGGGGCCATGCTTCGCAACATGCAGGTGAAGGCTGCAACCCTGCATGGCAGACTGTCTGCTGACGAGGCGGGTGACACCCTCGATGAGTAAACATTACTCTGCAATCGAACAGGTTATGGGCCGACTGTTCGACAGGGAGCAGTCAAGCCGCAACGGATCGCCATGGCGCAAAGGCAGCGGGTCGTCGGGCGGTAAGTCTTCGAGAGGGAAGGGGCTTTCTGTCAGCCGCATGAGCCGGGTCGGCGCACGCCACGGTCAGGCCATTTTTAAGCTCGTGCGAACGGGTGGCGTTGACAGCAAAAGCGGACTGAAGGGCCAGCTCAATTACATTTTCCGCGACGACAAGGTTGCGGAGGTCATTGATCCGAGCGGCATTCTTAGGGCGCACGATGAGCCAACAAACAAGCAAATCAACAGGCTTGTAGACAGCCTTTCCGATAACTGGTGGGCGAATACCCGGAACGGTCAGACATCGCACATGATCCTCAGTTTTCCGGAGGGTACGTCAATCAAGGACGTGACAGAGATCGTCCGCGATATATGCGCCGAGAAATTTGAAGATGGTGATGTGCGTTTCAAGTATGTCGCGGCCATTCACGACGACCAGGAACACCACCCCCACGCCCATATCGTCTTGAACCGCCGTGGCAGCGACAACAGCCTGTTCAATATGCGGCGGGGGACCGATTACAGCTATGAGGCATTCCGTGAAGCGATGGCGGAACATGCCGAACGGCGCGGTATCATGCTCGATCCAACTTCGCGCTTTGAACGCGGGATTACCGATCGCCAGCCGACGCAAACCGAGCAGTGGAATGCAAGCCGGGAAGGCCGCGCACCGCAGCAGCGGCCTCGGACTGGGACCGATCTCTTGTATGCGCAAGAGCAAGTGAGCTTCGCTAAAATTGGTTACGAGGCGATGGCTGTAATTGCAGCCAACGCAGACTGTCAGCGCCTTGAGAACGCATATGAGGGCGTTGCGAACATGCTTATGTCGAACAAAGGAGATTACAAAATGCCTGCCCTTAGCGCCGACGAGCTAGAGAAATTCGATCAGTACGCGTCTCTTTTGAACGACGCACTTGCAAGGTCGCAGGAGGTTCTTCTGACGAAGGATGCGACCCAACGTGTTCCTTACGAAAAGCAGCTTTCCGAAAATATGGCAGCGTTCACCGCGCTGAGTCCTGATGCCGGGTACGCCAAAGGTTTGCACGAAGACCCGCGCGGCATGTCGATCTACATGCACAAGGCCGATGGAAACGACTTCACCTGGTCGAAGGCAGCGGAGCGGATCGAAGAATACACCCGAGACACAGGATTGAATGCACAAGCTATCACGACGCGCCTGCAAGCAGGGGCAGGGAGCTTGTACCTTGAACAGATGTGGATGCAGGACGATCTACGTCAGGTCGCAAAAGCTGCCGATCTAAGCCTGTCCGACCCGGAGCAGCGTCAACAGGCGATTGCCGAGCTGACAAACGTGTACCAAGAAATCCGCGAGGATCTTCAGGCACACTACGATATACGGCCAGTGCCTCAGCTCGAACGCGATTATCTTGACGCTAGCGGGCGTCCAACGTTGACGGCCGCAGAACGCGACAGCATCGAACACCAGTTCAGCCGCACCGATTTTAGCTATGGCTATTCTGATGACAGCGAAGCGCGGAGTAGGGGACAGGATCAGGTTGAGGCTGCGCAAACCCGCTTCACCGAATTTTCGCAGCAGTCGCGCGAACACGCGATTTTCGCATCTGCTCTTTGGGACAGGTCAACCGATGTTGTCATGCCCCCGGAAGGGTACGTGCCTGCGAATGAGCGTGATGCCGCATTGGAAGCCCGCAGCCTCGATGCAGTGGCGGTTACTGACGCCGAACGTCAGGACATTGAAATGTCGTTCCAGCGTCAGGAATGGGATGCTGCGGAACGGTATAGCAACGACACAGAGGCATATGAGAAAGCCAGCAATGAGATGGATGCCTTCGAGCCGCAGGTTTCAGAGTTCGCCGAGAAGTCGCCAGCCCACGCAACATTGGCGTCTGAAATGTGGGATCGTTACGCCAAGGACAGAACCCCGTTCGTAGGCTACTTGGCCGAGGACGAGCGGGAGCGTGAGGGGCCGGAACAGCGTGCGGCTGCGGTAGACGCATTTGCCGACCTCAGGGCAAAGAGTGGCAGCGACTACTCGCTGACAGACATCGCCGAGGAACACCAGGAAGTCATTCGCCTGCTGAAAGAGAACACCACCGAGGCTCAGTACGACCGTTTCCGCCGCGGCGATCTAGGCGCCATCGACCACATCACCAAAGATCAGGTCTTTGGCCGACAGCTCATGGTGCAGGCGGAAATGAACAACCGTAGCACCGGCTTTGTCATGTCGCATGAAACCGAGCGGCTCATGTCGGATCACCGGGACTATCTCAAAGAGACTTTTGACAAAGATCGCGACCGCAGCAACGAGTACGAAAGGTAGCAGACATGCAACGTCAACTTGCCTCTGGGCTATTTTTCACGATGGGCGGGGTAATCCTCGCCTATATCTTTGCAACGCTGTGGGTCGATCAAAACCTATATGGGACCATAGGTTACGACTATCTCATAATGAATGCATTCGATCTTCGGACGCAGGACGAGGGTCTTTTCACGCAGGTCTGGTTGATATTTCTGTTTCTTGCCATAGGCGGTTTCGCCTTTGGCGCACACTCCGCGTCTGAGGCTCTGACAAAACAAGGCACGTCTGAATGGCAGTCGCGTTGGGAAATGCGGCGCAACAAATTGTTGGGTAAGCCGGGCAAAGGCTTCATTCTTGCAAAGACTTCTGCGCCTGAATCTCGGGGCCAGTTTATAACGTCAGATAAATACCCCAACTGCTTGATCGTAGCACCAACAGGCGCAGGTAAAGGCGTCGGTTTTGTCTACCCCAACCTTTTTACCTTCGAAGGTTCTACAGTCACACTTGATGTTAAGGGGGAGAATTTCAAAAACACCGCCAGATGGCGGGCACATATGGGCAATAAAATCTACAAATTTGCCCCTGTAGAATTTGGAAAACCATCGCATCGGTACAACCCGCTTGAGCGAATTGGAACGCTGACAGACTACGGACAGATAAACTTTGAACTCCGCAAAATCGCTACTTTGTTTCTTCAGGCTGATGGGGCAGGGGAGTGGTTGAAGGGTGCGATTCAGCTTTTCAGCGTTATGGGTGGCGTGGCCTATGAAAGAAAGGACTTCACCCTCGGAGGGATTCACCGTGCCCTATCAGAAGGTGAAGGCGATCTTCAAAAGCATATCAAAAACCTTTCTCAGACTGCCAAAGAGCCAGCCCTGCGAACCGAATTGGCAGGTATGGCTAAGCTTGAGACGAAAACGCTTAGTTCCTACAAGTCTGTCTTGAATAATGCCGGATTTGACCTTTGGGCCAACCCGCATATTGACGACATGACCTCGGCAAGTGATTTTACTTTCAATGATCTTCGCCGTGAAAAGACTTCGATTTATTTTGTTGTTGCTGAAGCTGATCTTGAGCCGCTTGCAGGATTGGTCAGGCTGTTTTTCAACGAGCTTGTTGCGACGATCCAGAGTCGGATGCCGGAGAAAGACGAGCCCTATCATGCAATGATAATTCTGGACGAGTTTCATCTTCTCGGAAAGATGACTGCTGTTGCACGTGCGATGACGACCATTCGGGGTTTCCACGGTCGGATTGCAATTATTACTCAGACAATCCCTGTGCTGGACTCAATCTATTCCTACGAAGAACGGCTCTCGATACAAGGCGGTGCGGGGTTGAAGCTCTACATGACGCCATCCGAGGAAATGACGATCGAGGATCTTTCCAAAGCTTGTGGCATGACGAGCAAACGGGCGATCACGCGGTCTCGACAAGTCGGCCTTGGTCAGCGGGTTACGTTGACCGAACGAACCGATGAAAGGCCGCTGCTAACTGAGGACGGAGCAAGACGCTTACCTGAGGACGTGAGCATCATCATCGTCAACGGCAAGCAGCCGTTGAAGGTTAAAGCTATCGTTCACCACAGGGATCGGCATTTTGCGAAAATTCTGGAAATGCAGAACGAGTTGAGCTGGGAAGCTGTTGAGAAGTCACTTCTACAATCGCGGATCAATCACCTTGAACGCAAATCACTGAAAGCGCAGCAGCCGCCGCCGCCGGTGAAAGATGCGCCCGCCAATAAGGCGGAACAGCCGAGTGAACAGGACGGACAGAAGCCGGCGACCTCGCCCGGATCGGCAGAGAACGCGGATCAGCCCGCTACACAGGGCGCACAATCACCAGTGATACCGACCGGGAAAGCCGAGCAAGCGCCTCAGGACGAACCGCAGACCTTGAGATTGCCTTCGGTGAGGGATCTTACGACTGACGACATGCAGACCGTCGCGGCCTATGTAGCATCATCGCTAGACCTTTATGATGAAATCCGAAAACTTAAGGACGCAGAACCTGTGCCCGCGGTCGTTGATCGGACCAGAAAGAAAGCAAAGCGGGACAAGCTGAATCTCGGACAGCAATTTCAGCTTGAAATTGGTAGCGACATTACTGACGGTCCCGTCGAAAGCGGCGATGTAGAGAAGATTGACGAAGACAAAAAAAAGCCGCCAGAGGCAACTTAAGCTAGCAATAGAGAAGGGGGGCAATGCCCCCCTTTTTCATTTTCGTCGCAGCCTTGCCAATCGCTCAGACGCTCGATTGATCTGGTTAGCGCGAAGGTTCACCGCATCATTGGTATTGCTGACGGGGTTCTTCATGTACGACGCGGTATCTGCGACCACGCCCCGAGCTGCTTGTCCTGCGTAGTTGCCCGCGCGGGCTGAAACGCTTGCGCCTGTTGATGGCTCGATGCCAGCAGCCCCGGTACCAACCCCACGTGCTGCGGCACCACCAGATCGCAGCGCGCCAGCTCCTGTCTTCATCGCCCTTGCAGACACAATTGCCGTGACCGCCCCCAGGGCGAAGTCACCAGCGACCATCGTGACGATCAAAGGGCTTAGAAGGACGAGGAAGGATGCGAGGACGAGTACCATCAGAACAGGCGTGATCTGACCGATAGTATCAACCGCCTCGGGGTCGATACTGGCAATCGTCGCGTTGCCCATACCCAGAATCGTCGCAAAAATGCCGATCAGGATAAGCGGATACATCAAGACCTTAATCACACCGCTCAGCCACGTATCAAAGTAGGATCTTGTTTGCGCCGTAAGCGTTGCGAGGATTGCGAAGGGGGCCAAGCCGACAAGCACAGCCAGGACGACCCTAGATGCGACCATTGCCAATGTAGCAAGTGCGCCAAAGACCGCGATAGCCATGAACATGAGGGCGTTAATCATCCCACCCAGAATGTTCAAACGACCAGCAGTGACATTGGCGTAGTTCCCCATGTTTTCTGCAAGGTTGTCCAATTCCCTAGGAAAACTTGTCTCTGTTTCCCCAACGCCAAGGCCCCCGGCCAACATGGCGTTTCCAATTGCTCCAAAGCCGCCCTCAATGGCTGAAAAGACGCCATTAAAGTCCGCCCAGCTCTGCATGAACAGTGCGACCAGAACGAGCTTGAAGATCAGCCATACCGAAGTTCCAACTTCAATATGTCTGACTTGCAGAGCCATGTTCAGAAGAACCAGAACCGCGATAAGAGCCGAAACCAACTGAGCTGTCCCGGCAATTTCTGATGCGACCGCTTCGAATTGCGATTGGCCCAGTGACGCCAACAATTCCATGGTGTTCAAGTAGGTTCGTTCGATGAATCCCATGATCTTACTCCACGCTTGCGCATAGCCTTGTGACCATAGGCAGTAACGGTCTGCTATAATCGGCCAGTTTGTCTCGCGCAGCCTCAAACCTGCCGCGTTCAGCCTCACCCCACACAAATTTAGAGTCGGGGCTGACCTCTGCCCAGATCGCCTCGACTAGTGGCCGGGACTCGTTCCAGTCGGGATAGAGCTGATCGCAAGAGCATGTCTCATTCGATGAGACTGCCCTTGCTCTTTCAGCACTGCGAAATTCCCGGCCGAGTTCAAGCCGCCACTCAAATCCGAGTGGCTGGTCAATCATCCATTGCGGACGGCCAGGGTGGTTCAGGCATCGCTTACGATCACGCAATTCTGGGTCAACGTGCGCGCTTTCCACGCTCGCGTCAGTCCCGGCGCCTTCATTGGTCTGGGCGACCGCGGGATGGCCCGCGAGGGCGATAGTAAGAGCTAGGGAAAGCCCAACAACGTTATCATGATTCATCGACCGTCTCCGTTTGCGCGTCGTATCGGCTTGGCAGGAATACCTCTAGCACACCGCGCTTTCCGTCGCGCTTTCCGACATGAATAACCACGTCGATAGAGCGTACCACATAGGAAATCATGTCCTGATAGGTCATCTTTCCATCGGCCTCCAACGCGGTCTGCGCCATGCGCTCCACAGCTAGCTCCGCCGTTTCAGCATGTATGGTCGTGATCGAGCCGCCATGCCCCGTGTTGATCGCTTTCAGGAATGTATAGGCATCAGCCCCTGTGACTTCGGATAGGATGATCCGGTCAGGTCGCATTCTCAATGACGACTGAAGTAGCACGTCAGGACTACGGAAGGGATCGTTGCGGTTTGATACCATCATCACCTTGTTGGGCTGGCGTGGCATCAGGTCAGGCACGTCCTCGATAGTGAGGATGCGTTCGCTGTTATCGACTTGGCCCACGAGCCAGCGTGCTATCGACGTTTTCCCCGAGCTGGTCCCGCCACTGACAACAACATTCAGCTTTTCCCTGACGCACATTGTCAGCGCGTCGATCAAGTTGCCTTCGGCCAGGCCCCAGACACGGTTTGTCAGCTCTCGCCTTGCCGCACTTGCGCTTTCCGGCCCGTCGCCAAGATAGGCAGGCTCAAACATTTCAGTATCCGATTTGAAGAAACGCATCGCCAGTGCATCCCCGCCGCGAACAACGGGGTGCTGGATCATCTGTGCCCGGATTAGCCAATCGCGGTAGTTGATCGAAACACTGCCCACGGGATGCTTTTCAGAGATGCGAATATCGCCTTCGGCTGCAATCTGCATCCCGGCATCCCTGACTTCTTCATTTGACAGTTTGATGGGGGACAGCTTCATCGAGGCATCCCCACGGTTCTCATACCAAACCTGACCGTCAGGATTTACGCAAACTTCAACAAGATCGTCATTCAGAAGATCACGCAGCCGACCGAATGCCTTATCGACATAGCTTTCATCCATCAGAAGATCTCCAAATCGCGATCAACTATGATCGTTACCGATGTCCCTTGGCGAACATGGATGGTCGGCGGCAGATTGATGTATGATCCGATTGCCGTGTCCGTCGCAGACGAGAAATCGTCGCCCACGCCTTGAACCACCGTGGAAACGTCATCTTCCTCTAGTTTGTTAGCGGCAATCGCTGGACCTGCCCCGATAATCGAGATCGCAGCCGCACCGCCAAATCGTTTTCCGAAACGTGTATCAACTGCACCGCCCGTACCGCTCCGGCCCAACTGGTCAGCGCCGTAGGAGGCAATGTTGACCGAACGGTTGCTAGGCGTGAGAATCCGCGTCCACACGATCAGAATGCGTTCCTGCCCTAGCTCGATGCCGCTGCTGTACTCGCCAAAGACCTTTGATCCGCCCGGTATAAGGACCGCCGATCCATCCATGCTGTGAACGTCCTCGGACACCACACCCCGGATTGGTCCGGGCAGGGTGCTGTCCACTGCCGTTTCAAGGGACGCCTGAATGATCGTACCTTGCGGGACTGTGGCTTGTGGCGCTGTGATCTGTGTTGCCCGCGCGACCGGGACCGGTTCGACAACCCGCTGAACGAAGGACTCGTTTGCGCTAAGTTGACGGCCCTCAGCCGCGCCGGCTTCCGACGCGCCGCTGTTGTTCACGGCCACAAGGGCCGATTGCGCGCGCTCGCGCTCCAACGCTGCCCGTTCAGCCCGAAGTTCCTCAAGCCGTGCCCGGTTGTCTAGCTCTAGCTGCGCCTGTCTGTCGCGCTCACGCGCCTCCTCCTCAAGCCGCAGGGTTTCAGCTCGAAGGCGCTCTTGCTCCAAGGGGTCAACTGCCCGCGCCTCGTTTAGCTGCTGCTGAAAGTTCTCCGACTGCTCAAGAAGATCTTGCTGTGCCTTGGTCTGCGCGGCAGCCAGGTCGCGTTGGTTCGCGGCAATTTGCTCGCGCATCCCGGTCAATGAGGCTTGAAGCTGTTCCTCAATGGCACGGGCGCGTTCCTGGTCATTCTCAGCCGTGCTGCGGAGGGTCGCAATGTCGGACGCGAACCGGTCCCGCTCACGTTCGAGTTCTTCACGAAGAACCCTTTCTTGCTCCGTTTCATTTTCTCGCTCAGCAACCAAAGCCCGAGCCGCCGCCAGCTCTGTCTCCAGGTCGGCCAGACGGGCCAGCGTCGCGCTGTCCGTCTGTGTCGTAACGACAGGTCGATCAATGAAGATCGGGTCGGGTGCATCTGGCAGTCCAAGACTGTCAGATGCCGATCTGTCCTCAGGAAAATCCTGAACATTGCTCGTAGGGATCGCGACGGCTGGCTGTGACGGTTGCGAGACGGAATTATAGACAGCATATCCACCAATGCCCAAAACCAACGCCGCCGCAGCCAGTCCGGCAGACTTTGCGGCTGATCCTCGTTTCCCGGATGATGTTGCCTTACCTTCAATGTCAGCCATCCTGCTGCGCAGATTGCCTTCAGCCTTAGCTTCAGGTTCGGCAGGCTTATCGGAGGGCGCGGTCGCGCCTTTACCTTCGATTTCGGCCATTCTGCTGCGCAGATCGTTGCTTTCATCGGTCATTGGAAAAGCTCCACGATACAGATTTCCTGATTGCCGAGGCGCAGTGCCCATTGCTGCGATGTGCCGCTGACGCGAACAATCCGGCCATCCATGCTTTGGGAGTTGACGCTGCGCTCACGCCCGCCCGTTACCTTAAAGACAGCGGGAACAGGCGAATTTTCGCGGAATCTGAAATACGTGAAAGCACCATCATCCCAGATTGCGATTGGGGTAATTTCGCTGCTGGCGCTGACGCCATAGTTGGTATTCGCGGCCGTCCGAACCGGCGTCGCCCCGGCCTGCTGACGTGCCCGTGCAGGATAGGAAAAGCGGACAACATAGAACGGGGTGGCAGTCTCTTTGACGCTGAAATAGTAACTCCGCCGATCCGTGTAGACCGTCACGTTGGTTTCAACATCACTGGCTGTCGGCTTGATCGCGAAAACCCGGTCCCCTGGTATCGACTGAAACTGGAACGCAGACGTATCACCTGCCACAATCGACACGATCCGTTCCCCTTCCTCAAACTCGACCGTGGTGGCACGGGTCAGGGTCACATTGATGGAATAGACCTGACCATCGACGTGCGGTGTGACGCGGACACGTCCATCATGAGACCCACGCGGCGGCGTGGCTTCACCGAAAGCCGCCGTACCAAGGCAGGCAATTAGCGCGCAGCAAAGTATCCCGGTACGCATCAATCTCTCCTGTCCTGATAAAGCTGGTAGTCAGTTACCGTGAAGCCCAATGGATTTTGCCATACGGCTTCGAGTGTCTTTTCCTGCTCAGTTGCGAAGTCGAAGCCGATGACTGCTGTGAAGTTGCCGGTGTTGGACCCATCAGGGTTCGTCAGCCGCTTTCGCATACGAACCTGGACACGATCATCGCCAAGAAGGTTGATGCCGGTTACGACCACATCGACCTGCGTTCTGTCGCCGTACCTGGTCGGCAGATAGCGGTCACTGCCAGAATCCCAGAGTTCGACCAGACCTGTCCGCGCCGCGCCCAATGTCCTCGAAAGCGCACGATTAATCCGAACATCGTTGTCAATCTGGTTATAGGACTCGCGGTCGATCACGTACTGATAGACGAGCGATTGCACGACCGCAGAACGTTCATTGAGGCTGACGGACCCGATCGCCGCATTGGGCACCGCCATTCCAGTTTCAGGATCAAACGGTACGACGATTGGGGCGGGGGGCTGATGCCAGATCATGACCGCAGCCGAAGAACAGACGGAAACAATGGCGGCGGCGGTCATGCCCGCGAACGCGATCTTCCACAGTCTTTCGCGCTGCATTGCGCCGTAGATGACTTCTGCCTCAAGGATGCTTTTATCGTTATCGGCCATTAGTCAAAATCCGGTTGTGTGAAGTCGGTGAATTTTTCAATGTCGGCAAGCGTTGCTGCATCCAGCACCCCGGTCATTCCGACATTCATGGTCTGGACTGATTCAAGCTGCCACATCGCTGCCATGGCGATTGCCAGTTCAGCGGTGACGCGGGTGTTGTGATCGACCGACGCCTTGAGGCTGTCCATGTTCTGAATTTCTGCGACAAGAACACCGACGCGCTGGACGGACTGTCCGGCCTCGGCGTAGGCGACTTCTGCTGCCGCCGATGTAGCGGCACCTGTCGTCGTTGCAGCCGCATTGCGTTCTGCCTCAGGAACACCCGAGGTTGCCATTGCCGTAATTTGCTCTTGCGAGGTGCCGCCGCCAGATAGTGCCGCCGCTACGCGCCCCTGAAACGCCTCTGCGCCTGCACCTTGCAGACCAGACCAGTCGCCTCTTGCACCCTGCATGAGTGTGCCGAGCATATCGGCGTCAAATTCGCCTTCGAGAATGCCGTCCAGGTCTGTGCCCAAGGCAAGTTCAAGAATATCCGTTGGGTTGCTGAGAAGATTTTCAATGTCACCCAGTTTCGACAAATGCTGATCCATCAGCTCGATCTGCTCAACGAGCATAGCGATCTGTTCTTCCTGCAAACCCATATCCACAAGCATCTGCTGGAACGTTTCCAACTGCTGCAACAGATTGCGCGAGTCGATAACAGGAACACCCTGAGCATTGGCGACCGTGGGTGTGAAAGCACCGATGCCGGGAATAAAGACCAAAGACAGCGATGCCGAGGTAAATGCGGCTTTCAGGAGTTTCATCGTATTCATCACGCTATCCAATCAGAGGTCAGGTTGGGTGAAATCAAAGAAGGACATGGCTTCTCTTTGCTGAGCGAGGCGCGATGCCTGTTGGGCATATTCGGATTGCGTCCGCGCAGCTTTGGTTTCGATCCGAGCATTGAGAATGAGGGTAAGTTCAGCCCGCATCATCGTGTTCAAATCGTAGGCGTCTTTTGGGTCGGTCGTGTTTCTGATTTGCGCAACGAGATTGCGAACGCGGATTAGCGCCATCTGCGCATTGTTCATCGAATACTCTGCATGATGCAAAGACCCGGCAGACATGAGACTTGCGCCGGAAACCGCATATAGAGCGGGATCAATTGTGCCTTGAGCCTCGACGCCGCCAATTGTGCGCAAGTAGCTATTATATTTCTCAGGGATCACCTGAACATAGTGCTGCGTCTCTGCGAAAGGCGGGACGCCTCCGTATTCTTCGATCCGACCTGGGCCAGCGTTGTAGGCCCCCAATGCGAAGATGATATTGCCATCGAAGCGTTGGAGCTGTGCCGCAAGATACCGAGCCCCACCGACGACCTGAATGTATGGATCGTCGTAATAGGCAGGATAGATACCCAAATCGCGGGCAGTGCCGGGGATAATTTGGGTCAGTCCGAAAGCAGCGGCAGGCGATCTTGCCCCTACCTGAAAACGGCTTTCCTGCCATATCAGGGCTTGCATCAGGCACCGCCATTGCAGGGGGGTTAGACCCGCAGCGGCAACACCGGGGAGGTTGTAGGTATCCTGCGATCCGCGAATGATGATTTCTTCAATGTTCTCTCGCGCATCACCGAAAACAAAGCGGCCCGCAGGGTTCGCAAGAGGTCCATAGACTTCTTCAACGCCTGCCATGTCCGAGTTCCCGCCCATGAACGTGGTCTGGAAAGTGGACACCGAGCTAAATGCCTCAATCATGCGGTCGAGGCTTTCGAGCTGCTGATTTTCAAAGTCCCGGATTTCAGCGCGGTTAGTTGCTTTTTCGACTTGGGTATCTTCATCATGTTCAAGATGAAGATACCCGCGCAGGCGCTCTGCAAAGCTCTGCCCATCGACAACAGGTACACCCTGAGCCATGGCGGACGATCCAAGCAGGACAGCTACGATTGCCGCACCGATCCCGCATGCAGGGGATTTAATGCGCCTGGTCACCGCACAGCTCCTCTTTGATACCTTCAGCCATCGCCCGCGTTTGGGCGTTGGTTGCTGCATCCGGCGACGTGGCAGCAAAAGAGAACACCGCGGTTTGCCCAGGCAGCGGTTGAAAGTCGCACCTTCCGCTAGGGGCACCGCTGCTTGTGAAGCACTTGCACCGCGCTTCACGCTCCTGCGTCGAAGTGCAGCCAGCGATAGTCAGAATACCGACGACCAAGAACACGGATTTCATCATTTCGCTTTTCTCCAAAAATCAGGGGTTTCACGGAAGTCTGGGCCTGCTACCGAAAGTCCGGCCGAGCCACCGCCAAGGATGTGAAGGTAGTCGCCAAGGGACGACAGGTCGGCATCGAGGACGACCGAGTTTTCATCATCGCGGAGCAGGAAATTACGCCCGGCGGAACGCGATGTGACAATATCCAGCTCAGCAGCATTGAGCCTCAAAGCCTGATAATCCTCATAAGAAGACTTCCCATCAGGAAACAGGATTTGCGTTGGGAAGAACGAGAAGACGCGCTCACCGACCTTGGAACGCGCCAATTGCGATGCGTTCTGAGTCAGCATGACGACAACCGCATTCTGCTTGCGAAGCGTGGCAAGCCACCCCTCGATCACCGTTGCAAAATAGGGGTTGTCGATTGCCTTCCACGCTTCATCAATGAGAACGATTGTGCGGGTACGGTCGCGCATCTGGCGTTCGATCCTGCGGAAGATATAGCTCAGGACAGCGGTACGCTCACGGTCAGATTGCGCATCCAAGATCTGCGTGAGATCGAAGCCGACGACATTCCCATCCAGCGAAAATGTATCCTCAAGGGTTTCACCGAACACCCAACCGAACCGGCCACCCTTTGCCCATTCCGCAACGCGGGCTTGCACGTGCCCGTCATCATCAGTGGAGGCAAACTGCTTTGCGAAAATGTCCCATTTCCGCAACGAGGGGGCGGCGGCAGCATTGCGGCGGACGTTTTCGAGGATTGCGCGGGTTTGAAGGGACGACAGTTCTTCATTCGGCGACAGGATATTAGCCAGCCAATCGGTCAGCCATGCCGTTCCTTCTTCGTCAGTTTCGACCCACAGCGGGTTCAGGCCAGTCGGCATACCGCTTTCGATGGTCGAATATCTGCCCCCCATCGCCCGCGTGACCATTTCAAGGCCGTGGCGATAATCGAAAACGAAAATCCGGGTGTCCGCCCGTTGAGCTTGCGACAAGAGGAAGGATGCCAGAACAGTTTTACCAGACCCGGTTTCCCCCAGGACGAGCGTGTGACCTGCAGGCGGCTCACCTTGGCCCGATCCGCGCCGATGGAAGCTGAACCTATAGGACGACCCATGCGCAGTCGGGAAAACGGCTACGGGCGTTTTCCACGGAAGCACATCGCCCGTTTTTCCGAGCGGCGTCCGATGAAGGGACGAATAGTCGGCAAAATGAACATTTGTGATGACATTCAGCCGGGGCCGAGCCGCCATGTTTCCCGGAAACTGAGCGAAATAGTGGGCGCGTTTAACAAAGCTATCCTTGACCAGCCTTGCCCCCGCATTGGTTGCAACGCCTTCCAGTTCGGACATTACTTCGCGAACGCGCGCCTCGCTGCGATCCACGATGGAAATTGATAGCTGATGATGACCTAAAGAGACGTCCTGAACCAAGACCCTTTCATGCAATGCGCCGAGGGCTTCACTGGCATTGGCCCGAACGTCTGCCGTAGACGACATGATCCGACGCTTGCGCTCGATCAGGTCTGCCGCAGCATTGTTTCCCATGGGCGAGAAACTTTGGCTGATGACGTAATCGCACGGCAGGGCGAAATCATCGAAGATCGTGACCCATGATTGAGGGGGATAGGTCTTGAGTGCCCGGATTTGTCCATACCGATCACCCAAAGAGCCATCGGTCAGCTCGAACCCGTCCTTGGTGAACGTGACACGATCAGACAGCACATCGTCAGCAACGACAGTCAGTGCGCCGCTTGGATAAATGGGGCGTTCATCCGCAGTCTGGACCGACCCCAGGAAGCCAAGCAGTTCTCCGGACGAGGCAGTAAGAATGCGGGTGGCGTTGCCGCCGATAGCCGACCGCATGAACCGGCAGACTTCTTCAAGAAGTTCTAAATCTTTGGCATCGCCAGCACCTTCGATAAGGTTGCTGGCACGGCTAAACAGGCCAGCCGTTTTCTTGAGACGACCTGTCCGGACAATCGAAATGGTAAGACTGCTATCGCGCAGTTCGCTGGTCGCCAGACCATCCCGCCACCGCTTGTCTACAGCAGAGGAAAAATCATTGCCTTTGAGGGGTTCAAGACCCTCGGTCAGATCAACCTTGCGGCTGATCTTGTGAGTATAGACCGTGAAATTCGAGCCCATTTGGGCCAGGACGCCGGCGAAGGCCCGCTTCATGCTGTCCAGGTCTTTGTCCGGTGTCGTGGCTGCATTCAGTCCTTCGACACGAATGCAGGTCATGAAGGAGTTGTCGCGAAGACGAACCGTATGGTCATTCACCAACGTCACATAAGGGACGTGCATGAAGCCGTTTTTAATAAGGTTTCGTTGGGCAACGATATTTGCGGCAATCGCACTTAGATCAAGCGCCATAGCTGTCACCCCCGAACATCTTGCGAGTTCTGGTTGCCGGAACAACACGCGATCCGATTAAAAGAACATCGACCACTTTTTCATCCTTTTCCGCCGCCCAACGACAAAGCCCATAAACGAGAATGCACCAAGTAATTGTGAATACGCTCACAGACCAAATTAGCGGGAGAACGGTCCCCCCCATAAAAGGTAACGCGAAGCCATAGGGTAATCCGAACAGCTTTGAAGATTGCGTCAGCGCAATATAAAAGGGGGTCCGTTCCATCATTATGCGGTGCCGCCCCAGATCGACTGGATCACAGTCGGAACAACGCCAATAATGACGATGATTAGGAGCAGGGTGAAGACACGGCCCCAATCCAGAAAGGCGAATGCGCCGCCGATAAGGACGAACACAGCGATAATGGTCATCACTGTCCGGCCCGTCACACCGGTAAGCGCAGTGAGGATCGAGTCGAGCAGTGAATCGACAGCACTCAAATCAATCTCTTGGGCAAAGGCAGGTTGCGACCAAAGCACTGCCGCAATCGCAGCCAATGCGATTAGGTTTCGGTTCATAGTCAGCTTCTCCTAATTACGGGAGGGTTTCGTTAAACACAGCCATCACCTTGCGCACGTGACCCTGTGTTTCTCGATACGGCGGGATACCCCCATGCCGTTCGACTGCATCCGGACCCGCGTTATATGCAGCTAGTGCAAGTTCGCTGGAGCCGAATTGGCGGAGCATCGCTAATAGATAGCGTGCCGATCCGTCCAAATTTTGGTGTATGTCGTGGGGATCGACGCCCAAATCTGCTGCGGTTCCGGGCATGAGCTGGCCCAGGCCAATTGCCCCGACATGGGAGCGAGCATTGGGGTTGAACGCGCTTTCGATCTGAATGTTCGAGCGGAACAGCGCAACCCATTCGGTTGCTGTCATTCCTGCTTGTGCCACTGCCCTATCACTGGCGTATCGGAAGCCAGTCTGGTGAATGGCATCGAGTATATCTGCCCGTGGGACCATAACACGGGGGGCCACGAAAGACATGCTATCGGGCGCAACATCCGCCTCAGGCTCTACGGGCTTTTGGCCGAATATGACGAGGCTGTGGCCTTGGTCATAGTTTACAAAGCCGCCTTCGCCTACCACCAGCACATCGGCAGAGGCGCTGAACGCGCGGGACATGAGTATTGAAAATGCGAGGACACCAAAGGCGCGATTAGGGAAGCGCCGGTTCGTCCTGACTTTGGGCGAAGTATCGACCGCGGCGGGCCGGTACAGATAGAAGTTTACAGCCGTATTAGTGAAAGAAGGAAATGAGGCCATACGACGGATGGCCTGTCCAAGACACGCATTCGCTTTAAGTGTCGGACCTCCAATCTGCCGTATAACGGCCATCTTTGTATAGTTCAAAAGCCTGCCCCTTTTGCATTGGCATTATCAATCCGGGGAAACCCCAGAGCATAAGTTTTGACGCAACGCCCGACACGGTGAGCGATGTTTCTGCCTTGTTTCTGACTTTATAGACCAATAGCCGGCGGGATTTTTTATCGGCCGATACGACCTCGTATATCCACTTGCCAACTACCGCCGTTCCCTTCTTGGAAACGCTTTCTTGGCATATGACGATTACCGATCCGCCCTCGTCTACGACTTGCGTAACTTCCTCGCTGAGTATCACTGGCGGTATGACTAGACTCATTGGTGGCTCCTGCTCATTGACAGGTGCCTTACTGCACTATGTTGGGTTGCTCGCACTAGCTGGTTTTGACTAGATCACCACCTGAGTACCAAAACATTCAACACCCGTCAACAATAAATGAATTGTTTGTTTAACGATGTTGAATATTTTTTGGACCTAGTTCGCGCACGGGGCACTCGAAAACTTGGAACGATCCCTCGGAATTGCTGGCAATGGGGCCGAGTTGCTTGACCGGCCATGCAAGCGAATTTGCCATCCGTTGGAATGCTGGAGAACCGAGGAACAGAACGGTATCGGCACCTTCACGACCCAAGAAGGTATTGATGCTGGCCAAGATCATCCGGGACACGTCGCGCGATCCAGTTACCACCATTCGGGTGATTTCCCATGTGCGGTCACTGGTCGGAGGCATGTCATCGCACAGCTTCTGCGGAAGCCCTGGCAGGACACCCAAGCAGGCATCACGGATCATGTAGCTGTACTGGAGGCTACCTGTCCCGCTGATCTGGTCCGTCCTCCGCAGCCGCGCGCCGCCGACAACTTCACCATGCAGCGTGGCAACGACATAGACTGTATCGAAGGAGTCGTATTGCTCGAACTCCAAATCCTCAGCATGGAACAGCGGCCATTCCAGGCGGTCCACAAAGATCTGTTTGCGCAGTTTTAGATAATCATTGACCAGATGCCACTTCTCTAAATCTTCTGGACAGCGGATGATCGCGACTTCGTATCCGTCACGCGACGCATCATCAAATTTTTGCTGTGGGGACATCATGACCATTGTTACCTACCTCGAAAACTTCAGTTGCGCCGATGAACATACGAACGCCATGAGGCGTGACGGCCCAAACGCCTTTATTAGACAGCTTCACCGTGACTTCTTCGCCTTCGTCCAAATGCGAAAACATCGTGACGAGGTTCTGTGCCATATCGACCGTGAAATTGGCCTCGGCGGTGATGGTTACGCCCTTTGGACGAGCCCTGCTGCAAATGTCTCTCATCAATCCCTCCGACCAATTCGTTCTGATCTTGGTAAAGGCATACGGGGGCGAAAAAGCGATTGACACCAACATGTACTTTTGGTCACGTAAAAGGACACAATGACGATTTTGGTTGACAATAAGAAAATGCTTGATCTCGTAATTCCGGACCATGAGCAAGAGCTTCAGGTCCTAGAGGCCATTGGTAACGCTGGATTTATCCTCGGGCTTGGCCTTAAGTTTGGGAAGCCAGACTTCGCCCTTAACCGCTATCCAGAGTCTTGGACAAAGAAATACGAGGAAGAAAACTACTTCTTCGGTGATCCTATGACGCTCTGGACCATGAACCGCGAGGGTTCAATCCGCTGGTCCGCCTGCGAATTTGAAGACATGCGCGGCGTCATGGATGAAGCCAAAAGGCATGGTCTTGCCTACGGTGCGACCTTCGTTGAAGTGGTGAAGGGGAAGCGCTCATTTCTTTCCATCGCCAGGAATGACCGGGAGCTGACCGACGAGGAAATGGCGCTTCTCATGGCCCGAGTGAAATCATGGGCAAGTCTTTTCGCGAACTACTGGAAGACCATTGGGCTGACCAAGGGAGAGGTCGATGCACTGAGCGCACTTAAGCTCGGAAGCAACCAAGACGAGGCGGCTGAGAGCTTGAAGATAAGTAGATCAGCCCTCCGGCAGCGCCTTACCACAGCCCAGGTTAAGCTACGCGCACCCAACACGGTCAGCGCCGTCGCACGGGCGGCTCAGATGGGAATTATCTGACGCCAAAGCTTGAAAATAACATAATATACATTTGGAAAAATAGGTTTATTTTACAGTCATGTCTACACAACGCATACAACCTGCGCTCCGTACGGCAATCTGGGTAGGCTATGATAAAAAATGTCTGTATTGCCGCCAGCCCATATTGTTTGACGATATGCATGTCGATCATTTTATTCCAGAGTCGATAAACCCTCAAACGCTGCAAGATTTGAAAAACAGTAATCTTGTTCCTGGGTGCTATAATGTTCGCGGCGACTATAACCTAGTAGCGTCTTGCGTAACACACAATAGCATGAAGTCAAATGACCTAGTTCCTGAATTGGCCATTCCTCTTTATTTAAACAAAATGAGGAGGCACATAGTTAAGGTGAAGGATCACCTAGTCCGGCTAAAGAAAGATAATGACTACGCTACTGCTATTACTGTAATAAGCCAATTGATAGAGGAAGGAATTGCTGATCCAGTTAAGGCAGTTGAAGCTATCAGAAATGCTTGCGAAGCTAGAGATAAACATACCTTGAGCTTTCTTGGGGTTAGCCTGCCTGAAAACATTCTTAGAATTAAAGTTGCATCAAATGTCCAACACCTATTCGACGTAAGAGAAATTGACTATTACAAAGTTTTCACTGAAGTAGCAAACGTTCGCCCTGATAAAATAGAAATGCTTCCAGGCGGATTGTTTATGATTAGAATTAGTGAAAGCGAAAGGATCATCTACAGAATAACAGATTACGGTGTTTATATTATGGGTTACAAGCGCAAGATTTTTTAAATGAATGTCACCGTATGATCCTTAAATGGCGATCCGCAAACATGTGGGTTTTCGAAAAGTCAAGCGGAAACGTCATTTTAACCTTTTGCCCGACCAAAAGGTCATAGTCCTTTTTTGGTCGGGCAAAGGCATCCACAAGCGGTGGTTCTAGTGCGCAACGCGGATCACTGAATGCCCGCCTCCCTGACCCCTTTTTTGCAGTGTTCAAAAACGATCCTTTTTGAACATGGGGCAGGGAGGTCATTGATCCATCGAGTAGCTACTTTTTGACGGCACTAAGTAGCTGAGGAAAGCTACGATGCCATTTTGGCTGATATGATAGACTTACTGGCTAACTGTTTTGGAAAAATGGAACATCTTCTTCTATCCCCAGAAATGTCCACGAAATATGTGGATAACTTTGGGTTGCGGCGAAGCGATGACAATGACCAAAAACTGCACGGTGTTACATAACATAGCTTATTTAGCTCGATCCTGTAAGTGGGGGTGGGTTCTATTCTGAAATGCGACACGCCATAATTTGCTGGTGTTTACAGATCGAGGAGCTCCCCCGTGACGTCGCATCTCACCCTCTCCGAGCGCCGCATCATCGCGGGTATGCTGCAGCGCAAGATCAGCGTGGCGCAGATCGCCGTTCAGCTTGGTCGGCACCGATCGACGATCCATCGCGAGATTAAGCGCAACTTCTGGAACGATCCTGAAGTGCCGATGGCGACGGGCTACTGGCAGATGAACGCTCAGCACCTGGCCGACGAGCGCCGCAAGAGGCAGGCTAAGCTCCTGCAGGATGATGACTTGCGGGGCGGCGTGATCGCAGCACTGGAGGCCGGCTGGTCTCCGCAGCAGATTGCCGGGCGCATGCGGCATGAGCGCGCGCGGCGGCGCGTCTGCCACGAGACTATCTACCGCTACGTCTACTCTCCAGATGGCCGAGCACAGGAGCTTGCCCGTTATCTTCCCGAGCGGCGGCGCAAGCGCAAGGCGCGCTACGCGCGCAAGCCGAGAAGCCTTGTCTTCCCAGAGCGCTGCATGATCAGGAACCGCCCTCAAGCCGTCAAAGACCGGCAGGTCTTCGGCCATTGGGAGGCCGACCTGATGATCTTCCGAAAGGAGCATGGGCCGGCCAATCTGGCCACGGTGGTCGAGCGCGTCAGCCGCTACACGGCGATCTTCCGCAACAACGATCGGCGGTCCAGGCCAATCATGGACAATCTGATCAACCTGCTTTCGCCCCTGCCCTGGCATGCCCGACAGAGCCTGACCTTCGACCGTGGGCTCGAGTTCGTGTCCTGGCGCGAGCTTGAGAAAGGGCTGGGGGCGCAGGCCTGGTTCTGCGATCCGCAGGCGCCCTGGCAGAAGCCCACAGTCGAGAACACCAATCGGCGCGTCCGGCGCTGGCTTCCCCGCGACACCATCCTGCTGACAATCGAGCAAAAGGAGTTGCTGGGCCTGGCGCAGCGGATGAACGCCACGCCCCGCAAATGCCTGGGCTACAGGACGCCGGCAGAGGTCTTCCGCGAAGAGCTGGCGAAGGCGTCAGGTGTCCAATAGCGTCCGCTATGCGGAACGGCGCGGACCCTTGCTGCAACCGCAGCCCAATGGCCTGCGCCAGCGCTAAGGTCGCTCAAGGGCTCCAGGCCGTCATTCCTGCTAGATCACCCGCCTGATCCGGGCGGGCTGCGATGGCGGATGTCTCCGCCCGCCCAGATCAGGCTACGTCAGCGCCCGTGTCGCATTTCGAGTTGAATCCGCAGGGGTGGGTGCTACACTGAGATGCGACAATCCAACATTTGCCTGCTTTTGCAGACTAAGGAACATCCCTAACCAGCCGCTACGTAGCCACCGCCAATGCTGTGGGCGTGCAGCGACGTGTAGAGCCATTACAGGCTTCATCAGCTACTTAGGCAATAGAGCGGGTTGGCCATCTAATCTCAGTTGAAGCGCCTCATGCTCCAGGTGTTCCGAGCGAGCTGCTCCGTTTTTTTGCTCGCGCTCCCGGCGGGCAGCAAGCCGTGCCTTTGCGGCCATCGATCGGGCAGGATCGTCTCGGGCGAAGATTGTACGAAGCACAGGCGCTGAACAAAGGACCTCTGCCTGTCTTTCGTTGATGATCGCGGTGCTTACTAGCGAAGTTTTAGTCGAAATCTTCTTTTTCGAGGGCGCGTCGGGGTTCAGTCGCGCCTCGATCGCTTCGAGGCGGTGCATGATAGCCGCGGATATCTGCGCCCCCGCTGCGTCATCGAAAAGCTCGGACAGATCTAGGACATCTTCGCCCTCTACGTCATCCAGCAGCGCCGCTCGATTGATGGCAGCCACGTGATGCCGTCCCAAGCCAATGGCGGCCTCATGGATTAATTGCTTTCGAAGGCCCGCGTTCTCCGGGCGCAGGAACAGTCCTTTCATGCCCTCGAAGTCCTGCATAAAAATTCCAGTGTTCGCGCTGGCTTTGAAGGCAGACAGGCGGACACGCGGAGATTTTGCTGTACAGAGTTGGACGATGAAGGCCCGAACATCCGGATCATCCGCGTGAAGGCTGGATGCGATCGTCGTGAATTTCTCGATCAGCGAAGTGTTCTCACTTTGCCGTGCAAAAATGCTCAGCATCAGCTCGTGGAGTTCGGTGCGGGAATTGGTGATGCTTCTGAGGAAGTAGAACAGGTCAGTGCGCTTGGTCAGGTCAATGTCGTCGGCGAGCAGCTTCTGGCAAAGGATTGCCGCAGTCTCTTGGTCGGCCTTTTTCAGGATCGAGTGCCTCTCGCGCCGATTTCTATAGCGTTCATGCAACCAGCCGGAGATTTCAAAGGGATCGCCTTCGAGCAGTGTGCGATACATGCGGATGGCCATAGGGTTTTCTCTGAAAAGCGAAAACTCCCGGTAGTAGGTCGCAAAGCATGATCCTTGGAGGTCGGCTCCATCGAAATTGGTGCTGCTGTCGAAGATGATGTCGGCACCGTAGCCGCCTCGCAGGTCTGCGCCGCGAAAGTCAAACCCGCGCAAATCGGCCCTCGAAAAGTCAGTATCCCGGAGGTTGCTGAATCGAAAGTCCCGCGCAGGGTCCAGGCACAGCGCCACGCAAGCTTCCCAGAATTCGCCAGATGTCGCGGCGACGCCCTCGAAGGCCGCTTCAATATCTCCAGGATCCAGGAGTTCCTGAAGGCTTGCCTCACTCCTCATCTGGCAACTTGACATTCGCGGAAGACAACGTGATTTCGCCAACGTATTTTCCGGATCCGCGTAGCGCGGAATCTATCGATTTCGCGATGAAGATATCCAACAGCCGGCGCTGTGTCGTATTGAACCTTTCAAAATACTTCCAGGAAATGAGGTCCTTCACGACGTTGCCAATTGCGACATCCCTTTGCCTCACGGTCGCACGCGCCAGTACAGCTGTTCGATTGGCTCGCTCTGTGCGAGTGAACCGCACCAAGCTGTCACTTTCCAAGTAAGTCCCGTCGAGCTGGCTTTTGTCTGCTTCGCTGACTTCCCAACGCAAGTTCGGCAGCGCTTTTACTCGGTGGTGCACGAGGCGGTCATGTGCGGTCAGGACGGTTTCCCGCCGCACCGACGCCTCGACCTCGCCTGAGGCAGAGGCTCCTAGCGATGGACCGATAATGTCGAGATTTGCCTTTGCTGACGCTTTGAAAGCTGTGGCTACGTCATTTCTCTGGGTGACAACCCTGTCCATCTCAAAGATTGGTTGTTTGCGAGGCTCGCCGAAGCGGCTCCCGGGCACAGGCGTTGCTCCTTCAAGGGCGAGCGATAGCGTCAACTTCGATATCGAGATTGAGGTGGTTCGGTTTGTCTGAACAGTTTGCGGGCGTTTTCTAAGTGGATTTCCGCCTCGGTTACGCCGCCACCGCTTCCGGCGTCGGCTGGTGGAAATAGGCTTGATCGGGGGTTCTTCCGTCAAGCGATGAATGCGGGCGGCGGCTGTTGTAGAAGCCAAGATAGCGCCGGATCGAATTTCGGGCCTCTGTGACGCTGGCGTAGGCGTGCAGATATACCTCTTCGTATTTGATGGTCCGCCAGAGGCGCTCGACGAAGACATTATCCCGCCATGCTCCCTTGCCGTCCATACTGATCCTGATTTCGCGGGTGGCCAGCACTTTGATGAAGTCGGCAGAAGTGAATTGGCTGCCTTGGTCGGTATTGAAAATCTCTGGCTTGCCATGGCGCGCCAGGGCCTCCTCCACAGCCTCTATGCAGAAGTCGGCCTCCAGCGTGATCGACACGCGCCAGGCCAGAACGCGCCGCGTGAACCAGTCCAGCACGGCGGCAAGATAAATGAAGCCGCGCGCCATGGGGATGTAGGTGATATCCATCGCCCAGACCTGGTTGGGCCGGGTGATGGGCAGGGCGCGAAGCAGATAGGGGTAGATCTTATGCCCCGGTGCCGGTTTCGAGGTGTTGGGTTTGCGATAGAGCGCCTCGATCCCCATCCGCTTCATCAGCGTGGCAACGTGCAGTCGCCCGACCTTGAAGCCTTCCTGGACCAGCAGCCCCTGCAGCATCCGGCTGCCCGCGAAAGGGAACTCCATGTGCAGCTTGTCGATCCTGTGCATCAGCTTCAGATCGGCGTCCGACACCGGGCGAGGCTTGTAATAGACGCTGCCCCGGCTGATCCCCAGCACGATGGCCTGACGGCTGACGCTTAACCTTGCCGTGGGATCGATCATCTTTTTGCGCTCGGCAACAGACCCGCCTTTCCGAGCGCGCCGGACAAAAAATCATTCTCCAGCGCCAGCTCTCCGATCTTGGCATGCAGTGTCTTCACGTCGATCACAGGGACCAGTTCAGCCTTCGGCGTATCGCCAAAGACACCTGTCGCACCTTGCAGCAACTGGTCACGCCATTGCTTGATCTGGTTCGGATGGACGTCAAAGTCCTGCGCCAGCTCGATCAGAGTTCGCTCACCCTTGATTGCCGCTACAGCGACCTTGGCCTTGAAGGCCGGGCTATGGTTCCGGCGCGGTCGTCTCGTCATGGTCATCTCCTCGCTCGCAGCATCATGCTGCTGTTGCGCGGAAAATCCACTTATCCCGGCTGTTCAGTTTTCCCGAGCCACCTCAGATTTCGCAGGTCTCGTCACACAGATCTACATCTCCCGAGGCGAGCCGCAATTCAACGATGCAGTCCAGCTCACATTCGCGCGCGGCTGAAGGCTCCACGCGGATGACCAACTCGCACAGCTCGGAAACAGCATTCCTGGTATTCATATGACCTCCGCGGCTACCGCCAGTATTAAACCCCGCGAAGCGATCGACACCCCCGCTTGTGACGTCCTACGTGGTGCATTCCTGCTCTTCAGCCGGTTCGACCAGTGGCTATGGTTAGGATATGTGAAAACTGGCCGCACCGGAACTTCGCACTGCGCCTATGAAGGCTCTAAAGCGTTTCTGCAAAAACCGGAATCATGGGATTCCCAAAGGGGTCTGCTTGTGATTCATCCTCCCAGAAAGGATGAATCATGTCAGCACCTTTACCGAATGCGCTGCGTGCGCGGTTCAAGGCTTGCATCGAGGAGGGTTTGAGCGGGCGAGCTGCGGCGGCGCGATTGAAGCTCTCGCCTGCAACGGGTTCACGTTGGGCCCGGGCGATCCGGCAGCACGGCAATGCAGCGCCTGCGCCGCAGGGGCGGCCACGCGGGCGCGGAAAGCTTGCACCGCATCAGGCCTTTCTCGAGGAGCTGGTCGCTCAGGATCCGGATATCACGCTCTATGAACTGCGCGATGCACTGGCCATGGCCGAGGGCGTGAATGTGCATCACTCCTCGATTGCGGCGCTGCTCAAGCGGCTTGGTTTCACCTATAAAAAAAATCGTTGGTGGCCTCCGAGCAGCACCGCGCCCGCGTAAAAAAAGCCCGGCGCGAGTGGCAGGAGCGGCGCATTCCCTTCATGCGCCGCCAGCCCGAACGGCTGGTCTTCATTGACGAAACCTCCGTGAAGACAAACCTGACCCGGCTGCGGGGGCGCGCCTGCCGCGGTCAACGGTTGCGGATGGACGCGCCTTTCGGTGGCTGGGGCACACAGACCTTCATCGCAGGCCTCACGTCGGAGGGGCTTATCGCACCCTGGGTGATCAAAGGCGCGATGGACGGCTCCGCCTTCGCGACCTATGTCCGCGACGTCCTGGCCCCGGAACTGACGCCCGGCACGGTCGTCATTCTCGACAACCTGGCCACTCATCGCAACGTCGAGGCCGCCGCAGCCATCCGAGCCGCCAAATGCTGGTTTCTGTATCTGCCGCCCTATTCACCCGACCTGAACCCCATCGAGCAGGCGTTCTCGAAGCTGAAGGCGCATCTCCGCAAAATAGGCGCACGAACCTTCGGTGACCTGTTCAAAGCCCTTGGTGACATCTGCAGCATGTTCTCGCCCGAAGAATGCTGGAACTACTTCCACGCTGCAGGCTATGTGTCAGGTTAAAAGCGAAATGCTCTAAGAGGGTATGGTATGTCGAGCGGGCTAGAGATCTCTTCTAGACACGAAGTAAACCTACGTTGACATACTTAGCAATAATATCTATATATCCCCTTGCGACCCGTCATGCCGCGTGCAGGGCGAGCGCAGCGGTGACCCGGGCCTTCAACGAGGACGGTTGCCAGCCGCACACAAAAAGCTGCTCCTATGGGGCAGTTTTTTGTGTATTTAGACTACACGGATCCTGTAATTCTGCCGCAGTCCCTCGGCGTTCTCCTCGCCTCGGCGAATCCACATCCGCGCATATGCAACGACATCGGCTAGCTGAAGCATCCTAGACGCAGCCGAGTCGATCTGCGTGGCGTGCGTCACGGCACGAAATCGACCGTCCCTCTTTTGGGCCGTCGCGATTGCCGACATAAAGTCCGGATGGGTGTTCTGTTCGTTCCGGTCCAGAATAAGCTCCACGTTCCCGATGTTCCGGTCGCGGATATTGTTTTCGTTTCTAAACTGCTTGGCGGCAATCTTGACAGCTTCGACGACGTCGTTCGCATAGATCTGCGGCGCCGTCCCGACAGTCGATGTACCCAAACGGTTCAGCATCACCATTCCATTTGGTGTCTCCGTCTGCGCGAAGCGCGCCAGCAGGCTCTGCAGATACTCATGCTGAAGTCCTGCTGCATGCAGTTCATTCACGTTCGGCTCCAGAAGGTCACTAAGCGACTTGTCTGTCCTGCCTGCATCCCGTGCCCATAGCATGACACACCCCAAGGCGAAGTTCGGCTGACCTGCCGTTCCGCATTCGTCGATGAAACACAGGATCTTTTTGTTAAGCCGTGCCATTAGTGACCCCCGTTCGCGTTCGCTTCCGCTTGGGTGCCTCGACAACGGATTTTAGCGCTCTCCTCTCCTCTCGCTCCTTGTCAAATTTCGGCTGCAGTCTCTTCAGCTTCGCGATCAGGCCGTCGAGGTGGTAGGTGTTCGAACTCCAATCCCCGAAGGATGTCAGCTGCTGCTCCCGCCTAATCAGGCCACGGTCTTCTAGTTTCTTGACGTTAATGCGAAGGGTGTCAGTCGTGATACCCATCCGTTGCGCCAACTCCTCCTTTGATGGAAAGGGCGGGCGGTCGGGATTGATATAGTAGCTTAGGAGCTGCACGATGATGTTGAACTGCGTCGTATTGATCCCAAGCGCTGCTTGACTGCGAACCAGGATATTCGGGATCGCCGTGTAGCCGTGGTCCCAGACCTTTGCTCCGAAGATCTTTGCGCCCGAGGACAGTACACGTTTCGCGGTCGCCTTTGCGGCGGGCGTGGGTTTCGTAAGTACAGGTGTTGTTGTTTTCTTTGCCATCTTGGGCCTCCTGACCTTTGGATCTACGCAGGTCAGCGGCAGCGCTCAATGCAGCAAACGCATCTCGCGATGCCGGGTTTTCGCCCTCACCGGAACTCCATCTATCCCGCTATCTCAAATTCCGCTGCTTGTATACACGCTACTTAGATGCTGGGTTTTCAGGGAGGGGGTGGGGGCGAGAATCACGCAAATGGTGGCCTTGAAAACCTCGCATCGATAGATGGCGATTTTTCGGCTAACGCTCGGTCTCAGGCCTGATTTTAGCACAATTTGCGGTAGGCTCAACAACAACCAGCCTTGCGTCCTCTTTGGGTGCGGCGGCCGCCAAGCTGGCGCACATCCATGACCTGTCGCACCCGACGATCAAGGTCACCCGAAACGGCTGACCCGTCAGCCAAGCTCCATCCAGTGAACCTTGCCTTCGGCATCGGCCGCGAACAGCCAGCCGGGCACGGTTGCGACTGCCAGCGCCTCGATTGCGGGTCCTGGCAGCTGCTTGAGGATCTTTGGAATGGCATCTTCAATTGCTAGGTCGAAAAGATCAGGACCGCAATCGGGGAATTTCAGGGGCGACTGCCGGTGCCGCGCTCTGATGTTTCAGGCCGCGCGGTTTCGGGCCGCCTGTCGCCCAGTCGAGCAGTTCAACTGTATGGACGATCGGGATGCCGGTGACGGACCCGATCTGCATCATGCAGCCTATATTGCCCGCCGCAATGACCTGCGGGCCTGTCGCCTCGATAGCGGCGACCTTGCGGGTTTTCAACTGCGCGGAAATCTCGGGCTGCATCAGGTTATAAGTGCCCGCCGAGCCGCAGCAGATATGGCTGTCTTTGGGTTCCACCACCTGAAACCCGGCAGCTTTCAGCAGATCTTTGGGCGCGGTCCGCACCTGTTGGCCGTGTTGCAGCGAACAAGCGGCGTGATAGGCGACGCGCAGCGGATCGGCGTGGGTGGCATCGGTGATGCCCAAATCGGCCATCACCTCGGACACATCTTTTGCCAGCGCCGAAACGCGCGCGGCATCGTCAGCCAAGGGATCGTTGCGCAGCATATGGCCGTAATCCTTGACGGTGGTGCCGCAGCCAGAGGTGTTGATGACCAGGGCGTCCAGCCCCTCGCCGTCGATTTCAGTCATCAGGGCGCGGATATTGGCGGCGGCCATGGCGTGGCTGTCGTCGGTCTTGCCCATGTGATGCGTCAAGGCACCGCAGCAGCCCACTCCTTGCGGGATCACCACGTCACAGCCGTGGCGGCGCAGCAGGCGGATGGTGGCGTCGTTGATATCGGTGTTCAGCGCGCGTTGGGCGCAGCCGATCAACAGGGCGACACGTTTGCGGCGGGGTCCGGTCGCGGACAGGGTCTGGGGCCGGTCGTTGAGGCTGGGCGCGGGCAGATGGGCGGGGGCCATATCCAGCATCGCGCGCAGACGGGGATCGGGCACCAGTTTGCGAAAGGGTCGCGCAAAACGTGCCGCCACCAGCGCCAACCGGAACCGCGTTGGATAGGGCAGGATCAGCGCCAGCACCCAGCGCAGGGCCCGGTCATCCCAGCGGCGTTTGTAATTTTCGTTGATATATTCGCGGGCGTGATCGATCAGGTGCATGTAATGCACCCCCGACGGGCAGGTCGTCATACAGCTAAGGCAGCTTAGGCAGCGGTCGATATGCAGGACTGTTTTTTCATCCGGCACCTTGTTGTTTTCCAACATATCCTTGATCAGATAGATCCGGCCACGGGGGCTGTCCAACTCGTCGCCCAGCACCTTGTAGGTCGGGCAAGTGGCGGTGCAGAACCCGCAATGCACACAGGACCGCAGAATTTCGTTCGACCGGGCGGTATTGGGGTCGGCAAGCTGCTGGGGCGTGAAATTCGTTTGCATGTCAGATGTCCATCAGGCCGGGGTTGAAAATGCCCGCAGGATCGAAGGTCCGGCGCAACGCTTGGGACAGTTGCGCCACGCCTTTCGATTGGGGCGGAAAGACGGGGCTGGGAAAGGCGCTGTCAGCGGCGCGGCGCATCAGCATCGCCTGACCTAACGCGGCGCCCCGGCGCACGGCCGCGGCGTCGCCGCTGCCGCGATACCAGATCAGACCGCCACCCCAATCCAGCGACAGATCACCGCCCAGAGCCTGCAGCGCGGCAGCGGTCGCAGGCGCATCGGTCGGCTTGACGAGAATGCGCCACACCGCATCGGCGGTGCCAGCAAAATGCGACAGATCGCGCAGGCCGCGCCACAAGTCCCGGCTGCGCGCATCGGAAAGCGTGTCGATTTCGCGGTTGCGGAACAAAGTTACCAATTGATCGCGGCGGTAATCCACCTGCCGCGACAGACCTTCGATGCGCAGCCATGCCGTGCCGTCGTGAAAGGCCGCGCCCGACACTTCGAACGGGGTCGCCAGTGCGGTAGAGAAGATGGCGACCGCGTCGGCTACCGAGACACTGGGAAATGCCAGCGTTTTCTGGCTTTCGGCCAAGGGCAGGGTTTTTAGCGCCACTTCGGTCAGCACGCCCAACGTGCCGTAGGAGCCGCACATCAGCTTGCCCAGATCCATGCCGGTGACGTTTTTCATCACCCGCCCGCCGTTCTTGACTACCCGGCCCCGGCCATCGACGAACCGCACGCCCAGCAGATGATCGCGGCAGGCCCCTGCCCGCAACCGGCACGGCCCCGAGACATTTCCCGCGACCATGCCGCCAATCGTCGGCACCCCGTTCGACCCCAGCAATCCTCGGTGATCCATCGGTTCAAAAGCAAAGGCCTGACCTTCGGCGGCAAGGGTGAGGGTAATTTCATCGATTGGTGTGCCGGTGCGGACGATCAGGGTCAGTTCGCCGGGTTCGTAGGTCACGATACCAGACATCTGACGGGTGGTCAGCGCGGTATCTCCGGCGGCGGCGGCGTTGCGGATGCGCGTGCCGCCACCGGCGATGCGCAGGGGCCGCGCGTTGGCGTGGCAATCGGCGACAAAGGTCGCCAGTTCCGTCTCGTCCCCCGGTGCGATGCTGTGTGCCATCAATGGCCGGCCGCCGCGCGGTCGCGGTGCGGGCGGCTGGTTTCCAGCGGAAAGACCTTTGCCGGGTTCAGCAGCCATTGCGGATCAAAGGCATCTTTTATTTCCATCTGAATGGCCATGTCGTCCGCGCCATATTGGCTGCCCATCAGGTCGCGCTTTTCGATACCAACGCCATGTTCGCCGGTCAGACAGCCGCCAACGTCGACACAGAGCCGCAGGATGTCGTTGCCGCAAGCCTCGGCCCGTTCCAGATCGCCGGGGGTATTGGCATCGAACAGGATCAGCGGATGCATATTGCCATCGCCCGCGTGAAAGACATTGGCAATTTTCAGCCCGTGTTCCTTGGACAATTCACCGATCCGGCGCAGGGTAAAGGACAGTTGCGACACCGGCACCGTGCCGTCAAGGCACAGATAATCGCCCAATCGGCCCATCGCGCCAAAGGCCGATTTGCGGCCTTTCCAGATAGCCAAAGATTCCGCCTCGTTCCGGCTTGATCGGAATTCGACCGGATGCAGGTCGTCGGCGATCAGACGGATGCGTTCGATCTGATCGGTGATTTCCGCCTCGGAACCTTCGACCTCGACGATCAGCATGGCCGGGCAGTCGGGGTAGCCGGCCTTGGCGAAGTCTTCAACCGCGCGCAGGCAGACATCGTCCATATATTCAATGGCGACCGGCAGGACGCCGGACCGGATGATCCGGGTGACACATTCGCCTGCCGTTTCGGCGCTGTCGAAACCGATCAGCATCGGGCGCGCGCCCTGCGGACGGGGCAGGATGCGCAACGTCGCCTCGGTCACGATGCCAAGCTGACCTTCGGACCCGCAGATCAGGCCCAGCATGTCCAAGCCCTGCCCGCCAAAGGCTGCGCCGCCCAGTTCGACGATCTCGCCATTGGCCAGCACCATCCGGACGCCCAGCAGATTATTCGTGGTAACGCCGTATTTAAGGCAATGCGCGCCACCCGAATTCATTCCGATATTGCCCGCGATGGTGCAGGCCAGTTGCGACGATGGGTCGGGGGCGTAAAAGAAGCCTTCGGGTTCCAGTTCGGCGCTGACCGACAGGTTGGTGATGCCGCTTTGCACACGGATGAACCGGTTAGCGGTGTCGATTTCCAGAAAGGCCGACAGCCGCATGGTGCCGATCACGACGCTGTCGGCGGTGGGCAGCGCGCCCCCCGCCAGCGAGGTGCCCGCGCCGCGCGGAATGACCGGCACGCCCAGATCGTGACAGACCCTCATCGCTGCCGCGACCTCTTCCGTCGTGCGGGGCAGCACGACGGCAAGCGGTGCACAGCGATAGGCGGTCAGCGCGTCGCATTCGTAAGCCCGCGTTTCATCGGCATCCGAAATGATCGCATCGGCGGGCAGGACCGCGGCCAGCGCGGCAACAATATCCGGTTTGCGGGCGATCAGACCGGCATTCGGGGCGGGCATGGCAATCGTTGACACGGGTGTGGTCCCTTTCATTGTTCAGAATTAAGGCAGGCGGATGGTTGCGGTTTTAGTTGCCGGGCAAGACCGTGCCAGACAGCGGATCACCAATGCCAAGGACAAAGAACCCGATGCAGACCAGCAGCCCGGAAAACACCAGATAATAGATCGTCGGCAGAATAGTGATGCGCAAAGTCGCGCCTTCTTTACCCAGCAAACCAACGGTCGCAGATGCGGCCACAACATTGTGGATGGCGATCATGTTCCCGGCGGCAGCGCCCACCGATTGTGCGGCCACCATCAATGCCGACGACAGCCCCAGACCTTCGGCCACCGAGAACTGGAACTGGCTTAGCATCAGGTTGCTGACCGTGTTCGACCCGGCCAGAAACGCACCCAAAGCCCCAACTGCCGGGGCAAAGAACGGATAAACCGACCCCACCTGCGTCGAAACCCAGTCGGCGACCAAAACCGGCATGCTTTGCAGGTCATTAGCGTTGATGCCCGAATTGATCATCACCCGCACCATCGGCACGGTAAAGATTAACACGAAGCCTGCGCCCAAGAGTGTGGCGCTACTTTCACTGACCGCTTTGGTAAAGCCGCTGAACGACATGCGGTTCATCACTACCGTCACCAGGCAGATCATCACTAGAATCCCTCCGGGCGAGAACAGCAGTGAAAAATCACCGTTTATTCCTTCTTCGCCCAGCATGCCGCTGAATGCGATATTGGCGGATTTCAGCAGATCGCCAAAGGGCGCGATGGTCCGGCTCAGGACCAAGACGACTGCGAGGATCACATAAGGCGCCCATGCCAGTGTCAGCGGGATCTTGCGCTGCGCCAGATCGTCCAGCTTGAAATCGACCTTACCGAACCATTCCTTAGACCAGTCGGCGACCGGCGGAAAATCCCACGTGTCGCGCGGCACCAAAATGCCTTTGCGGGCGGCAAAGGTCATCAGCGAAAGACCGACCAGGCCGCCGATGACCGACGGGAATTCGGCACCTAAAAAATACGCCGACAGGACATAGGGAATGGTCATCGCAAAGGCGGCGGCGATCGCAAAGGGCGCAATCGACAGACCCTCGGTCCAACTTTTATTCCTACCGAAAAACCGCGTCATTACTACCACCAGAAACAGCGGCAAAAGGGTGCCGCAGATGGCATGCAAAACTGCCACTTCGGAGGTGATGATGTGGAAGAACGCGTCCCAGTTTGATCCGACCGCATCTAGTTCGCCGCCAATGGCAGTGCGATCAAGGCCGGTCTGCACGCCGACGATCAGCGGCGTTCCGACCGCGCCGAAGGATACTGGCGTTGATTGAATCATCATCCCGAATACAACGGCGGCCATGGCCGGGAACCCTACCGCCACCATCAGCGGGGCTGCGACCGCAGCAGGCGTGCCGAACCCCGACGCGCCTTCGATGAACGAACCAAACAGCCAAGCAATCAGGATGACCTGAATGCGGCGATCAGGACTGATCGCGGTAAAGCCCGAACGAATGGTTGAAATTGCCCCGGAATGTTTCAGCGTGTTCAGCAACAGAATGGCGCCAAAGATGATCCACAGCAGACCCGCGCTTTGCACAAGGCCCTGCAATGTCGATGCGACGATCCGGTTGGCGCTGACGCCCCAAGCGGTAATCGCTACGACCACCGCAAGCACATAGACCAACGGCATCACGTATTTCGCGGGCACCCTGAAACCGATCAGCAGCACCCCTGCCGTTAGAATCGGCAAAAACGCCAATAGCGCCAAAACACCTGTCGACATCTGGCCATTTCCTCCCTGAAGGTGGATTCCCCGGTCGAGACATCAGAACCACACGGAACTCGACATGTTTTTTTGTAAAAATCGGCCAGCCCTCCCAGACCAGCGATGATTGTTGGTAAAATAATTTTACCAAAACTGTCAAGGAAAATGCAGAATGGCCATTAGCGCATGATTGTTTCACGGTGGCATTCTGCCACGCTATTGCTGACATAAACCAACGAAAGACCGTGACCCCGATGAGCGACCCCAGACCCAACCGACCGGAAAAAGCCGCCGACGGGGCAATGACCCGAATCGAGGATTTGATCCTTGAAGGATCCCTGCGTCCGGGGGAAATGTTGCTGGCCGAACGCGAACTGGCGCTGCGGCTGAATGTGTCACGCCCGACCCTGCGCAACGCGTTAAAGACACTGGAGGACCGGGGCCTGCTGGTCAAGGACGGGCGCGGTATGAAGGTGGCCCAGATCGGCGCGCAAAGTATCACCGACCCGCTGATCGCCTTGCTGGCCCAGCGCAGCGATGTGGCAGACGATTACCTTGAGTTTCGCGATATCGTCGAAAGTTCGGCCGCCGCGATGGCGGCAGAGCGCGCCAATAAACCGGAAATCGCACGGATCCGCGACTGCATCGCTCGTATCGAGGGCGCGCATGATCGCAACGATTCTGTCGAGGAAGCCGACGCCGACGCCGAACTGCATCTGGCTATCTATGAGGCGAGCCATAATCTGGTTATCTTGCAGATCATGCGGGCTCTATCGGGCAATTTGCGCACTGATGTTCTGCATAACCGCCAGCGACTGTTCACGCTGCCCCTTGTGCGCGATTTGCTGCGCGATCAGCATCTGGCAATCGCCAATGCCATCTTGGAAAAGCGCGCCGATGATGCGCGGGCCGCCGCCCATGCCCATCTAAGCTATCTTCGCCGCGCCACCAAAGAGATCCGCGAGGCCGAGGCCAAGCTGGATATTTCATCACGGAGGCTGGACCGGGGCGGTCTTACCGCGCTGAAAGGGCCGAACCGGGGCGGGTCGCCGGAAAACAGCCCCGGCAGGACTACAACTAAGTGATAGGTTGGAGAACCAACCAACGATTGCCCCTGATACGCGCCAGTTTGTTCCGCAGTTTTGTGCTGATGCTGGGCTGGAGCACGGTTTCTTGAGACAGCGTCGAGCGCTACTTTTCCGTAGGAACGGGGGTAGAGCATGGACGACAAGAACGAGTTGAAACCTGGCGCGACGGAGGCCTCGGCCGCGACGACGCGCGTCTCACACGCTGGCGGCGGCGGGGCCGAGGCTGGTCGAGGCAATCGCTTCTCGGCGAAGAGGAAGCTGGTCGCGGTGCAGCGGCTGATGCGGGGCGAGAGCCTCGAGACGTTGTCGCGGGAGTTGAACGTGCCGGCGCATCGGTTGTCGGAATGGCGCGACCGTGTCCTTTTTGCGGCCGAGACCGCGCTGAAGGAGCGCGAGCGCGACGCGCGCGATGAGGAGATCGCCCGGCTGAAGACGAAGGTAGGCGACATCACCATGGCCAACGAACTTCTTTATGCGAAGATCGAAAAGCTGGAGGCGGGCCGCCCTGTGACCCGGCCCAACGGCCGCCGCGCGGAGAACCGTCACCGCCCGCCCTGCGCCGACCCCAGATTGGCTGAAATCTGCGCCGCCGCCGTAGCAACCATGACTCCGATCCGGTCGACGGCCGCATCGGTCATGCGGTTTGTCGGGCCCGATACCGACACCCCCGCCACCGCCTCTGCGTAGCTGTTCACGATCGAGGCCGCGACGCAGCGCATTCCCAAGGTGCGCTCCTCGTCGTCGAAGGCAAAGCCGCGGCGGCGGATCAGGGCGATGTCGGCATGCAGCGCGTCGGCATCCACGATGGTCTTGTCGGTAAACCGCGTGAAGGTCGCATCGCGGACGAACATTGCCAGCCGTGCCGGGTCAAAGGCCGCCAGCAGCGCCTTGCCTATCCCCGAGGCATGCAGCGGCGACCGGGTGCCCGGCGGGAAAAAGGCACGGATTGTCTGATGCGTCTCGACCTGACTGACGAACAGCACGTCGCCGTCGCGTTCGATGCCCAGGTTCGCCGTCTCTCCGGTCAGGGCCATCAGGTCGCGCATTACCGCACGGCTGCGTTCGGCGATGTTGGTGCGCCGCAGGAACGCCGATCCAAGGCGGAACGCCTCGGGGCCGATGAACCACTCCTGCCGGTCGGGATTGTTCTCAACATAGCGGCGGTGTTTCAGTGTGGCCAGAACGCGGTGCATGGTCGCGGGCGACTGATCAAGATGCGTGGACAGCCCGGTCAGGGTGATGCCCTCATGCGCGGCCAAAGCCTCCAGCACGTCCAGCCCGCGGTCCAGGGCCTGGATGCTGGCCGCGGGCTGATCGGCCTTGCCCCCCTTGGGACGGCCCCGCTTGCGTGCCGGCTGCTGCATCGGAATCGCCCTTTTTTGCACCTACGATCGTACTAAATTATTTTCATGAAACCCAATTTTCGACAATGGAAAAATGGTTCGCTAATGATTTTCCTGCGAAAACCTTATTAAATTTGTATTCAGGAAAACCATTTCAAAAAAATTTACCGGTTCCCCCGCCCGTGCTACACCTTGTCGCATCAAGGAGGAGCCGACTGTGAGCACCCAGAACCCGATCTTCATTCCCGGCCCGACGAACATCCCCGAGGTGCTTCGCAAGGCCGTCGACATGCCCACCATCGACCATCGCAGCCCGATGTTCGGCAAGATCCTGCATCCCGCGCTGGAGGGCGTGAAAAAGGTCCTGAAATCGACGCAGGCGCAGGTCTTTGTCTTTCCCTCGACCGGCACCGGCGGGTGGGAGACGGCGATCACCAACACCCTGTCGGCGGGCGCCGCGGTGCTGGCCACCCGGAACGGGATGTTCAGCCACCGCTGGATCGACATGTGCCAGCGGCACGGGCTGGATGTGCAGGTCGTGGATCAGCCCTGGGGCGAGGGCATCCCCACCGACCGGTTCGAGGAGATCCTGACCGCCGACACCGCCCATCGGATCAAGGCCGTCCTGGCCACCCATAACGAGACCGCGACCGGCGTTCGGTCCGACATCGCCGCCGTCCGCCGCGCGCTGGACCGGGCGGGCCATCCGGCGCTGTTGCTGGTCGACGGGGTCAGCTCGATCGCCTGCTATGATTTCCGGATGGACGAATGGGGCGTCGATGTGGC
>NZ_RQRT01000129.1 GCF_004335005.1 Paracoccus nototheniae | reverse complement strand
GTGGGCGGGTGACATCACCTACGTCTGGACGCGGGAGGGTTGGGTTTATCTTGCCGTGATCATTGACCTTTTCTCCAGGCGCGTCGTCGGATGGGCCATCAGCAACCGCATGAAGCAGGATCTTGCCATGCGGGCGCTGAACATGGCCATCGCGATCCGAAGGCCACCACAAGGGTGCATTCATCACACGGATCGCGGATCGCAATACTGCGCTCACGACTATCAGAAGCTGCTGCGCAAGCACGGGTTCAAGGTGTCGATGAGTGGGAAAGGCAACTGTTACGACAATTCCGCCGTCGAAAGCTTCTTCAAGTCGCTCAAGGCCGAGTTGGTCTGGCGTCGCAACTGGCAAACCCGCCGTGAGGTCGAAGTCGCCCTCTTCGAATACATCAACGGCTTCTACAACCCGCGCCGCAAACACTCAGCCCTCGGCTGGAAATCACCCGTGGCCTTCGAACAGAGGGCCGCCTAAAATGAGCACCCGACCGGAATAGAACCGGGACAGGTCCATTTTGTTCCGCATGATGTGGTCGCTTTACTATGTCGCGAGATCCGGACCGATCGCACGGTCCGACCTGCGATATGCATATTCGATTAAGGCGTAGCCCACTTCCTCAATACGCTCGTCGGACGACATGCCCCCGCTATTTAGGTCAGCTTTTAGACACTTGCCTTCGACTGTTGCGCCCAATTTGCAATCAGTTTCGATTTCCGCCTTGTTGCACACGCTGGCGCCCTCGGGTGTTGGATGTCATTTAAACCAACTGGGTCCGAACCCTCGGACGATCCTTCTATCCGCTGATCTGACCACAGTACGCTAAAATCTCGTCCGGGAGACGTAGTCCAATATATGGGACTAAGAACACCCGCTCGAGCATATCTGATGCGCCTAGACCTTGCCTGAAGTCTTCAAAAATGCTTATCTAAGCAGGGTATTCTAGGGCTGAAGAGGTATGCTGTGACCTACTTGAGGGTCAACCAAGAGCAGGTAAACGACCGGGCGAAGCTGTTGATGCATCGCCTTGTGGCTCGTCGTATTTCGCAGCAGCCCGAACTGATCGAAGTGGTCAAGCGCACCGTGGCGACCGGACCAAGGTCGCTGAGCAGCAACCAGGAGTGGCTGGAAATCCTAGGTCGTAAGCCGGAAGAGGTCCGCAAGATGATTACATCCCGATCGTCCCAAATGACCCGTCTCCGCTTAAGCTCGCCGTTCGTGTCCGTTGCAGACCTCAAGGATCCGACGATTCGCAAGAGGGTCTGGAAGATCGCGAAGAAGGGAAAGATCATGAAAATGCAGGCAACGGCCTACGGTGAGTGAGGTCCGTACGATTGATGATCTTGAGCGAGCCGTGCGCGCGCTTGCTACACATTTTCGTACAGACACGGTCGTGATCATCGGCAGCCAGTCGGTTCTTCTCGAATGGCCTGATGCTCCCATCTTGATGCGAACCTCGGGCGAGATCGACGCTTATCCGATAAATTGGCTAGGATGGGAACAGGAACATCCAGACGATGAGGCCTCGGAAGAGATCAACGCACTGTTCGGTTGGGGCTCCATGTTTCACGAGGCTCATGGCTTTTATATAGATGGTGTTGACGCTCGCACAGCCACTCTGCCTCCAGGATGGCAGGATCGTGTCATGCATCTCGCCGTTAAACTGGACGGAGCCACAGTGACAGCGATCGCCCCATCTCCTGAAGACCTCGTTGTCTCGAAGCTGGCCCGCCTTGACGATAAGGATATCGCATACATCAAGGAACGACATCGTCTTCGACCTCTCGACATCAAGATAGTCGCAGATCGCCTGGCCGCGACGGATATAAATGATGCCACGCGAAAATCCGCGTCAGCCTTCCTTTTGACCCTTATGTAAAGCCGACTACCAAGTCTTCCCTATCCTCCCCGTTTCTGCCCCGTCATCAACCTGCACTTCACCTACTGCGGCAAGAATGCAGTCCAGACGTTCGAGCGGTCTCTGCCCAGGTTGGCTATTCAGATGTCGCGTTCGCCTGACGGGCTGCGTGAAGACGTGAGGCCGAGGCGTCATGGCAGGGAGCATCCTTGACATCAATTCGGCCAGCCCACGGCTCCGCCGATCGCCGTGAGCATCATTGGCGATAGAGGATCATTCCAGCATGATGCAGAACGTCTTCGATGAAATCGCCATTTGCGGTAAACCCGGTGTCGTCCCAGTACTCGATATGCGTTCCGGTCACTTCGTAGCGGCCCGTGTAGGCCACCTCGCGCGCGCCGCGGCCTTCGACATAGCAACCATCGGGCAGAAGCTCGTGGCGGATATGACCATCTCCCGTGACCCAGAGACCGACATAAGGATGATTGGCTGACAATGGCGTGTCTCCGGCGAGCAAGGGTTGGGTCAGAAGCGAAGTGACGATGAGGGCGGCAAACGCGCACTGCATGGGTGAACTCCTTTACTTTTGATTGCACTCAGATGCGCCGGGCGGGCGCGGAAGCGACCCGCGCGGCAAGGTCTTTTGAGCGGCCTACTGCTCGCGCGGCTCATTGTTGTCGACGACCTCCTGATAGGCAACGAGATCGAGGAAGGCCTCCGCCTCGACGACCACACCGTCCTCTATGGTCCAGATCCAGACGAACTCGTTGCCGTAAGGCGCGCCGGAGGTCGTGATGGCTGCGGCGTCGAAGCGGATGACGACGATATCTCCGACAGCCCAGATGTTGTGCACCTCCGGCGTGAGGGGGGTCGCAAGCCGGCTGACCAGAGGAACCGACGCCCGCTGTACGAAATCCTCGACACCTTTGTAAGTATCGGCGACCGGGCCAGAGCCGTGGATCGTCCAAATGACATCGGGCGACAGCAGATCGAACACGGACTCACCTCCCGTCCATGCGTCAAAGGCCTTGCGAACAATCCGCTCGTTCTGTGCGACCGTTGCGGTGTCGGGTGCGGCAGGTTCCGCCCGACCCGAACCTCCTGCCGTGGCAAGCGCTAAGGTCAACAAGACAGCGCACGCAGAACCACTAAGAGATAAAATCGGCGTCGTGACGTTCATCGGGTTGCTCCTTTCTCAAGATTTTTCAAGAGAATGATTGCTGCCGGTTCCTGTACGTCGTTGGAATGCCAGGACTGGTGAGAGATCGCCGCGGAGGCTACGAACCACGCGTGATGATTTCGCTCAAGCGGCAGCTGGCAATTCGGCAGGCGTAAAACCTGCGGAGAATATCAGGGTGCTCACCGGCCGATCCCTTCAGTTGCTGGATGCAGTCGGGCGGATGGTGATCTCGGTTGTATCTACGCCCTCAGGAGCCTCGATCACCTGCCGGACGGCGCGGGCAATGTCGGCTGGCTGAAGCGCAATGGCGCGATAGGCATTTATCGCCGCCATCGTCTCCGCGTCGGTGATGGTCGAGGCGAGTTCGCTTTCCACGACCCCCGGATTGACGCAGGTGACGCGGATGTTTGTGCTTTCCTGACGCAGTCCGTCCGATATTGCCCGGACCGCGAATTTGGTGGCACAATAGACTGCGGCAGTCGGCACGACCGCAAGGGCGCCGATGGAGCCGATATTGATGATCTGGCCGCTGCCCTGCTGTTTCATAACCGGCAGCGCCGCGCCGATGCCCCAGAGTACGCCCTTGATGTTAACGTCGACCATGCGATCCCATTCGTCCTGCATGCCGGCGGAAAGCGGTGACAGCGGCATAACTCCAGCATTGTTGATCAGGACGTCGATGCGCCCCCACTGCTCCATCGCCACTTGGGCAAAGGCGGCCATCGACCGACGGTCGGTCACGTTCAGTTCGCACGCCTCGGCCGTGCCGCCAGCACTGCGGATTTCTGCTGCGATGGCCTTGATGCGATCCAGCCTGCGTGCGCCCAGCAACACCTTTGCGCCGGCGCTGCCCAGTTCCCTGGCGATACCTTCGCCAATGCCACTGGACGCCCCGGTAATCAGAACGATCTTTTCCATGTCATACTCCCGCTGTTGGTCTGAAAAGAAGATGGACGTACCGGGCGGGTGTCGGTATCCGTCCAGTGCTGGACTGGATGGTTAGCGGGGCTGAACAATGAAGATTGACCTGAATCTTCTACCGCTGTTTCTTGCAGTTGCAGAGGAACACAATTTCCGGGCCGCGGCTGATCGTATTGACGTGACCCGCTCGGCGGTCAGTCAGGGCATCCGGAGGTTGGAGGATGCCTTGGGCACGGCGCTTGTGCTGCGCACGACACGTTCGGTGCGCCTGACGGAAGCGGGTCGAAGTCTGTACGAGGCGTTGTCGAAGCCGGTCGCCGATATCGGAGCGGCACTTGAGGGCGTGGAGTCAGAGACCAACACGCGCGGACTCTTGCGGATCGCGGCATCCTCGATCGCCGAGCAATTCCTCGCCGGTCCGCTTATAGCCTCGTTTGCGGCGGCATATCCAAGCGTGACGATCGACGTCACCGTCACCGATGTCGAATTCGATATCGTCGAAGCCGGCTTCGATGCCGGCGTCAGGTTGGGCGAAGTGATCGAGCAGGACATGATCGCAATCCCGCTGTCAGGTGATCAGCGAGAAATGGTGGCCGCTGCTCCGTCCTATCTCGCCGCACACGGCTCACCCATGCATCCCCGCGACCTTCTGCGCCACCGATGTATCGGCTGGCGCCCCGCGCTCAACGTCGCGCCTTACCGGTGGGAGTTCGAGGAAAACGGTGTGCCCTTTGACGTCGCCGTCGAGCCCCAGATCACGACCAACGACTTGCGACTGATGCTGCGCACGACGCTTGCCGGAGGCGGCATCACCCTCGCCTTGGAGGATAACCTCCGACCCTACGTGGAGAAAGGTGAGCTTGTCCCGGTGCTGAGTGCTTTCCTGCCGCCGTTTCCAGGATTCTTTCTCTACTTCCCGCAGCGTCGGAACATGGCACCCAAGCTGCGTGCTTTGATCGATTACATCAGGCGAGGCTCGTGGGCCATGTCCGGAACATGACGGTCGCGGTGCGTGTGACGGCGGCGAGAGGAGAGCCTTTGGGCGTCTGCCGTCACGGGTTGTCACCCATGAAGAGGATCAGACAACCGTCCTGTGGGCTATTTCCCCAACAATTGGCCTCAGTCCTGAATCCGCTGAACGTGATTTTGAATCGAGTGAAACGCTTGCAGCGACGCTCGTTGTATTTGGCAAGTTTGCTGCGGGGCCTTTCGGCCTAAAGTTCGTGTAATAACCCCATTCTCGTTAAGCGTTGGTGCACTAGTTTACATGGGCGCCTTTGTCCGCTCGGTCGATGACCGATCAACACCGCCTCGCCGCAGGGCAAGTTCATGCTACAGGCCCGGGAGGCGCCAGGAGATTTCGAGTGCGCACTGATCCGCGAGCGGACTCGCGCATGCCTAGGGTCAGGATTCATAACCAATAGATGACGGTTGCTGCGAGGGCGATGGCCGAGAGGAAGATCTTCGGACATCTGTCATATCGCGTTGCCACGCGCCTCCAATCCTTGAGCCTGCCGAACATG
>NZ_RQRT01000128.1 GCF_004335005.1 Paracoccus nototheniae | reverse complement strand
GTGGGCATCGTGGGCCATATCCCGGCAAATTATCCGCCGCATCTGCTGGACCGTTTGCGGGACGCGGGGCTGTTGACCGACGGCATCCACCGCTCGGCTGTTGCCGTGCGTGGGCCCGAATGGTTCTTCTATGCTCAGGACGGGTCGCGCCGGGACGAGGTGTCATCGCCCGATGATGGCGATGCCGATCCCGATTTCCCGACCTTTCGCCGCACCCATCCCATCCGGCCCGCAGCGATCCCGGCGCCATGGCGGGCGGCACAGGGACTGCATCTGGCCGGCAACGATCCGGCGGCGACGCTGGATCTGGCGGTGGCGATGCGCGGTGCGCATGTGACGCTGGACCCCGGCGCGCGGGCCGGCGATCTGGCCGCCTGTCCCGACATGGCCCGGGTTCTGGCCGCCGTGACGGCGGTGATCCCCAGCCTGAAGGAACTTCAGGTTCTGGCGCCCGGTCAGGACCAGGGGGCGGCGCTGACCGCCCTGCATCGCGGCGGCGCGCCTCTGGCCCTTGTCAAACGCGGCACGACCGGCGTCCTGCTGCGCATGACCGACGGAACTCTGACCGCCATTCCGGCCATCCCGGTCGTGGCACTGGACCCCACGGGTGCCGGAGACAGCTTTTGCGGTGGCTTTCTGGCCGGGCTGCTGCTGGGCCGCGACCCTGTGGTTGCGGCCTGCATGGGCACCGTCGCGGCATCCTTTGCCGTCGAAAGCTTTGGCCCCGACGGCCTGTTGACCGCGACACCCCAGCAGCGCGACGATCGTCTGAGCGATCTTGCGGCCCGGATCGGGCATCTCCCTTCAATTCCGACCATATCGAGTGTTTCATGACCCACGCGACCCTTGCCCATTCCGCCGACGATCCGCTGGTGATCGGGGCGCTGCACCTGCCCGACCTGTCGGTGAACCGCGACCTGACCCTGTCGCAGCTGGAAGATTTCGCGCTGACCAATGCCGGGGCGTTCATCGCAGGCGGCATGCGCCGGATCATGCTGCAGGATCAGACGCGCCAGTCCGGTCCCGCCGTCCCGGAAACGATCGCCCTGACCGCAGCCATAGGACGCAGCCTCAAGCGGGCCTTTCCGCAGATGTCGCTTGGCATCATCGTGCAGGCCCATGATGCCGAGGCGCCCTTGGCCATCGCCCGCGCATCCGGGGCGGATTTCGTGCGCCTCAAGGTCTTTGTCGGCGCCGCGATGACCTTCGAGGGGGCCCGCGATCCGCTGGCCGTCCGCGCGGTCACCTATCGCCATCATCTGCGCGCGGGCGATATCGCGATCATGGCGGATGTCTTTGACCGCACCTCGCGCCCGCTGATCGACGTAGAGCCTGCGGATGCTGCGGTGGCGGCCCAGAAATACGGCGCCGATGCGCTGGTGCTGACCGGGTCCAGCTTTGCCGACAGCGTCGCGCGGGTGGCCGCAGCCCGGCAGGCGGGCGTGACCCGTCCGATCCTGATCGGCGGCAGCGTGGATCAGGGCAATATCGTGCAGGCACTGGCGGCGGCGGACGGGGCGATCGTGTCGACCTCGCTGATGTCGCGTCAGGGGGGGCTGTCGGCGCGGTGGGACCGCGATCTGATCGCCCGGCTGATGGATACGCTGCGCGAAAGGGCGCCCGCATGACGGATCGTCGCGATTTCGCACCCGCCTCCGCCCCGCCCGGCATGCGCTGGCCGGGGGGGGCGGGGCTGGCCGTCTCGGTCGTCGTGAACATCGAAGAGGGCGCAGAGCTGAGCATCGGCGACGGGGACGAGACGAACGAGGCGATCTATGAGGCGGTCGAACATGTCCATGACGCCGTCGATCCCTGCATGGAAAGCCATTTCGAATATGGCCCGCGCGCAGGCTGGCCACGCATCCGCGCCGTACTGGCCGCACGCGGCATTCCCGCGACCCTGAACGCCTGCGGCCGGGCCATCGCCCGCACCCCATGGATCGCGACCGAAGCGGTGGCCGACGGGCATGAGATCTCGGCCCATGGCTGGCGGTGGGAACGTCATGTCGGCATGGACCGCGACCACGAGGCCGATGTCATCGCCCGCACCGTCGCAGCCATCACGCAGGCGGCAGGGACGCCTCCGGTCGGCTGGCATACAAGGTCGGCCACCTCGCCCCACACCCGGTCGCTGCTGCTGGAGCAGGGCGGGTTCCTTTATGATTGCAACGCCTATCACGACGATCTGCCCTGTCTGCTGGGCCAGCATGTCGTGCTGCCCTATGCTTTTGACACCAATGACATGCGGTATTTCAATCACGGCGGGTTCGTCTTTGCCGAGGATTTCTCGCGCTATTGCATCGCGGCCTTCGACCGGCTGCTGGCGGAATCCGCGCATGCGCCGCGCATGCTGTCCATCGGCCTGCACACGCGCATCATCGGCCGCCCGGCGCGCATCGCGGGGCTGGAACAGTTTCTGGACCACGCCCTGTCGCATCAGGGCGTCTGGTTCGCCCGCCGCGACCAGATCGCGCATCACTGGCGCGCGGCCCACGGCCTGCCCCGCTGGACCCCATCCGCATGAGCCGCGATCTGCACGGCTATGGCGGTGTCTGGCCCGACATCCGCTGGCCCGGCGGCCATCGCTGCGCGGTGTCGGTCGTCCTGAACTATGAGGAAGGCGCCGAGATGCAGGTGGGCGACGGCGATCCGTGGTCCGAACCGATGGGCGAGGTTCTCAGCGTCGTGCCCGCCGGGCGCCGCGATCCCGGTCAGGAACAGATCTTTGCCTATGGTCCGCGCGCGGGCCTGTGGCGGATGGCGCAGGCCCTGCGCGATCACGCGATCCCGGCCACGATCTTTGCCTGCGGACGCGCCGCCGAACGCGCGCCGCATGGTCTGGCCCAACTGGCCCGCGATGGGCACGAGATCGCCTCGCATGGCTGGCTGTGGCGCCCGCATGCCGATTATGACAGCCCCGCCGCCGAAGAGACCGCGCTGGCCCGGACCGAGGATGCGATCCACGCCGCGACCGGCCAGCGCCCCGTGGGGTTCTTCTGTCGTGGCGCCGAAAGCCCCTGGACGCGCGATCTGCTGGCCCGGCGGGGGTATCTGTACGCGTCGAACGGCTTCGACGATGATCTGCCCTATCGCGATGCGGGCCATCCCGGCCTTGTTGTCGTGCCCTATGCGCTGGACAGCAATGACATGAAATTCTTTCACCCCAACGGCTTTGTCCGGGCATCCGACATGATCGACTATGTCAGCGACGCGCTGGACGTGCTGATGGCCGAAGGCCGGGCCGGGCAGCCGCGCCTGCTGAACATCGGGTTCCATTTGCGCATCTGCGGGCGTCCGGGCCGCTTTCCCGCCTTTTCGGGGGTTCTGGCCGCACTGGCGCAACGGCGCGAGCAGCTGTTCATCGGCACGCGCGCCCAGATCGCCCACAGCTTTGCCGCGCAGGTGCGGGCATGAGGATCGCCCTGATCAACCCCAACACCAGCACCGCCACCACGCAGCAGATGGTTCGCATCGCTGCAGCGCATTTTCGCGGCGATCTCCAAGGACTGACCGCCCCGTTCGGCGCGCCGCTGATCACCACGCCTGACGCGCTGGATCAGGCCGCGCTGGCTGTCATGGCCTTGCTGCCGGACCTGAGCGGCTTTGACGGCGTCGTGGTGTCCGCCTTTGGCGATCCGGGTCAGGCCGCGCTGGCCCGCAGCCTGCCGGTGCCGGTCACCGGCATCGCCGAGGCCGCCATGGCCGAGGCGCATGCGCTGGCCCCCCGCTTTGCCGTGGTCACGACAACGTCCGATCTGGTCGCCCGGATCGATCGGCGGGCCATCGATCTTGGTCATCGTACAGCCTATGCGGGATGCTGGATCACGCCCGGCGATGCGGCAGAGGTGACCGCCGACCCCGACAGATTGCTGACGGCCCTGCACGAGGCGGCCCTTGTCGCGCTGGCCGATGATCCATCCATCGGGGCCTTGATCATCGGCGGAGGACCGTTGGCGCAGGCCGCAGTCGCCCTTGCCGGGATGCTGTCGGTCCCGGTCGTGCAGCCCATTCCTGCCGCGATGCGCCTTGTGCAATCGCGCATCGAAGATAAGGACATCAGGCCATGACCGCGCCGCTGCTGATCTCGGCCGATACGATCCTGACCGGGTTCGATCCCGACGGGGCGCCCGTCCTTCTGGAAGACGCCGCCCTGCTGATCCGTGACGGGCATATCGCCGATGCCGGGACCGCCGCTGCCATGCGCCGCAAGCACCCTGACGCGGCACAGACCGGTGGCAAGGGCCAGGCGATCATTCCCGGCCTGATCAACGCCCATCACCATGTCGGCGTCACGCCCTTTCAGATGGGCGCGCAGGATCAGCCGTTGGAGCTGTGGTTCGCCGAACGCCTGCGCATGCGCGACGTGCCACCCGATCTGGACACACTCTATTCAGGGTTCGAGATGGTCGCCTCAGGCGTCACCACCGTCCAGCATCTGCACAGTCGGGCGCCCGGCGATGTGACGGCCGTGCTGGAGCGGGCAAACCAGATCATCGGGGCCTATGACCGCTTGGGCATGCGGGTCAGCTATTCCTTTGCGATGCGTGATCAAAACCGTGTGCTGTATGATGACGACCAGGTCTTTCTGGACCTTCTGCCCGCCGCGATGCGCCCGATTGCGGCACGCTATCTGGCGGGCTTTGGCCTCAGCCTGAATGATCAGGCGCAGGTGTTCCACGAACTGAGCAGGCAGCATCGGGACAAGGACCGGGTTGCCATCCAGATCGCGCCCGCGAACCTGCACTGGCTGTCGGATGCCGGACTGGAAATGGCCGCCCGCCTGCATGACGCGACCGGTGCGCCCCTGCACATGCACCTGCTGGAGACACCCTATCAACGCGACTATGCTGCAAGGCGTGGACAGGGCAGCGCTGTCGAACAGATCGACCGGTTCGGGTTGCTGGGCCCGGATCTGACCATCGGCCATGGCGTCTGGCTGAACCGCGACGATCTGGCGCTGTGCCGCGACAAGGGCGTGTGCTTGTGCCACAACTGTTCGTCGAACCTGCGCCTGAAAAGCGGAACGGCCGATCTGAATGCCTTTCTCGCCTCGGGTGTGCCTGTGGCCCTGGGGATTGACGAGGCCGGCATCAACGACGATCGCGACATGCTGCAGGAAATGCGCCTTGCGCTGACCTTGCACCGCCCCGCGGGACATGATGCGCCCGCCCCGACTGCGGCCCAGATCCTGCGCATGGCAACCCGGCACGGGGCCGCGACGACGCCCTTTCGCGACCGCATCGGCGGTCTGGCCGTCGGACAGGCTGCCGATCTGGTAGTGCTGGACTGGGACCGGGTCACCTATCCTTGGCAGGATCCGCGCACCAGCTTTCCCGATGTTCTGCTGCGTCGCGCCAAATCCCAGGCCATCATGCAGGTCTTTGTGGCCGGTCGCCGGATCTTTGCCGATGGCAGCTTCGCGACGGTCGATCGCAATGCCGAACTGGACCGCCTGCACCAATGGCAGCGTCGCCCCCGGACAAGGACGGACGATGAGATCACGGAACTGGCGGATACGGCGATCGATCTGGTCCGCGCGTATTACAGGGGATGGGGCGGGTCTGTGGCTGGTGCATAGTGTTGGACGGGCGGGGTTCCACCCGTCGCTCTGGGAGCGTTATCGGACGCAGATTGAGGGTCTGGCGGAGGCGCTGCAGCAGCCGTCGACGAAGCGGGAGGCGACGACGGCTGCTGCGGTGATTGATCAGCGAGATGCGGATGACG
>NZ_RQRT01000127.1 GCF_004335005.1 Paracoccus nototheniae | reverse complement strand
ACCCCTTGCAGCCGATATTCAGGAGAACAGCATGGCCCGTCCCGTCACTCAGATCCACGGCCTTCAGGTCGACAGCGATTTCGCGGCCTTCATCCGGGCGCAGGTGCTGCCCGGCACGGATGTGACCGAAGACGCGTTCTGGCAGGGCTATGCGGCCCTGCTGGACGGCTTTGCCGACGAGAACCGCGCCCTGCTGGACCGCCGCGCCGCCCTGCAGGATCAGATCGACGCCTGGCACAAGGCGCATGGCAACCAGCCCTGGGACGGGGCCGCATATCGCGGCTTTCTGGACGAGATCGGCTATCTGACCCCGGAACCCGCGCCCTTCACCATCGACAATGGCGCCATCGATCCGGAAATCGCGACCATGGCCGGGCCGCAGCTGGTCGTTCCGGTCAGCAATGCCCGTTTCGCGCTGAATGCGGCGAATGCGCGGTGGGGGTCGCTTTATGATGCGCTTTACGGCTCGGACGTGATGGGGCCGGTGCCCTCGGGCGGGTTCGACACCGCGCGCCGCGATGCGGTCGTGGCGCGCGCTGCGGAATTTCTGGATCAGGCCGTGCCGCTGCTGGCTGGCAGCCATGCGGCGGTCGAGGCTTATGGCGCCGACGATCAGGGGCTGGTGGCGACCATCGCCAGTCAGCCGGTGCGGCTGGCCGATGCCGATGCCTTTGTCGGCACCCGGACCGATGGCGACGACACAGCCTTTGTCCTGCGCCATCACGGGCTGCATGTCGAACTGGTGATCAACCCCGCCCATCCGATCGGCGCGGCCTCGGCCAGCGGTCTGCGCGATGTGGTGCTGGAGGCCGCGCTGTCGGCCATTCAGGATTGCGAGGACAGCGTCGCGGCGGTGGACGCGCCCGACAAGATCGGCGTCTATGCCAACTGGCTGGGCCTGATGCGCGGCGATCTGACCGAAAGCTTTGACAAGGGCGGCAAGGTCATGACCCGTCGCCTGAACCCCGACCTGGTGGTGACCCGCCCCGACGGCAGCACGCTGACCCTGCAGGGCCGCGCCCTGCTGCTGGTGCGCAATGTCGGCCATCTGATGACCACCGATGTGGTCACCAGGGATGGTCAGCCCACGCCTGAAGGGCTGCTGGATGCGATGGTGACGGTGGCCTGCGCCATCCATGATCTGAACAAGACCCAAGGGCCGCGAAACAGCCGCGCGGGCGCCGTCTATGTCGTCAAACCCAAGATGCACGGGCCGGACGAGGCCGCTTTTGCCGACCGCCTGTTCACCCATGTCGAACAGGTGCTGGGCCTGCCCGCCAACACCGTCAAGCTGGGCCTGATGGACGAGGAACGCCGCACCAGCGCCAATCTGGCCGCCTGCATCCACGCCCTGCGCCACCGCCTGTTCTTCATCAACACCGGGTTTCTGGACCGCACCGGGGACGAGATCCACACTTCGATGCAGGCGGGCGCCTTTCTGGGCCGCGACGGCATGAAGGCCGCGCCTTGGCTGAAGGCCTATGAGGATCGCAACGTCCAGATCGGTCTGGCGGCGGGGCTGAAGGGCCGCGCGCAGATCGGCAAGGGCATGTGGGCCAAGCCCGACGCGCTGGCCGAGATGCTTGCCGCCAAGATCGGCCATCCGCAATCGGGCGCGACGACGGCATGGGTGCCCTCGCCCACCGCGGCCACGCTGCATGCGCTGCATTACCACATGGTCGATGTGGCCGCCCGTCAGGACGAGTTGTCGGGCCAGCCGGTCCCCGGTCTGGACCTGCTGCTGACGCCCGCGCTGGCGCTGGACCCGATCCCGCAGGACCAGATCCTGCGCGAACTGGACAACAGCGCGCAGGGCATTCTGGGCTATGTCGTGCGGTGGGTCGATCAGGGCATCGGCTGTTCCAAGGTGCCCGATATCGACGATGTGCAGCTGATGGAGGATCGCGCCACCTGCCGCATCAGCGCGCAATATCTGGCCAACTGGCTGGAACATGGGCTGATCGGCCGCGATCAGGTCGAAGACGCCCTGCGCCGCATGGCCGCCAAGGTGGACGCCCAGAACGCGGGCGATCCGGCCTATCGGCCCATGGCGCCGGGCTTTGACGGCCCGGCCTTTCAGGCGGCGCGCGATCTGGTGCTGACCGGAACCAGCCAGCCCTCGGGCTATACCGAGCCTGCGCTGCATGCGCGCCGCGCCGAGGCCAAGGCGCTGGCTGGCTGAACACATCCGCGTGGCAGCATCGGGGCGGCGCTTGCGACGGCGCCGCCACCCGCTAAGCTGCTGAAAAATTCAGGGAGAGGTTCCGCCATGTCGGGAAAGATCATCGCCGTGGCCGGGATCGGCTATGTGGGCCTGTCGAATGCGGTGCTGCTGGCGGCGCGCAACACGGTCCGCGCGCTGGACGTGGATGCCGGGCGCGTGGCGATGCTGAACGACCGGCGCTGCCCGATCATCGATGATGACATCGCGCATCATCTGGCCACCGCCGATCTGGATCTGACCGCCACGACCGATCCCGCCACCGCCTATGCGGGCGCCGAAATCGTGATCGTCGCCACCCCCACCAATTACGATCCGGTCACCAACCGCTTTGACACCAGCAGCGTCGAGGCGGTGATCGCGGATGTGACCCGGCTGGCCCCGCAGGCGTTGATCGTGGTGAAATCGACGGTGCCGGTCGGCTTTACGCTGGATGTGCGCGCCCGGCTTGGCACCGATCAGGTGATCTTCAGCCCCGAGTTTCTGCGCGAGGGCCGCGCGCTGCACGACAACCTGCACCCCTCGCGCATCGTGGTGGGCGAGGACAGCGCCCGGGGCCGCGCCTTTGCCGATCTGCTGGCCGAGGCGGCGCTGGACGATGACGTGCCGGTCCTGTTGACCGGCCCGACCGAGGCCGAGGCGATCAAGCTGTTCGCCAACACCTATCTGGCGCTGCGCGTGGCCTATTTCAACGAACTGGACAGCTATGCGCTGACCAACGGGCTGGACAGCCGCCAGATCATCGACGGCGTCGGCCTGGACCCGCGCATCGGCAGCCATTACAACAACCCCTCGTTCGGCTATGGCGGCTATTGCCTGCCCAAGGACAGCAAGCAGTTGCTGGCCAATTACGGCAATGTGCCGCAGAATCTGATCGCTGCCGTGGTCGATGCCAACCGCACCCGCAAGGACGTGATCGCCGATCACATCCTGTCGCGCCATCCGCAGGTGGTCGGCATCTATCGGCTGGTGATGAAGGCCGGATCGGACAATTTCCGGCAATCAGCCGTGCAGGGCATCATGAAGCGGCTGAAGGCCAAGGGGGTCGAGGTCATCGTTTACGAACCCGCCATGTCCGATGCGCGGTTCTTCGGGTCCGAGGTAATCCGCGATCTGGACGCTTTCAAGGCGCGCGCGGATCTGATCGTGGCGAACCGGCTGACGGCGGATCTGGAGGGGGTCGCGGACAAGATCTATACCCGCGATCTGTTCGGCGCCGACTGAACCCTAAAGGCTTTTGCGCATCTGCGCCTCGATCTTGCGGCGCTGGCGGCGCGACCGGATCTGCCGGGCCGCCAGATTGAGCGGGCGCAGCGACAGATCATCCCCCTGCCCCCGCATCTGGAACCGCCGGGTGGCGGCGGCGATGGAGCTGTCGGCGGCGGTGATCGCCGCCACGGTGATTTCCAGATGCCGGATATCGCCCGGCTCGATCGCATCGAAGCTGTGATGGCGGGCGCGGTCCAGCAGGTCGGTGACGCTGCCGATATCGACATGATCGCCGCTTTTCAGGGCGCCCTGCAGGGTCGCCTCGCGCGGGCTTTCATGCTGGTCGCGGGCAATCTCGGTCCGGTCGGCGACCGAGGAGATGCGCTGGCCGGCCTCGGTCCAGACGGTCAGCATGATCTCCAGCACGTAAAGGGGTTCCAGCCCCAGATTGCTGACCAGGATGCGGGCGGACAGATCACGCGCGCCGCCCAGATGGATCAGGATCTCGGTCCGGCGCTGGCGGCGCATGCCCAGCACCAGTATGTGCAGATAGACCACCCAGACCATCGCGGTGACCGCCGCCATCGCCGCCTGCACCAGCCCGCTATTGTCCGAGACCCAGTCCCACATCGCCTTGCCACCCCTGCCCGTTGCCGTGCCGATCCACGCGGCCCAACCCGTGCAGGCAGGCGATGTTCCATCCCCGGCCCATCCCCGACCGGACCCCTTTGGCCCATCCGCGCGTTCGGCCCCCGCATGATCATCGCCGCAGGAGGCCGCCCATGACCGACACCAAAACAGCCATTCTGGAAGCCCGCCTTGATGCGCAGCGCCGCCTGCTGGCGCGTCTGGTCGCGGCGCTTGACCCCGCCGCCCGCCAGCCGGTGCTGGACTGGCTGGAACAACGCGACACCCTGCATGACGGGCAGGAAGACCCCGGTGCCGTCCCGACCGAAGGCACCGGCCCCGCATTGGCCATCTCGCAGGAATTTCGCCTGATCGCGCGGCTGGTCGGCGACCGGCTGCACGAGGTTGGTCAGGCGGAGGCCGGTCAGGCCTAGGGCGTCCCACCGACCGAACTGGCCAGCCGCGCGGCCAGCATCCGGTCCAGATCGTCGGGCCGGATCAGCGCGTCCAGATCGACCCGCGCCCGCAGCCGCGCGATCAGCAGATACAGCCCCGCGATCTTGCGGTGCAGGAACAGGATCTCGGGCGGGGGCATCTCGGCCCGGGCGCGCAGGGCGGCGGCCTGCATCGCCAGATCGGCGATCTGACGCGGGATCTGGGTGGTCGAGGGGTCAAAGACCCCGCCCGCGCGCAGGGGCGCAAAGGCCAGATCCATCATCCCCATCAACAGGGCCTGATGATCGGGCGGGGTCTCGGCCCGGAAATAGCCGATGTCGATGGCCGCTTGCCGGATGGCCTGCGCATCGCCCGACAGGGCGCCGCGCAGCAGCGCCAGATAACGCGGCGCAACGGGGGCCGAAAACCCCCGCGCCGCACCGAAATCCAGCAGCACGATGCGTCCGCCCGCCGGATGGGCCGCGTCCGCCTGCCAGCGGTAATTGGCGAAATTCGGGTCGGTCTGCATCAGATCAAAGCGGAACATCTCCTCGATCACCAGCTGGCCCAGATGATGCGCGGCGCGGTCGCGCAGGGCCTGAGGGGCGTCGGCCAGTTCCTCGATCGGGCGGCTGTCGATGAAATCCATCGCCAGCACATCGGGCGTGCTGAACTGATCGTCGGGCACCGGCAGCAGGAATTCGTCACGCCCCGACAGATTGGTCGCGTATTGGCGCATCTGCGCGGCCTCGCGCGTGTAATCGGCCTCGGCATGCAGCTGGTCGCGGGCCTCGGCCATCAGGGCGGGCAGGTCGATGCCGGGGGGCAGGACGCCGGGGATCTTCATCATCAGGCCCAGATTGGCGATGTCGCTGTCGATGCTGCCGCGCACGCCGGGATATTGCACCTTGATCGCCAGATCGCGCCCGTCTTTCGTCTGCGCCCGATGCACCTGCCCGATCGAGGCGGCGGCAATGGGGCGCACCTGAAACCGCGCGAAATGGCGCAGCCAACCCGGCCCCCATGCGGCGTCCAGCACGCGCTGCAACTGCTTGGGGGGCATCGGGTCCGCATCCGCGCGCAGCCGCGACAGGATCTGCGTCAGCTCGGGCGGCAGCATGTCGCCCGCCTCCATCGAGACCAGCTGGCCCAGCTTCATCGCCGCGCCGCGCATCTGCGCCAGTTGCGCGGCCATGCGGGCGGCATTGGCCGGGGTCAGGAACAGATCGGACGCGGTGGGCCGCTGGCCGCTGGCCAGT
>NZ_RQRT01000126.1 GCF_004335005.1 Paracoccus nototheniae | reverse complement strand
CGCCTGCGGGGCGGCGGGGCGGTCCACGGTCGCGGCAATCTGGCTGCATCCGGCCAAAGCCAGGGTCAGCGTCGCGGCAAGGGGGATCAGGCGCATCATGGTCTCCTCGAAATCGGGCTTGGGGGCAGTCTAGCCCGCGGGGTTCCCCAAGGTCCACCGCAACCCATGCCCCATCCCCCGCTTGTGAGCGGCCCGCCGCATGCCTAGATTGGACGGATGGACATGCACCCGCCTTTGATCGACCCCTTTGCCCGCCCCATCACCTATCTGCGGGTCTCGGTCACCGACCGCTGCGATTTCCGCTGCGTCTATTGCATGGCCGAGCATATGCAGTTCCTGCCCAAGGCCGACCTGCTGACGCTGGAGGAACTGGACCGTCTGTGCACCGCCTTCATCGGTCTGGGCGTGCGCAAGCTGCGCATCACCGGGGGCGAACCGCTGGTCCGGCGCGGCATCATGGGGTTCTTCCGGCAGGTCTCGCGCCATCTGGGCACGGGTCTGGACGAGCTGACCCTGACCACCAATGGCAGCCAGCTGGCCCGCCATGCCGCCGAGCTGGCCGAGATCGGCGTGCGCCGCGTCAATGTGTCACTGGACACGCTGGATGCCGATAAATTTGCCGCGATCACCCGGTGGGGCCGCCTGCCGCAGGTGCTGGAGGGGATCCGTGCCGCGACCGCAGCGGGCCTGCGGGTCAAGATCAACGCCGTCGCCCTGAAGGGCGTGAACGATACCGAATTGTTCGATCTGGTCCGCTGGTGCGGCGACGAGGGTCACGACCTGACCTTTATCGAGGTCATGCCGATGGGCGAGATGGGCGAGGAAAACCGCCTCGACCAGTACTGGCCGCTCTCGGATCTGCGCGCGCAGCTGGCGGAACGTTTCACCCTGATCGATCTGGCCGAGCGTACTGGCGGCCCCGCCCGCTACGTCCAGCTGGCCGAGACCGGGCAGAAGATCGGCTTTATCACCCCCCTGACGCATAATTTCTGCGAAAGCTGCAACCGCGTCCGGGTGACCTGCACCGGAGAGCTGTTCATGTGTCTGGGCCAGGAAGACAATGCCGACCTGCGCGCGCCCCTGCGCGCCGTTCCTGACGATACGCTATTGCGCGAGACCATCCGCGCGGCGATTGCGAGAAAGCCCAAGGGCCATGATTTCGACTATTCAAGGCAGAAGATCGAAGGCCAGATGACCCGGCATATGAGCCATACGGGGGGCTGAGGGCTAAAGCGACGGGGCCCCCAGTGGCTGGTTTGCTGACCACGCCGACTGCTCCCCCCCGGTCTGAAAAAGAATTGACACAGGACCAGCGAGATCCATAAGTTGCACGATACAACTTAACGCGAGCCTGTCATGCCCTTCCCCCCAGCCACGGATACGATAGACGCCATTCGCACCGCGTCGCGTGAACTTGTCCGCCAACTCGGCTTTATGGGCGGCAAGTTTGCAGGGACCGACCTTCCCCCGTCTGCGGTTCACGCCCTGATCGAGATCGAATCCGGTGGCGTCACCGCGCGCGATCTGACCGAGCGCCTTCATCTGGAGAAATCGAGCATCAGCCGGATGCTGCGCAAACTCGTCGAATCGGGCGCAGTGATCGAGGAACCCGGTGCGGACGGTCGCGTGAAGGTTCTGGCACTGACCGAGGCGGGTCGGCATCATGTGGTCGCCATTCATGCCTTTGCAGGCGCGCAGGTCTCTGACGCTCTCTCTCGCCTGAGGCCCGGCGAGGCGGGCAGGGTCAAGGACGGGTTGACCCTGTATTCTGCTGCTTTGGCAGGGCGGACAGTGCCGCAGACCCCCACGATTCACGTGATCAAGGGATATCAGACCGGTCTGATTGCCCGGATCACACAGATGCACGCGCTTTATTATGCGAAACGTACGGGTTTTGGGCAGCAGTTCGAGACCGGGGTCGCGGGCGGTCTGGCCGAGTTCTGCACCCGGCTGGACCGTCCGGCCAACGCCATCTGGACAGCCATGCAAGGGCGGGACATCGTCGGATCAATTGCCATCGACGGCGAGGATCTGGGTGAAAATATCGCCCATCTGCGGTGGTTCATCCTTGACGATCCTGTCAGGGGAACCGGGACCGGTCGCAGGCTGCTCTCGGCAGCGCTCGGCTTTGCTGACGAAAACAACTTTGCACAAGTCCATCTCTGGACGTTCAGCGGCCTTGATGCAGCGCGCCATCTCTATGAAGGTCATGGTTTTCAGCTGGTGGAGGAACGGCCTGGCACCCAATGGGGCAAGGAAATTCTTGAACAGCGGTTCGTGCGGCGCCACCCTTGAACGTCGGACCCGGACGCCACAGGCGGCCTATTCCGCAGCCTTCGCCTCGGCCTCCAGCACCTCGGCCCGCTTTTCGACCAGCTCCACGATGTGATCGACCATCTGGTCGTTGGACAGCTTGTGGCTCTGTCGGCCGGCCATATAGACCATGCCCGAGCCCGCGCCGCCGCCGGTAAAGCCGATATCGGTCATCAGCGCCTCGCCCGGCCCGTTGACGACGCAGCCAATGATCGACAGGCTCATGGGCGTCTTGATATGTTCCAGCCGCAGCTCCAATGCCTCGACGGTGCGGATCACGTCGAACCCCTGGCGCGCACAGCTGGGGCAGCTGATGATCTGCACGCCGCGCGTGCGCAGGCCCAGGGATTTGAGGATCTCGAACCCCACCTTGACCTCCTGAACGGGATCGGCGGACAGGCTGACCCGGATCGTATCGCCGATCCCCGCCCACAGCAGATTGCCCAGACCCACGGCGGATTTCACCGTGCCGCCGACAAAGCCCCCGGCCTCGGTGATGCCCAGATGGATCGGCGCGTCGGTGATCTCGGCCAGCTGGGTATAGGCGGCCGCCGACAGGAACACGTCGCTGGCCTTCACGCTGATCTTGAACTCGTGGAAATCATTGTCCTGCAGGATCTTGATGTGATCCATGCCCGATTCCACCATCGCATCCGGGCAGGGCTCGCCGTATTTCTCCAGCAGATGACGCTCCAGCGACCCGGCATTCACCCCGATGCGGATCGAACAGCCGTGATCCTTGGCGGCCTTGATGACCTCTCGGACGCGGGTCTCGTCGCCGATATTGCCGGGATTGATGCGCAGGCAGGCGGCGCCCGCCTCGGCGGCCTCGATGGCGCGCTTATAGTGGAAATGGATGTCGGCGACGATCGGCACCGGACTTTCGCGGCAGATCTCGCGCAGGGCGAACGTGGTCTCGGCATCGGGGGCGCTGATGCGGACGATATCCGCCCCGGCCTCGGCGCAGGCGATCACCTGATCCAGCGTGGCGCGCACGTCATGGCCATTGGTGTTGGTCATGGTCTGCACGCTGATCGGCGCATCGCCGCCAACGGGCACGCGGCCCACCATGATCTGGCGTGACTTGCGCCGTTCGATATTGCGCCAGGGACGGATCGGGTTCAGCGACATGGGCAGCGGCCTCCGGGGGTTCGCCCTTCAGATAAGCCATCGCAGGCGCGGCGACAACCGCCCCCTCAGCCGCACAAGGCCGTCAGCACCGCCCCCAGACAATCGCGCGGCAGCATCAGCAGCATCGGCCCCTCGATGCTCAGCCCCACCGGCCCCAAAGCCCGGTTCGAGGTGCCGACCCGCCCGCCCGGCGCAAACTCCAGACCGTCGATGGGCCATTCCAGCCCGGTGCTCGCCCCCCGCGCCGGACCCATGGGATAAAGGGACACCCGCGTTCCGGGCGCCAAAGACAGGTCCAGATGCGGCGGACAGACCAGAACCACATCATCGGGCGCCAGCATCACCACCCGGGGCGAACCGGGCTGGACCATGACCGTCAGCGCCGCCAGCGTGTGATCCAGCCGCAGCCCCGCAAACCCCACCGCCATGACCAGAGGTGCGTCGATCCGTCCCAGAGATTTGGCGAAATCCGTGCTGTCCTGCTCGGCCACATGCAACAGCCGCTCGGGCGCGACCGATGCCCGCGCCGCGTCCGAGATGCTGTCCAGATCCCCGATCACCCAGTCCGGCGCCCGGCCAAGCGCCAGCGCCCGGTCCGCACCCCCATCCGCCGCCACCAGCACCGGCGCCACGGCCAGCGCCGCCACCAGATCCGCCGCATCGACAGCACCGCCACCGATCACGGTGACACCGCGGCGATCGCGCACCGGGCGCAAAAGGCCCTCAGACCCGCTCACCCCTTGCCGACACCCAGAAACACCCGCTTGAACGGCAAGGCCCACAAGACGCCCAAGCCCACATAGATCAGCAGCTCGACCCAGATCGGCTGGCGCCCGAACCGCCCGTCAAGCCAGTTCATCAGCGACACCGACACGACGACATACAATGGCATCCCGACAAGCAGGATCAGAATGGACAGCCTCTTGCGGGTCTTCAGCTCCATCTCGGGGCAGCCTTTCATCTTGGCAGAAATATCCTGCAGGGGGTCCGGGGGACGTACAGTCCCCCGGCGGTCGCGGGACGCAGATCAGTCGGCAAAGGGATCGGTGACCAGGATCGTGTCGTCACGCTCGGGGCTGGTCGACAGCATGGCCACCGGGCATTGGATCAGCTCCTCGACCCGACGGACATATTTGATCGCGGCGGCGGGCAGTTCGGCCCAGCTGCGCGCCCCCGCGGTGGATTCCTGCCAGCCGTCCATTTCCTCATAGATCGGGGTCACCTTGGCCTGCAGCGCGGCGGCGGTGGGCAGATAATCGTACTGCACCCCGTCGATCTCATAGCCGGTGCAGATCTTCAGCGTCTCGAACCCGTCCAGCACGTCCAGCTTGGTCAGCGCGATGCCGTTCACGCCGGAAATCGCGCAGGTCTGGCGCACCAGCACCGCATCGAACCAGCCGCAGCGGCGCTTCCTGCCGGTGACCGTGCCGAATTCATGGCCGCGTTCGCCAAGCCGCTGACCATCGGCATCGTCCAGCTCGGTCGGGAACGGCCCCTCGCCCACGCGGGTTGTATAGGCCTTGACGATGCCCAGGACAAAGCCGATCGCCCCCGGCCCGACCCCGGTCCCCGAAGCCGCAGCCCCCGAGGTGGTGGTCGACGAGGTCACGTAAGGATAGGTGCCGAAATCGATATCCAGCAGGCTGCCCTGCGCACCCTCGAACAGGATGCGCTTGCCGGCCTTGCGGGCGTCGCCCATGATCTTCCAGACGGGCTGGGCATAGGGCAACAGCTTGGGCGCGATCTCCATCAGCATGGCCTTCAGCTCGGCGCGGTCCACCGGCGTGGCGCCCAGACCGCTGCGCAGCGCGTCGTGATGGGCCAGCAGGCGGTCCAGACGGCTGTCCAGCGTCTCCTCATCGGCCAGATCGGCGACGCGGATGGTGCGGCGGCCGACCTTGTCCTCATAGGCCGGGCCGATGCCGCGACCGGTCGTGCCGATCTTGGCCTTGCCCGCCGCCTCTTCGCGCAGCTTGTCCAGATCCTGATGCAGCGGCAGGATCAGGGGCGTGTTCTCGGCAATCATCAGATTGGCGGTCGAGATGGCGACGCCCTGCACCGCCAGCTTGTCGATTTCCGAAAACAGCGCCCAAGGGTCCAGAACGACTCCATTGCCGATCACCGCCAGCTTGTTCTCGCGCACGATCCCCGAGGGCAGCAGCGACAGCTTGAACACCTTGCCGCCGATGACCAGCGTATGGCCGGCATTGTGACCGCCCTGAAACCGCGCGATCACATCGGCGCGCTCGGACAGCCAGTCGACGATCTTGCCCTTGCCTTCGTCGCCCCACTGGGCCCCGACAACCACCACATTGGCCATGCGCAATCCTTTTCGTTGTCCGAAACTCTTTTCGGATTGCGTCTAGCGCATCGGGGATGATGGGGGAAGGCGCGA
>NZ_RQRT01000125.1 GCF_004335005.1 Paracoccus nototheniae | reverse complement strand
TGACCGCCCAGAACATGGAGACGTTTCTGGCCCGCAAGCCCGAAACGCTGGCCAAGGGACCGCTGGCGATCATCCTGATCGAGGATGACACCGCCGTCACCCAGACCGTCGAACATCACCTGCAGCGACAGGTGATCTTTCGTGACGACCTGCGGGGCGAACCCAAGGCCTATGCCGCAGCGCAGGCCATGCTGGCGCTGAACCCGCATCTGGACATCACCCCCCTGACGCGGCGCATCACCGAAAATGACGGGGCACTGATCGCCCAGCATGATCTGGTCATTGACGGCACCGACAGCTTTGCCACCCGCGCCGCCATCAACCGCGCATGCGTGCAGGCGGGCGTGCCGCTGATCTGGGGCGCCATCGGGCAGTGGGAGGGGCAGGTGACCCTGTCCGATCCCGCGCGCGGCGGTCCCTGCATCGCCTGCATCTTTCCCACCGCCCCCGAACATGACGCGCCCTGCGCCGAGGCGGGCGTGGTCGGCGCCTTGCCCGGCGTCATCGGCAGCCTGATGGCGCTGGAGGCGATCAAGCATCTGACCGGCGCGGGGCAGGGGCTGCGCGGACGGATGATCCTGTTCGACGGGCTGTATGGAGAGACCCGGATGATCGGCACGACGCCCGATCCGGCGTGTCCGGTCTGCGGGGGGCAATCGGCTCTGGCCCGCGCGGCGGCGGCTCACTAGGGTGGCGCCAACAGACAGGAGGCCCGCGATGAACCCGCAACTGACCCGCTGGACCGGCGCCGAGGGGCTGCCGCGCTTTGATCTGATCGATGACGGCGATTTCGCCCCGGCTTTCGACCGCGAGCTGGCTGCATCCGAGGCCGCGCATGAGGCGATCGCCGCCAATCCCGAGGCCCCCACGTTTGCCAACACCATCGCCGCGATGGAACTGGCCGATGAGGGGCTGAACCGTGTCCTGTCGGTCTTCTACACGCTGGCAGGGGTCGATTCGAACGAGGCGCGTCAGGCGTTGCAACGCGATTTCGCGCCGCGTCTGGCCGATCATGGCAGCCGCATCAACATGGACCCCCGGCTGTATGCAAGGGTCAAAGCGGTGGCCGAGGGGGCGTCGACCCTGCCGCCCGAGGATGCGCGGATCACCGAACTGGCGCTGCGCGATCTGACCCGCGCGGGTGCCGGGCTGGACGATGCCGGACGCGCGCGGATGACCGCGATCCGCGCCCGGCTGGCAGTGCTGACCACCCAGTTCACCCAGAACGTGCTGACCGATGAACGCGACTTTGTCCTGCCCATACCCGATGACCGTCTGGTGGGCCTGCCCGGCTGGCTGCTGCGCGCCATGCGGGCGGCGGCGAAGGAGCGTGGGCTGCCGGGCCAGATCGTGACGCTGAACCGGTCGCTGATCGTGCCGTTTCTGGAACATGCGGGCGACCGCGCATTGCGCGAGACGGCGTTCCGCGCCTGGACCGCGCGCGGGTCGGGCACCGGCGCGGGCGGGCAGGCAACCGACAACCTGCCCGTCCTGCACGAGATTCTGGCCCTGCGCCATGAACGTGCACAGCTGCTGGGCTATGCCGATTTCGCCTCGTGGAAGCTGGACACCCAGATGGCCGCCACGCCCGAGCGGGTCGAGGCGCTGCTGTCAGAGGTCTGGACCGCTGCCCGCAGCCGCGCTGCGGCGGACGAGGCGCGGTTGACGGCCATGCTGCGCGACGATGGCGTCAACGGACCCTTGGAGGCCTGGGACTGGCGCCTGTATGCCGCCCGGCTGCGCCAGCAGGATCATGATGTGGATGCCGATCAGGTGGCCCCCTATCTGACGCTCGATGCGATGCTGGGCGCGGTCTTCGACGTGGCGCATCGCCTGTTCGGGCTGGACTTCCAACCGCTGGAGGCGCCCTTGTGGTCGCCCGATGTCCGGGCCTGGCGGGTGACGCGGGATGGCCGGTTGATGGCGGTGTTCGTGGGGGATTATTTCGCAAGACCGTCCAAGCGGTCGGGGGCATGGTGTTCGTCCCTGCAGGTCCAGCACAAGCTGGGCGAGGGGCAACGCCCGATCGTGGTGAACGTGTGCAATTTCACCCCGCCCGAGACGCCGGGCGCGCCCGCCTTTCTGTCATGGGACGATGCGCGGACGCTGTTTCACGAATTCGGCCATGCGACGCATCACATCCTGTCCGACGTGACCTGGCCCTCGATCTCGGGGACCTCGGTCGCGCAGGATTTCGTGGAACTGCCCAGCCAGCTGTACGAACATTGGCTGGAACAGCCCGCGGTGCTGGACGCCCATGCCCGCCATCACGAGACGGGCGAGGTTCTGCCCGCAGCCCTGCGCGACCGCCTGCTGGCGGCGGGCAAGGCGGGGGCCGGGTTCTCGACGGTGGAATATCTGGAAAGCGCGCTGGTCGATCTGGCATTTCACCGGGGCGCGCCGCCCGCCGACGCCATGGCACGGCAGGCCGAGATCCTGACCGCACTGGACGGCCCGCCCGCCATCCCGATGCGCCATGCCACCCCGCATTTCGCCCATGTCTTCGCGGGCGACAGCTATGCCAGCGGATATTACAGCTATATGTGGTCCGAGGTGATGGATGCCGACGCCTTCGCGGCCTTCGAAGAGACGGGCGACATCTTCGATCCCGCCACCGCCCGGCGGCTGGAGGAGACGATCCTGTCGCGCGGCGGGTCCGCCCCGGCGGATGAACTGTGGATCGCCTTTCGGCAGCGGATGCCGGGGGTCGATGCGCTGCTGAAGGGGCGCGGGTTGATCTGAGCCGCCTGAAAGGGGGGCGCTGCCCCCCGCGCCTGCGGCGCGCCCCCCGGGATATTTTTGGACCGTCGCAGGGGATGGGCGCAGGGGATGGGTGCAGGGGGCGGGCGCAGGGAATGGGCCTTGCGCGGGCCCGGATCAGTCGCGGATTTCGCCGGGGTCGGCGCCCCAGATCGCGGTCTTGGGCACCCATCCGCGTTGTCCGCCGCCCGCGACGCGGCACCAGTCGGGCTCGCATTCGTTCAGGCGCAGGATTGCCCCGGCCTCGGCCCGGGCGACGATATCGGCATCCGGGTTGGGACGGCTGCGCAGTTCCAGCATGTCCTGCGTGACCAGCGCGGTGCGCACGCCGGACAGAAGCGCGTAATGGATCCAGCCCCCGGCGCCGTCCTTATCCTCGACCCGGCGCCAATGGCCGAATTCGGCCACCACGCGCAAGGGCATGCCGGCATGGCGGAAGACCCAATCGATGCGATGCGACAGGCTGGGGCCGCGCCGGGCGTTCCCCTCGTTCCCCTTGAGGCTGACATAGCGGGGCAGCGGCAGGTTCGTCACCGCGCCGCGCTGTCCCGTTTGGGGTTGGGTCTGTTCGGCCGGGGTCTGCGCCATCGCGGGCGCTGCCATCCCCGCCATCCCGATCGCCACCGCGAGGGCAATGGCCGCCCCTGCGCCTGTCCTGCCTGCCCGTAAGCTCATGCCCTGTCCGTTCCTGTCTGGCCTGAGCCCGCCGCCCGGATGGGGACGCGGCCCGTGCTGGGGGTCTTGTGCCTGCCCCTCATCGCGGGCAGTTTGCCAAAAGCGTCTGTGGATGGAAAGGGCGCGCCGACATGTGCCTTGCGGCACCTGCAACACAGTGAGGTGACCATGTCCGTCAACCCGACCCCGACCCGCCCCCGGCTGCGTGTCGCCGTCACACGGCGCCTGCCCGAGCCGGTGCAGTCCCGCATGTCGGAGCTGTTCGACGTGACCCTGCGCGACGACGACCGCAAGCTGGGTCTGGACGAGCTGGTGGGCCTGATGCAGGGCGTCGATGTGCTGGTGCCCACCGTCACCGACCAGATCACCGCCGCCATGCTGGCCCGCGCCGGCGAGCGGTTGAAGCTGATCGCGAATTTCGGGGCGGGGGTCGATCACATCGACGTGCTGTCCGCCCGCCAGCGCGGCATTCTGGTCAGCAACACCCCCGGCGTGGTGACCGAAGATACCGCCGACATGACGCTGGCGCTGATTCTGGCCGTCACCCGCCGCATCCCCGAGGGGCTGGCCGAGATGCAGGCCGGGCGCTGGCAGGGCTGGTCGCCTACCGCGCATCTGGGCGGTCGCGTCGGCGGGCGCAGGCTGGGGATTCTGGGCATGGGCCGGATCGGGCAGGCCGTCGCGCGCCGGGCCAACGCCTTTGGAATGCAGGTGCATTATCACAACCGCAAGCGCCTGCGCCCCGAAATCGAGGAGGCGTTGCAGGCCACCTGGTGGGAAAGTCTGGATCAGATGCTGGCGCGCATGGACATCGTCAGCGTAAACGCGCCGCATACCCCCTCCACCTTTCATCTGCTCAATGCGCGGCGGCTGAAGCTGATGAAGCCAAGCGCGGTGATCGTGAACACCTCTCGCGGGGAGGTCATCGACGAGAACGCGCTGACCCGCATGCTGCGCGCCGGAGAGATCGCGGGCGCTGGTCTGGACGTGTTCGAACATGGGCACGAGATCAATCCACGTCTGCGCGAACTGCCCAATGTCGTGCTGCTGCCGCATATGGGCAGCGCCACGGTCGAGGGGCGCGCCGAGATGGGCGAAAAGGTGATCATCAACATCAAGACCTTTGCGGATGGCCACCGGCCGCCCGATCTGGTCGTGCCCTCGATGTTGTAGGCGGTTCATGACCATGATGGATGGACGGGCACGGTGGGCGGTCTCGGCGCTGTTTTTCGCCAATGGGCTGCTGGTGGGCAGTTGGGCGCCCAAGATCCCGGCCCTGATGGAGCGGTTGGGCATCACCGAGGCGATGGCGGGCCTGATCGTGCTGGGATTGGGCGCGGGATCGTTGTGCGTGATGCCGGTCTTTGGCGCGATGGTGGCGCGGGCCGGTTCGGCGCGGGCGGTCAGGGTGGCCGCATGGGCAGCCTGTACATCCTTGGTGTGGATGTCGGTGGCGCCGGGCTATTGGCCGGTGGCGGGCGCGGTGTTCCTGTTCGGCGGGGTGATCGGCGGCATGGATGTCGCGATGAACGCCAATGCCGTCGCGGTCGAGCGGCATCGGAGGCGGGCGATCATGTCCTCCTGCCATGGGTTCTGGAGCCTTGGGGGCTTGGCGGGCGCAGGCGCGGGCGGGGCGTTGATCCTGGCTGTCGGCGAGGTTGCCCATGCGGTCATCGTGACCGTCGCGGTGGCCGGGGTGCTGGTCTGGGCGCTGCCGCGCCTGCTGGAAGATCGTCCGGCGCCGGGCGCGGACAAGCCGCCTTTGCGGTTGCCGCGCACGCCCTTGCCCTATCTGATCGGCCTGATGGCGCTGACCGCGATGATCCCAGAGGGGGCGATTCTGGACTGGGCCGCCGTCTATCTGCAGCGCGAGATGGGCGCCTCGCTGGCGGTGGCGGGCTGGGGCTTTGCGGCCTGTGCGGGCACGATGGCGGTGATGCGGTTTCTGGGCGACGGGTTGCGGCGGCGGTTCGGGGCGGTGGCGACGCTGCGCGCCAGTGCGGGCATGGCGATGGCCGGCCTGGCGCTGGCGGGGTTGTCCGACGCGCCGGGGCCCGCGATCGCAGGCTTTGCGCTGGCCGGGATCGGGATCGCCAATATGGTGCCCATCGCCTTTTCCGCCGCCGGGAACGTGCCGGGGCTGGCGGCTGGGATGGGGTTGTCCGTCGTGACGATGATGGGCTATTCCGGGATCCTGCTGGCGCCGGGCAGCATCGGGTTTCTGGCGGAAAAGCTGAGCCTTGGGACCATCTATCTGGCGCTGGCGGTGCTGCTGGTCATTCCGCTGGCGCTGTCGCATCTGGCGCGGACGGCGGATTTCGAGGGACGCTGAGCCGGGTGGCGCCGCCGGGAAGACTTTGCGTCCCGTCGCCGGCTGGTCCCCGGACCCGTGGCGCGCGCCCCAGCAGAATATTGTCGTGACCAAGACGGGGCGGGGTCAGCGATAGAGATTGG
>NZ_RQRT01000124.1 GCF_004335005.1 Paracoccus nototheniae | reverse complement strand
CGAGGCCCCGGGGCTTTGCCCGGCACAAACCGGATCCTGCCCGATTGACCTTGCTGCGCTGAGCAAACGGCTGGTCTGAGGACACTGCCCCACAGTCGCGCTGTGCCCTCGACCGGCCGCTTTGGGCCGAACTCTCCTGGCCCCCGCCCGATCACGCCGGTCGCGCCGCCGGGCAAGGCAGATCGACGTGACAGAACCTTGTGCGAGTTAGAGGCAGATCCAGGATGCGCTGCGTGCGATAGGCCGTTCGCAGCCCTATCGCGGTCATTGCTCATGCGCCAGCTTGCTGTCCGCGGGGGCCTCGGCACGATCGAACATACCGTAGTCGCGCAGGACATGCGCTATCCGAATGCGATAGTCGTCGAAGATGCCGTTCCGTCCTTGGGTCTGCCCGCTGCGATGTGCGGAAAGGGTGCGCCACCGGGCAACCGCCGCCTCGTCCGTGAAATACGACAGTGACAGAATCTTGCTGGGGTCGGTCAGGCTTTGGAACCGCTCGACGGAAATGAAGCCTTCGATCTGCTCCAGCATCGGGCGCAGCTGGGCTGCGATCTGCAGATAGTCTTCCTTGCGACCTGTCGTGGGATGGACCTCGAAGATGACGACAATCATGCAGCACCGTCCGTGTCATCGGGGGTGGACACAAGTTTCAGGAAGGTCCTGTCCTCGCGCAGCAGGAACTTCTCTCTCTGGGCGAATTCGTAGTTTTCACGGCCTATCGGATCGGCCGCCAATCTGGCACGGTAGGCTTCGTAATCGGCAAGGCTTGCGACGTTGTAGATGCCATAGGCCAGGGTGCTGGACCCTTCGTGCGGGGCGAAATACCCGATCAACTCTGCCCCGCAGCGCGGAATGGCCTGCCCCCAGTTTCGGGAATACGCGGCGAACTGGGCGCGTTTGGTCGGGTCGATATGATAGCGGATGACGCATGTCAGCATGTCGTGGTCCTTTTGGTCAGCCTGTCCGAACAGTCTAGCACCTTGTGAGGCTTTCATGCTTCGCCTAACGTCGAAGCATGAAAGAAGGACCGGATATCGCCTATGTCGCCGCCCTGATCGGCGAGCCTGCGCGGGCCAACATGCTGACCGCGTTGATGAGCGGCAAGGCATTGACCGTCAGTGAACTGGCCGAAGAGGCCGGTGTGACGATCCAGACGGCAAGCGCGCATCTGTCCAGGATGGAAGAAGGCAGGCTGCTGCGCCCCAGAAAACAAGGCCGCCACAAGTATTTCGCGCTGGCGAGCGACGATGTCGCGCATGTCCTGGAGGCGCTGATGGGCCTTGCCGCAGGCGCGGGTCATCTGCGAAAGCGGACCGGGCCCAAAGATGAGACGCTGCGCCACGCGCGGGTTTGCTACAATCATCTGGCGGGCGAAATGGGGACGCGGCTCTATGAAAGCCTGGTGTCGCGGGGATTTCTGGGTGCTGTCGAAGAGGGTCTCATCCTGACAGAGGACGGTGCTGCCTTCGTCACCGGGTTCGGGATCGGTCTCGATGTCCTTCGCGAAAAGAAGGTTCCGTTGTGCCGCGAGTGCCTGGACTGGAGCGAGCGGCGCCCCCATCTGGCCGGCAGCCTGGGCCGCGCCTTCCTGGGGCGGTTCGAGGCACTGTCCTGGGCCAGGCGGGATCAGACAAGCCGCGCGATCCTGTTCTCCGCTCGCGGCGACGCTGCTTTCGGGCAGGTCTTTCCGAGCGGAACCTGATCCCGCATCGGGGGCAGGCGTCATTCACCCTGAATGTTTGCACCGTCTCGCGCTGCTGACACTGCGTGGCGTATCCTGCTGCGGCGGGCATCAAGCGCCAGCCTAGCTCATTAACCCGACCCTGATGCTTCGGCCCGTGCCGAAGCATTCCCCGTGGTTCTGCGCCACGGTGTTTCCCGCCAATGGACCCCGCATGGCCTTACATCGACCCGCATCGCCGAAAGTGCCGCCGTCGTGGGCGAGCCCGCGCGCCGACATGCTGGCCGCGTTGATGGATCGGCGGGCCCTGATCGCGACCGAACTGGCGCAGATCGCAGCGATCACGCGTCAGACTGCCAGCGGCCATCTGGCCCGGTTGACCTCGGTCGGGATGTCCGTGGCGGTTCCGCCGTCGTCGGGCCGAGTTCATATGTGAAACGATCGATTCACATATCCTGCCATGGAGCAGCATTCCGCAATCCTTTTCGATGTCATTTCGCATTGTCCGGAAGGCAGGCATTGCCCATGATCGTCTTCTTGAACGAAAGGCCCTCATGAAATCTGTCATGGGCCGGGCTCGCTTTGCACGATAATCTGGGCGCGGATGCGGCTGTCGGGAACGGGGATGAATTGGAACAAGGCGCTTGCAGAAGCATGGACCGGACAGGAAGGGCTTGCAGAGAGCAAAATCTTGCTGTGGGACGAGGAGATCCGTTCTTCGAAGGCCCTTTCGGATCTAGTGTTTGCGGTCTTGCGCAAGGACCGGATGGTTTGAGGAAAAGCCGTTGATGCAGCTGGCGGAGGTGGCATGAAAACAGTGGCAATCGTCGGCCTCGGCATGGCTCTGGCGCCGCATATGGCGAGCCTTGCCGATCTGAGGGGCCGGGCGCATCTGGCCTATGCGGTCGCGCGCAGTCCCGCCCGACGGGCCGCGTTTGACGCGACCTATGGCATGGCTGCAACGGCTGATCTGGACGCTGTTCTTGCCGACCCTGCCGTGGATGCGGTGATCCTGCTGACCCCGCCCGACACCCACCACGATCTGGGCGCGCGCATCCTGTCTGCGGGCAAGCACGTGCTGATCGAAAAGCCCGGCGGGTTGGTGACCGACGACACCCGCTTTCTGGCGGACCGGGCAAAAGCCCTGGGCCTCTTCGCCGCGCCCGTGCTGCAGCATCGGTTCCGACCGGCTGTTCGCGCAGTGGCGAACTGCATCGCATCGCAGGAACCCGGCAATCTTTGCGGCGCCCATTGTCTGATCCCGTGGTGGCGCCCTCAATCCTATTACGACGAGCCCGGTCGCGGCACGTTGGCCCGGGACGGTGGGGGCGTCTTGCTGACGCAGGCCATTCATACACTCGACGTGCTGCGTGCCTTGAGCGGCGGCATCACGATCACCGCCGCCCATGCCGTGACCAGCCAGGCTCATCGGATGGAGGCCGAGGATATGGTCTGTGCCTTGGCGACCTTCGGAGCCGGCGCTGCGCCCGGCACCATCATGGCCACGACCGCCTGCTATCCGGGGATGCCAGAGACGATGACGCTGATCTTCGAGCGCATGACGATCCGCATCGACGGGCTGCAGGCGCAGGTTTTTCACCACGACGGCAGGGTGCAGACCTTTGGGGGCGAAGGCGCCAGCGGCAGCGCGGTCGATCCCATGGCCTTCGACCATGCCAGCCACCGCGACCTGATTTCCGCGTTTCTGGACGCCCTTGAAGGCAAGGCCCCGCTGGCCGTCGATCTGGGCGATCTGATCGGAACGCGAGAGCTGATCGACGCGATGACCCCTGTCCCGACACCCTGAGGGCACGACGAAGATCAGCCTGACGCACCCTCAATGTCCCAACATGGTGACCTTGACCAGCATCCAGAGGGCCATCGCGATCATCATCAGGTTTTCGGTCAGCGAGACGAAGCCCAAGGGCACATTGCTGTCGCCGCCGACGCAGGCGCATCTGATCTCTCGTTTGTCGATATAGACCGCCTTGCAGACCGACACGGCGCCGATCGTGCCGATAAACAGGGCGACCGGGATCGACAGCCACATCAGCGTGCCCGCGACCATCAGAACGCCCGCCAACCCTTCGGCGAAGGGATAGACGTATCCGTAGCGGACCCATTTTTGGGCCAGCAGATCATAGTTCAGGAACATCGTGGCGAAGCTGTCAACGTCCTTCAGCTTCTGCAGGGCCAGAAGACACATGGCAAAGGCCACAAACCACTCCGCCGCAGCGACCGTGATCAGCCGACCAAAGGCCGCCCAGCTGACAGCCAGCGCCATCGCGGCGGCCATGGCGAAGAGGGCGATCACCGGTCGGTAAGTCGTCGCGCTTTTGTCCCGCACGGTCTTTCCGAAATGACGCCGCAGGTCGTCATAGCCGCCGATCCGCTGGCCGCCGATGAAGGTCTGCGGGGTGGTCTGAACCTCATGCTGCTGCTTGAAGGCATCGATCTCGGCGCGGGTGGTCAGATGACGGTCCTCGACGTCAAAACCCTGACGCCTGAGCAGATCGAGCGATTTGAGGCCATAGGGGCACATATGCTGTGTCATGACCATCCGATGGAGGGTCGCGGATCTGGCGTTGAAAGGGGTCATGGTCAACCTCGATGGCTTGAAAAGATCCGGGTGTCCGACCCGGACCAGAGAATGACGTCGAAAGGATCGCGCGCGCCGCCCAGTTCGATGCCGGGTGATCCGACAGGCATGCCGGGAACCGCGAGGCCTCTCGCCTGCAGGCGCTCATCGATCAGGCGTCGGATGTCGGTGGCGGGCACATGGCCCTCGATCACGCAACCTTCGATCAGGGCCGTATGGCAGGACCGCAGGGGCGTCGGGACCGCATGCCGGTTCTTCACGGCCTCCATGTCCTGGGTCATCACCCCATCCACAGCAAAGCCATGCTGTTCGAGATGCGCGACCCAGGCACCGCAGCATCCACATTCGGGCAAGCGGAACACCCGCGCCCGGACCTGCACCCGACGCGCGCCTGCCACGGTCGGGGTTGCCAACGGGCAGGCAGCCGTCGTCGTCGTGACCATCCGTCGATCGATCATGACCCGATCCTTGCCTTGAAGCCTTTTTCGGACAGCTTGCGGGTGACCTTGTTGTCGCCCCCCTCGGGCGTCTCAAGCTGTTGCAGGATCGGGCAGCCCGGACGCTCGTTGCCGGCGCAGGCATTCGCCAGATCCTCCAAGGTGTCGGCCATGTCTTGCAGATGCGCGATCTTGTGGCGCAGATCCCGGACACGCGCCTGCGCCAGGGCCTTCACATCGGCACTGCGCCTGTCCTTGTTGCGCCACAGGTCCAAAAGCTCGGTGATCTCGGCGATCGAAAAGCCCAGATCGCGGGCGCGGGCGATAAAGCGCAGCATGTGGACATCGTCCGGCGCGTAATCGCGATATCCCGAGGCCGTTCTTGCGGCCGCCGGGATCAAACCGATCTGTTCATAATAGCGGATCATCTTGGCCGACACGCCCGAGCGTGCGGCGGCATCACCGATGTTCATGGGCGGGGCTCCGTGGTTGCGGTGACAGGGATATGGGGCTTCCCATCATGGGAAGGTCAAGCGCGGCATCACGATTTTGTGGCAGTCTTGACCTTCCAACGATGGGAAGGGCTATCTGACAAGGCAGGAAAAGGAGAGCCCTGCCATGAAGACATTCGTCCCCGTCCTGCTGACGGCCATTGCCCTTGCGACCCCCGGTCTTGCCCAGCAGGCAATGGACCACTCAGCCCATGGCGACATGGCCCAGATGGATCATTCGGCGCATGGCGACATGGCCATGTCCGAGGCGCAGCCCGGCGACACGCCCGCGACCACGGCCTATCGCGAGGCGATGGCAGAGATGCACACGAACATGGAGGTCGAATATTCCAACGATGCGGATGTGGACTTCATGCGCGGCATGATCCCCCACCATCAGGGCGCCATCGACATGGCCCGCATCGTGCTGGAACACGGCTCGAACCCCGAAGTACGGACCCTGGCCGAAGAGGTCATCGCAGCCCAGGAGGCCGAAATCGAGATGATGGAGGCGTGGTTGGCCGAACACGACGGCTGACGGGGCAAATTTTACCGCGCTCAGGATGCTAGGGTCAGGATGCATTGATTTCCGTTTCGCGGCGTGATTCACGGCCCAGAAACGGAGCGGTGACATGAGCGACCTTTTCTGGCTGACTGCCGCGCAGATGGCACGCATGGCCCCCTTTTTTCC
>NZ_RQRT01000123.1:2500-5921 GCF_004335005.1 Paracoccus nototheniae | reverse complement strand
CACCCGTCGCTCTGGGAGCGTTATCGGACGCAGATTGAGGGTCTGGCGGAGGCGCTGCAGCAGCCGTCGACGAAGCGGGAGGCGACGACGGCTGCTGCGGTGATTGATCAGCGAGATGCGGATGACGGCGGATCTGAGCGCACCGGATGGCCATCGGATCGAACTGGTGGGTGAGCTGGCGGGGATTTTGGGTCTGGCGTCGGGCGGCCAGATCGCGGGCGGTGCGACAGGTCGGCGTGGAGCACGCATGCGAAAGCCCCGGCGATTGGCCGGGGCTGATGTATCGTCTGAGTCTGTAACGATGGTTGCGGGGATAGGATTTGAACCTATGACCTTCAGGTTATGAGCCTGACGAGCTACCGGGCTGCTCTACCCCGCGCCATTTTTGTCCTGTTGGTTGTCTATGTCGATCGGAGAGATAATGCGTTTCTTACCAGGTCTGGCGGTGACCTACTCTCCCACGCCTTAAGACGCAGTACCATCGGCGCAGCGGCACTTAACGGCCGAGTTCGGGATGGGATCGGGTGTTTTGCTCGCGCTAGGGCCACCAGACCAGGAAAGAAACGCTCAGCGTCATTCTGCTTTCGCAGAACGAAGTTGTCCAAGGATGCCTTTTGGAGAAGTGATTTGCGTCGTCTTTTGACGGCGCCGATCTTGCTTCTACCGGATCAAATCAAGCCTATCGAGCCATTAGTACCGGTCAACTGAATGCATTGCTGCACTTACATCTCCGGCCTATCGACGTGGTGGTCTTCCACGGCTCTCAAGGGAGACCTTGTTTTGAGGGGGGCTTCACGCTTAGATGCCTTCAGCGTTTATCCTGTCCGGACATAGCTACCCTGCACTGCCGTTGGCACGACAACAGGTCCACCAGTGGTCCGTCCACCCCGGTCCTCTCGTACTAGGGGCAGCTCCTCTCAAGTCTCCAACACCCACGGCAGATAGGGACCGAACTGTCTCACGACGTTCTAAACCCAGCTCACGTACCTCTTTAAATGGCGAACAGCCATACCCTTGGGACCTGCTCCAGCCCCAGGATGAGATGAGCCGACATCGAGGTGCCAAACGATGCCGTCGATATGGACTCTTGGGCATCATCAGCCTGTTATCCCCAGCGTACCTTTTATCCGTTGAGCGATGGCCCTTCCACTCGGGACCACCGGATCACTATGGCCGACTTTCGTCTCTGCTCGACTTGTCAGTCTTGCAGTCAGGCTGGCTTCTGCCATTGCACTCAACGACCGATTTCCGACCGGTCTGAGCCAACCTTCGCGCGCCTCCGTTACTGTTTGGGAGGCGACCGCCCCAGTCAAACTACCCACCACGCAGGGTCCCGGACCCGGATAACGGGCCGCGGTTAGACATCAAGAGTGCGAAGGGCGGTATCTCAAGGATGGCTCCACGAGGACTAGCGTCCCCGCTTCAAAGCCTACCGCCTATCCTGCACATCGCAATCCTGATGCCAGTGCGAAGTTGTAGTAAAGGTGCATGGGGTCTTTCCGTCTAACCGCGGGAAGTCTGCATCTTCACAGACAATTCAATTTCGCTGAGTCCACATTTGAGACAGCGGGGAAGTCGTTACGCCATTCGTGCAGGTCGGAACTTACCCGACAAGGAATTTCGCTACCTTAGGACCGTTATAGTTACGGCCGCCGTTTACCGGGGCTTCAATTCAATGCTTGCACATCTCCTTTTAACCTTCCGGCACCGGGCAGGCGTCAGACCCTATACGTCGCCTTACGGCTTCGCAGAGCCCTGTGTTTTTAGTAAACAGTCGCCACCCCCTGGTTTGTGCCCCCGGCCTTCACTTGCGTAAAAACCGGGCCTCCTTCTCGCGAACTTACGGAGGTATTTTGCCGAGTTCCTTAAATGTGGTTCTCTCAAGCGCCTTGGTATTCTCTACCAGTCCACCTGTGTCGGTTTAGGGTACGGTCTTGTGGAGGGCTATTTCCAGGAACCCCTAAGCAGCCCGATCAATCCGTTAAGATCGAACTACCCTCGGGATCCGTCACCATCTCCTGGCCCAGGAATATTAACCTGGTTCCCATCGACTACGCCTTTCGGCCTCGCCTTAGGGGCCGGCTTACCCTGCTCAGATTAGCTTTAAGCAGGAACCCTTGGACTTTCGGCGACAGGGTCTCTCACCCTGTTTGTCGCTACTCATGTCAACATTCTCACTTCTGATCACTCCACCGGTTGCCTCACGGCCCGGCTTCACAGTCAGAACATTGCCTCCGTTATATCTTTTGTCCGTCATCCTTGCGGGTGACTATGGACGCCGAATACAAAAGAGGCAGCGTTCTATATCACAGAACGCTCCGCTACCACGCATCCCGAAGGATGCATCCAAAGCTTCGGCTCGTGGCTTGAGCCCCGTTACATCTTCGCCGCAAGACCTCTTGATTAGACCAGTGAGCTGTTACGCTATCTTTAAAGGATGGCTGCTTCTAAGCCAACCTCCTGGTTGTTTTGGAAGTCTCACATGCTTTCCCACTTAGCCACGAATTGGGGGCCTTAGCTGTTGGTCAGGGTTGTTTCCCTCTCCACGACGGACGTTAGCACCCGCCGTGTGTCTCCCGGATAGTTCTCTTGGGTATTCGGAGTTTGCTTAGACTCAGTAAGGCTGTGGGCCCCCATCATCCATGCAGTGCTCTACCCCCCAAGGAATACGTCCGAGGCGCTACCTAAATAGCTTTCGCGGAGAACCAGCTATCTCCAAGTTTGATTGGCCTTTCACCCCTAGGCACAAGTCATCCCGACCTTTTTCAACAGGTGTGGGTTCGGACCTCCAGTACGTGTTACCGTACCTTCATCCTGCTCATGCCTAGATCACTTGGTTTCGGGTCTGATCCGTCTAACTAAGTCGCCCATTTAAGACTCGCTTTCGCTGCGCCTACACCTACCGGCTTAAGCTTGCTAGACAGACCAAGTCGTTGACCCATTATACAAAAGGTACGCCGTCACCCCTCAAGGGGGCTCCGACTGCTTGTAGGCGTCCGGTTTCAGAAACTGTTTCACTCCCCTCGTCGGGGTGCTTTTCACCTTTCCCTCACGGTACTGGTTCGCTATCGGTCAGTAAGGAGTACTTAGCCTTCGAGGGTGGTCCCCCGATCTTCAGACAGGATTTCACGTGTCCCGCCCTACTTGATACGTCCCATTGAGCTTCCAATACGGGGCTGTCACCCGCTATGGCCATGCTTTCCAACATGTTCTTGTCACTCTCAAGGCTCGGCTGATCCGCGTTCGCTCGCCACTACTAGCGGAGTCTCTATTGATGTCCTTTCCTCCGGGTACTTAGATGTTTCAGTTCCCCGGGTTCGCTTCTTAAACCCTATGTATTCAGGTAAAAGATACCTGGTTATGCCCATTGTTGATTGCCCCGAAAGGCAACAACAACAAACATTCAGGTGGGTTTCCCCAT
>NZ_RQRT01000122.1 GCF_004335005.1 Paracoccus nototheniae | reverse complement strand
GCCGCCACGCCGATAGCTGGTTCGGCTGCACTCCATACCTGTCCGCAACGGCATTCACCGTGGCACCCGGCTCAAGCGTATCGGCAACCACCAAAGCCTTTACCTCAGTCGGCCACCGGCGATGGCCAGAGCCATATATCTCGACACCCAAGGAAGTGAGAAACGAACTCTGGGCACACATTGCGAAACGCACTCCCCATCAGCTGATGGAAAGGACTTCGCAGCAGCGCGTCAGCCAAGCAATGTGGGGTTCAAACGTCGCTTACCGACATCCAGGCATCCCCATCGTTACAATAAGCCTTGCGGAGCGTCGCCTAGAAAACCGACTTGTCGACGACTTCCCGCCATAGGTGAATGCCTGGCCAGGGCGCATGACCTGTTCCAGAAAGGCCTTGAGCAGTGCCGGCGGTCCTCCAAGCCAGAGGGGGAAGACAAGCACAAGATGGTCCGCATCGAAAACCGCCTGCGCTGACGCTGTCAACGACCTCGGGGGGGCGGCCTGCTTGAACTCCCACGCGGTCCGGAGATAAGGCACCTCCAGTACCGCTACATCCACTGTCCGGACATTATGTCCTGCTTCACGCGCCCCGTCCGCGTAGCTTCGTGCAAGCGCGCGGCAAAACCGATCAGGGGCCGGATCCGGATGACCAATGACGATGGTGATGTTGCGCTTCATGTGCACACTCCGGTCCTGGTATCAGGGTGTGGACCGGTGCATGCGACACCGGTCGTCAGCGTCATGCTGGTTGAATGCTGATCGTCTTCTCAGCCTCCTGTGAGCTTTTCGACTTGGGAATGTGTATCGCCAGAACCCCCTCGGCGTAACCGGCCGATATGCCGTCTGCATCGATACCGTCAGAAAGCACCAAGCTGCGTTGGAAGCGGCCCCAGCTACGTTCGCGCAGATGGTAGCTCCCGTCTTTATCCTGCTTGTCCTCTGATTTCTGTCCGCTGATCGTGAGCTCCCCATTTTTCAGGCGGATAGCGATCTGCTCGACCGTGAGCCCGGGAAGTTAAGCAGTGACATTGTACGCTTTCTGGGATTCGGAGACGTCAAGAACTGGCCACGGCAAGAAAGAGGATCCGAATGAGGCCTCGCGGGGCATGAGGGACGGCCAACGGTGTTGATCCATGGGACCGAAGTGCCTGAACATCTCTTCCCTGAGATCCAAAATTCGGGGCCAGGGGTTCTGACGGTCCGGGCTGTCCTGCGCGGATCTGTCCGAGGTCATCGGCAGTGTCTTGGACATATCGCACTCCTTTTCTATTTCCGCCCGATACCGGGATCGGGCGGGATACAAGGCGTCCGCGGCGCTGCACTCGTGACCCATGAACTCCACCTGCCGCGGACTAGAACATTTGTCCTCTCACCAAGCCGTCCTGCATTGACGCCGAACAATAAGCGCACCGACGCCACGTACCGTGGCGTTGTCCGCCATCAATGCGGCACCCGACGGGCTCGTTGAGACTGCTGTTCAGGCTTAGTTGGCAGAACCGAGCGCACCCCTGGGAGGATCACGCATGGGCGACATTCAGTTAAGACAGGACATCATCGACGAGCTTCAATATGAACCCAGCATCAATGCGGCACATATTGGCGTTGCCGTGGAAAACGGGACGGTCACGCTGAGTGGCCATGTCCAAAGCTACATCGAGCGGCATTCCGCAGAGATGATTGTGAAACGCGTCAAGGGCGTGCGTGCCATTGCGCAGGAGATCGAAGTCCGTCCAGTTGGCGCGCACATGACGGCAGATGACGAAATCGCCAAGCGATCCGTCAATCTGCTTCGATGGAACACTTCAATTCCCGACGACCAGGTCCAGGTCAGGGTTGAAAACGGCGCCATCGTGCTGTCCGGAAAGGTCGATTGGCATTTCCAGAAGGACGCCGCTGAGCGCGCTCTTCATGGCCTGACTGGTGTCCGGTCAATGTCCAACCGCATCGAAATCGAACCCACGATCAGTGTGACCGACGTTCGGCAGCGTATTGAAAATGCGCTGAAGCGCGATGCCGAGCTCGAATCCAAACGGATCCGCGTGAGTGTGGTGGATCACAAGGTGACGCTGGAAGGAGATGTCCGCAACTGGGCAGAGCGCGAGGCCGCTGAACGCGCTGCCTGGGCGGCACCCGGGGTGAAATCCGTCATTGATCACCTGACAGTTCATCACTGATACCATGCCCCCGGCTAACCACCGGGGGCGATATCCCCTGTGCTGGCCGGGTTAGTGAGAAAGCAGGAGCGGATAACGGCAGGACGCAAGCAGTTCCCGGGTCACCGCACCAATGACGAAGTCATATAGAAGCGAATGTCCGAACGCGCCTGCTACGATGACATCCGCCTTGAAACTCTCCGCCTCCTCGATCAACGAGGTGACGCGATCAGCCGCCGAGGCATGGCGCTCATTCATCGTTGCCGTTAATCCGCGCCGAGCGAGCGCAGCGGCGAAATCTGCTTTTTGATCAATTGCCGGAAATTTGTCCTCGATATAGGGAACGACAGACACAATTTCTATCTGAGCTTGGTCCGCGGCAAGTGCGAGTGCATCGTGCGCGGCGCGCGTGGCTTCACGCGTTTCGCTCCACCCTATCATCATGCGTTTGAATGGTGCCTGGCATTGCGCATGGGGGTGAAGAACAAGAACCGGTCGACCGAGGTTTCGGACGAGACGCTCTGTGAGATTGCGATCGTCGGGGGAGCGGAATGGAGCCGTGTTCGTACCCAGCAGCACAATATCGGCCGCACGCCCGGCCGACAGCACGAACTCTTCTGCGCCATAGAGTTCCGAATAGTCACGGTATTGCGCGACGATATCGTTTGTTGCGATTTCCTTGCCGAAAATTGCCCGGACGCGCGCCGAAGAATCCTCCTTCCAGTTGCCGATGGTCGAGAAAATCATCGGCTCAGGCCCGATGCCTTCATAAAAAAAGATCGGTCGATACGCATGCAGCACCGTCAGATGCGCATCAAGATTGCGGGCTACGACGGCAGCTTGGGGGAGCAGCCATTCCGCCTCTGTGAGGTCGAAAACAATGAGAGCAAGGTTTTGGACACGCATTGGTGGACTCCGATTTCAAAGGGCAAATAACGGTACTCTTATTCGGAATGTGAGTATGAGGTTGGCCATAAGCTGATCTGCATTCCAGGCGCGTTGGGCAATTCTCTTAAGCGCATCATATGATTTAAAGGGGCATAAATTGAATGGATTTGGGGGCGCTGGATCATACGGGGTCTGGGGGGAGACCCGCACGTTCAGGCATAGGCTTAATTGTTGATCTGTCATTGACGGCTGTCATCGCCAGCTTAAACTTCTACAAAGCCGTTATACAGGGCATATTCATAATTATATTGCCAGAAATTTTTTTAGCGCATCGATATTTTTTATTTTGAAGAGCTGTGGATTTATTGGTTCGATAAATCCATGATTCTTTAAATCGGTAAGCGTCCGGCACACTGTTTCAACTGTCGTGCATGTTAAATCTGCCCAGTCCTGCCTCGATACCTCCATCCGGATCAAAGCGCTTCCGTCAATCTGGCATCTAGGGGGCATGAAGCTCAAATGGTCGATCAGGAACGACATAATACGCTGCCTGCTATCAAGTACCCCAAGATGCCAAAGCATCGTACGTTGTCGCTCAGCCAATTCGGAAAGCTCCGTAATCAGATACCATCGCGCATTCGCGTCTTTCGCGAGCAACTGGGTTACAGCATTGCCATCATGCAGGCACAGTTCGACACGCGTAGCCGCCTCGATCAGGTAGGTCTCATTCCCGCCTGTCCAGTTTCCGATCAGATCGCCCGGTTGATGCAGTGTCAGCACACTACGCCGTCCGTGCCGTGACACATGCTCTATGCGAAGGAAACCGCTTTTGAGCACACCTGTAATATTCGCTTTCGTTCCTGCGGAAATTATATGTGAGCCGCGTGCAAAAACCCTGCGCGTCGATCGCGTCGACCCATTCAAAAGCCTGCAGACGGCGGCCGCAGCCAAAGGACAGGCACAGCAATCGTCCTCTCTGCCATTCCGGCACAAAGGCCGAGGGACAAGCCGCAGTTCAGGATGATGCTTCAACTTCGCGTCTCCGGTGAAAGGACATGAAGGGCGGGTCATTGGTCAGGCTTGCATGGCGGCGGCGACTTGACGTTGACACATGTCAATTTGGGGCGCCTCTGCCCGGAAACGTCGCGGGTCGGCGGTTTATAGCCGACACAGGATTCCTTTCCAGAAGTTGACGTTTTCGTGTACTGTTGCTCGAGTGGAAGTGGAGGTTTGTCGTGGTCACCTGTTCTCACCATGGACCCGTTCAACCAGACTTTCGAAGCATCGCGCCTTTTTTAGGTCTCGGCAGTGACGTGCTCGCATTACTCACGTCAATGAGCCAGCAAATGCTGTTCCAATCTGGTCAGACCGTCACAATTGCCGACGAAAAGCCGCCTTTCGTGGGTTTCGTGCTGTCAGGGATTCTCCGCATGGAGAAGGTTCTGGCCGATGGGAGCCGGCACATCGTCGGCCTGTTGGTGTCAGGTGACATGTTTGGCCGGGTGTTCGACGGCCCCATGCCCTATGGCATTGAGGCCGCAACAGGCAGCCGCATCATCTTGTTTCGGCGTGGGCCGTTCGAGGACCTTGTCCGACACTCCTCCGAACTTGATCGTCTCGTCATCCATGAAATTCTGAACGAAATCGACCGGGCCCGGGACTGGATGATCATTCTGGGATATACGCGGGTCCAAACGAGGATCTGCGGGTTCCTGGTTCTCCTTTGTACGCGGTACCGTGTTGTGTCTGACGTTGTTCTGGAGCGGGATGACAGTTTGACCGTGCATCTCCCGATCACACGTCAGGATATGGCATATCTCCTGGGGACGCGTACTGAATCGATCAGTCGCGCTCTTCATGCGCTCCAGGATCTTGGATACATCCGGATCGTTCGCTCCGATCTGATCTCGATCGTGAACTTCGCTGCACTGACGGATGAAATCGGCGAGGAGTATCCGACAGGGGCAAGCGGCTTTCCACAGCTCAGGCACTGGAAAGATCGGGCGAGAGAATAGGTCGCCTTGAGAGTAGAGCCTGGAGCGGCTGGTCTGCTTTCTCGATTACGGGACCAGCACTGCGGCACCTGTCAGTCTTCCAGCCCGCAGGTCGTCGAGGGCTAGATTGGCGTCACTGAGAGCATAGATCGTCGTCCGCGTAAGGACGGGCATGTCGTGGATCCGAAGCATGAATTCCGCTGCATCAGTTCGGGTCATGTTTGCCACCGATCTGAGAATCCGCTCTCCCCAGAGGTCTTCGTAATCAAGTGCTGGTATTTGCGACATGTGAATGCCGGCGCAGACCACGCAGCCGCCTTTGCGCACCGCGCGCAGAGCGCGCGGCACGAGGCTTCCATCAGGGGCAAAAATGAGCGCTGCGTCGAGTTCTTCCGGCAATAGCTGGTCCGAGTCTCCTGCCCAGGTCGCTCCGAGCTCAAGAGCATATTTCTGCGTGGCCTTGTCGCCGGGTCGAGTCACAGCAAAAACATGCCGTTGCTGCGCAACCGCGATCTGCGCAATGATGTGAGCCGCAGCTCCAAAGCCGTAGATCCCGATGCTCCGGGCATCCGCGACCATCTTCAGCGCCCTGTAGCCGATCAGCCCTGCGCAGAGCAGGGGCGCAAGGCTGGCGGCGTCGCTCGTGTCGTCTAGGGGGACGATAAAGCGTGCATTGGCCAGACAGGCCTCGGCGTATCCGCCGTCAACACTATACCCTGTGAAGGTGGGCTGATCGCAGAGATTTTCGTGTCCGGCGCGGCAATACGGACACCGACCGCAAGTATTGGCGAGCCAAGGCACGCCAACCCGCTGTCCGATGCGCAACCCATGAACGTCCTCGCCCATCAGGTCGATCCGACCCACGATCTGGACCTGCACCGGTTTTGTTCCGGTCTTTTGAGAGCAATACTCGCCATCAAGGAGACCGGATATGGCAGCGATACACAGCGACGAGTTCAAGCGGGATGCGGTTCGCATCGCGCAAACCAGTGGCC
>NZ_RQRT01000121.1 GCF_004335005.1 Paracoccus nototheniae | reverse complement strand
CGGGGCGCAGGCGGCGCAGGGCCGTGGCATAGCTTTCATGTGAGGCCAGCCCGGCATAGCTGCGGCGATCGTTCTGCTGCTCTTGCGTCTCGCTGGAGACGACGAGAATAATAGGGGGCAATGGTGGACCTTTTCTGATGAGCGCCTCGGGAACAACCCGGTGCAGCGCGTTGCGTTCGCGGCTGCGTCCATCGGCCACGCAAGGCGCGAGGCTGCTGACGGAGATCGGGGGCGGTTCGGGCGATCAGGCATTCCCCCGAGCCGCCGGGGCATTGCATGCTGTCAATCTTGCCGCGGATTGCCGTCACCCGGGCGATCCGGGCTTCAGGGGCGCAGCAATCGTGCGGCGGTCCGGTCAAAGCTTTGACGGCCGCCCTTAAAGCCCATCAGCGGCGTCGCGATGGTGGCCAGCGCATCCTCGGGAGTGGCCGCGTCAAGCACGATCAGGTGAGCGTGATCCCCAACCGAAAGCCCATAATCCGCCAGTCGCAGGATGCGGGCCGGGCCATCGGTGATCATCTGCAGGCAGATCGGGAAATCACCCGCCCCCAGATGCATGACATTCGCATAAAGGTTCGCCATGCGCAGCAGCGAGCAGTCGCCGTAGGGGGTGAATGGATTCATTACGTTGTTGGTCGCAACTGCAACCGTGACATCTTCCAGCAGATGCAGAGGTGCCACGCCCCGGGGGGCGCGGTGGCCCTGATCCATACCGTTCAGATAAAGATCAGTGGCGGGCAAGGCGGTCACCGCCACATCGGCCCGTGCCAGCAAATTGGCATGCGCGGCCAGCGCATTGTCGTCCATTGCCGCCAGCTTGGTTACGTGCCCCAGGTTCACGCGCCCCTGCCAGCCTTGCCGGATCGTCCGGTCGCAGATCGCCCGGATATGAGAGCCTTCGGGATCCAAGTCGAAATCCAGATGAAAATCCAGATCGACATCGTGCCGCGCTGCCATGTCGAACAGGATATCGATCTGGGCCAGCGGAACGCTGTCCGTGTATGGGCAGCCACCCAGCAGGTCGGCACCCAGTTCCAGTGCCTGTTCCAGCAAGGCCCCGGTTCCCGGATCGTTGGTCAGACCCTCCTGCGCAAAGGCGCAGACCTGCAGATCCAGCGCAAAGGCATATTCGGCACGCAGGGCCAGCACCGCCTGCAGGCTGCGCAGCCCGGCACGGGGATCCACCTCGACATGGCTGCGCATGTGCATGGTGCCCTGACAGATCGCGGCCTCAATGACCTTTGCCCCGCGGGCATGAACGTCGGCCACGGTGAAGTCACCCTTGAGTGCGCTGACGGCGGCGACGGCCTCTTGAAGGCTGCCAACCTGTCCGCAGCGACATAGCAACCCGGCCTTGTCCAGATGAATATGCGCGTCGACCAGTCCCGGCAGGACGGCGCGGCCGCCAAGGTCGCGAACCTCGCGTGCCGGACCGAGGTTGTGGCCAAGGGCTGCGATACGCCCGTCGGCAATGCCGATACTAAGCGGACCTTGCGGCAAACGGGCATGGGTCAGGATGAGGTCGAGCATGGTTCTTGAATCCGGGTGGAGCTTCTGTATTCTTTTACTGTATGCACTTAAGAGACAGGCTTACAACAAGAGAGCGGGCCGGAATGGATCAGAATAGTGAACGCGACCTGCAGGCGGTCAAGGATTACCTGGCAGCCTCGATGGCGCCGGACCCGGTGCGGGCGGCGCAGTTCGTGGCGCCGGGGTTTGTCTGCCGCTTTACCGGTGGGCGCCTGTTCGACACGCCCTCGGGTCCGACCGGGTTCAATGCGACGCGCTATGCCTGGGTCAAGAAGAGGATCGAGCGGTATGACGTCGTGCCTGCGGGCGACCAGACAATCGTTTACAGTCTGGGCTACTTGTATGGGGAATGGCCGGACGGGACGGGTTTCGACGGCAATCGCTATGTCGACCGCTTCACTGTGCAGGACGGGCTGATCCTGGATACCGATGTCTGGAATGACAGTGCCGAGTGGATTCTGGACCCCTCGATCGCCAAATCCTGATTAGCCCTTGGTGTAAGGCTGCAGGATATTAACCAGATCGCGGCTGCGGCTGCGATCGCCCGACAGCAGGGCACGCGCGGCCACCGCCTCCAGATGCTCGGCCATCATGTCGGCGGCCTTGTCCGCAGGGCCACGCGCGATCAGGTCGATCAGCGCCAGATGTTCGCTAATGGCGCATTCCGACGAATGGGGCCGGGCCAACGCCGACAGCGACAATCCTGCGCGATAGCAGATTTCCGTCACATAACGCACGAGGATTGGCTTGCCGGTCATCTCGGCCAGACGAATGTGAAACTCGGTTGCCAGACGGATCGAGGCGCCATCCGGCCCGTGCCGCGCGTCATGTTCCTGCTGCACGATGTCCTTCAGCACGGCGACCTGATCGGCGGACAGATGCCCCGCCAGATGCTGCACCACCTGTCGTTCCAGCGCCACTCGGATGTCAAAGATGTCGCGCGCATCGGCGGGCGTAGGCGCGGTCACGGTCGCGATGCGGTTGCGGCGCAAATCGACCAGCCCCTCGGCGGCCAGTTGCCCCAAGGCGTGCCGGGCGATGGTGCGGCTGACGCCAAAGCTTTCGCCCAAGGCATCCTCGGGCAGGCGGTCGCCGGGCAGCAGCGCGCCCTCGATGATGGCGCGGCGGATGCCTTGGCAAATGGCAGCCATTCGGTCGCCGCCGACGCTGCGAGCGCCAGTCGTCATAAGATCGCCCTCCATTCAGGCAAGCGGTCCAAAATTGCGGAAAGTTTCAGCATTGATGCTTTGACCAACATGCAGCGGCGTCCCCGGATTTGCCGGACCGCCGATTCGCCCGCTAAGTCTGCGCTATAAAGTGTATGCACTTTTGTCATGCACCTTTGACAAAGGATCCTCATGAACCCGGATTTTGCACAGATTGCGCCGGAACGAAAGCGAGCAGCGGTCGAGCTGTCGCGCGCCTCGGTGGCCTTCGGGCAGGGCGCGGATCGCGTGCAGGCCTTGCAGCCCACCGACCTGCGGCTGGACGAGGGCGATTTTCTGGCGCTGGTCGGCCCGTCCGGCTGCGGCAAGTCCACGATCCTCAAGTTGGTCGGCGGTCTGACGCGCCCGTCCAGTGGCGAGGTTTTCGTGGGCGGGCGAGAGGTCGCGGCCCGCGCCCTGCGTGTCGGCATGGCCTTTCAGAACCCGACGCTGCTGCCTTGGCTGACGATCGAGAAGAACGTCATGCTGCCGCTGAAGATCGTCCGCCCCTTTCGCCACGACTACGCCCGCAAGAAGCGGGGAGAGTATCGCGACCGGGTCCACGCGCTGCTGGCCGATGTGGGGCTTGAAAGTTTCGCGAACCATTATCCTTGGCAGCTGTCGGGCGGCATGTTGCAGCGCGCCAACCTGTGCCGGGCGCTGATCCACGATCCCAGCCTTCTGTTGCTGGACGAACCCTTTGGTGCGCTGGACCAGTTCACCCGCGAAGAGCTGTGGGGCACCATGCAGGATCTGTGGATCAAGCGCCGCCCCACCGTAATGCTGGTCACCCATGATTTGAAGGAGGCCGGATTTCTCGGCACCCGCATCTGCGTCATGAGCGCGCGCCCCGGCCGGATCATCGACGACAGCCCCGTCACCTTCTCGCGGCCCCGCACGGTCGAGATGACCTTTCAGCCCGATTTCGTCGCCCTGAACCAGCGCCTGCGCGAACGCATCATTGATGCCCGCAGTGAATCCGCCATGGGGGTCGCAACATGAGATATGCCCTGCGCCGACGCATGTGGTCGGCAGCCCTGATTGTCGCCTTCTTCCTGGGGTGGGAGGTGCTGTGTCTGGCCCTCGGCGTCTCGGATCTGGTCGTGCCGCGGCCCTCTCAGGTGATGTCGACGCTGATCGCCCGCTTTCCGGTCCTGTGGCCACATATCCTGCAGACCCTGTGGACGACGATGATCGGCTTTGGTCTGGGTGTCATCGTCGGCGTGGTGATCGGCGCCTTGATCGGCACGTCGCGGGTGGCATATGACACCGCCTATCCGCTGCTGATCGGGTTCTCCTCGATCCCCAAGGTCGCGGTGGTCCCGATCTTTGTGCTGTGGTTCGGCGCGGGGCCGGTGCCTGCCGTCCTGACGGCGCTTGCCATGTGTTTTTTCCCGATCGTCGTCAACATCGCCACCGGCCTCGCCACCACCGAGCCCGAGATGGAGGACGTGCTGAAATCCCTCGGTGCGAGCAAGATGGACCTGCTGCTGAATGTCGGCCTTCCGCGCACGATGCCTTTCTTCTTCGCCTCCTTGAAGATCGCGGCGACCTATGCCTTCGTCGGCACCGTGCTGGCCGAGACGGTCGCCTCGAACAAGGGCATCGGCAACGTGATGATGAGCGCGTCGTCGAACTTCGACGTGCCACTGGTTTTCGCGGGCCTGTTCATTCTCGCCTTCCTGGGGGTCGCCCTCTACGTCCTGTTCTCACTGATCGAGGGCCGGGTCGTGGGCTGGGCGAACCGCCGCACCGACCTGTCCCCCTCTTGATTCGAAAGGTTTTCCGATGCTGAAATCTTTGCTTGCCGCGGCTTCCCTGATTGCGCTGGCCGCCCCCGCGCTGGCCCAGACCGATATCCGCTTTACCCTTGGCTGGAAGACCCAAGGGTCGGACGCGCCGATCCTGCTGGCCCAGCAGAACGGCTATTTCGAGGACGAGGGCCTGAACGTCACCATCGATCAGGGTGAAGGATCGGCCGCCACCGTGACGCGCATCATGTCGGGCACCTATGATGCGGGCTTTGGGGATATCAACGCCATCATCCAGAACGCCGCCGAACGCCCCGACCAGACGCCCGTGATGGTTTATCAGCTGTGGAACGATCCGCCGTTCACCATCGTGACCCGCAAGGAAAGCGGCATCGAAAGCCCGGCGGATCTGGAGGGGAAAACCCTTGGCGGCGCGCCCGGCACGCCCACGACCAAGCTGCTGCCGGTCTTTGCGCGCATGAACGACGTCGATCTGGACAGCATCACCATCGAAAGCCTGGCCCCCAACCTGACCGAGCCGATGCTGATCCGCGGCGATATCGACGGGGCGATGGTGTTCAACATTACCGCCTGGTTCAACCTGATCAACAACCGCCAGGATCCTGCCGCCGATTTCAACTGGCTGAATTTCGGCGATCATGGGCTGGATCTGTATGCCAATGGGGTCATGGTCTCTCAGGCGATGATCGCCGAAAACCCCGAGGCCGTAACCGGCCTGGTCCGCGCGATCAACCGCGCCGCAGTCGAGATCGCGCAGGATCACGAGGCAGGCGCCGATGCGGTCGTGGCCTTTGACAATCTGGCCAATCGCGATCTTGAGATGACGCGGATGATGTTCTCATACGAGAACCTGATCGCCTCGGACGAGGTGACCCGGATCGGGCTGGGTGATCTGGATGACGACCGCCTGTCGCGCGCTATCGACATCGTCGCCGAGGGCTATCAGCTGGAAACCAAGCCCGATGCTGCCCGGGTCTTTGACCGCAGCTTCCTGCCTCCGCTCGATGACCGCCAGCTGATTCTGGCCGACTGATCATGTCCGCCGCGTTGCAGCCCATGGTGACCAGCCCACACCCTCTGGCGACAGAGGTCGGGGCCGAGGTTTTGCAGCGCGGCGGCACCGCAGCCGAGGCTGCCGTCGCGATGGGTGCGGTGCTGGCCGTGGTCATGCCGCATTTCTGCGGCCTGGGCGGCGATGCGGTCTGGCTGCTGGCGGATCGCGACGACTGGTCGACCACGATCATGGGCATCGGTCAGGCGCCCGCCGTTTTGCCGGATCTGCCGGACGCGCTGCCCTTGCGGGGGCCGGATGCGATGCTGACAACCGCCTGTGCGGTCGACAGCTGGGATCATGCATTGCGTCTTTCGGTGGCCCGATGGGGCGGCGTCATGACGGCGGATGCGCTGCTGGAACCTGCACAGACGCTGGCGAAGGAGGGATTTCTCCCCGGCGCCAGCCAGCAGTTCTGGCTGGATTTTCGCCGGGCCGATTGGCCCGACTGGCCCGGATTTTCACCCCTGTTCGGGGCGCCGACCGGCGAATTGCTGCGCCAGCCGCAATTGGCGCATGTTCTGGCCTTGTTGAGAAAAGACGGGCTGCGCAGTTTCTACGATGGCCCGGTGGCGCAGCGCGTCGCGCAGGGGCTGGACAAGGCCGGATCAGCCCTCACCGCCGCCGACCTGGCCGCGACGCGCTGCCGCGAGGCGCAGCCTCTGGCCCAATCTTACCGGGGCATGAGGCTGCTTGC
>NZ_RQRT01000120.1 GCF_004335005.1 Paracoccus nototheniae | reverse complement strand
AGGCCGCCCGACACCGGGAGAACCGCGCGCATGCCGTCGAGCTGTTCACCCTCAAGCAGCAGGTTACCGGCACCCCGAAGATACAGAAGGAGCTTTCCAACCTTCAGCACGAGAACAGCAGGCTGCAGCGTGAGCTGAAGGCCACCGAGACCAGGGCCGAGCTGATCGCCAAGGAGAACCGCCGCCTGCGTGCCGTCCAGGACGGCATGGTCGCGGGTGGTCGGGCTTTTGCCAAGGAAAAGGGCTTGGACGAGAAAGCCCTCGTGACCCGGCTGCAGACGGCCGCCAAGGAAGCGCTGGACGCGTTCGATGCCCCGGCCGCAAAGCCTGTGGTCAAGACGAAAGCGGCGACCAGGACCAGGGTCACCCCGCAAGCCAAGGCGGCGGTCGAGGCTGTCTCACACGCGCCGAAGAAAAAACCGGTCGTCCAGGAGCAAGTCCGGGACGAACCCGCTGCCGAGCGTCGGATCAAGCCGAAGGATGATGCCTGGGACGACGGACACTGAGCCTGTCTCGGTCCTTTCGGCAAGGCGCATGAAGGGCAGTTGGCAGGAAATGTGGAATGTTAACTTCGCGACGTCGCTGTCCTGTTCCTGCTTGCTGGAACGGCGCTGGACGCGAAGAACGGCGACGTTGGTGAGTGTCAAAAATTACACGTCCATTTCTTGCCAAACGGACAGCGCAGATGGCGGGAAATGCGGAATGAATACGTTGCCGAAAACACAGCGCCGGGGCCGGAATGCAATTCCGGTTTACATTGGCCATATCCTGCAACTGCAACACCCCTCCAAGGCCCTTCATGAGACAACCCCCGCGTGATCTCTCACACGGTGGCTGTCGGGCGCATAACACCCCATATCCGCCAGAACGCAGCCACAGGTTGAAGCACCGCGCTCACGCCAGGCGCCGCCTCACCAGCAGATCCTTCCGCTGCCACCAGCGCCACGGTCGAGGTCCAGACCCTTCTCAGAGGCAGAGATCTGGCGCTCCCTGGGGATAACCCTTTCCCCTTCTTGCCTGATCATCCCCATTCCCGCGTGGCTCTCGCCGATGCGTCCCGCACCTCACAATCGTAAGCCAAAGTCGAAAGCTCGCTGACAGGCAAAAACCGGGCCGGTCCGCGCCGGTCGGCGCTTGCTCCCCGGGGGCTGCTTCGCCCGACACAGCCCGTCCCGGTTGTTCCCTGTAGATCATTAGAAGGCGGAAATTTAAATTTTTGAATTCAAATGCTTTTTTATAGGCACCTGCATCATCTAGATGAGGCACCCCTGCATCACCCAGATGATGCAACCTGCCTCACTGACTTTCAAATTCTGAAAGCAATGTTGACTTTCTTTTATTGATCGCAGACTTTCATAATTTGAAAGCAGGGGGTGCATCCTGCATCAATAAAAAGGTCGGGATATGACAAGGCTGCCAGAGAGAAAGACCCGAGGAACTTGGGTCCAGACAGAGCGAGCCGCCCACGAAGAATGGGCTCAACTGATCATCCGTGCACCCAAGGCAGCTGCAGTCATGCATATCCTCACTGCGCGCATGGGCGACAATAATGCAGTCGTGATTTCACAGCGAGAGCTACAGACGGCAACCGGGATCTCACGCCCCACTGTCCAGCGTGCACTTGCGACCCTTCGCGACGAAAACTGGATCGAGGTTTGGCAGGTTGGCGAAAGCGGAACGGTAAATGCTTATGTGGTCAACGATCGTGTCGCTTGGCATGGCTCTCGGGACGGCATTCGCCGAAGCTTGTTCACAGCCACAGTTGCTGTTTCAGAGGCCGAGCAGAAGAACAGAAGCCGGATTGGCGAGAGTACACCCCTGCACCGCGTCCCTTCCGTGTTCCCAGGTGAAATGCAACTACCCTCCGGTGAAGGCTTGCCGCCCGTTTCACAGCCATTTTTTGATGGGATGGAGCCTGATCTGCCCGCTACGTTGGTTGAGTAATAGACAACTCCCCATGCTTGCGTGCAAAGGTTTGCGCAGCCTGACAATGCAAAGGAACGCAAAGGCTAATGCAATACAGCGCAAACCAAGCTGCGGAAGCCACTGGCAAGAACGTAGCGACCATCACACGAGCTATTAAGTCGGGAAAACTCTCGGCCACCAAGGACGCATCTGGGGCTTGGCAAATCAATGGGGCCGAACTGTCCCGCGTCTACCCTTTGCGTGCGCAAAGCCTGCAAACCCCTACAATGCAAAAGAACGCAAATCCCTCTCAAAGAGATAACTTTACAGAAGCCAATGCCTTGCGCGAGGAACTTGCGGCGCTGCGCGAACGTGACAAGCTGAAAGATACACTATTGGAGAACTACGTCGCCCAGACGGCCGATTTAAAAGAGGACCGGGACAAATGGCGACAGCAGGCCACCAATCTCCTTGCTAATCAGGAGGCAGAACTAGTTGTGCCGGCCTCTGTAAAGCGCCGCCGCTGGTGGCCGTTCTGAAAATCTCAGCCTAAATGACCTTATAAAATCTTGTTTTCCATCATAGATATTAGCAACAATCATTCTACAGGCCCTAATGGCGGAAAAGCATTAATCCACCTATCGGATTTAACGACAACGCCAGTGGCAACTAATTCTGAAAACGCTAGTCTGTTTCTTCTGATTTGCTTGTCTGCTTGATACATACTTTCCCAGCAAGAATCACCTTTTAGACACCTTGTTAGATTAATAATATAGCGCTTTATGCATGAAGCAGAGTAATAAACACTGGCCAAGTATCCATTTGAAATTTCTACTGCTTCAGGCCTCCATGCATTTTTTTCGCTTTGTACAATACGCTCAAATTTCCACGTAATTCGATCAGGCGTGGTTTCGGAAAAAAATATTGAACCATGAGCAATAATTGCTCTTATCTCATACAGCTCATCTAGCTGGTATTGTAACCACAGCAAATTGAGCTGCCCAGTTGCAAACATAGGCAGCTGAAGTAACCTATTTGAGTTAGCCACCGCGTTTATCAGAAAATCTGTTTTTTCTTTAAAGTGTCGAGGGAATTTCTTAGATAGCTTAAGTGTTAGGTCCTGGTTTTGTTTGTGCATTTCGAACACAAAATCATCATGAGCAAATTCAAGGTTTGATAAAGAAACCATAGCCTTACCAAGCGCTCCATACTCTTTAGAGTTCGCAATAAATTCGTCCGGATCAGGATGGTACAGCAATTTAATTTATACCTCGCTTAAGATTAACTTCCATATATCAGAGCCAGCGCATTTATACTAAATGATAATATAAAAATGGATGTATTCAGAACCTTTTTTATATGCATGCGGCTTACTCATCGCAACTTGCTTAGGGGCCATCTTCGAACACCTCCTCAACCTTGACCCTGCCTGTTTCCCGTACCGAGGTGCTTGCGCTGCCGGGGGCCAACGGATTGAAGGATCAGCCAGGGTTGCGGATGAATGGCCAGCTAAGCGCAACTGCATTGAAAATAGTCCTCTGCCCTGCTTTTAGTTCACAAAGGGCTCTTCCTGAACTGATTTGGGATGTCTCATATACAGTTCATTAACTGTAAAAGTGTTTGATCTTGAAAGATAAAATTCAAAAAATTTGTGCATGCAGTGTTGAACTGTCTCTAGATACACTGACCCTGCTCGGTTTATTTGATGGCATGATCGCAAAAATTTTTGTCGTGGAGACATGAAATGAACACCGAGAGCCTGAGAATTCTTGCCGAAATTCCACTACTGTCCTTGCTTGCTTTGGTTGCTCTCGGAGCGATCGTTCTTGCAGGCTATGCCATCTATGCAGTGGTTGTGAGCACACGAGGTTCTAGAAAATGAACCGTAAATTGGATAAGTGGACCCGGTTTCCAACGGACTGGGTGAGAGATGGTGGATTAAAAAAATTCTCTTGGGTTAGACACGGCGGCTCAGGGACTTGTGCCCTTATGACCCTAATAGCTCTTGGGCATCGCCTTCCCCAGGATGGAAGTAAGCTTGTCACTGCGACTTACGATGAAATTACTGCGGCTATTGGAGTCTCGCGTGCTACGCTTTCCTTAGGGCTAAATCTTCTTAAAGAACTGGAATTCTTGGATTCAAAGTCCCTAAAGCGAAGCACATATAAAATCGACTTGCATGGGGATATTTGGGGAAAATTACCGGCCCAAACACTGTATGGTTCAAAGGGGATTATTATTCCGTTTGAGTACTGGAAGCTCCGCGGAGCTGACGAGATGAATGCTCTTAAACTATATATTTATCTTGTCGCAGCCCGTGATAGGGATTCGAATACGATACGTTCTAGCTATGAGACTTTCGAAAAGTACACCGGCGTTCATGTTGGTCATGTTAGAAAAGCTCTTTCTATATTAATACATAGCAGACTTCTTATCGTAGAACGGCAATCTTCCCGCTATCATGAAAAAAAAGAACCGAATATTTACAGATTAGTTGGTCTTGATGATTACACTCACTTTGCAACTATGAATGCCCCTCCAGTAACGCTTGTTCGTCCTCCATTCCCTATTCCAGATGTTGACCCCTTCAAAGACCAGCCATTTTAATAATGGCTTCATTTATTATAATTGCTATCATTATTGCTAAATTTTTTTGTACCCATGCTAAATAATTATATTTTGCGTGTGGTCCCTCATTGATTACGTTCGCAACCAAGCTGTCCAAAGTTGATGATCACAGCCTTTGGCCAGATGTTGACATACGTAAGCTTGTCAACAGTTGGTTGATAAGCACGACTGAAAATGCTATAAGAGATTCGAGGCGACAGACCGGTTGCAACAGCGCCTCCCCGTCCTGATCAAGATCAGGATCTGCGCGAGCGGTGGGAAACCTGGGCTGCCGGACACAAAGGGCCACCTGCGGGGGGCCCTTAAACTTTTGTTCTACTTAGAAAAACGCATTGCACGGCCCATGTAGGTGTTTTCCACTAGCCTTGCAAAATCGACTGTATTTGGGTGCTGTCCGTCTCCATACACCCCAGCCTCGCGAGGGTAAGCACTGAGAACGTGCATGGCGACCCCCTTCTTTTTTTTCGAGAAGTCGTGGCGTCTTACGTTAAAAAATACGTGATACGGTCCTTCTGGCGACGTGACACTGGCTGCGAAGTAAACGTAGCTGTTCCTCTCCCATGTCTCGCATACTCTGAGATTGGGAAAGACGTTAATCACTCCTCGTAACTCGTGTGAAAGACCGTAGCGAACCGGGCAAAAAACCCTGTTTTTAAAGCATAAATTAACGATTGGATCTTGGGGAGTGATCCCTCTAGTGAAGGTGTGCTCATCAAAAGTTACAAAAATGCGGCGCTCTGGTTCACCCGCTACTCCGCACCGAAACTCAAAGGGCTCAAGGTGATCCAGGTCAATTAGTGCTCCGTTGTGATAAAATGGTGACCAATAGCTCACAGATCAAAGTCCCTAAAATATCGATGTATCCATGCCCTCATAGCGTGTTTGGTACATGCTTGATGCGATACAACACAGCAAGAATTGCAGAGTTGTAGTTCTGACTGCTCTTCATGCTCCTTGATGCCGGCAGTGCCTTTGCGAGCCTGTTAAAGCCAAGCATTGAGGTACCGCATAACACTCTTTTTTTCTTACACCGAAGAGCAGGCCCCTCCGAGGGAGGGTTTATGTGTCCTTTCCCCGCGTTGCGGGGCGAGCGATCAATTTGGCCTTGTGCCAAATTGTCTAGTGAGTACACATAAACCTTCCTTCGGAGATCGGTTCATGGGTGCGCACAACGATGACGATGATGCCTGGCGGATCCGAGCGGACCGCAGCATCGGCGGCAGGATGCTCCATCTCACCACCCCGCGCAGCTTCGCCATCCTCCGCTGTGCCAAGATCAAGACCATGGGCAACATGGGGGCAAGCCTCCAGCATACCTTCCGGGAACGCGACACGCCCAATGCCGATACCCGGCGCACCCCCGACAACACCATCCTGGTCGGCGGCGACACCAGCCGCGCCGTCCTCGATGCCTGGAAGGACCGCGCCCCCGAGAGGATCCGCAGCAATGCCGTCCATGGGCTGGAGTATTTCGTCGGCGGGTCTCCCGAGGCTCTGAAGGCCATGAGCCGGGAGGAGCAGGACGCCTATTTCGCCGATGCTCTCGACTGGCTCAAGGCCCGCCACGGGGCCGAGAACGTCCTCTCCGCGGTGATCCACCGGGATGAGTCTACGCCCCACATGACGGTGATGACCATTCCCCTGGACGAACGCGGCAAGCTGAACGCCCGTGCCCTCGTCGGCAGCCGGCAGCAGCTCTCGGCCATGCAGACCGACTTCGCGGAACGGGTCGGAAAGACCCACGGTCTGGAACGCGGCCTGCAGGGCTCTCCTGCGCGCCATGAGCGCGTCCAGAGGGCCTATGCCCATCTCACCGACCCCGATGCCGCCGTGAGCCTCCCGGAGCGCCGCAGAGGGGCTATTTTGGGCATCGGCGGAGAGAGACGGAGGCGGAATGGCGGGAACGGGCATCACAGGACGTCTCAGACGCTCTCAGGGGCGTCCAGGCCGCCCGACACCGGGAGAACCGCGCGCATGCCGTCGAGCTGTTCACCCTCAAGCAGCAGGTTACCGGCACCCCGAAGATACAGAAGGAGCTTTCCAACCTTCAGCACGAGAACAGCAGGCTGCA
>NZ_RQRT01000011.1 GCF_004335005.1 Paracoccus nototheniae | reverse complement strand
CCGGAACATCGCGCCACCCCCCTGCGTTGCCCTGTCGCAATGAAGAAGGAGGACGCCCGATGTCCAGACGCATGTTTGCCCCCGCCCTGACCGCCCTGCTGCTGTCGGCCACCGCCGTTGTCGCGCAGGATGCCGAACCGATGGGTCACGAGATGACCGGCCCCGATCTCAGCACCCTTGGCGGCGCATTTTCCGCCAGCGTTCAGGGGGCCGAGGGCGCCGATCACGGCACGATCACCGTGCAGCCCACCCCCTCGGGCGTCAGTGTGGTGACGTTGGCCCTGACCGATCTGCCGCCGGGCGTGCTGGGTGTGCATCTGCATGAAACCGGCGCCTGCGAGGCCCCCGATTACGACAGCGCCGGTGGCCATCTGGCGCTGGAAGGTCAGGAACACGGCGTGCTGTCCGAGGGCGGCCCCCATATCGGCGACATGCCCAATATCCATGTCCCCGAGACGGGCAGCGTCATGATCGAATATTTCGTGCCTGACCTGACCGCAGAGGTGCTGGGGGATGAAGACGGCACCGGCTTCATCATCCATGCCCATGCCGACGATTATCAGGGACAGCCTGCGGGCCATGCCGGGGGCCGCGTTGCCTGTGGCGTGCTGACCGCCGCCGAGTGACCGCTGCCGAGTGACCGTGGGTTGACCTGACCCGCTGACGGCCCGCGCCCGGATCAAACCGGGCGCGGGTCTTTCAGTTTGCTTGTCAGTCAGCGGCAGGCGACAGATCCGGCAGGTCGAAAAACGCAGCGCTCAGTTCGACATCGCCGCTGCGCTTGTCCATCAGACAGACGGACAGTTCGGGCGGCCCCTCTGCCCCGGCAGCGCGCGTCGTCACCAAAGCCACGGCAAAGCCTTCCGATCCGATCTCGTTCGGGGTGACGACGACCTCGGCCTCGGGCGCCGCCGCCTCGGCCATCATCTGGCATTCGCTGATCAGGCGGTCGCGCAACGCCTCCCATGCCTCTTCGCTGGAGGCGAGGGCGATGGCCGGCCAGAAGGCCAGCGCGGCCAGTATTGCTTTCTGTCCTAAGCGTCTCATCTCAACCTCTCCGGGAACCATGTGTGCTTTAACATGTTGGCATTGCACAAAGACCTTGTCACATAAGAGAGACGTGATCATGACCACCCTGCCCGTCACCCGGATCTCGATGATCGCAGCGCCGCTGCTGGTGCTTACACTTGGGGCCTGCGCTACCAGCCCCTATGACATCCCTGCCACGCAATGTAGCCCGACCCAGCATCAGGCGCTGGTCGGCCGCAATATTGGCGAGGTCTTTCTGCCCCCCAATCTGCGCAAGCGCGAGGTCGGCCCCGAAGGCGTCATGACGCGCGATTTCAACCCCGCGCGCCTGACCATGTTCCTGGACGCCAAGGGATGGATCACCCGCGTCGCCTGCGGTTAATGCCCGCGCTTTGACCGTTTGTTGCCGCCGCGCTGGCCCGCCCGCCCGGCGGTGGAACGCCCCGAGGACCGCGTCGCGGCCTCGGCGGCGTCCTCGATCACCGATTGCCGCGCCATCGGATCGTCCGAGATGGCCAGATCGACCGCCTCCAGCCGCTTGACCTCGTCGCGCAAGCGCGCAGCCTCTTCAAATTCCAGATTTTCGGCAGCCTTGCGCATCCGGGCGCGCATCGCATCCAGATGGGCAGCCAGATTGGCACCGACCATCGGCTTGTCCACCTTGGTGGTGATGCGCGACTGATCGGTATCGCCCGACCACAGGCCCGCCAGAACATCCTCGACATTCTTGCGCACGGTCTGGGGCGTGATGCCGTGTTTCTCGTTATAGGCGATCTGCTTTTCGCGGCGGCGTTCGGTTTCGGCCATCGCGCGTTCCATGCTGCCTGTGATGCGGTCGGCATACATGATCACCCGCCCGTCCGAATTTCGCGCCGCCCGCCCGATTGTCTGGATCAGCGAGGTTTCGGACCGCAGGAAGCCCTCCTTGTCGGCGTCCAGAATGGCCACCAGACCGCATTCGGGAATGTCCAACCCCTCGCGCAGCAGGTTGATGCCCACCAGCACGTCAAAGGCCCCAAGGCGCAGATCGCGCAGGATCTCGATCCGCTCGATCGTGTCGATATCGCTGTGCATGTAGCGGATCTTGATGCCCTGTTCATGCAGGTATTCAGTCAGATCCTCGGCCATGCGCTTGGTCAGCGTGGTGACCAGCGTGCGATAGCCGGCGGCGGTGACGCGCCGCACCTCGTCCAGCAGATCGTCGACCTGCATTTCCACGGGCCTGATCTCGATCATCGGGTCCAGAAGACCGGTGGGGCGGATGATCTGTTCGGTAAAGACGCCGCCGGTCTGGTCCATCTCCCATTGCGCGGGGGTCGCGCTGACAAAGACAGACTGAGGCCGCATCGCATCCCATTCCTCGAATTTCAGGGGGCGGTTGTCCATGCAGCTGGGCAGGCGGAACCCGTGTTCGGCCAGCGTGAACTTGCGCCGAAAGTCGCCCCGATACATGCCACCGATCTGCGGGACCGAGACATGCGATTCGTCGGCAAAGACGATGGCGGTGTCGGGGATGAATTCGAACAGGGTCGGGGGCGGCTCGCCCGGCGCGCGACCGGTCAGATAGCGGCTGTAGTTTTCGATGCCGTTGCAGACGCCGGTCGCCTCCAGCATCTCGATGTCAAAGGCAGTGCGCTGTTCCAGCCGTTGCGCCTCCAGCAGCTTGCCCTCTTCGGTCAGCTGTTTCAGCCGCATCGCCAGTTCCTGCTTGATGCCCTTGACGGCCTGCTGCAGCGTCGGGCGCGGCGTGACATAGTGGCTGCTGGCATAGATGCGGATCTGCTTGAAGCTGTCAGTTTTCACCCCGGTCAGCGGGTCGAATTCGGTGATCGCCTCCAGTTCGTTGCCAAAGAAATCGAACCGCCATGCCCGATCCTCAAGGTGGGCGGGCCAGACCTCGACCAGATCGCCGCGCACGCGGAAGGCGCCCCGCTGAAAGCTGGTATCCAGACGCTTGTATTGCTGGGCGACCAGCTGGGCCAGAAACTCGCGCTGGTCATAGCTTTCGCCCACGACCATATCCTGCGTCATCGCCGAATAGGTCTCGACCGAGCCGATGCCATAAATGCAGCTGACCGAGGCCACGATGATCACATCGTCACGTTCCAGCAGCGCCCGGGTGGCCGAATGGCGCATCCGGTCGATGGCCTCGTTGATCTGGGATTCCTTCTCGATATAGGTGTCGGACCGCGCCACATAGGCCTCGGGCTGGTAATAATCGTAATAGCTGACGAAATACTCGACGGCGTTCTCGGGGAAGAACCCCTTGAATTCACCATACAACTGCGCGGCCAGCGTCTTGTTGGGGGCCAGAATGATCGCCGGGCGCTGCGTGGCCTCGATGATCTTGGCCATGGTAAAGGTCTTGCCGGTGCCGGTGGCGCCCAGCAGCACCTGATCGCGTTCGCCGCCAGTGACCCCCGCCACCAGTTCCGCGATGGCCGAGGGCTGGTCGCCCGCCGGTTCGAATTCGCTTTTCAGGATGAAACGCTTGCCGCCTTCCAGCTTGGGGCGGGTCACTTCGACCGGGCGCGACACGGGCGCGTTGGTGTTGTTATGGCCCATGGGGTTCCTGATCCGTTCCGAGGTTACCCCAAGATGTGTCGGACGGCGCCCGGTTTCAACCGCGTTTCAGACGCGATGGCTGAAGTTCCGCCCAACCCATCCCCCCCGACAGTTCATCGGCCAGAATTTCGGCGGTAACGGGGCCAAGGGTAAAGCCCTGATGACCATGCCCGAAATGCCCCCACAGGTTCGGCTGATCGGGAATGCGCCCCACCACCGGCAGCATGTCAGGCATGCAGGGGCGGCGGCCGGTCCAGGGTTCGGCCTCGACCGGGGCACCCACGTCGAACAGTTCGCGCGCAGCCTTTTCGCCATGGCGCAGCTGCGGGGGGGACAGGCGCGGATGGGGGGTCAGCTCGGCGGCGGTGGCGATGCGCAACCCGCGACGCATCGGCGACATGACCACCGAATTGCCGAAATCGGCGATCGGATGATGGGGCGGCAGCTCCATATGGTAATGGCGGTGATAGCCGCGCTTGAAGACCATCGCGACCTTCAGCCCGAACCGCTCGGTCAGCATCGGCGACCACGGGCCAAGGGCGATGACGGCATGTTCGGCCTCGGTCTCGTCAGCGACCCATGCGGCGCCCTTGCGGTGCAGATCGCCGGCATCGCCGTTCACGATCCGCCCGCCATTCTTTTGAAACAGCGCCGCATAAGCCGCGACCAGCCCCCCAGGATCGGCACAGTTCCAGCTGTCGGACCAATGGGTTGCGCCCTCGACCTCGGTGCGGATCGAGGGTTCCATCGCGCGCAGTTCCGCGCCCGTCAGCAGCCGTGCCTGCACGCCGAATTCGGTGGCGAATCGTTCTGCCGTGACCCGCGCCTTGTCCATGCGGGCGGGGGTGCGGTGGATCTCGATATAGCCGTTGCGGCGGATGATATTGTCCGCCCCCGAGGCTGCGACCAGCGGCGCATGACGGTCTGTCGATTGCCGGATCAGCTTGCCCCAGGTGACCGAGGCGCGCTTATGCGCCGCAGGCCGCGAATTCCATGCATAGGTCGCCACCGCGCCCAGCTGCGACAGCAATCCCTGCGGCGTCCATTTCACGTCATAGCCGCGCCCCATGGCGATCTGCAGCAAGGCGCCGGGGGCCAGCGGCATGGCATAGGGTTCGACCGCCTCGGTCTGGATCAGCCCAGCATTGCCATAGCTGGTTTCCCGTCCCGGCGTGCCGCGTTCGACGATGGTGACGTCATGGCCCCGCGCCTGCAGCGCCAGCGCCGTCGAGACGCCCACCATACCCGCACCCAGAACCAGAACCTCGGCCATATCGCTGCCCCCATCGCTGATGATGGGTCAGGGATGCAGACATTGCGCGGACCCGGCAAGACTTATCGGGGGTTCTTCGACGGGTTGCGGAATCTTTGCAAGATTCAGGCGAAAAGCTCGCGGCAGAAGGTCAATCCTTCGACCAAAGCATCGACTTCTGCCTGCGTGTTGTACATCGCGAAACTGGCCCGCGCGCTGGCGGTCACGCCCATAAATTCCATCAGCGGCATGGCGCAATGGCTGCCCGCACGCACCGCGATCCCCTTCTTGTCGAGGATGGTCGAGATGTCATGCGCATGCGCGCCCTGCATGGTCATGGAAAAGATCGCGCCCTTGTTCGCCGCATCGCCCTGAACCTGCAGCCAGTTGAGGCTGCGCAGCCGGTCGCGGGCATAATCGCGCAAGGCCCGCTCATGCGTGGCGATATTCTCCATCCCCAGACCCATCATGTAGTCCAGGGCCGCGCCCAGACCAATCTGGTTGACGATGCCGGGCGTGCCCGCCTCGAACCGCAACGGCGGGTCGTTATAGGTGATCACGTCGCGCCCGACAGTCCTGATCATGTCGCCGCCGCCCAGAAAGGGGCGCATTTCCGCCTGACGGTCGCCCCGGATCCAGATCGCGCCGGACCCCGACGGCCCGTACAGCTTATGCCCGGTGATGCAGTAGAAATCGGCGCCAAGGGTCGCCAGATCGACCGGCATATGCACCGCCGCCTGCGATCCGTCCACGACCAGCGGCAGGTCGGTTCCCGCCCGGATGCCCGCAATATCGACCACGGTGCCGGTCACGTTCGACATATGCGTGACGGCGATCATCTTCGTGCGCGGGGTGATCGCGGCCAGCACCTTTTCGGGGGGCAGGCTGCCATCGGGGTCGGGTTCGACCCATCTCAGCACGACGCCCTGCCGTTCGCGCAGAAAATGCCAGGGCACGATATTGGCGTGATGTTCCATCACCGACAGGACGATCTCGTCCCCCGCCTGCAATCGCGGCGCGGCCCAGCCATAGCTGACCAGGTTCAGCGCCTCTGTCGAGCCGCTGGTAAAGATGATCTCATCCTCGGGGACGTTCAGAAAGCGCGCGATGGTGCCGCGCACGCGTTCGTAATTGTCGGTCGCCAGATTGGACAGGTAATGCAGGCCCCGGTGGACATTGGCATATTCGCCCTCGTAGGCGCGGGTGATGGCGTCGATGACCACGCGGGGCTTTTGCGCGCTGGCGCCATTGTCCAGATAGACCAGCGGCTTGCCATTGACCTGCCGCGACAGGATCGGGAAATCGGCGCGGACGGCCTGAACGTCAAAGCTCATTGCGGCATCTCCGGCATGAGGCCCATCGCGGCCATGAAAAACGACAGAACGAAGCCCATTACCAAAAGCGTCGCGAACATCACCAGCAGCACCTTGGGCGCGCTGGTGAACCCGTGCAGCGCCTTGGTGAACTGAACCGTCAGCCACAGGAACAGGGCAATCGCCAGAATGCCCAGAATGCCCGCCAGCGCCGGCAAGGCCAGCGACAGCACGATCTGGGCTGCCTGGACGATCAGCAGCATCACCTCGATCCAGACGGTCAGCAGCAGCGCATCCTCGAACCGGCCCTGCCCGCCGAACAGCCGCCCGACCCCGGCCATCAGCGCGGCCCCCAGCACGATGGCGATCAGCTGCAGCCCGGCCAGCACCAATGGCTGGCTGCTGATCGCAAAGACCGCCACCGCCTCGCCCTCGGGGACCGGAAAGAGCAGCGTCGAGGCATAGGCCAGCAGCCCCGAGACCGAGACCGCTAGCATCAGCGCCATCCAGCGCACCTGCATGGGCCAGCCCTGCCCGATCAGCCAATGAGCGGCCTGTTCGGGGTTGCGCAGCGTCTGGCGGACCAGCGTTCGGAAATCGTCAAAGGTCATATGCGTCGTGCCAACGCCGCGATTCCGGCGCCCCAGATAAGGAAAAATCCCACACCCGCAATGGCGCGGGTCAGGGTCAGCGCAGGAGAGGGGCCGATCAGACCCGCCACCATCCCGGCCAGCAGAGTCGCGGGCGTCGCCGCCAGCAATGCCCAGAACAGCGCCAGACGGGCATGTTCAGGGGCCAGCCGCCACGGCGTCAGCCGTGCCAACAAACCGGTCAGCCCCGCCACGGCATAGGCCACCAGCGGCATCATGAACATTGTGCCCATGGCCGCACCCCCGATCCGCGCATCCAGCGGGATCGACGGGTCCAGTTCCGCCGCTCGCGCCAGACCGGGGGCCTGACCCACCAGCGTGATCAGCATCGCGGCCATCAGCACGACCAGCAAAACCCGGTCGGGCATGTCCGACAGGCTGCGCACGACCCGGCGCGGCGCCCACCAGCTTTGCAGCACCCGCAGCGCCATCCCGCCCGAAGACCGGACGGGGCGGTTCACACCAGCGGGCGGTCGGTCAGCCACGCGTCCAGCCGTTCGTTGATTTCGTCGCGCAGGCTCTCATCCTCGACCTCGGCCAGCGCGTCGGCCAGAAAGGACAGGACCAGAAACACGATCGCCCGATCGCGCGGCACGCCGCGAGAGCGCAGATAGAACAGCGCCTCGTCATCGATCGCCCCGGTGGTGGACCCGTGCGAACATTTCACGTCATCGGCATAGATCTCCAGCTCGGGCTTGGCCAGAAACTGGCTGGCCTCGTCCAGCAGAAGGGCCTGACTGATCTGATAGCCATCGGTCTTCTGCGCGCCCTGCTTGACCAGGATCTTGCCCTGAAACACGCCGGTCGCGCCGTTCCTCAGCACCTTCTTGAAGACCTGACGGCTTTCGCCGCGCAGGCCCGCATGGGTGATGAAGACCGTGTCGTCATGATGGAACGGCCCGACATGACCGTCGCCCATCACCGCCGCTGCGACATGGGCCACGGCATCGTCGCCGACCATGTCGATCACCGCCTCGTGCCGCATCGCCCGCCCGTTCACGGCCAGAGCGAAACTTTTCAGCACCGCCCCTGTCCCCACGCGCGCAAACAGATGCGACAGCCCGATGCGGGGATCATTGGCGCGCTTGGCCGCGATGTGATGCAGCTTGGCGCCGGGCGCCAGATCAGCCTCGATCACCCCGTTCGAGCGTGCGCCGACCGTGCCGCTTTCCAGCAGGGTCAGTTCGGCACCGTCCTCGACGCGGATCACGTGATGCCAGATCACATCCGCCGCAGCCGCCCCGCGCCGATGCAGCACATGCAGCGGTTTGGCAGGCTTGCCGGTCACGCGGATCAGCAGCCCGTCCGTTGCGGCCGCGGTGTTCAGCGCCGCAAAGGGGCGCTTGACCGGGGTCTGACCCGCAGCCTCCAGCACGCCATAAAGATCGCCCGCCCAATGCGCGCCGCCGTCGGCCTGCGCCAGCGTCGCAATCTCGACCCCTTCCAGCGCCAGATCATCCGAGGCGGTGGCATCGAAGACGCCATCCACGAAGACCAGCGTCAGCCTGTCCCGCGAGGCGAACAGCGGCGATTCGGGGCCATCCTCGATGGTCAGGGCCTGCGGTTCGGCTGCGTTGAACGGGCGCGGGTCGGTATAGCGCCAGTATTCGTCACGCGGCGCGGGCAGGCCCATGGCATGCAGCCGGGCCAGTGCATCGGCCCGCGCGGCAGCGGTAAAACCGCCCTGCGGCAGGGTCAGCGCGGCCAGCCGGTCGGCCAGCACGCCCGCAGCCTTGGGGGCGCCCGCGACCTGCGGGGTCACCTCGTCGATGGGTTTGACGGCCAGATCGGTCATCAGCCGGCCTCCGCCAGAAGATCGCCATAGCCGTTCTCTTCGACTTCCAGCGCCAGTTCGGGGCCGCCCGACTTGATGATGCGGCCATTGGACAGGATGTGGACGACGTCCGGCTTGATGTGATCCAGCAGGCGCTGGTAATGCGTGATGACCAGAAAGCTGCGATCCGGGCCGCGCAGGGCGTTCACGCCATCAGCCACCAGCCGCATCGCATCGACGTCCAGACCGCTGTCGGTCTCGTCCATGATGCACATGCGCGGTTCCAGCATGGCCATCTGGAGGATCTCGTTGCGCTTTTTCTCGCCGCCCGAAAAGCCGACATTGACAGGACGCTTCAGCATCTCGGGGCTGATCTGCAGATCGGCGGCCTTGGCACGCACGACTTTCAGGAATTCGCCAGCAGTCAGTTCAGCCTCGCCGCGCGCCTTGCGCTGCGCATTCACGGCAGTGCGCAGAAAGGTCATGTTGCCGACGCCGGGGATCTCGACCGGGTATTGGAACGCCAGGAACAGACCAGCAGCGGCGCGTTCCTCGGGCTCCATGTCCAGCAGGCTTTCGCCGTCCAGCGTGGCACTGCCTTCGGTCACGGTATACCCGTCGCGGCCCGACAGGACATAGGACAGGGTGGATTTCCCCGACCCGTTCGGACCCATGATCGCATGGACCTGACCGGCGGGAACCTCAAGGGTCAGACCCTTCAGGATCGCCTTGTCCTCTTCCTCAAGTTTCACGTGCAGGTTGTTGATTTTCAGCATATTTTCCTCAAACGGCGAAAGCGCCGCTAGGGGCGCCGTGAATTGGGTGCGGCCGGGCGCCAAGGCCCGGCCAATGGGTTTAGCCGACCGAGCCTTCCAGCGAGATCGCGACCAGCGCCTGTGCTTCCATGGCGAATTCCATGGGCAGGGCCTGCAGAACCTCGCGGCAGAACCCGTTGACGACCAGCGCCACGGCCTCTTCCTCGTCCATCCCGCGCGAGCGGCAATAGAACAGCTGGTCGTCATCGACCTTGCTGGTCGTCGCCTCGTGCTCGACCCGGCTGCTGTTGTTCTTGACCTCGATATAGGGGACCGTATGCGCCCCGCATTTGTCGCCAATCAGCAGGCTGTCGCATTGAGTATAATTGCGGCTGTTCGTGGCGCGCGGGTGCATCGACACGAGGCCCCGATAGGTGTTCTGCGCCTGCCCCGCCGAGATGCCCTTGGACACGATCCGCGACCGGGTGTTCTTGCCCAGATGGATCATCTTGGTGCCGGTATCGGCCTGCTGCCAGTTATTGGCGATGGCGATGGAATAGAACTCGCCCTGGCTTTCGTCGCCGCGCAGGATGCAGGACGGGTATTTCCAGGTGATCGCCGATCCGGTTTCGACCTGCGTCCACATCACCTTGGCCCGCGCCTCGCGGCAATCGGCCCGCTTGGTCACAAAGTTATAGATGCCGCCCTTGCCGTTTTCGTCGCCCGGAAACCAGTTCTGGACGGTCGAATACTTGATCTCGGCATCTTCCAGAATGACCAGCTCGACCACCGCAGCATGCAGCTGGGTCGTGTCGCGCTTGGGCGCGGTGCAGCCTTCCAGATAGCTGACCGAGGCGCCCTTGTCGGCGATGATCAGCGTGCGTTCGAACTGTCCGGTGTTTTCGGCATTGATCCGGAAATAGGTCGACAGCTCCATCGGGCATGTCACGCCGGGCGGGATATAGACGAACGAGCCATCCGAAAACACCGCGCTGTTCAGCGTCGCGAAGTAATTGTCCGATTGCGGCACGACGGTGCCCAGATATTTGCGCACCAGTTCGGGATGCTCGCGGATCGCCTCGCTGATCGAACAGAAGATGACCCCGGCCTTGGCCAGTTCATCCTTGAAGGTCGTGCCCAGACTGACGCTGTCAAAGACCGCATCGACGGCGACGCGGCGGCCTTCGGCAGGGGCATTCTCGGCCCCCTCGACGCCGGCCAGAATCATCTGCTCGCGCAGCGGGATGCCCAGCTTGTCATAGGTCGCCAGCAGCTTGGGATCGACCTCGTCCAGGGACTTGGGCTTTTCCTCCATGCTTTTGGGGCGGGCATAGTAATACTGGTCCTGATAGTCGATGACCGGATAGTTCAGCATCGCCCATTTCGGTTCCGCCATGGTGACCCAACGGCGATAGGCTTCCAGCCGCCATTCGGTCATCCATTCGGGTTCTTTGTTCTTGGCCGAGATCAGACGGACGATATCCTCGTTCACGCCCTTGGGCGCATAGTCCATCTCGATCTCGGTATTCCAGCCGTATTTATAGCTGCCCATGTTCTGCACCGCTTCGACCGTTTCGCGGTCGACGCCTTCGCGCACATCAAGATCGGTGGCTTCCGTCATCGTCTATCCTTCCTCGGTGGTCGGCCGTATCGCCGGACCAGTCCTGTCGCGCCAGCGTGAATACGCCTTTTCCCAGGCATCCGCAAATCGGTTGATCTGATCATCGCCCAAAGTCGGGCTTATCGAGATCCGGATCGCCGATTGCGAAAGCTGATCGTCGAAACCCATCGCCTGCAAGGCCCCGCTGGCCCGCACCTTGCCCGACGAACAGGCCGACCCGGCCGAGATTGCAAACCCCGCCAGATCCATCTGCATGACCTGAGTTTCGCCCTTCCACCCCGATGTAAGAAGGCAGGTCGTGTTCGGCAAGCGCCGCGCGCCCTTTCCGGCAATCACCGCATCGGGCGCGATGTCGCAGAGCCGCGCCTCCAGCGCGTCGCGGCGGGCGGCGACCTGATCCCAGACCCCGGCCTCCAGTTCCCGCTGCGCGGCGGTGGCGGCGGCGGCAAAGGCCAGAATGCCGATCAGGTTTTCCGTGCCCGCGCGGCGGCCCTGTTCCTGCCCGCCGCCCCGGATCAGCGGCGCCAGATCGGTGCCCTTCTTCAGCACCAGCGCGCCGATCCCCTTGGGACCGCCCAGCTTGTGGGCGCTGACAAAGCCCGCCGTCACCCCCAGCCAGTTGAAGGCAAAGGGCACCTTGCCAAAGGCTTGCGTCAGATCGCTGCTGTGCAGCCCCTGAGGCAGATCCTGCATCACGCCGGTTTCGTTATTGGCCAGCTGCAGGCTGGTGCGCGCGGGGTCCGTCACGGTGATGATCCCGTCGGCGTCCACCGGCAGGGTCGCCTCGCACCAGACCTTGATCGCGCTGTGTTCGGTGGGCGCGCACAGATAGCCGCCCTGCCCCAGCACCATCGACGCCGCCTCGGTCGTGCCCGAGGTAAAGACCAGATCGGCCCCCTCGGCGCCCAGGGCTGCCACCAGCTGTTCGCGGGCCCGTTCCAGTGCCATCTTGGCCGCCCGCCCCTCGGCATGGACAGACGAGGGGTTGCCCGAAATCTCCATCGCCCCGATGATCGCGGCGCGGACCTCGGGGCGCAGGGGGGTGGTGGCGTTCCAGTCCAGATAGGTTCTCATCCCAGTTCCTTTGCGACGCGCGCGGCCAGTTCCTTCGCGATGCGCGCCGCCAGACGGGCGGCGACGGCATCCTTGCCCATGCGCGGCCAGTCCTCGGCCCCCGTCGCCGTGATCAGCGTCACCGCATTCTCGGTCCCGCCCATGATGCCGGTCGCGGGGCTGACATCGTTGGCAACGATCCAGTCACAGCCCTTGCGCGACCGTTTTGCCGTGGCATGGGCCAGCACATCCTGCGTCTCCGCGGCAAAGCCCACCACCAAACCGGGGCGCTGCGGGGCGCGGGACAGCCATGCCAGAATATCAGGGTTCTCGGCCATCTGCAGGCTGGGCAGATCGCCGGTCTTCTTCATCTTCTGATCGCTGCCGTTCACCACGCGCCAATCGGCCACCGCCGCCGCCATGACGGCGGCGTCCGCAGGCAGCGCCGCCTCGACCGCATCGCGCATCTGCTGCGCCGTTTCCACCCGGATCACCTGCACGCCAACGGGCTGGGGCACGGTCGCGGGGCCGGTCACGAAACTGACCCGCGCCCCCAGATCGCGCAGGGCCGCGGCAATCGCCGTCCCCTGCGCACCCGAGGACCGGTTGGCCAGATAACGCACCGGGTCGATCGGCTCATGCGTCGGCCCCGAGGTCACGATCACATGCCGCCCCGCCAGCGGACCCGGCTCAAACGCGGCGCGGATTGCGGTCATGATCGCCTCGGGCTCGGCCATGCGGCCCGCGCCGAATTCGCCACAGGCCATGTCGCCCACATCGGGGCCGATCGTCAGCACGCCATCGCCCTGCAAGGTTGCCAGATTGCGCCGGGTCGCCGGATGATCCCACATGCGCACATTCATCGCGGGCGCGATCAGCACCCGCTTGTCGGTGGCCAGCAGCAGGGTGGATGCCAGATCATTCGCAAGTCCCCCCGCCATCTTGGCCATCAGATCGGCGGTGGCCGGGGCGACCACGACCAGATCGGCCTGTCGCGACAGCTGGATATGGCCGATCTCGGCCTCGGCGCCCTGATCCCACAAGGTGTCATGGATCGCCTCTCCGGCCAGCACGGACAGGGTCATGGGCGTGGTGAACTGCGCGCCCGCCGCGGTCAGCACCGGCGTGACCGCAGCCCCCGACGCCCGGATCAGCCGCACCAGCTGCGGGATCTTATAGGCGGCGATCCCGCCCCCCACGATCAGCAATATCCGCCTGCCCTGCATGAGGCCCCCGTTCCATCCTGCGCCCCAGATAACCCCGACGCCCCCCTGCCGCAAGGAAAGCCCGCCGTTAACCTTTCCTTAAGCCCGCGGCGCTAACCCTTGGCGGGGTCAGCAAGGGGGCAGTCATGGTCGCCATCGCCTATTCCGTGGCCTTCGAAGGGGTCGATGCCCGTCTGGTCGAGGTGCAATGCGCCGTGGCCGCCGGTCTGCCCGGCTTTTCCATCGTGGGCCTGCCCGACAAGGCCGTCAGCGAGGCCCGCGAACGGGTCCGCGCGGCCTTTGGTGCATTGGCGATCGCGCTGCCCAACAAGCGGCTAACCGTGAACCTGTCCCCCGCCGATCTGCCGAAAGAGGGGTCGCATTTCGACCTGCCCATCGCGCTGGCCGTCCTCGCTGCGCTTGACATCCTGCCGGGTGAAGAACTGGCCCGCCATGTCGCCTTGGGCGAGCTGGCGCTGGACGGGCGGCTGGTCGCGGTCAACGGCGCCCTGCCCGCCGCCCTGACCGCATCCGAGGAGGAGCGCGCCCTGATCTGCCCCCGCGCCTGCGGCCCCGAGGCGGCCTGGATCGAACAGGTCGCGGTCTTCGGCGCCGACACGTTGCGCGCGGTCATCGACCATCTGACCGACCGCCAGCCGCTGACGCCCGCGCGCCCCGGGGCGGTTCTGGACGCGCCCAGCCCGCTGTGCCTGACCAGCGTCAAGGGACAGGAACGCGCCAAACGCGCGCTGGAAATCGCCGCAGCGGGCCGTCACCACCTGCTGATGGTCGGTCCCCCCGGTGCGGGAAAATCCATGCTCGCGGCCCGGCTGCCCGGCCTGATGCCGCCCTTGTCGGCGCGCGAGGCGCTGGAAACCTCGATGATCCATTCCGTCGCGGGTCTGCTGACCGAAGGCGCGATCTCGCGCCGGGCGCCGTTTCAGGATCCCCATCACACCGCATCCTCGCCCGCCATCGTCGGCGGCGGCCCCAAAGCGCGCCCCAGCCAGATGAGCCTGGCCCATAACGGCGTCCTGTTTCTGGACGAGTTGCCGAAATTTCCCCGTCAGGTGCTGGAAACCATGCGCCAGCCGATCGAGACGGGCGAGGTCGTCGTGTCGCGCGCCAATGCGCATGTCCGCTATCCCTGCCGCTTTCTGCTGATCGCCGCCGCCAATCCCTGCCGCTGCGGCCATCTGGCCGATCCCGCCCGTGCCTGTTCGCGTGCACCCGCCTGCGGCGACAGCTATCTGGGCCGGATCTCGGGGCCGCTGATGGACCGGTTCGACCTGCGCATCGAGGTTCCGGCGGTCAGCCTGTCCGATCTGGACCTGCCCGCCTCGGGCGACCCCTCGACGGTGGTGGCCGCACGGGTGGCGGCGGCGCGGCAGGTTCAGGCGCGGCGCTTTCAGGATCATCAGGGCGTGCGGGTCAATGCCGACGCCTCGGGGCCGCTGCTGGACGCGATCGCCGTCCCGGATGCGGCGGGACGCGCGCTGATCCTGAAAGCATCCGAACGGCTTGGCCTGACCGCGCGCGGCTATCACCGCATCCTGCGCAGCGCCCGGACCATCGCCGATCTGGACGGATCGCAAAAGGTCCACACCCACCATCTGGCCGAGGCCATCAGCTATCGCCTGCCCTTCGTGACGGGCGGCTAGGACGCCGGTTTGCCCTCGGGGCGGGCAATCGGTCAACCCGACCGCCGGGATGCCCGCTCATCCACTGCGAAAGACGATGGACCACGCAGCCAAGACCGCAGGGCTCGCCGGCCCGGAACGCATCGTCCCCGACAAGCCAGCAGACACATTGGTCAAGAGGCGGGCGGCGTGCCTGCGAAAAATCCCCGCATCAGCGGCGCGTCTGACCGCACCCGCCAGCCCGTCCTCTGCCGACGGCTCAGCCCTTGTCGGCCACCCGCCGCTCGATCGCCTGCCACAGGACTTCGGCAGCATTGATGCCGTCGAACCGCTCAAGCTCCTGGATGCCGGTGGGCGAGGTCACGTTGATTTCGGTCAGCCAGCCATCGATCACGTCGATCCCCGTAAAGATCAGACCCTTGTCGCGCAGAACCGGACGCAGCCGGGCGCAGATTTCATGCTCGCGCTCGGTCAGGCCGATTTTTTCGGCGCGCCCGCCCACATGCATGTTCGACCGCGCCTCGCCCTCTTGCGGAACGCGGTTGATCGCGCCGACGGGATCGCCATCGACCAGAATGATCCGCTTGTCACCCTTGACGACGGCGGGCAGATATTTCTGCGCGATCATCGGTTCGCGGTTGATCCCGGCAAAGGTCTCCAGCAGCGCCGACAAGTTCGCATCGCCGGGCTTGAGATGAAACACCCCCGCCCCGCCATTGCCATACAGCGGCTTGACGATGATCTCGCCATGCCGGGCGCGGAAGGCGCGGAAGGCCGCCGGATCGCGGGCGATCATCGTCGGAGGCGTCAGATCGGGAAAATCCAGAACCATCAGCTTTTCGGGGCAGTTCCGCACCCAGAACGGGTCGTTCACGACCAGCGTGCCCGGATGCACCCGATCCAGAAGATGGGTCGAGGTGACATAGCCCATGTCGAAGGGCGGATCCTGACGCAGCCAGACCACGTCGAATTCGGTCAACTCGACCTCGGCCCAGTCCCCGAAGGTCACATGATCGCCCTGACGGCGGCGCAACGTCACGGGCCGCCCCCGGGCGATCACCCGACCTTCGTCATAGCGCAACTGATCGACGGTGTATTGAAACAACCGGTGCCCACGCGCCTCGGCCTCGAGACCGATGCGGAAAGTGCTGTCGGCATCGATCGAGACATCTTCGATCGGATCCATCTGCAAGGCGACGTAAAGGCTCATCCTGCCCTCCTGAAACTCGGGCCCGTTGTGGCCCGCAGCGCAAGGGGATGCAAGCCTGCCTCAGTCCTGACCGAAGGCATTTTCAATCAGCTCGACCCGGCCCAGCCCATCGACCAGAGCCACGTCGAAGCGCATCGACACCAGCCCCAGCCCCTGCCGGTCGCAATATTCGCAGGCCGCCTGCATGATGCGGCGCATCTGCGCGGGCGACAGCCGCTGTGCGGCCGTGGCATGGGTGGCGGATGCCTTGACCTCGACAAACACCAGATCCTCGCCCTCCTGCAGGATCAGGTCGATCTTTCCGGCCTTGCCACGCCAGCGGCTGGCCTGCAGGACCGCCCCGCGCCGCTGGTAAAGACGCTGCACATTGTCTTCGGCCATCACGCCGCTGAGGTTCGCGCGCCGCCCCCGGGCACGCCGCGCCGGACTGACGGCAGGGGCTGCAGGCCGTGCCCATGGCGCCAGAACATCCTGTTGCATCACATTCTGCATTCCGCCTCCTTGCGCCGCCACCGGCCTAATCCCGTTCCGCCAATCCCAAGGCCCGCTGATACACGTCGCGCTTGGGCAGACCCAGTTCCTGCGCCGCCTCGCGGGCTGCATCCTTGACCGACATCGTCGCCATATGCCCCAGCAGCACCTGGTCCAGCCGATCCTCATCCACCTCGACCGCCGAGGGGCGGTCGAGCACCATCACCACCTCGCCCTTCAGCGTGGCCATGCGGGGGTCTGCTGCCAGTTCTGCCGCCGTTCCCCGGATCACCTCTTCGAATTTCTTGGTCAGTTCCCGTGCCACCACGGTAATCCGATTCGCATCAATCTCGCACAGATCTTCCAATGTTCGGTTAACGCGCCTTGGGCTTTCGAACAGGATCAGCGTCACATCGACCGCCATCCAGCGCCTCAGAAATGTCAGGCGGGCGGCCTTGGTCGGTGGCGGAAAGCCCAGGAACAGAAAGCGGTCGCTTGGCAGGCCCGAGAGGGTCAGGGCGGCCAGCGCGGCCGAGGGGCCGGGCAACGCATGGACCCGTGCCCCGGCCAGCGCCGCGTCCAGTGCCAGACGATAGCCCGGATCGGCCACCAGCGGCGTGCCCGCATCCGAGCAATAGGCGACGCTGCCGCCTTCGGCCAGCGCCGCCAGCAGCGCCGGGCGGGCGCGGTCGCCGTTATGGTCGTGATAGGACAGGATCCGCCGTCCCCGCAGCGGGATGCCGTGGATGTCCATCAGGTGGCGCAGCACGCGGGTATCCTCGGCTGCCAGCTGATCGGCGCTGTTCAGCACATCCAGCGCGCGCAGCGTGATGTCGCGCGCGGCCCCGATGGGTGTCGCGACCAGATAGAGACCCGGCGCCAGCCGCGCGGCCTCGACATGGGCACCAAGGCGGCGGGCGGGTTCCGACGGCGGCCTTGGGCCTGCGCGGTCGCCGCCTGCCCGGTCGGCTGCTGTCTGGTTGGCCCCCGTGCGGTCGGGGCCTGCGTTCTCATCGTGGCGGTCGGTCATCCTGCCTCCCCTGGGGCGCCCTGAACGGGCTGGCGCTGATTGCCATTCGCGGGCGCAGGTCATAGGCTGCTACCAGCCACGCACTGTCTATCGCCACGCGCCTTATATCACTCAGCAGGGAAATTTCACATGTTCGCCTCCGCCACAACCCGGCCCGCCCTCTCACGGCCGGCCACGGGTCTGCGCCGTGCGCTTGTCAAGACCGCCACGATCGTCTCGGCCCTGTTCCTTGCCGCCTGCGAGCCGACCGGCAGCGGCAGTCAGGCCAGCGGACCCCAGACCGGCCCCCTGATCGATCCGTCCGAGCCGGTGCGCGTGGCCCTGCTGGCCCCTGCCGGAACCGGATCGCAGGATCTGGAATGGCTGGCGCGCAGCCTGAAGAACGCCGCGCGGATGGCGGCGGGCGACGCGCAGGGCGCGGCCATCGATCTGCGGATCTATGACAGCGGCGCCTCGACCGAAAGCGCCGTGGCGCAGGCGAATGCCGCCGCCGATGCGGGCGCGCAGATCATTCTGGGCCCGCTGTTCGCGGAAGGTGCCAATGCCGTCGGCAATGCGATGCAGCCGCGCAACATCAACGTCCTGACCTTTTCCAACAACACCCAAGTCGCGGGCGGCAATGTCTTCGTTCTGGGCAACAGCTTTGAAAACATCGCCGACCGGCTGGTCGGCTATGGCGTGGACCGGGGCAAGCGCAACATTCTGGTCGTGGCCGAAGATGACGTGGCAGGCCAGCTGGGCGGTCGCGCGATCGAAACCGCGATCGCCCGGAACGGCGCCCGCCTGGCGGGACGGGTCAATCACGGCGTCTCGATCAGCGGCATCGACGCGGTGACCCCGCGCATCAGTGAGGCCGCGCAATCGGGGTCGGTCGATGCCGTCTTCATGACCGCCAACAATCAGGCCGTCTTGCCCTATCTGACCCAACAGCTGGCGGCGGCGGGCGTGCGCTCTCCGGTCAATCAGATGATGGGGCTGACCCGGTGGGACCAGCCCGCCGACCGCCTGGCGATGCCGCAACTGGCCGAGGGCTGGTTCGCGATTCCCGATCAGGCGATGCAGCGCCGGTTCGAGGCCCGCTATGCCCAGACCCATGGCGAGGCCCCTCATCAGCTGGCTTCGCTGGCCTATGACGGGGTGGCGGCGATCGCCTCGCTGGCACGCGACGGGCGGAGGGACGCGCTGACCACCTCGGGGTTGACGCAGCGCGCGGGGTTTTCCGGCGTCGGCGGGGTCTTCCGTCTGCAACGCGACGGCACCGTCCAGCGCGGGCTGGCCGTGGCCACCATCCGGGGCGGCCAGCTGGTCGTGCTGGACGCCGCCCAGCAAAGCGCGCGCGGCTTCGGGTCGTGACGGTGACCGTTGGTGACGACAGGACAGGCTGAACGATGATCCCCGATGCCCCGGCGCAGGTCCGTCCCGAAATCGACCCAACCCGGCTGCTGGCCCATCTGGACCGGCAGCTGGCGGGCGTCACCGATGCGCGCGAACTGCGCGCCCGGACCGTCGCCTTTCTGGGGCTGGCCCGCCATGACGGCATGGCCGCGATCGAGGCGGGCTTTGCCACCCATCCCCGCGCCGCGCGCGAGACCGTGCGCGCCATTGCCGGGCTGACCGATGCGCTGGTCATTGCCGTTCATCACGTCGCCACCACCTATCTGCACCCGCAGAAATCGCTGTCGGAAAACGAACGTCTGGCCGTGCTGGCCGTCGGCGGCTATGGCCGGGCCGAGATGGCGCCCGCATCAGATGTGGACCTGCTGTTCCTGACCCCGTGGAAGATCACCGCATGGGCCGAAAGCGTCGTCGAATCGATGCTGTACATGATGTGGGATCTGAAACTGAAGATCGGCCATTCGATCCGCAGCGTGGATGATTGCCTGCGTCTTGGCGCGGGCGACATGACCATCCGCACCTCGCTGGTGGAACATCGGCTGGTCACCGGCCATGCCCCCCTGGCCGAGGAATTGCGCCACCGGCTGTGGACGGAACTGTTCGCCCAGACCATCCCCGAATTCATCGAGGCCAAGCTGGACGAACGCGCCGCCCGCCATGCCCGGCAGGGCGGCCAGCGTTACGTGCTGGAACCCAACGTGAAAGAGGGCAAGGGCGGCCTGCGCGATCTGCAGACCCTGTACTGGATCGCCAAATACATCCACCGCGTCGAACGCGCGGTCGAACTGGTCGATCTGGGCGTCTTTTCGCGCGAAGAGCATTTGTCGTTCTGGCAGGCCGAGGATTTCCTCTGGGCGGTGCGCAGCCATCTGCACCTGATCGCGGGGCGTCCGTCGGACGTTCTGTCCTTTGACATGCAGGTCGAGGTGGCGCGGCGCATGGGCTATGCCGACACCACCGCCCGCCGCGCGGTCGAATATTTCATGCAGGATTATTTCCGCCACGCGACCCGCGTGGGCGAACTGACCCGCGTCTTTCTGACCGAGCTGGAAACCCGCCATGTCCGCACCGCGCCCTTTCTGGGCCGGATCTTTCGCCGGCGCCGCAAGATGCGGCCCGGCTTTGTCGATCAGCAGGGGCGCCTGTCCTATGCCGATGCGACGCAGTTTCTGGCCGATCCGCTGAACATCCTGCGCCTCTTCGAAGAGGCGTTGCGCAGCGGCACCCTGATCCATCCCGACGCGATGCGGCTGGTCGCAGCCAATCTGGATCTGATCGACGCACAGGTCCAGTCCGACCCCGAGGCGATCCGCATCTTCATGGACATGCTGCTGAAACACGGCAATCCCGAACGCGCGCTGCGGCGCATGAACGAACTGGGCGTGCTGGCGGCTTTCATCCCGGAATTCCAGCCGGTCGTGGCGATGATGCAGTTCAACCTGTATCACCACTTTACGGTCGACGAACATTCCATCCAATGCGTCGCAGCATTGGCGGAAATCGAGCGGGGCGAACATCCGTCCGACCTGCCCTTGTCCAGCGGCATCATCGATGCCGGGGTGAACCGCCGCGTTCTGTATCTGGCCACGCTGCTGCATGATATCGGCAAGGGCCGCCCCGAGGATCACTCGATCCTGGGGGCCCGGATCGCACGGCGGATCGCCACCCGCATGGGCTTTGCTCAGGATGATATCGACACGGTCGAATGGCTGGTGCGCCATCACCTGCTGATGTCGGACGTGGCGCAGAAACGCGACATTTCCGACCCCCGCACGCTGCGCGATTTCGCCAAGGCGGTGAAGACCCGCAAGCGGCTGGACATGCTGCTGGTGCTGACCGTCTGCGACATCCGGGGCGTGGGACCGGGCACCTGGAACAACTGGAAGGCCGCCCTGCTGCGCCAGCTGCACCGCGAAACCGCCGCCGCGCTGGAAAACGGTCTTGAGGAACTGAACCGCGACCGCCGCCATGCCGAGGCAAAGCGGTCCCTGCGCCACATGCTGATCGCCAAAGGGTGGGAGCCGAAGGCGATCCGGTCCGAGCTGGGCCGCCATTACGACGCCTATTGGCCGGGTCTGCCGACCGAAACCCAGGCCGTCTTCGCGCAATTGCTGAAGGGCATCGACAAGGACGAGATCCGCATCGACCTGCGCGCCGATGCCGACCGCGACGCCACCCGCGCAGCCTTCGTGCTGTCGGATCATCCGGGCATCTTTTCGCGGCTGGCGGGCGCGCTGACCCTGACCGGGGCGAATGTGGTCGATGCGCGCACCTATACGACGCGCGACGGCTATGCCACGGCGGTCTTCTGGGTGCAGGACAGCGAGGGCCATCCCTTTGCCGAGGACCGTCTGGCCAAGCTGCGCCAGATCATCCTGCGCACGCTGGCCGGTGAAATCGTCGCGCGCGAGGCCTTTGCCAGCCGCGACAAGCCCAAGAAGCGCAACCGCGAATTCAAGTTTCCCACCCATATCACCTTCGACAACGAGGGCAGCGACATCTATACCATCATCGAGGTCGACACCCGCGACCGGCCCGGTCTGCTGTATGATCTGACCCGCACCATGGCCTCGAACCATATCCAGATCGTCAGCGCAGTGATCGCGACCTATGGCGCGCAGGTTGTGGACAGCTTTTACGTCAAGGACATGTTCGGGCTGAAACTGCACAGCCCGGCCAAGCGCGACACGCTGGAAAAGAAACTGCGCACGGCGATCGCCGATGGCGTGAAACGGGCCGAGGCTGACCAAGGATGAACTGGCAACCATGAAATCCGGACTTGTGCGGGGCTTTCTGTCCGTCGGGCTGTGGACTCTGATCTCTCGGGCCTCGGGCTTTGTGCGCGACATCCTGATGGCGGCATGGCTGGGCACGGGCGCGGTGGCCGAGGCGTTCCTGATCGCCCTGTCCCTGCCAAACATGTTCCGCCGCTTTTTCGCCGAAGGCGCGTTCAACACCGCCTTCATCCCGATGTTTTCCAAAAAGCTGGAGGATCCCGACGCCGCGCAGCGTTTCGCGCGCGAGGCGTTCTCGGGTCTGTTCCTGACCGTGCTGGCTTTGTCGGCGGTGGCGATGATCTTCATGCCGGGGCTGGTCTGGCTGATGGCATCGGGCTTTGCCGGGGACGAGCGGTTCGATCTGGCGGTCACCTATGGGCGGATCACCTTTCCCTATATCCTGCTGATCTCGATGGCCTCGATGATCTCGGGGGTGCTGAATGCCAATGGCCGCTTCACCGCCGCCGCCGCCGCACCGGTGCTGCTGAACCTGCTGTTCATCGTGGCGATGGGGCTGGGGCGCTGGCAGGGCTGGGATCTGGGGCTGACGCTGGCCTGGGCCACGCCCGTCACCGGCATCGCCCAGCTGGCGCTGGTCTGGTGGGATGCGCGACGCACGGGATACACGTTCTGGCCCCGCCGCCCGCGCCTGTCGCCCGACATGCGCCGTTTGGTCGCCGTCGCCCTGCCCGCCGCCTTCGCGGGCGGCGTGGTGCAGATCAACCTGCTGATCGGGCGTCAGGTCGGATCGCGGTTCGAAGGCGCAATCGCCTGGCTGTCCTATTCCGACCGGCTGTATCAGCTGCCGCTTGGCGTGGTGGGGGCGGCGGTGGCCGTCGTGCTGCTGCCGGAACTGGCCCGCCGCATCCGGGCCGAGGATCACGCGGGCGGGCAATCGGCCTATTCCCGCGCGACCGAGTTCGGGTTCTTTCTGACCCTGCCCGCCGCCTTTGCCATCGCGGTGATCGCGCAGCCGATGGTCGCGACCCTGTTCGAACGCGGCGCCTTTACCGCCTTCGACACGCAGCAGACGGCGGCGGCGCTGGTCGTCTATGCGCTTGGCCTGCCCGCCTTCGTTCTGCAAAAGATCCTGCAGCCCTTGTATTTCGCGCGCGAGGATACGCGCACGCCGTTCCGCTTTGCGCTGCTGTCGATGGTGGTGAATGCGGTGGCGGCCTTTGGGCTGATGCCCTGGCTGGGCTTTCTGGCCGCCGCCCTGGGCACGACCATCGCCGCCTGGATCATGGTCGCGCAATTGTGGTGGGGCACCCGCAGCATGGGTCAGGCCGCGCGCGCCGATGCCCGGTTGCGCCGCGCCTTTCCGCGCATCCTGCTGGCCTCGGCCCTGATGGCGGCCGCGCTGTGGGGCATGCGCGAATGGCTGGAGGGCGCGGGTCTTGGCCGCGGCGCGGGTCTTGCGATCCTTGTCTTTGGCGGGGCGGGCCTTTATTTCGCGCTGGCCTTCGTCATCGGCGGCTATCGGATCTCGGAACTGAAAGCCGCCGTGAAACGCGGTTAACGCTGGCGGATCTGCGCCAGCGCCCGGGCCAGCCCGCCATCGACCAGCAGGAAGGACAGCGCGAAACCGGTGGCAAAGCCCGCAAGCTCGGCGATCCAGCCCGGTCCGGTGCCGCCAAAGACCAGCCCAAAGACCAGCTGGAACATCAGCAGGATGCCGATCAGCGTGAACGCCCGCAGCCGGTTCGCATTCACCGCCGCCAGCCGCGCCCACAAAAGGAAGGTGAAGGCCCCGACCAGCCCATAGACCGCCGGGTAACCGCCGATCAGCGGCGCGGCCCGCACCCCGGTCAGCGGCAGCAACGCCGCATAGACCAGCGCCCCGCCGATCGCCGATCCGAAGAACAGCGCCAGCAGCGCCGCAGGCCGGAAGCTGCCCGACACCATGTTCCCAAGCGCCAGCGTAAAGACCACCACGAACAGCGCATGGGTGAACGACACATGCACGAAGCTGAAACTGAACGCCCGGTACAGCTGCCCCGCATCCACCGCCCCAAGCGTCCAGATGCGCTGCGCCAGTTCGGGCGGAAAGGCGGTCAGACGGATCGCCTGCAGCCGCATTCCCACCCCCTCGGCCCCGCCGATCAGGCCCGCCGACCCCAGGGCAAAGATCGCCTCGGTCGCGATGATCGGCAGCGCCAGCAGCCAGATCACGGGCGGCAGCGGGTTCAGCGGCGATTCGGTCAGGCCTTGGCGCATGGGAATTCCTGTTCGGGTTTAGGGACGGTTGCGAAGGGTGCCCCCACCCGCTAAGCCACGGTGCAGGAAATTCCAAGGCAGGCCGATTATGTCCGATCCGATCAACGCCCCGTTCCGCCCGCGCATCTTTTCGGGGATCCAGCCCTCGGGGGGGCTGACGCTTGGGAATTATCTGGGCGCGCTGAAACGCTTTGCCGCCCTGCAGGGCGATCAGGCCGAGACGGTCTATTGCATCGTCGATCTGCACGCGATCACCGTCTGGCAAGACCCGCAGATCCTGCGCGCCCGCACGCGAGAGGCGGCGGCGGCCTTCCTGGCCTCGGGCGTCGATCCCGCACAGTCGATCCTGTTCAATCAGTCACAGGTCAGCGCGCATGCCGAAATGGCGTGGCTGTTCAACACGGTGGCCCGGGTCGGCTGGATGTACCGGATGACCCAGTTCAAGGACAAGGCGGGCAAGAACAGCGAAAATGCCAGCCTCGGCCTGCTGGCCTATCCGGCGCTGATGGCGGCCGATATCCTGACCTATCAGGCGACCGCGGTGCCGGTGGGCGAGGATCAGAAGCAGCATCTGGAACTGACCCGCGACATCGCCGCCAAGTTCAACCATGATTACGGCGTCACCCATTTCCCGATCACCGAACCGCTGATCGAGGGCGTGGCCACCCGCGTGATGTCCCTGCGCGACGGCAGCAAGAAGATGTCGAAATCCGACCCGTCGGATGCCAGCCGGATCAACCTGACCGACGATGCCGACACGATCGCCCAGAAAATCCGCAAGGCCCGCACCGATGCCGAGCCTCTGCCCGGCCAGATGGAGGGTCTGAAAGACCGCCCCGAGGCGCGCAATCTGGTCAACATCTATGCCGCCCTGACGGATGAGACCCCCGATCAGGTGCTGGCCCGGTTCGAGGGTCAGGGCTTTGGCGCCTTCAAGCCCGCTTTGGCCGAGGTCGCGGTCGAGGCACTGTCGCCCATCACCCGCCGCATGGCCGAATTCATGGCCGATCCCGCCCAGATCGACGCCGTGCTGGCCGATGGCGCGGATCGCGCGGCGGCGGTGGCGATGCCGATCCTGCAGCGGACCAAGGACATCATGGGCCTGCTGCGCCCCCGCGCCTGATCTGCCGCCCGATCGGGCACCGGGCAGACTGACCGACCGCCGTGCCCGCAAGGCGCGGCGGTTTTTTGCGGCGAAAGGCTTGCCCGCCCGCGCCTTTTACCGCTATCAGCGCCCCACACGCATGGACCCGGTGAGATTCCGGGTGGCTCTTCCGGCCGCCGATCCGCCGGACAATTCGAACCTCGACAGCCAGACTGTCGGATGCCGGGCGCCCTGATGGCCCCGGTCGGGAACGGATCAAACATGACTTCAATCGAACGCTACAAGGCCGAATGGCTGGGCAATATCCGCCCGGACCTGCTGTCGGGACTGGTCGTCGCGCTGGCGCTGATCCCCGAGGCCATCGCCTTTTCCATCATCGCGGGCGTCGACCCCAAGGTCGGGCTGTATGCCAGCTTTTCCATCGCGGTGATCACCGCGATCACCGGAGGCCGCCCGGGCATGATTTCCGCGGCGACCGCCGCCACGGCGGTGCTGATGATCACGCTGGTCCGCGATCACGGGCTGGAATATCTGCTGGCGGCCACGGTGCTGGCCGGGCTGATCCAGATCGGCTGTGGGCTGCTGAAGCTGGGCTTCGTGATGCGCTATGTGTCGAAATCGGTGATGACCGGGTTCGTGAACGCGTTGGCGATCCTGATCTTCATGGCGCAGCTGCCGGAACTGGACCCCAGGCTGCCGGGCGTCGGCTGGTTCACCTATGTGCTGGTCGCGGCCTCGCTGGCGATCATCTATCTGTTCCCAAGGATCACCAAGGCGATCCCCTCGCCTCTGGTCACCATCGTGGTGATGACCGGTCTGGCGATGGCGCTTGGCTGGGATGTGCGCACGGTGGGCGACATGGGCGCGCTGCCCGATACGCTGCCGGTCTTTCTGATCCCCGACATTCCGCTGAACCTTCAGACGCTGCAGATCATCCTGCCCTATGCCTTCGCGGTCGCCATCGTCGGCCTGCTGGAAAGCCTGATGACGCAGAACCTTGTGGACGAGCTGACCGACACCCGGTCCAGCCGCAATCAGGAATGCATCGGTCAGGGTCTGGCCAATACCGCCACCGGTTTCATCGGCGGCATGGCGGGCTGCGCGATGATCGGGCAGTCGATGATCAACGTCAAATCCGGCGGTCGGGGGCGGTTGTCCTCGTTCACCGCCGGGGTGGCGCTGCTGATCCTTGTGGTGGGGTTGGGCGATCTGGTCAGCCGGATTCCCATGCCGGCGCTGGTGGCGATCATGATCATGGTCTCGGTCGGGACGTTCAGCTGGTCGTCGATCGCCAACCTGCGCAGCCATCCGACATCATCATCGGTCGTGATGCTGGCGACGGTGGCGACGGTGGTCTGGACCCATAATCTGGCCATCGGCGTGCTGGCGGGCGTGCTGTTGTCGGGGATCTTCTTCGCCGCCAAGATCGCCCAGCTGTTCCGCGTCACATCGACCCTGTCGGCGGACGGACGCCACCGCAACTATCAGGTCGAGGGCCAGATGTTTTACGGCTCGGTCGAGGATTTCATGGCGGCTTTCGACTTTGCCGAACCGCTGGACCGGGTCACCATCGATGTCAGCCGCGCGCATATCTGGGACATCAGTTCCGTTCAGGCGCTGGACATGGCGATCCTGAAATTCCGCCGCGACGGGGCCGAGGTGCAGGTGATCGGCATGAACGAAGCGTCCGAAACGTTGGTCGACCGGCTTGGAACACATGACAAACCCGGCGCTTTGGATAAACTGACCGCGCATTAGGGGGAGGATGCGCCATGCCGGACAAGGTCATCGCTTTGGTGGACGGGTCGGTCTATGCGATCCCGGTCTGCGAATATGCAGCCTGGATCGCCGCGCCGGCGGGCCAGCCGGTCGAGCTGCTGCATGTGTTGGGCCGTCGCGGCCCGCCCGGGGCGCAGGATCTGTCCGGCACCATCCGGCTTGGCGCCCGCAGCGCCCTGCTGGACGAATTGGCGGTGCTGGACGCCCAACGCGCCCGCATCTCCCATGCCGAGGGCCGCGCGCTGCTGGAGGATGCCCGCAGCCTGACGGAGCGCAGCCTGTCGGCTTTTGCCGGACCCGACCACGCTGCCTGCCTGCCGGTCGCCACCCGGCTGGAACAGGGCGACCTGATCGACCACGCGACCGACCGGCAGGCCGACCCCGCCCTGATCGTCATCGGCAAGCGCGGGGCGGCGGCGGATTTCGCCAAGGGGCATCTGGGATCCAACCTGGAGCGCGTCGTGCGCGCCGCAAAGGTGCCGGTGCTGGTCGCCGCCCGCGATTTTCGCCCGGTGCACAGCGCGCTGCTGGCGTTTGACGGGGGTGCCTCGGCGATGAAGGGGGTCGATTTTCTGGCCGCCCACCCCGCCTTTCAAAGGCTCCGGGTCGAGGTGGCGATGGTCGGCCCGGTCGGCCACGCGGCCAGCGAGGATCTGGACGAGGCGATCCTGCGCCTGCGCGCCGCCGGGTGCCGCGCCGATGCGGTGATTCTGCACGGCAATCCCGAAACCGCGCTGATTGCCCGGATCAAGGATCAGAACCACGACCTGCTGGCGATGGGCGCCTATGGTCACAGCCGCATCCGGCGCCTGATCATCGGCTCGGTCACCACCCAGATGCTGATCGACAGCCGCCGCCCGGTGCTTCTGTTCCGCTGATGCGACCCCGTATTGTCCATGCATAAGGCCAGCCTCCCGCCAAAGGCGGGCTTTTTGCCGTTGCAGACAGAACCGGACGCTGTCCAAGTGTAAAACATACGGTTCAGTTTGTAAAAATAATGATGATAATTCTGCTTAACTTTTAGAAGCCTATCGCTCAATTCCAGATCACCTTTGGCGAAATTAGTCGGCAATCTCCGCCGTCTGTTCATCATATAATTGTAATTTATGTATAATTTATGGATTACGGCACACCTTCTCATCATGCCAGAAATATGACGCCCGCCGTCAAATCGTTAACCAACCATTGACAGAACCGGCCCAATTTTCTTAACACCTGTTAAAGCAGAGTTATCTGGCACCACTTTTTCACGAGGAGTACCGCTATGGCGGATATCGACGGCAACAATGATGCGAATGGCGTAACGGTCAGTAATGGCGCGGATGGGAATGGCGTCCCGCTGAGGGATCCGTCGGGCGTGACCGTGACAGGAAATGCCGGTGTCGGCGGAACCAGCGGCGGCAGCAGCCGCGGGTTCTTCGATGTCGACATGGAAGGTGGCGATGACACCCTGGTCGCCGAGAACATGATCTGGACCACCGACGAGGGCGGCCTCCGCGTCGCCTTCGACGACATCGACATGGGCAGCGGCGACGACTCGGTCAGCATGTTCCGCAGCGGCTTTGACAATCTGAAAATGGGTGACGGCAACGACACTCTGGTGCTGGACCATTCCGGCGGCAATACCGCCGATCTGGGCAAGGGCGACGATTCCGTCAGCTTTGGCGACATCACCCCCGACGTCACCCTGTCGGATGCCGAGCTGGCGCAAAAAGATCCCAAAAGCCCGATGGTTCTTGACGGCGGTGCCGGTCACGACACGCTGAACCTTGCCGGCGACTGGACGCTGACCCTGTCCAGCGGCAAGGTTTCGCTGGATTTCGACAACGATGGCGTGGCCGACACGATCACCGACACGTTCTCGAACGACGATGTGCGCTATATCATCGGCGGCTATCCCTCGGTTCTGGACGGCACGGTCACTTTTGACGGCGGCAATACGGTCAAGTTCAAGAACTTCGAAGACATCAGCGTCATCTGCTTTACTGCAGGCACGCTGATCGACACGCCCACCGGCAAGGTTGCCGTCGAAGCGCTGCGCGAAGGCGATTTGGTGATGACCCGCAAGGGGGCCAAGCAGGTCCAATGGATCGGCAAGCGGACCCTGGATTCGATCGATCTGGCGGGCAACCCCAAGCTGCTGCCCGTCCGGGTTCCCGCCGGCGCCTTCGGCAACGGTCTGCCCACCCGCGATGTCAGCTTTTCGCCCCAGCACCGGGTCGTCATCCGCTCGACCATCGCGGAACGGATGTTCGGCAGCGCCGAGGTTCTGGTATCGGTCAAGCAGCTGGTCGGCGTGAATGGCATCGATATCGATGGCGATGCGCGCCGCGTGCAGTATTTCCACATCATGCTGGAAGAGCACGAGATTCTGTCGGTCGAGGGGATCGAGGCCGAAAGCCTGTATCCGGGCCGTCAGGCGATCAGCTTTCTCAACGCCGATCAGCTGCGTGAAGTCCGGGCGATCTTCCCGAACTTTGACGAGCTGGTCGAGGCCGATCTGCCTGCAGCCTCGGCGCTGCCCTTCCTGAAGGGTCGCGAAAGCCGCACGCTGGCCGCCCGCCATGCCAAGAACGAACGCCCGCTCTACGCGTAAGTTTTTAATATAACCCTTTGGAAAAGCCCACTTTGCTGATCAGGCAAGGTGGGCTAATTTTTGGACATGAGCATCGAAACAACCCTCCCCGAATCCACTCTGCGCAAGATTACCGTCCAGTTCGGTAAGGATGTCATCGATCTGGACAAGATCCTGCCTCTGGCCCGCCAGCTGCATAAGGAAAGCATGTTTTCAGACATGCCCTTCGACCAGCCCCAGCTGGAAAAAGTCGTCAGCGACCTGAAGGGTGAGACCGGCTTTCACGGCTCGGTCTATATCGAATACGAGGGAGAGCCGGTCGGCTTTGCCTATTTCTACTTCTCGCCGCTGATGGGCAGCCGTCAGACCTGGGTGACGGTGATGCACACCGTCTATATCCGCAGCGACATCCGCTCGACCGATATCGGCAGCTATGTCTGGCAACGGATCATGCTGGCCGTGCGCGGCTGGTCGGCGCCGCGCGGATCGAAAGGCATCATGTTCAACGTCGTGTCCGGCGTGGCGATCGAGGAAACCGATCTGGTGCTGCGCGCGAACGGGGCGACGCATCTGGGCGGGAATTACTTCATGCGGCTTTGACCCCGGCTGGCCTGCCGCAACCCTTCCGACGCCCAGCCCCCCGAAAGATCGCCATGTCCCAATTCCCGATGCAGGCATCCCTGCCTGACAGCGACAGCCCGGTCATCTGCGGGCTCAGCTGTCGGGTTGCGGGGGCGCGGGGGCCCGAGCAGATGTGGCAGGTGCTGCGCGACGGGCGCTGCACCATCGGCCAGTTGCGGACACAGAATTTCGATCCGGCGCTGTTTCTGGACCCCTATCAGAACCGTCGCGGCAAGGCCTATTCGCTGGCCTCGGGGCAGATCGACGGGGTTCACCGCTTTGATGCCAATTTCTTTGGCATCAGCCCGCGCGAGGCCGCCGATATCGACCCGCAGCAGCGTCTGATGCTGCAAGCCGTGTGGGAGGCGATCGAGGATGCGGGCCTGTCGCCCCGCGATCTGGCGGGACCGCGCACCGGCGTCTTTGTCGGCGCCTCGCTGGTCGAGAATATGCTGATCTACAACGCCGATGTGGCGCGGTCGGGCTCCAGCTTTTCGCTTGGCAATACGCTGTGCATCATCGCCAACCGGGTCTCGGCCTTCTTCGATTTCGGCGGACCCAGCTATGTGCTGGATGCGGCCTGCGCTTCGTCGCTTTACGCGCTGCATCACGCGTCCGAGGCGATCCGCACCGGTCAGGTCGACACGGCCATCGTCGGTGGCGTGCATGTGCTGCTGGCGCCGGGCGGGTTCGTGGGTTTCTCGCAGGCGCGGATGATGTCGCCCACGGGCCTGTGCCGGACCTTCGATGCGGCGGCCGACGGCTATGTCCGGTCCGAGGCCTGTGTGGCGCTGGTCCTGCAGCGGCCCGACATGGCCGACCGGCTGATGGCGCGACGGCGCGCACGGCTGCTGGCGACGGGGGTGAATACCGACGGCGCGGCCTCGACCCTGACCGTGCCCTCGGCGCTGCGTCAGGAAGAACTGCTGGACCGGGTGCTGGCGCAAAGCGGCATCGACCCCGACGATCTGGCCTTTTACGAGGCGCATGGCACCGGCACGCAGGTCGGCGACCCGGTCGAGGCCCGGGCCATCGGGCAGGCGATTGGCCAGCTGCGCCGCGATCCGCTGCCCATCGGCTCGGCCAAGACCAATTTCGGCCATGCGGAACCGGCGGCGGGGCTGGTGGGGCTGGCCAAGACGCTGCTGACGCTGGAACACCGGACCCTGCCCGCCTCGCTGCATTTCCGCCAGCCCAACCCCAGGATCGATTTCGAGGCGCTGAACCTGCGCGTCAACACCGCTCTGCTGCCGCTTGGCGACGGGCGGCTGGTGGCGGGGCTGAACTCTTTCGGCTTTGGGGGCACCAATGTCGCGGCGATCGTCGCCGAGGGTGCGGCCCCGCGCCCCTCCCTGCATGCGGTCACCCTGCCCGCGCCGCCCGCCACCCCGTGGCTGCTGATCTCGGCTGCGTCCGAGGGGTCGCTGCAGCGTCTGGCCGCCGCATGGTCCGACCGCCTGCAGGGTGCCGACCCGCAGACGCGCGCGGCGCTGGTGGCGGCGTCGGCGACGCGGATGGCGCTGCCGCACCGTCTGGCCCTGCCGCTGGACGGCGATATCTGCGCGACGCTTCGCGATCCCGAGGCCGGGCTGCGCGGCGTGGCGCGACTGCGCCAGGCGCGGGGTGTGCTGGCCTTTCCGGGCAATGGCGCGCAGGTGCCGGGCATGGGCATCGCCGAATATCGCGACGATCCGGTGTTTCGTGCCAGCTTTGACGAGGTCGCGCAGGCGATGGCGCGGCAGGGCCAGCCCGGTCTGGTGGCGCTGATGCATGCCCCCGATCTTGAGACTCGGCTGGCCCGGCCGCTGGTCGCGCAGCCGCTGCTGTTCGGCTATCAGGTCGCGCAGGCGCGCAGCCTGCTGCAGGCCGGGCTGGATTGCACCGCCGTCATCGGCCATTCGGTGGGAGAGATCGCGGCCCTGCATGTCGCGGGCTGCTTTGATCTGGACGCGGCGGCGCGGATCATCGTCACCCGCTCCGAAGCGTTCGAGGGGTTGCGCGGACAGGGCGGCATGGCGGTCGTGGCCGCTGCCGCCGCCGATGTGGCCCGCGCCATTGCCGGGCTGGACATGCCGGATCTGGCCATCGCGGCGATCAACAGCCCCCGATCCGTCACCGTCGCCGGACCCGAGGCGGCGCTTGCCCGGCTGGCACGGGTCACGGTCGGTGGCAAGCGATTGCCTCTGATCCGGCTCAAGGTCCAGATCCCCTATCACTCGCCGCTGGTCCAGCCGCTGCATGACCGCTTCATGGCCGATCTGGCCGGGCTGCGGTTCGATCCGCCCCGGATGCCGGTCGGGGCGGCGGCGCTTGGCCGGATGATGCGGCCCGGCGATGCGGGCCTGGATTATCTGTGGCGCAATGCCCGCGACCCGGTTCGGTTCGCCGATGCGGTCACCGGGCTGGCCCAGGAGGGCCCCTGTCATCTGGTCGAGCTGTCGCCCGTGCCGGTCTTTGCGGCCAATATCCGCGACATCGCCCGCTATGGCGGCGTCTCGCTGGATCACCTTCTGCCAGAACGGCCCGTGGCGGGCCCCGCAGGGCAACAGATCGCCCGGGCATGGGTCGCGGGCGTGCCGGTCCGGACCGAGGCGCTGGCTGGCGCGCGGCGCGGCCCCGATCCGGATCTGCCCGCCTATCCTTGGGACGAACGGGATCATCTTAGCCGCCTCAGCCCCGATGGCGTCGATGCCTGGGGCGAGGATGGGCCGCGTCCGCTGGCCGGGCGCCGGGCCGAGGGCGACGGCATGCTGTGGGTGACCGACGTCACCCCCACGCAACCTGCATGGCTGGCCGATCACAAGGTCGGCGGTCAGATCGTTCTGGCAGGCGCCGTGCTGGCCGAGCTGGCGCTTGGCGCCGCTGCTGCCCTGTGGCCCGACCAGCCCCTGCAGCTGGTGCATTTCGACATCCTGGCCCCCGCCGTGGTCGAAGGCGAGGGGCTGCACCTGCAGACCCGTATCGATCCCGACACGGGCGCCGTCACGCTGCAGATGCGCCCCCGGCTGACCCGCGCGGGTTGGACGCTGCTGGCGCGGGGGATGGTGCGACGCGGCGCGGCCTTGCCCATCCCCCGCCTGACCGGCGGCGGCGGCAGGGCGGGCGATGTCGATACGCTCTATGATCTGCTGGGTGCGCGCGGTCTGGATTATGGCCCCGCCTTCCGGCGCATGGCGTCGTTGCACCGCCTGCGCGGCGGCGCGGTCAGGGTGGCGCTGGAGCCTGCCATGCCACCCCGGCCCTTCCTGCTGGACCCGACCGCGTTGGACGCCGCCTTTCACGGGCTGGCCGACATTGCACAGGCGCTGCTCAGCGACAAGACCCCCGCCTCGCACGATCTGGCCGCGCTGATGGGCGACGGCGCGACGCTGCTGCCCACCCGGTTGGGCCATGTGCAGCTGTTCCGCCCCGCCATCGCGCCGGCGCAGGCGCAGGTCACGGTCACGCTGTGGCGACGCCGGTCGCTGCTGGCCCGGATCGCGCTGTTCGACGCGCAGGGCGATGCCGTGGCGTTGATCGAGGATGCCGAATTCACCATGACCCGTCTGGACGCCGCCACGCGGATCGCGCCGATGCGCCTGATCGGGCGCCGGGTGCGGCTGCGATTGGCGGATCAACCCGTGACCCTGCCCCGCGATCTGGCCGATCCCGCCCGCCTGCTCGCGCGGCTTGCACCGGGGGACGCGCCCGTCCCGGACCCGTTGGGTCAGGCCTTGCGGGCGGTGCAAAGGGCCGTCACCTCGGGCGGCGATGTCGGCGAGGCGGTGTCAGCAGCGCTGCATCTGTGCCCCGATCTGGCCGATGACCTGCGCGCCGCGATGATCGCGGGCGCGGGGGGCGATCCGCGCGACACGGCGCTGCATGGACTGGTGCACAGGCGGCTTTGGGCGCGGGCGGGCGATCTGCTGCAGGATCTTCTGCGGCGCTGGCCCCGTGATCAGCGCTGCAACCTGCTGATCGTCGGACTGCCCGATCTGGCGCTGCTGCGCAGGCTGGCCGATGACGACCGACTGGACGGTTTGCGCATAGCCCCCCCGTCCGAGGCCGGGCGCAGCCTGCTGGTGCAAATCCTGCCGCCCGATCTGATGCCGCTGGTCACCGCCCACCCGATGCCGGGTGGCAGCGATCTGGCGCTGATCGTCGGAGCGCAGCCGGATAAGGCACCGCTGCACAGCGCGCTGGCCCCCGGCGGTCTGGCGCTGGTGCTGTCGACCGGGAATGACGAGCGCATCGGCAATCTGGATGCAGACGGGCTGGCGCTGAATCTGTCGCTGTGGCGCCGCCCGGCGCAACCCGCCCATGGGACGCCCACCCTGCCGGTTCTGCAGGGTCGCGATCTGTCCGACGACCTGCCTGACGACCTGCGGGCGGCGCTTCTGGCTTGCGAGGGCGGCGGCACGCCGTCGCACCGGGTCATCGCTCTGGCGCACCGGCCCGGCGCATCTTTGGCCGCAACGCTGGTCCATGCGATGATGGCGATCCGAAAACACCTGACGCAACCCGGCCCGCCCCTCGTGCTGATCGCTGCCGACCCGCAGGCGGATGCGGATTTCACCATCCTGGCCGAGGGTCTGCGCTCGATCATCGTCACGGCGGCGAATGAGGCGGGCGCGGGCGTCATCCGCCTGCTGACCCTGACCGGTCCTGCCCCGGATGCGCCCGCGCTGGCTCGGCTGATCGCCGCGACCCAAGGGGAAAGCGCCGCCCATTGCACGCCCTCGGGTCTGTGGGCCGACCGGATGCAGGCGCGCAGCCCGCGCCCCGACCCGGCCATGGCGCTGCAACTGGCGCAGCGCGATTTGGGGCGGCTGGACAGTCTTGTCTGGCGCCCCCTGCCCCGCCGCAGCCCCCGCGCGGGCGAGGTCGAGATCGAGGTTGCGGCGACCGGCCTCAACTTTCGCGACGTGATGTCGGCGCGCGGGCTGCTGTCCGAACGCATTCTGGATGCCGGGGCCTCGGGCGCGGGGATGGGCATGGAATATGCAGGTCATGTGCGGCGCGCGGGTCCGGGCTGCGCTCTGGCGCCCGGCACGGCGGTGATGGGCTTTGCGGCGCAGGCCTTTGCGACGCGGCTGATCGTGCCTGCGGCCTCGGTGTCGGCCATTCCTTCGGGGGTTGATCCGGTGGCGGCGGCGGGCCTGCCGGTGGCTTTCGTCACCGCCTATGAGGCCTTGTGCCATCTGGCGATGCTGCGGGCCGGGGAAACCGTGCTGATCCATGGCGGTGCGGGCGGTGTGGGCATGGCCGCGATCCAGATCGCCCGGATGATCGGCGCGCGGGTGCTGACCACCACCGGAACGCCCGAAAAGCGCGCCATCGCCTGCGCCATGGGGGCGGCAGAGGCCTTTGACAGCCGCAATCTGACTTTTCTGCCCGATGTCATGGCCGCCACGGACGGGCGCGGGGTCGATGTGGTCCTGAACAGCCTGTCGGGCGAGGCGATGCAACGCTCGGTCGATTGTCTGGCGCCGTTCGGGCGCTTCGTAGAACTGGGCAAGCGCGATTATCTTGAAGGCACGCAGATGGATCTGCGCCCCTTTGCCCGCAACCTGACCTATTTCGGGATGGATCTGGACCAGCGTCTGGCCGCCGATCCCGACCGAATCGCCGCAAGTCTGACCGCGATCCGCGCGGGCTTTGCGGCAGGCCATCTGCGGGCGATCCCCGTCACCCCCTTTCCGGGCGACATGACGGAAGACGCGTTTCGCCACATGCTGGCCGCCCGCCATACCGGCAAGATCGTGATCCGCCCATCCAAACCGCGCACCCCCCGCCCCGGCCCACTGCTGCGCGATGTCTGGATCATCATCGGCGGCACCGGCGGTCTGGGCCTGCAGGTCGCGCGCTGGCTGCTGGCGCAGGGTGCCTTGGATATCCATCTGCTGTCGCGCAGCGGTGAAATCCGGCCCGGCGCCGGCGCCCCTGGGAGATGGGCCCGCGAGGCGCTTGGATCGGGACTGACCCTGCATGCGGTGGATGCGACCGACCTCGACGCGATGGGGGCGTTTCTGGACAGGCTGGCCACCAAAGGACAGCGGATCGGTGGCGTGATCCATGCCGCAATGGTGCTGCGCGACCGGCTGATCAAGGATCTGGACCCGGTCGAGGCACGACAGGTGCTGGACGCCAAGCTGGCTGTGGCGCAGGGGCTGGCCGGGCTGTTGCGTCAGGGACGTCTGGCCCCCGATCAGGTCATCTTCTTTTCCTCGGTCGCGGCCTGTCTGGGAAATCCGGGGCAGGTCAGCTATTCGGCCGCCAACAGCGCCATCACTGCGCTGGCCCGGCAATTGCGCGACGAGGGCTATCCGGTGCGCAGTCTGGGTTGGGGTGCGGTCAGCGATGCGGGCTATCTGACCCGCAACGCCGCCCTGTCCCTGCAGCTGTCGCGGATAGAGGGGATGGGCCTGATGACCAGCGCCGATCTGCTGGCCGAACTGGGCGCCGCCCTGCGCGATCCGCATCCGGGCGATCATGTTCTGGCGCCGCTGCGATGGGCGCGGCTGGCCCCGGTCCTGCCCGGTCTTGGCAGCGCGATGTTCGGGTCGCTGGTCCCCGAGGATGCGGTGGGCGCGCAGGCCGACGGCCATCTGGCCGACCGGCTGCGGCAGATGGATTGGCCCGCCGCGCTGGCGCTGGTCGAGGCTCAGCTGCGCGAGATCCTGTCGGGCATCATGCGCCTGCCGCCCGATCAGTTCGACCCGCACCGCCCCTTCAACCGCTATGGCATCGATTCGCTGATGGCGATGGAATTGCGGCTGGAGATCGAGCGCCGCCTTGGCCTGTCGATGGCCAGCCTGCCGGTGACCGAGGATCTGACCGCGGCCCGGTTGGCCGCCGTCCTGGTCGACCGGACCCTTCATGACGCGGCGGCGGGCGCGCCACCCCCGGATGGGGCGCCATGACCCGGATGCCCGCGCATCGCATCCTCAGCTTCACCGACCCGCGCCTTGGCATGCGCATGGCCGAGGCGCGGGCCGATGACATGGCCACCCGCGCCGCCATGCAAATTCTGGACGATCTGTTGGCTGCAACCGGCGATGGGTTGATCGCGGCCCCGGCAATCGGCCTGCCGGTGCGCTGCCTTGCGCTGCGCCGGGGCGCCGAGGTGATCCATGTCTTGAACCCCGCCATTCCGGCTGCCGGAGACTTCGCCCTGAACCGGGCCGAAACATCCCCCCTGACCGGCCCGATCCGCCGCCATGTCTGGCGCGCAAGACAGGTCACACTGACCGGAACCCACCCCACGGGCCTGCCGGTCCACGAGCTGCTAGAGGGGAGGATGGCCGTTCTGGCCCAGCAGGCGCTGGATCTGCTGGACAATCGCGCCGGGTTCGACTGGATCACGCCCTTCCATCGCGCGTGGGTGGCCAGCAGCGATCCCGCGCTGCGCGCACGCGCTGAGGCGGTGAACCGCGCCCTGCATCTGGCCCCCTGGCAGGGCGATCCCGGCATCCCTGCGGATACACCACTGGTGGCGCTGGACAGGCGGCAGGTGCAGATCCGCGGTGATGCGGGCCAGCCGGTGGCCCTGCTGGATGCCGGTGATCCGGCCCTGCCAATCGACGCGACGGACCGGCGCTGCTTGGGGATCCTGTTCACCGCCCCAGCCCTGCGCCAGGTCATGATCCTGTCGCGCCACCGCGCCGCGCTGGCCGTTTCCCTGCTGACGATTCTGCCCGGGATTACCCTGCACCATCCCGCCAGCGGCTGGCCGCAGCGCGCGATGGAGCGAATGCAGCTGAGCGCGGCTTGTCGCGTCACAGCCCTGCGCGATCCGCCCCCCCTGCCCGACGGTCCGGACCCGAAGATGGACGCGATCGTGATGGACGGCGCGGATGACTGGCTGGAGGGCCCGGAGGCTGCCGCCCTGATGCGCCAGCAGGCCCGTCGCCTGAACGGAAATGGCGGCATCGCTGTCATCTGCTGCGCCTCGGCCTCGGCCATGATCGAGGATTTGCTGCAGGCCGTTTTTCCGTCTGTCCATGTGATCGATGAGCGGCAGGCCGGAACCCTCTATCTCGCCTTCAGGTCTAGACCTGATCTGCCCGCGGCCCATGCCCGCGCCCTGCGACTTTCAAACCAACTCGGCCGCCCCGGGCTGGTCCAGCCGGCGACCGGGGGCTGGCGGATCCTCACCAAATCGGGCGAACGGCGCGCGCCATGACCGACCCCACCGCTGCCCCCGACAGGCCGCACGCCGGCACGGTCCCCGCGACGCCGCGCACAGGTCCACGGATCCTGTTCCTGCATCAGACCGGGCCGGGGCAGTTCCAGTTTCTGGGCACATGGCTGGCGGCCCGGGGCTGGGACGTCACCTTCGCCCATGGCGGTCTGGACGGCGCCGAGACCGCGGATGGCTGCCGCATCCGCCGCTTTCGCCGACGCGAGGCGACACTGCCCACCCAGGATTTCCGCCATATCCTTGATCATGCGGCCCAGAATTGCCGTGGGGCGACAGAGCTGATGTATCAGATGCGCCACGGCGAAGGCTATATGCCCGACATCGTGATGGCGCATGTGGGCTGGGGCGTCGGGCTGGGGGTCAAGCTGGTCTGGCCCGATTGCCGCTATGTCGCCTATCATGAATGGTATTACACCGACCGGAACTGGGACAAGGGCCGGGCCGAGCGCCCCTCGGATGCGCGGACGCTGATCGCGGATCGCATGCGAAACCTGCCGATCGCGGCGGAATTCGATCTGGCCGATGCGCATTGGTGCCCGACCGCCTTTCAGGCCAGCCGCTTTCCCCCCGCGCTGCGGGACCGAATCACGATCCTGCCCGATGGCGTCGATTGCGACCAGCATTGCCCCGGCCCCAGAGCGCGGATCAATTTCGATTGGGTCAGTCTTCCCGCAGTCCAGCCGGTTGTGACCTATGCCACGCGCGGGATGGAACCCCTGCGCGGCTTTCCCCAGTTCCTGCGCGCCGTCGAGCATCTGCAACGGCAGCGCGATGACGTTCATGCGGTCATTCTGGCCAATGACAGCGTGTCCTATGGCGCCCGGCTGCCTGCCGGGGACAGCTGGTGGCTGCGGATGACGGATCAGCTGGATCTGGACCACCGCCGCATCCATGTGAACGTCATGCGGCCGCGGGCGGAATATATCGCAACGCTGCAAGCCTCCACCGCCCATGTCTATTTCACCGAGCCCTTCGTCACCTCGTGGTCGCTGACCGAGGCGCTGGCGATGGGCTGTCTGGTCGTCGGATCGAACACCGCCCCCGTTCACGAGCAGATCGAGGATATGGAAAACGGCCTGATCGTCGATATGGATGACACAGCCGAGGTGGCCGAGGCGCTGGTCTGGGCCATCGACAATCCCGCCCCGGCGCAAAGACTGCGACAGGCCGCCCGGGACGGCGTTCTGGCCCGGCAGGACGCCCGGCTGGTCTTTCCCGCCAAAGAGGCGCTTTTGCGCGCGATGATGGTCCGCTGAGCAAGGACAGATCACAGGATCACCGCACAGCCCTTTCCCGCGGCCTTGGCCTGATAAAGCGCCTTGTCGGTCAGTGCCAGCACATCCTCCAGCGTCTCTGTCCCGCCGGGCAGGCGCAGGACGATCCCGGCACTGGCCGAGACGCGACGCCCCGCCAGCCCATGCGGGGTCAGACTCTCGATCGAGCCGATGATGCGCAGCGACAGGTCGCGCAACGCCGCGTGAGAGGTCATCCCCTTCATGATCAGAAAAAATTCGTCCCCGCCGATCCGGGCTGCCGTGTCGGTCTTGCGCACCTGTTCTTGCAGGATGGTTCCGACCCGGCGCAGCAGCGCGTCACCCGCGAGGTGACCCAGAAGATCGTTCACCAGCTTGAAATTATCCAGATCCAGATGGATCAGCGCGACGGGAACAGAGGTCTCTTCCAGCCGGTGGCCTGCCGGTTGCAGCGCCTGAGCCAGATTGATTTCCAGGCCGCGCCGATTGTGCAGCCCGGTCAGAGCGTCCGTCTTGGCCTGCTGTAATGCGATTTTTCGGGCGCGCGCCAGCTCTTCGTTGAACTCGGACAGAACGGTCAGGACGCCACGATTGGCCTCCTGCAGAAACAGAAACTCCATGGCCAGATCCGATGGGCAAAAATCGTCATCGGTCAGTCCTGCGCGACGGATCGCGCGGTGCAATCCGATGCCAAAGCCAAGATTGACCAGCATCGAGCCGTCCGAGACGCGCTCTCCGTGGCCGCGCAGCACGATGTCGGGAACCTCGACCGCGCGCAGGAACAGTCGCCGCCCCAAATCCACCGCGTCACGGATTGCATTGAGCGGCGAGGGACCGCGTCCCGCGCGGGAATTGACCAGCTGACCATCCAGCCCGGCAGGCAGGTCGGGCAGCAATTTCAACAACGTGGGCCCGACCGACATTACCTTTCCGCTGTCCTGCATCCACAGATGCATCGGCAGAAAACGCCCCATCGCCCGCAGCGTCAGCCCCGGCCCCACGCGGTTCATGACAAGGCCCCGGCCACCGCTGCTTCCTGCAACATGAACCGTCGCCCTTCCGCGAACTGATCGTCACAGACATCGACCCTGATCCCCGCCGCTTCGACCGAAATGACGCACAATGCGCCGTAATCGTCGGCCATGCTGCGCACGATGCCCATCAACAGATGCTGCCAGGCCGGATCGGGGTCAGCCATGATCAACCAGACCGACCGATCCTCGGCCTTGATCGTCAGCGCCGGAACCCCCAGTCTGGGCAAGACCAGATGCGAGCGTCCGGGCAGCTCTTCCAGCCGCAGCAGAAAGTCGTGGAAATCGCGCCCCGAGAACCGCAGCAGACGCCGGATCGGTTCGATCCGCGTCATCCAGGCCCCCAGATCCTCGAACATTTCGGATGTGGGTTTCGAGACATAGTTCGCCGCGCGCGACAGCCCCGCCGTTGCAAATTCCACGACCGGCAGTTCGGGCAATGCCCTGAGGACATCGGTTTCATCCGCCACGAACCGGGCCAGATCCGGGCCGTAGGTCCTTGCCAGAAATGCCCGGAGGGCGTGGTCGATCAGCCTGTTCATGTCCACCTCGATTCGGAACGAGGCTAACGGCCGACCCTTAAGAAAAGGAGAACGAAGCCAGCTATTCGACGTCCCAGCCATAGCTGCCGGGCCCGGCAAGCGCGGTTCGGGCGGCCATGATATCCTGCGGACGCAGGTTCAGGGCTTGGGCAAAACTGGTGATCCGCTCGTCCTGTTCGACGATGAAATCCAGAAGATGCAACGCAATATCAGGCTGTTCGGCCACCGCGCGCAGATCGGCAGGGCGCAGCCCCGAGGCCTGCATGAACAGCGCCAGATCGTCGGGGCGGTCCACCAGAACGATCAGCACCTGCATCGCCAGTTCGCCCGCCTGTGCATTCGACATTGCCATCCTGCCGCTGTCCTTCTTTTTTGCTCAGGCATCGCCGCCCGGAAACCCTTTCTTAAACATTTGCGGTCAAGTTGGAATGCAGGTGGCAGGGTGCTGGACAAAACAATGACAGCAGAGATCATGGTTGCGGACGGGACGGCGACAGCGCGGATCACGCTCAAGGTCCGGCTGAGAGCGGTCTGCTATCAGGTCACCGCGGTGGCGACGGTCGGCCAGTTGCTGCAGCAGTTGCGGGTGTCGCGGCCCGATCTGATCATTCTGGGCAGCAATCTGGCGGATGGAACGGCGCTGGATCTGTGTCGTCGCCTGTCAAACGACCGTCAGGTGGCGGACATTCCGATCCTGATGCTGGTCGATCCCGACCAGCGGCTGGCGGCGCTGCAGGCGGGCGCGACCGCGACGCTGGACCCCGGCGTCGACGAACAGATGCTGATGGCACGGATCCGCACCATCCTGCGCGAAATCGACATGCCTCCGCCGGGCATGCAAGACGCGGAACCGATCGGCATGGCCGAAGCGCAGGCGGGCTTTGGCCATGCGGTTCATCCGCTGGTCGCGCTGGTGGCGGATCATCCGGCGCGGGCGCAGCGCTGGCGGCAGATGTTGTCGGGCCGCATGTCCTGCCGCTTTGACATCCAGACCCCGGATCAGGCGCTTGGTGCCGCGACATCGGGCCGCTCGGCCGACATCTATCTGATCGCCGCCGATATCCGCGCGCGTGGTGACGGGCTGAGCCTGCTGTCGGAACTGCGCACGCGCCAGGGCTCTCGGGATGCGGGGTTCGTTATTGCCATTGCCCCGGAACGGGCGGAACTGGCCGCCATCGCCCTGGATCTGGGCGCGGGCGATGTCATGCCGCTGATGCTGGGAACAGCGCAGGCCGCGCAGGCCGCCGCGATGACGCTGCAGATGCTGCTGTCACGCAAATCAAGGATCGAGCAGCGCCGCGCCGATGTGCAGCGCCAGATGCAATGGGCGATGACCGATCCGTTGACCGGCCTTTACAATCGTCGCTATGCCCTGCCGCGGCTGACCCAGATGACGCGCGAGGCGCGGGCGGGATCGCGCCGGCTGGCGGTTCTGGCCATCGATCTGGATCATTTCAAGGAGGTGAATGACACCTATGGCCACAGCGCCGGCGATGCCGTTCTGGTCGAGATCGCGCATCGTCTGCGCAACACGATCGGGCAATCGGGCCTTGCCGCCCGGATGGGAGGAGAGGAGTTTCTGGGCGTGATGCCCGATTGTCCCGTCGATCAGGCGCAACGATTGGCCGAATCTCTGCGCCGGGTGGTTCAGGATATGCCGGTCCTGCTGCCCGGGCTGTCGGGGGGCGGGCAGATCCGGGTGACCGCCTCGGTCGGGCTGGCCATGGTGATCCCTTCGGGGCAGGTCGGATCGGAACAGGCAGGGCAGATGGCGATCGAGCGGGCCGACCGCGCGCTGCTGGCGGCCAAGGCGGCGGGCCGGAACCGGGTCGTTTGTGCCTGTGCCGACCGTGCGGCATAGGCGACCCTTTCCTTGCCGCAGCCTGCGGCGTAAGCTGGGCAGCGATCCCGGACCATGCCCCCGGGCAGGAGCATTCCCATGACCCATGATATCGCCCCCGACGACGCCCTGACCGAACGCCCGACGGGTCTGGCGATGCGGCGCGCGGCACGGGGGCGCTGCCCCGCCTGCGGCGAGGGGCGGCTGTTTTCCCGCTATCTGAAGGTCGCGGATGAATGTCCCGCCTGCCACGAGGATCTACACCATCAGCGCGCGGATGACGGACCGGCCTATCTGACCATTCTGATTGTCTCGCATCTGGGGGCACCGCTGCTGCTGGCCTCGTTCGTGGCCTGGCGGCCCAGTCCGATGACGATGCTTGTCAGCTTCAGCCTGGGCGCGATCGTGCTGTCCTTGGCGATGCTGCCGGTGATCAAGGGCGCGATGGTGGGTCTGCAATGGGCGCGGCGGATGCACGGCTTTGGCGGGCGATCCAGCGGCGTCGCGGCATGACCGACAGCGTGCCCATCCGCGATGCGGCGACCGTGCTGGTTCTGCGACGCGGTGGTGAACAGCCGTCGGTTCTGATGGGGATGCGGGGGGCCGCGGCGGCCTTCATGCCGTCGAAATTTGTCTTTCCCGGCGGCGCGGTCGATCCCGGCGACGCGCAGGTGACCCTGTCCCGCCCCCTTGCGCCCCTGTGTCAGCGGCGGTTGCAGCATCAGGCCTCATCCCCGCCCGGCGCCATCGCCGCCGCCGCCCTGCGCGAACTGGCCGAGGAGACGGGCCTGCTGATCGGGCGTCCGGGCGGGCCGCCCTGCCCCTGGCCCGGCCATGGGGCGGCGGGACTGACGCCCGATGCCGCACCGCTGGTCTATCTGTTCCGCGCCATCACACCGCCCGGCCGTCCGCGCCGGTTCGATGCGCATTTCTTTGTGGCCGATGCGGCCGACATCACCGGCGATCCCGACGATTTCAGCGCCGCCTGTGATGAGCTGTCGCATCTGCACTGGGTGCCGCTGGCCGAGGCGCGGCGCCTCGATCTGCCCTTCATCACCGAGGTGGTGCTGGCCGAGCTGACCGAATTGACGGCTGGCCTGCCGCACGGTCAGCCTTTGCCGCAGCCGGACACCGTGCCGTTCTTTGACAATCGCGGCCCGGCTCCGCAGTTTCGCCAGATCGCCTAGCGGCCCGTGAACACGGGCGGGCGCTTTTGCAGAAATGCCGCGACCCCTTCGGCGAAATCGGCGCTGCGTCCGGCCTGTCCCTGCAGATGCGCCTCCAGTGCCAACTGCGCGGGCAGATCCTGCGTCAGGGAGGCGGCCAGCGCCTGGCGGATGGCCAAATAGGCGGCGGTCGGCCCCTGCGCCAGCGTCTGCGCACGTGCCGCCACGCCATCGGCAAAGCCGTCATCGGGCAGCGCCTGCCAGATCAGGCCGCAGTCCGCCGCCTTGGTGGCACTGATCGGTTCGGCAAACAGCATCATCCCCATCGCCCGCGCCATGCCCACCGCGCGCGGCACGATCCAGGTGCCGCCCGCATCGGGGATCAGGCCGATCCGTGTGAACGCCTGGATAAAGATCGCGCTTTCGGCGGCGATCACCACATCGGCGGCCAGCGCCAGGTTGGCCCCCGCCCCCGCCGCCACACCGTTCACCGCCGCAATGACCGGAACCGGACAACCGGTGATGGCAGCCAGCATGGGTTCGTATTCCTCGCGCAGCACCCGTTCCAGATCGGCGGCGGCGCCGGCATCGGTCAGATCCTGACCCGAACAGAACCCCCGCCCGGCGCCGGTCACCACCACCACCCGGACCCCCGGCGGCAGCGTCATCAGGGCCTGCGTGATCTCGGCCCGCATCGGCGCGTTCAGGGCGTTCATCACGGCGGGGCGGTTCAGCGTCAGCGTGGCGACGGCATCGCGCACGTCGAACAGGATGGTGTCAAAGGGCATGCAATCCTCCCATGGGTCTTAGGAGGATCATGCCAGAACGGGCCGCGCAAGCCAGCGCGACCCGGCGTCAGTCGCGCATGATCTCGGCCAGACGCTTGCGTTCGGCGGGGTCCAGATCGGCGACCTCGGGGGCGGATTGGTTGCGGGCGCGCAGGAAACGCGCCGCCGTCAGCACGGCGATCAGCGCCATCAGCGGTCCCGCCAGCCACAGGATCAGGTTGCTGCCAGTGGGGCGCGGATCGAACAGCACGAATTCGCCATAGCGGTCGACCACATTGTCGATCACCTGCGGATCGCTGTCGCCCGCGACCAGCCTTTCGCGCACGAACAGGCGCAGATCGCGGCTGATCGGCGCGTTCGATTCGTCGATATTCTCGCCCTGACAGACCGGACAGCGCAGCCGCTGCGAGATGTCGCGGGCCCGCGCCTCCAGCCCGGCATCCGACAGAACCTCGTCTGGCTGCACCGCAAAAGCCGGGGCCAGCGGGGCGATGGCCAGCGCCACGATCAGCGCGACGCGGGGGGCAAGGCGCCTCATTCGGCAGGCACCGGTTCGGTGCGCGCAGGTCGGGCCGCGCCCGCCGCCACGCGATAGCGCCGGTCGGTCAGGCTGATCAGCCCGCCAAGTGCCATCAGGATCGATCCGCCCCAGATCCAGTTCACGAAGGGCTTGATATAGGTCCGCACGGCCCAGCCCCCGCCCGGTTGTTCATCGCCCAGAACGACATACAGATCGCGCCAGAATCCGTAATCGATCGAGGCTTCGGTCGTGGGCATCCCCTGCACCGGATAGACGCGCTTTTCCGGGCGCAGGGTTGCGACGGGGCGACCGTCGCGGCTGGCCTCGATCACCGCCATCTGGGACAGATAGTTCGGCCCATCGGCACGGCTGACCTCGCGCAGGGTCAGGTCATAGGCGCCGACGCGAAAGGGTTCGTTCAGCTCGGCCACGCGAACATCCTCGCTTTGCCAGGCCTGCACCAGCGCGACGGCGATGAAGGTGATGCCCAGACCCGCATGGGCCACGGCCTTGCCCCAATCGGCGCGCGGCAGGCGCAACAGACGCGAGGGCCCGGAATTGCCGGTGCGCAACCACAACTCGGCCAGCGCGCCGAAGACCAGCCACGACCCAAGGCCCGCGCCGATCACCGCCAGCGCCGAATGTCCGGTCGAGACGGCAAAGACCAAGGTCATCACCGCGCCCGTCAAAATCAGCGGCGCCCTGAGGGGCCGCAGGCTGCGTGCCAGTGTCGCGCGCTTCCACGGCAGGATCGACCCCAGAGGCAGGGCGATGGCCAGCACGATCATGAAGGGCGTGAAGGCCTGATTGAAGAACGGCGGGCCGACCGACAGCACCCGGCCCCAGACCATTTCGGCCACCAGCGGCCAGATCGTGCCGATGAAGACCACGAAGGCCGCGACCGCCAGCAGGACGTTGTTCAGAACCAGCGCCCCCTCGCGGGAGACGGGGGAAAACACGCCCTTGGCCGTCATCGCCGAGGCGCGAAAGGCGTAAAGCGTCAGCGCGCCGCCGACAAAGACCGCAAGGATCATCAGGATAAAGACCCCCCGTTCGGGATCATTGGCAAAGCTGTGGACCGAGGTGATGACCCCCGAGCGCACGATGAACGTGCCGATCAGCGAAAAGCCAAAGGCCATGATCGCCAGCAGGATCGTCCAGCTTTTCAGCGCCTCGCGCTTTTCCACGACGATGGCGGAATGCAGCAGGGCGGCGGCCAGCAGCCATGGCATGAAGCTGGCGTTTTCGACCGGATCCCAGAACCAGAAGCCGCCCCAGCCCAGCTCGTAATAGGCCCACCATGATCCAAGCGCGATGCCGATGGTCAGAAAGACCCATGCCGCCAGCGTCCAGGGGCGCACCCATCGCGCCCATGCGGCGTCCACCCGCCCCTCGATCAGGGCGGCGACGGCAAAGCTGAAAGACATCGAAAGGCCGACATAGCCCAGATACAGGAACGGCGGATGAAAGGCCAAACCGGGATCCTGCAGCAGCGGGTTCAGGTCGCGACCGTCAAAGGGCGGATTGCCCATCCGCCAGAACGGGTTAGAGGTGAAGATGATGAACGCATAAAACGCCGCACTGACCGAGGCCTGCACCCCCAGCACCCGCGCCCGCAAACTGGGCGGCAGATTGGTGCCGAACAAGGCCGCCGCCGCGCCGAACAGCGCCAGAATCAGCACCCAAAGCAGCATCGAGCCTTCATGATTGCCCCAGACTCCGCTGATCTTGTAGATCATCGGCTTGGCCGTATGCGAGTTCTCATAGACCAGACGCAGCGAGAAATCCGAGGTGACAAAGGCGATGGTCAGGGCGCCAAAGCTCATCGCCATCAGCACCAGCTGGGACAGGGCGGCGGGACGGGCGCTGTCCATCCAGCCATGCCAGCCCTTATGCGCCCCCACCATCGGCACGGTCATCTGATAGATCGAGACCATGAAGGCCAGGATCAGGGCGAAATGGCCAAGTTCAGCGATCATTGGGGCATCCTTTGCTTGGTGGCCAGCATAGGGATGCGACGAAGGGGGGAAAAGCCCCCCCTTCGTGTGAGCGTGGTCAGTTCTGCGTGTCGGACTGCGGCCTAATCGCGCAGCGTCGCCTGCCAGTCGCGCAGGGCGGCATTGTCGGGGAAATCCCCGGCCGGGCGCGGCGCAGTGACGGGAAGGGTGCCCGGAACGATGGTCGTTTCTTCCGTCACGCGGGCGGGCCAGACGCGGTGGCGGAAATGATGCGCCTCGCGCGCGCCGAAATAAAAGCCCACGATGGCGCCCAGCAGCCACCACAAAGGCTCGGGGACCAGTTGCAGCCCCTGCATGCGGACGCCGAAACCGATGGGTTCGACCATCGCATAGATGAACAGTCCCATCGTGCCCAGGGCCAGCAAGGGGCGCGGCAGGCGGTTCAGCCCGTTCACGAAGCCATCGAACCAGCCCTGTCGCGGCACGGCGAATTCCTGCCCATGCTGCGCGATGGCGCGGGCATAGGCCTTTTCGTCCAGTTCCATCCGGCGGGTGGCATTCTGGGTGAACACCTCGGCCATGCCGGATGCGGCGCTGCCCAAAGCCGTGATGGCGGGTGAGACGCCGATAAAGCGGTCGATCAGGCCCATGCGGCTGTCCTTTGACGATGTTCGGCCTCGGTCAGGCGATAGCGGGGGGCGATGAATTCCTCGGCCCTCGTGATCCAGCCGCCCTTGCCGCCGGCCTTGGTGCGGGCATATTTGCGGCTGGCGGGGCGCTGATCGGCAAGCGCATAGTAATAATTGCGCCGCGCAATCCCATAGGCATCACCCAGATGCAGCGGCGCGGCGGCGGCGGCGTCACGGGCGGCGGCCACGGTCATCGGCCCGATCACCCCGTCATCGGCGCAGGAAAACCCCATGGCCGAGACCAGCCGTTGCAGGATCTTCACCGCATTCGTGCCCGCATTGACATACATGTCAAAGGCGCTGGCCTGCACGGCGTCAGGCAATTCGGCCAGACGGGGCTTGCGGAAGTAATGATCGACAAAGACTTGTTCGGCCTGCGCCCGGGTCAGCGCGCGCACATCGGCCACATCGATCCGCCCGTCGCCGTTCAGGTCCATCCCCAGGGCGCGCATCGTACCGATGGTGACGCCGTGATTGGTGGCCCCGCCCGGATCGTCGGGGTCGTTCACAAAGCCCCCTTCGCGGGCCACGATCTGTCGGGAAATCTGTTCGACGCTTGGCATGGCATCCCCCATTCGCAGACGACCGGGTATCGGTCGCATCGCGGGGATGCTGGCGCGGGGCGGTTAACCTTGCGTTAATCCGGCGCGCGTTGCGATCAGCTGTCGGGGCCTTGAAAAACGCCTGCCGCCTTCAGCGAATCCGCAACCTCTCGCGGCATATAGGTCTCGTCATGCTTGGCCAGCAGGTCGCGCGCTTCGAACCGGCCGTCGCGATACCAGCCCTTGGCAATGGTGCCCTGCCCTTCGGTGAACAGATCGGGGCGCGGGTCGCCGCCGATATAGGTCACCGGGATCTCGGCAGCCCCATCGGTGATGACGAAATCGAAGGCCACGCCCGCGCCGTTCACGATCGAGCCGTCCTTGACCAGCCCGCCCAGCTGAAAGAACTCGTCCGGCTCGGGCGCCACCTCGCTGACCTGACTGGGCGAACGGTATAGGTTGATGCCGTCGCTGAACCCGTATCCGATCAGCCCCACGGCCACGACCAGCGCGACCGAGGCCGCCGCCAGCACCTGAATGCGGCGCTGTTTCTTCAGGGATTTCATGCCGGCCATTCTCTCTCCTCCTCAGGCAGCCGCGAACCGGACGGGACGGCGCAGAAATTGCGTGGCCTTGCCCGAGACCCGCACCGGATCGCCCGTGGTCAGATGTTTCGACGCCGTGCCCCTGCCCATGAATTCAGGCCTGCGGGTCAGATAGTCGGCCAGGCTCTCGGCGACCAGTCCCGCCTGACTGTAGACGCGGACATGCGACCCAAGCGCGCGCTGAAACGCGTCCTGCATCAGCGGATAATGGGTGCAGCCCAATACGGCGGCCTCGGGGAACGGCATCCGGCGTTTCAGGGCCTCGACATGGCTGGTCACCAGCGCCTCGGCCAGGATTTCATCACCCATTTCAATGGCATCGACGACGCCGCCACAGGGCTGCGCCTCGACATCCACGCCCACGGCGCGAAAGGCCAGCTCGCGTTGAAAGGCGCGGCTGGCGACGGTGGCGGGGGTCGCGAACAGGGCGACATTGTTCACCGCGACCCGGCGGGGCGGCGAATTGTCGCCCCATGCGCGTTCGGTCAGTGCCTCGATCATCGGGACGAAGACGCCCAGAACCCGCTTGTCAGCAGGCAGCCAGGTTTCCTGCATGCGCTTCAGTGCGGCGGCGCTGGCGGTGTTGCAGGCCAGGATCACCAGATCGCAACCCTCGTCCCACAACCGTTCCACGCCCGCGCAGGTCAGGTTGAAGATGTCATCGGGGGTGCGCACGCCATAGGGCGCATGCGCATTGTCACCCAGATAGACCAGCGGCAGATCGGGCAGGCGCGCGGCGATGGCCTGATGGACCGTCAGCCCGCCCAGCCCCGAATCGAACACCCCAACCGCCATGATCCGTCCCCCTGCACCCCGCGTGGCACCCTTCATAAGGTGCCGCGCGGCATTTGGGAACGGTCACCATCATTCGGCGGCGTCACGGATCGGTGCGCGCGCCTCACGGAACTGGGCCAGCAGCTCGGCCCGGCGCAGGGCAGCCTGATCGGCGGCGGCCTCCTTGACGGGACCGAAACCGCGCACGGACAGGGGCAGACCGGCCAGCTCAATCGCGACGGGCATCATCGGATCGGTCACCTTGGCAAAGATCTCGGCCATGTCCGCCTCGAATTCCGCGATCATCGCGCGTTCCCGCCGACGTTCCGCGCCATAGCCGAAGGGGTCCAGAGGCGTGCCCCGCAGCCCCTTCATCGCCGCCAGCACCCGAAACGCCCGCAGCATCCACGACCCGAATTCGCGTTTCTTCGGACGGCCATTGGCATCCTTGCCCGTCAGCATTGGCGGGGCCAGATGCAGGGACAATGTCACGTCCCCCTCCCACCGGGCGGCGACCTGTTCGGCGGTGTTCAGATGCAGGCGCGCAACCTCGTATTCATCCTTATAGGCCAGTAGCTTGTAATAGCTTCTTGAGACGGTTTCGCGCATCCCGGCGGGCGCCGCATCGACCAGTTTGCGATAGCGCCGCGCCAGCCGCGCGCCCTGATATCCGACCAGCCGTTCGGCCCGATAGGCGACCGGATCGGGGGGCAGATGGCTGACGTCGGCGGGCCGGGCGGTCTGGTCGGGAAAGGCCATCGCCCAACGCCCGATCTGGAAGGCGCGCTGGTTCTCGGTCACCTTGGCGCCGTTCAGGCGAATCGCCTCGAGGATCGCGTCCAGCGACAGCGGGATCAGCCCCTGCTGCCAGCAGGCGCCCAGCACCAGCATGTTGGAATAGATGGAATCGCCCAGCATCCGCAGCGCCAGATCATTGGCGTCGAAGAATGCCACGCGATCCTTCAACCGCGCCTCCAGCGACAGGCGCAGCCGGTCCGAGGGCACCTGAAAATCGCGGTTGCGAGTGAATTCGCCGGTGATGATCTCGTGATCATTGACCACCGCACCGGTGCGCCCTTGGGTCATCAGACCGACCGTCCTGGCCCCCGCCGTCACCACCAGATCGCCGCCGATGACGCAATCGGCCTCGCCCACGGCGACGCGGATGGCGCTGATATCCTCGGGGCGATCGGCCAGCCGCAGATGGATATGCACGGCGCCGCCCTTTTGGGCCAACCCCGCCATCTCCATCATGCCGGCGCCCTTGCCGTCCATATGCGCGGCCTGCGCCAGCACCGCGCCGATGGTCACGACACCGGTGCCGCCGACCCCGGTGATGACGATGTTATGGGTGCCGGTGATCGCAGGCAGCGCGGGTTCGGGCAGATCGGGCAGATCGAACGCCTCGGCCTTGGGCTTGCGCAGCTTGCCGCCCTTGACGGACACGAAGCTGGGGCAGAACCCCTTGACGCAGCTGAAATCCTTGTTGCAGCTGGACTGGTCGATCTGGCGCTTGCGGCCCAGTTCGGTATCAAGCGGCACGATCGAGACGCAATTCGACTGGACCGAGCAATCGCCGCAGCCCTCGCAGACATCGGGATTGATCCAGATGCGGCGGTCGGGGTCGGGAAACTCGCCTTTTTTCCGGCGCCGCCGTTTTTCTGCCGCACAGGTCTGCACATACAGGATCGCGCTGACGCCCGTGACCTTTTCGAGTTCGCGCTGAACGACCGGCATCTGGTCGCGCGTCTCGATCCGCAAGCCCTTGGGGAACTGGGCTGGATCGACCTCTTCCTTTTCGTCATGCACGATGACCAGCGGATCGACCCCCATCGCCACCAGCTCGCGCGCGATCTGGGGCGCGGTCAGCCCGCCTTCGTTCGGCTGGCCACCAGTCATGGCCACCGCGTCGTTGTAAAGGATCTTATAGGTGATCGTCGTTCCCGCCGCCAGCGCCGCCCGGATCGCCAGGATCCCCGAATGATTATAGGTTCCGTCACCAAGATTTTGAAAAACATGAGGTCTTTTGCTGAACGGCGCCTCGCCGATCCAGTTCGCCCCCTCGCCGCCCATATGGGTGAAGCCCTCGGTCTCGCGGCCCATCCATTGCACCATGTAATGACAGCCGATCCCGGCATAGGCGCGACTGCCCTCGGGCAGTTTGGTCGAGCTGTTATGCGGACAGCCCGAACAGAACCACGGCGTGCGGGTCGCGATCTCGGGGGCGTTGTCGTTGCGGCGCACCTCGTTCAGGCGGGCCAGACCGGCGCGCAGGCGGTCGGTGCCGCGCCCTTCCTCGATAAGGATGCCGCCGATCTTCTGGGCGATGGTCACCGGGTCCAGCGCATAGCGGGTGGGAAACAGCTCCTCGCCGGTGCGGTCATGTTTCCAGCCATGGACGCGGCGACCCCGGCGCTTGTCAAAAATCGCCTCTTTCAGCTGCACCTCGATCAGCTTGCGCTTTTCCTCGACGCAGATGATCAGTTCCAGATCCTCGGACCATTCCTGAATGGATTTCATGTCCATCGGCCAGGTCTGCCCGACCTTGTAGGTGGTCAGGCCCAAACGGTCGGCCTCGGCCTGATCGATGCCCAGCAGGGACAGCGCATGGACCAGATCCAGCCAGTTCTTGCCCGCCGCGACAAAGCCGATCTTGGCGCCCGCCCGGCCCCAGACCCGGTGATCCAGCCGGTTGGCGCGCGAAAACGCCTCGGCCGCCCATCGCTTGTGGTCGATCATCCGCGCCTCTTGCGCGACGGGCGTGTCGCCAAGACGGATGTTCAGCCCGCCTTCGGGCAGGGTCAGATCGGGGGTCACGAAGGTCAGCCGGTGCGGATCGCCGTTGACCACGGATGTTGCCTCGACCGTGTCCTTCATCGTCTTGAGGCCGGTCCAGACCCCGGCATAGCGCGACAGCGCAAAGCCATAGAGCCCATAGTCCAGAATTTCCTGCACCCCGGCAGGCGACAGGACCGGGATATAAGCGTCGATCATCGCCCAGTCCGACTGATGCAGCACGGTCGAGCTTTCGCCCGTGTGGTCGTCGCCCATCGCCATCACGACGCCGCCAAGCCGCGACGAACCGGCCATATTGCCATGCTTCATCACGTCGCCGGACCGGTCCACCCCCGGCCCCTTGCCGTACCACAGCGCGAAGACGCCATCATGGCGCCCCTCGCCGCGCAACTCGGCCTGCTGGCTGCCCCAGATGGCGGTTGCGGCCAGATCCTCGTTCAGGCCCGGCTGAAACAGTACGTTCGACGCGGCCAGCCGCTTGCCCTCGCGCATCATCGCCAGATCGACGCCGCCAAGCGGGCTGCCGCGATAGCCCGTGACCAGCCCCGCCGTGTCCAGCCCTGCGGCTTTGTCGCGTGCCGATTGCATCAGCATCAGGCGAACCAACGCCTGCGTGCCGTTCAACAAAACGTGTGGCTTGCTCAGGTCGAACCGGTCGGCCAGAGAAAATTCCTGCTTGCTCATGTTGTGTCTCCTCCCACGCCTTGCGGCGCCCTTGGGCATTATAGGTCAGAAAGGCTGACTTACGAAGATAAAATTCTGTCCTTGACCTATGGGCGGCTTGACCTCAGGTGAAGGGACAGGTCTGCAAAGGGCGCATGGCTGATATGACAGGATTATAAAGGATGGACTGGGACAAGCTCAGAATCTTTCACGCGGTGGCCGATGCGGGCAGCCTGACCCATGCGGGCGACACGCTGCACCTGTCGCAATCCGCCGTCAGTCGCCAGATCCGGGCGCTGGAGGAATCGCTTGGGACCACGCTGTTTCACCGCCACGCGCGCGGGCTGATTCTGACCGAGCAGGGCGAATTGCTGTTCGAGGCGACCTCGGCGATGGCGCGCAAGCTGGACAGCGCCTCGGCCCGGATCCGCGACAGCGAGGAAAACGTGCTGGGAGAGCTGAAGGTGACCACCACGGTCGGTTTCGGCACCCTGTGGCTGGCCCCGCGTCTGGTGAAGCTCTACGAAAAATTCCCCGATCTGCGCATCGATCTGCTGCTGAAGGAACGCGTGCTGGATCTGCCCATGCGCGAGGCCGACGTGGCCATCCGCATGAAAGAGCCCAGTCAGTCCGACCTGATCCGGCGCCGCCTGCTGAACATCCGCATGCGGCTTTATGCCAGCCCCGAATATGTCGCCGCGCGCGGCATGCCCGTGACGCTGGACGATCTGTCCAAGCATCGGCTGATCTGCCAGAAGCCCGATCAGCCGCAGGTCGCCGCCGGTGCCCGTCTGGTGCAGGAACTGATGGCCCAGAATGTCGGATCGACGCTGACGGTAAACAATTATTTCGGTGTCTTGCAGGCGGTGCTGGCCAATCTGGGCATCGGCGTGCTGCCCGATTATCTGACCGCCGACAATCCGACGCTGATCCGCATCTTCCCCGAAACCGAGTCGGGCGAGGTTCCGGTCTTCCTCGCCTACCCCGAGGAATTGCGCCAGACCCGCCGCGTCGCCGTCTTCCGCGACTTTGTTCTGGAAGAAATTCAGGCCTATCGCCGGTTTCAAAGCGAGGCCGGGCAGGACTGACAGGTTTTGCCCGCCAGACAGGCAGTAAACTGCTGAATCCGCGCGCATTTCTACCTGCGCGTGTAGCTATTACCACACTGCATGGCGGCTATGCCTTACGCGAGCCCCCAAATCTCTTGAAGAGTTCACAAACTGCACATAGATCAGGCTTCGAAGGCGATGCTCGGCTTAATTGCTCATCACCTTCTACCTCCCTGTTGGACTTAGGCCGGGCCTTGTGCCCGGCTTTTTTTTGTCCCGCGCCCGGGCCACGCGGCCTTTCCATGGCCGCCGCCAGCGCCTAAAAGGCCGGTGATTTCATGCGCAGGAAGGGCCCCGTCATGCAGGAACCGCAGGTCACACCGGAACTGATCGCCGCGCACGGGCTGAAACCCGACGAATATGACAGCATCCTGCAGATCATCGGGCGCACCCCCAGCTTCACCGAACTGGGCATCTTCAGCGCGATGTGGAACGAACATTGTTCCTATAAATCCTCCAAGAAATGGCTGCGCACCCTGCCGGTCGACGGCCCGCAGGTCATCTGCGGCCCCGGTGAAAACGCTGGCGTGGTCGATATCGGCGACGGTCAGGCCGTGGTCTTCAAGATGGAAAGCCACAACCACCCCAGCTATATCGAACCGCATCAGGGCGCGGCGACCGGCGTCGGCGGCATCCTGCGCGATGTCTTTACCATGGGCGCGCGCCCCATCGCCGCCATGGACGCGCTGTCCTTCGGCCGTCCCGCGCACCCCAAGACCCCGCATCTGGTCAAGGGCGTAGTCGAGGGGATCGGCGCCTATGGCAATGCCTTCGGCGTTCCCAATGTCGGCGGAGAGGTCCGTTTCCACGCCAGCTATGACGGCAATTGTCTGGTCAACGCCTTTGCGGCGGGTCTGGCCGATGCCGACAAGATCTTTTATTCCGCAGCCTCCGGTGTCGGCATGCCGGTCGTCTATCTGGGCGCCAAGACCGGGCGCGACGGCGTCGGCGGTGCCACAATGGCCAGCGCCGAATTCGACGACACGATCGAGGACAAGCGCCCCACCGTGCAGGTCGGCGACCCCTTCACCGAAAAATGCCTGCTCGAGGCCTGTCTGGAACTGATGGCCTCGGGGTCGGTCATTTCCATTCAGGACATGGGCGCGGCGGGCCTGACCTGTTCGGCGGTCGAGATGGGCGACAAGGGCGGGCTTGGCATCAAGCTGATCCTCGACCACGTCCCGCAGCGCGAAACGAACATGACCGCGTATGAGATGATGCTGTCGGAATCCCAGGAACGGATGCTGATGGTGCTGAAGCCCGACATGGAATCCGTGGCGCGCGCGATTTTCGCCAAATGGGATCTGGATTTCGCCATCGTGGGCGAGACGATCCCCGAGGACCGCTTTCTGATCCTGCACCGCGATCAGGTCATGGCCGATCTGCCGCTGTCGAAACTGGCCTCCAGCGCGCCCGAATATGACCGCCCCTGGGTGGAAACCCCGGCTGCCGCCCCTGCGCCCGCCCTGCCCGCCATCGCGCCGCTGGACGCCCTGCGCGCCCTGATCGGCAGCCCCAACCACGCCCACAAGGCCTGGGTCTGGGAACAATATGACACGCAGGTCGGCGCCGACACGATCCGCCGCCCCGGCATGGGGGCGGGCGTGGTGCGCGTCCACGGCACCCGCAAGGCGCTGGCCTTCACCAGCGACGTGACCCCCCGCTATGTCATGGCCAACCCCTATGAGGGCGGCAAGCAGGCCGTGGCCGAGGCCTATCGCAACCTGACCGCCGTGGGCGCCCTGCCTTTGGCCACCACCGACAACCTGAATTTCGGCAATCCCGAAAAGCCCGAAATCATGGGCCAGCTGGTCGGCGCCATCAAGGGCATCGGAGAGGCCTGCCGCGCGCTGGATTTCCCGATCGTGTCGGGCAATGTCTCGCTCTATAATGAAACCGACGGCAAGGGCATCCTGCCCACTCCCACCATCGGCGGCGTCGGTCTGATCGCCGATCTGGACGACCTGATCGCGGGGCTGCCCTCGACGGGCGATCTGGCGCTGGTCATCGGCACCACCCACGGCCATCTGGACCAATCCGCCTTGGCCCTCGAGGCTTTCGGCATCGAGGCCGGCGACGCCCCGCATGTCGATCTGGCTGCCGAACGCAAGCATGGCGAGTTCCTGCGCGCCAACCGCGCCCGTCTCGCCTCGGCCACCGATCTGTCGGATGGCGGGCTGGCGCTGGCCGCCTTCGAGATGGCCGAGGCTGCGGCCTTGGGCGTCACGCTGGACAGCGCGGACATCGCCCAACTGTTCGGCGAGGATCAGGCCCGCTATCTGGTCGCCTGCACCCCCGACGCCGCCAAGGCGCTGATGCAGGCTGCCACGGCGGCAGGCGTACCGGTGGCCCCTGTGGGCCGCTTCGGCGGCGATACCGTGACCTTCGGCACGGATAGCGCGCCGCTGGCCGGTCTGTCGCAGCTATACCGCACCGCCTTTGCGGCGGCGATCGGGGGCGACATCCCGGATCACGCATGACGCTGACCGCGCCGCCGGGCTATGCCGCGCTGATCACGGCGGCGGGACGCGGCAGCCGCGCGGGCGGCGGGCAGCCCAAGCAATGGCGCGATCTGGGCGGCCAGCCGATCCTCGACCGGACGCTGGCGGCCTTTGCCGGGTTCGACCGCGTCGTGCTGGTCGTCCATCCCGACGACATGGCCCAAGCGATGGCGCGTTACGCGGGCCCCGTCACCTTGGTCACCGGTGGGGCGACCCGCGCCGCCAGCGTCCGCGCCGGGCTTGCGGCCCTGCATGGTCAGGCCAGCCATGTGCTGATCCATGACGGCGCCCGCCCCCTCGTCCCCGACGCGGTCATCCAAGGCGTCATCGACGCGCTGCAATCGGGCGCCGCTGCCGCCGCCCCCGCCCTCCCCGTCTCGGATGCGCTCTGGCGCGGCGCGGGCGGCATCGTCAGCGGCACCGCGCCCCGCGACGGTCTTTACCGGGCGCAGACGCCTCAGGGTTTCATCTTGGCCCAAATATCCATGGCGCATGATCTTCACCCGAATGACGCTGCCGATGATGTCGAACTGGCCCGTCTGGCCGGGATCGAGGTTGCCATCACCCCGGGTTCCGAAGACAATCTGAAAATCACCTTCCCCGCCGATTTCGCGCGGGCCGAACGCATGTTGGACCGCCCGATGGATATCCGCCTTGGCCATGGCTATGACGTGCATGCCTTTACGGCAGGCGATCATGTGACGCTCTGCGGCGTGCAGGTACCCCATGATGCCGGCCTTCTGGGCCATTCGGACGCCGATGTCGGCATGCATGCGCTGACGGATGCGATCTATGGGGCGCTGGCGCAGGGCGATATCGGGCGGCATTTCCCGCCCTCGGACCCGCAATGGAAGGGCGCCGACAGCGCGATCTTTCTGGCCCATGCCGCAAGCCTCGCCCGCGACAAGGGGTTCCGCATCGGCAATGCCGACGTGACGCTGATCTGCGAGATGCCGAAGATCGGCCCCCATGCGCTGGACATGGCCCATCGCCTGTCGGAAATCATGGGGCTGGAGGCCAGCCGCATCAGCGTCAAGGCCACCACCTCGGAACGCTTGGGCTTTACCGGCCGGGGCGAGGGCATTGCCGCCATCGCCACCGCCACCCTGATCAAGGAATAACCTCATGGCGCGCCTCCTCTGCATCTGGTTCGGCGCGGGGCTGCTGCGCCCCGCCCCCGGCACCTGGGGCTCCGCCGTTGCGGTGGCGCTTGGGCTGCTGATCCACCGCATCGGGCATTTTCCGCTGCTGGCGCTGGCCACCGGGCTGGTCATTGTGACGGGCTTCTGGGCCGTCGGGCGTCACACTGCGGGCATGGCCGATCCCGACCGCAGCGAGATCGTCATCGACGAGGTCGCGGGCCAGTGGCTGACGTTGATGTTTCCGTCCTTCGGATTCTGGATGATGGGCCTGCCGGCCGAGACCTTCCCCTATCCGGGCTGGCTGGCGGCTTTCGTATTCTTCCGACTGTTCGACATCTGGAAACCCTGGGTCATCGGCCGCGCGGACCGGCGCCATGATGCGGCGGGCGTGATGCTGGACGATCTGTGGGCGGGATTGTTCGCCGGGGTCGCGACGATGATCGCGGCGGCGGCCTTTCACATCCCGATGATGCTGTGATGCTGGCAGCCGAGGTCCTGCAGGCGGCCCGCGACCGCCGCGTCCGGATCGCCACCGCCGAAAGCTGCACCGGCGGGCTGATCGCCGCCGCCCTGACCGAGGTACCAGGATCCTCGGACGCCTTCGACCGGGGCTTCGTGACCTATTCCAATGCCGCCAAGATCCAGATGCTGGGCATCACCCAAGCCGTTCTGGACGACCACGGCGCGGTCAGCGAACAGATCGCCGCCCAGATGGCCTCGGGCGCATTGCGTCATTCGGATGCGGGCATCGCCGTGTCGGTCACCGGCATCGCCGGTCCCGGCGGATCGGAACATAAGCCCGAGGGTCGGGTCTGTTTCGGCGTCGCCCAGCCCTTCGGCACCGTCACCCACACCGTCGAGTTCGGCGCCATCGGTCGCCACCGCGTCCGTGCCGCCACCGTCGAACATGCGCTGCAACTGCTTCTGGACGCGCTGACCGCCTGACCTGACCTGACCTAGCCGCGCAGGATTGCGGCCAGCGCGGCAACGTCGGCCTCTGGCGTGTCCCAGGCACAGACCAGCCGCAGCGGCACCGGGTCCAGCCCCTCGGCGGATTTGTCCGGCCAGAGGTAATACAAGGCCCCCGCCGCCCGCGCCCGTGCATGAATGTCCGCCGGAATGGTCGCAAAAACGGCATTCGACTGCACCGGTTGCAGCAGGGTGCCGCCGCCTTCCAGCACGGCATAGGCCAGCACCTGCGCATGGGCATTGGCGCGCGCTGCCAGATCCCGCCACAGCCCGTCCGAGGCCAGCGCCAGCATCTGGGCGGCCAGATATCGGTTCTTGGAAAACACATGGCCAGATTGCTTGCGGCGGTAATCGAACCCCTCGGCCAGCGCGGGATCAAAGAATACCACCGCCTCGGCGGCCATGGCGCCATTCTTGGTCCCGCCGAAGCACAAGGCATCGACGCCCGCGCGCCATGTCAGATCCTCTGCCGAACAGCCCAGATGCGCCACCGCATTGGCAAACCGCGCCCCGTCCATATGCAGGGGCAGTCCGGCCTGATGCGCGATCTGGGCCAGCGCAGCAACCTCGGCGGGGCTATAGACGGTGCCCCATTCGGTCGCGTTGGTGATCGACACCATCGCGCTTTTGCCGCCGTTCAGACCCGCCCCGGCCCCCACGCGCAGCGCCTGCGCCAGCGTCGCCGGGTCCAGCTTGCCGCCCTGACCGGGCAGCGTCACCAGCTTGGCGCCATGGGAAAAGAACTCGGGCGCGGCGCATTCGCTGGTCTCGATATGCGCATCATCATGGCAATAGATGCGACCGTAGGGCGGCGACAGCTGCGCGCAGACCAGCGCATTGGCCGCCGTGCCGGTGGACACGAACCGCACCACGGCCTCGGGCGCCTCCAGCACCTCGCGGATGGCCTCTTGCGCGCGCGCGGTCACCGGATCGGCGCCATAGCCCATCATCGCGCCTGAATTGGCGTCATTCAGCGCCCCCATGACAGCGGGATGGGCGGCATAGGCGTTGTCCGATGCGAAATTCACGACAGATCCTCGATGATGTGGTCTTCCCAATCCTCTTCGCTGACCGACAGCTCATTGACGGTCCAGCCCCGGACGCTGACCCCGGCATCATGCACGCTGTCGGTGCTGCCCGAGATCAGGTGATGCCAGTCATACAAGGGCCGCCCCTCGTGCCGCAGGCGATAGGCGCAGGTGGCGGGCAGCCACCAGGCGATTTCCTTGATCTTGTTCGGCGTCAGCACCACGCAATCGGGGACATAGTCATGGCGGTTGGCATAGCTGGAACAGCGGCAGGCATCGCCGTCCAGCAGCTTGCAGGCGACGCGGGTAAAGGCCAGTTCGTTCGTATCCTCGAACTCGATCTTGTTCAGGCAGCATTTGCCGCAGCCGTCGCACAAAGCCTCCCACTCGTCGCGGGCGAGCTTGGGCAGAGGCAGTTCCCAGAACCGGTCGCGCATCTCAGCGGCCCGCCAGCAGGCGGCGGGCATCGACGGCGTCCTGCGCGATCTGGTCGATCAGCACCTGCACGCTGTCGAATTTCGCCTCGTCGCGCAGGAAATCGACCAGCGCCACGGACAGATGCTGACCATACAGATCGCCCGAGAAATCGAACAGATGCACCTCGAGGTTGGGGGCGTTGCGCCCGAACATGGGCCGCACCCCAAGCGAGGCGACGCCCTGACAGGACAGCCGGTCCGGCCCGGTCAGCACATCGACCAGCACCGCGTAAACGCCAAGGCGCGGCAGATGCAGATCGTCCATCGCCATGTTCGCGGTGGGCCAGCCGAAATCGCGGCCCCGCTTGTTGCCGTGCAGAACCTCGCCCTCGATCCGGTGCCAATGGCCCAGCATGCGTTCCGCGTCATGGGTGCGCCCCTCGGTCAGCGCCGCACGGATCGCGGTCGAGCTGTATTCCCCCTCGGCCGCCCCAACCAGCGGCACGATGGTGACGCCGAAACCAAACCGCTGGCCCATCTCGCGCAGCGTGTCCGCCGTGCCCGCGCGGTTCTTGCCGAAACAGAAATCCGCGCCGACCGTAACATGCGCGATGCCCAGCCCTTCGGCCAGAACCTCGCGCGCAAAGGCCTCGGGCGTCAAACCGGCCAGAACCGGGCCAAAGGGCAGCTCGTACAGCTGCTGCACACCAAGCCGGGCCAGACGGTTGGCGCGAGATTCGGAATTCATCAACCGGAACGGGGCCGCATCGGGGGCGAAATACTGGCGGGGATGGGGTTCAAAACACAAGACGCCCAAGGGCGCGTCGCAGGCGGCACGCGCGGCGTCGATGACCGCACGGTGGCCTTTGTGGACGCCATCGAAATTACCCATGGCGACCGAGGCGCCCCGCGCCTCTGTCCCCAGTCCTGTCCAGTCGCGATGGATTTGCACTGCGCCCCCAGCAGGCGCCAGCTGCGCCCGGTCAGTCGAACTTGCGGCTTGGGGCCAGCACGACCGCCTCGCCTTTCAGAACGACCGTATCGCCGACGAGGCAGCGGGTTGCAAGCGTGACCCGCCGTCTGGCGTGGTCGATCGTCTCGACCGTGACCTCGGCCCGGACCAGATCGCCGGGGCGCACGGGGGCCATGAATTTCAGCGTCTGGCCCAGATAGACGGTGCCATGACCCGGCAGCTGTTCCCCGATCACCGCCGAGATCAGGCCCGCCGTCAGCATCCCATGCGCGATGCGGCCTTCAAAGATGGTGTCCTGGGCGTAAGCCTCGTCCAGATGCACTGGATTGCGGTCGGTCGAGACCTGGGCGAACAGCTCGATATCATGGTCGGTGACCTGCTTGTGCAGGTGGCGGGTCATCCCGATCTCCAGATCCTCGATGACGATCGTGCCGCGCGGAAGATTGTCCAGCATCTTGGGGTCCATTCGCATCTGCCCGGTCCTTGATCATTGCTGCATAGCAGCATCGGGACCATTGCGCAAGAATAGACCTTGGTGTGGTATTTTTCGGCAATATTATTATTGACCAAAGCCCCCCCCCGGAATGCAGAACGCCCGCACCCAGGAAGGGGTGCGGGCGTCATGGTCCTCGTGGCAGGTCTAACGCAGGCGGCCGATGGAATAGGTCGGGGCCTTTTCCAGAATGCGCAGCCAGTCGATCAGCAAATCGGCATCGGGTGTCTCGATATCGGGACCGAAGGCCTCGGCGGCCAGCCCCCCGGTCACGAAGATCGAATCGATCCCCTGCGCAACGGCCCCGGCGATATCGGTGTTGATCCCATCGCCCACCGCCAGATAGCGCGCGTCAGTGCCAAGCCCCATCAGCGCCCGCGCCCGGTCATAGATCGGGGCATGGGGCTTGCCGAAATACAACGTCCGTCCCCCAAGGCTTTCATAGAACTCGGCCAGCGCGCCCGCACAATAGATCCGCGTCTCGCCCATATCGACGACGATATCGGGATTGGCGCACAGCATCGGCAGGCCCCGGTCGCGCGCATCCAGAAAGCGCGCGCGGTAATGTTCGGGCGTCTCGCTGACCTCTTCGAAGGGCCCCGAGGCGACGATGCCCTCGGCCTCGGCCAGATCGACGCGGGCGATGGGGGCGGCCCCGGCATGGGCATCGGGAATGTCGGTGAAGAAGCCGTCATCCTTGGCGGTGCCGATATGCCAGACCTTGCGCCCGACAGCGCCCGCAAACATCGCGTCCTGCGCGGCGTCGCCGGAACTGACGACCAGATCCCAGGCATCGCGCGGCACGCCCATCAGGTCCAGCTGCGCGATGACATAGGGGCTGGGGCGCGGCGCATTGGTCATCAGACAGACCGTGCCACCCTGCGCCCGGAACGCCTGCAGCGCCGCAACCGCCGCCGCATAGGGTTCCTTGCCATTGTGCAGACAGCCCCACAGATCGCAGAACAGCGCGTCATAGCCGGCCGAGATTTCGGCCAGCGACGAGATGATGCGGCTCATCAGACGGCCAGGACCGGGATGATCTGCTTTTTGCGGCTCATCACGCCGGGCAGCACGACCGTGTCGCCGGTGACGGTGACGCCAAAGCTGCGTTCGGCGACGGATTTGATAAAGTCGTTGGGAACCAGCAGGGTGGCCTCTTCGCGCAGGATGTCGATGACGAACAGCAGCACCTCTTCGGCGCCATCTTCGGCGGCCACGGCGGGCATCGCGGCCATCAGCGCGGCCTTGCGGTCCAGAATGACCTTGGGCGAGGTGGTTTCCAGAACCGAAATGCGCAGCTGACGCCCGCCCAGCTCGTATTCCTTGCTGTCCATCTTCAGCAGCGCGGCCTCGCTGAAGGCGCTGACATCGGATTTGGCGGCGAACATCTCGGCCGCCAGATCAGCGATGCTGACACCCAGATCGGTGGCCAGCTTTTCGGCGACCGCGCGGTCATGCGGCGTCGTGGTCGGGCTGCGGAATTCCAGCGTGTCCGAGATGATGCAGGTCAGCATCGCGCCCTTGATGCCCTCGGGGGCGCGGGCCATGTCATCGCCGATCAGGTCATGCATGATCGTAGCGGTGCAGGCCAGCGGACGGATGGTGATGTTGATCGGCGAGCGGGTCTTGATGCCGCCGGCCAGCAGGTGGTGGTCGATGATCTCGATCACCTCGGCCTCGGCCAGCGACGCGGGCAGCTCGGCGGGGTTGTTGGTGTCCACGATCACGCAGCGATCGGTGGCGGTCACATCGCTGATGATCTGCGGCTTGACCAGATTCCAGCGGTTCAGCATCCACAGCGCTTCGGTGTTCGGCTCTCCCTGCAGGACCGCCTCGGCGGGGGTCTTGCGGCATTCGGTCAGATACCACGCCCAGATAAGGGGCGAGCCGGTGGAATCCGTGTCGGGAGAGGTATGGCCGAAGACCTTGATCATGATGCACCTTTGATTGTTGTGCGAAAAGAGGGATGCTGAGCGCCTTATAGGCAGCCCTGCCCCCGCTGTCCACGTTTGGAAAAGCGGGGCGCCGGTCATGCAAAAGGGCGCCCGAAGGCGCCCTGTCGCAATGAATGGCGGATGGGGTCAGGCCGCGCGGGTCAGCAGAACTTCTTCGACGCGCTTCTGGGCGCCGCCCTCGTCCAGACCGCCGACGGCGGCGACTTCGCGGGTCAGACGGTCCAGCGCAGCCTCGTACAGCTGGCGTTCGGAATAGGACTGCTCGCGCTGGTCATCGCAGCGATGCAGATCGCGAACGACTTCGGCAATCGACATCAGATCGCCGGAATGGATCTTCTGTTCATATTCCTGCGCGCGGCGCGACCACATCGCGCGTTTGACGCGGGCCTTGCCCTTCAGGGTTTCCAGCGCGCGGTCGATCAGGTCGGGGGTGGACAGGCTGCGCATGCCGATTTCGCTGGCGCGGGCGGTGGGAACGCGCAGGGTCATCTTGTCCTTGTCGAACGAGATCACGAACATTTCCAGCCGCAGACCCGCGACCTCCTGTTCCTCGATGGACACGATGCGACCCACACCATGGGCCGGATAGACGACAAATTCGTCGGGACGGAATTCGTTTTTCTTGGATTTCGACATCTGGCTTCCTCTGACATGCGCCCGCGAGACGGGCACAAAGGGCCGCAGGGGGGCAATGCCACCCTCGGTCCATTTTCGATCTTGTTGGGCAACCCCCGCCCGGCAGAGGGCAAGGATGCAACAGCTTGGGCGCAACCGGCTAAGACCGCTGACCTGCGACCAGCTGCGCGACATGGTAGATCATAACACAAAAATGACATTGAAAAAAGCGCCGCCTTGGCGACGCCTTTTACGCGGCAAACCCTTGCACAGACTGCAAAATCAGCCGATCGCGCCGCGCTGGCGCAACCGGACGGCGTGCGTCGAGCGAATCAGTCGCCCTCGCCCGGGGCTTCGGAAAAGTACTTCTCAAGCTTGCCGTCCTGCCCATCCATTTCGGTCGCGGTGGGCAGCGGATCCTTTTTGCGGGTGATCACAGGCCACAGTTCCGAATATTTCCGGTTGAACTCGACCCATGTCTCCATCTTGGGTTCCGTGTCCGGGCTGATCGCATTGGCGGGGCATTCGGGTTCGCACACGCCGCAATCGATGCATTCATCGGGATGGATGACCAGCGTGTTCTCGCCCTCGTAGAAGCAATCCACGGGGCAAACCTCGACGCAATCGGTGTATTTGCACATGATGCAGTTGTCGGTCACGACATAGGTCATCGGGGCGCTCTTGTCCTAGTGTTCGGCCTGTCACCTAGTCGCTTCGGGCGGATCAATCAACCCGTCGCCGCCGATTGCGTCATCGCCGCCCGGATCGTTCGCGTCATGGTAAAGCTGGCGCGCCTCGACCGCCGGGCCGCGCCGTTCGCCCAAGGCCCGCACGGTCAGCGCCCGCACCTCGCCATAGGCCGACACGGTCAGCCGGTCGCCCGCATGAACCGCGCGGCCCGGCTTGCGGCAGGGCTGGCCGTTCACACGAATGCCGCCGCCCTCGATCCGGGCGGCGGCAAGGCCACGGGTCTTGAAGATCCGCGCATGGAACAGCCATTTATCCAGTCGCAGACCTTCGGCCTTGTCGTTCAACTCAGCTTTTATCCTTCAGCTGAGCGAGGATCGCGAAGGGGCTGTCGGGATCGGCCTTCTTTTCGGGGCGCGCGGAAAAGGTCTTGGGGCCCTGATGCGAAGACGGCTTGCCGCCCTCGCGCTTGCCACCGCCCGGCTTGCCGCCGAACTTGCCACCGGGCTTGCCCTGACCCCCGCGTTCGCGACGCTCGCCCTGCGGCGCATCGCCACGGGGGCGGTCGCCCGAAGGCGCGGCGGCTGCAGCGCCGTCACCGGCCTGACCTTCACGGGACTGACCTTCACGGGACTGACCTTCGCGGGGCTGACCGTCACGGGGTCCATCACGGCGGGGACCGCGACGCTGGCCCTGCGGACGATCCCCTTCGGCGCGATCGCCCTGGGGACGATCACCCTGAGGACGACGATTACCCCGGGGCTTGGGCGCCCATTTGAAGCTGTAGAACACCTCCATCTCGGGCGGTGCCTCGGCAGCAGCATCCGCCGCTGCCGTATCAGCGGGCGCGGCCTCGGCAGGTGCAGCGTCAGCCGCATCAGCCGGTGCGGGCTCAGCCACATCGGTCTCGCCCTCGGGCGCCGCGGCGGCGGCGGCTTCGGCCTCAAGACGGCGCTTTTCGGTCTGCTCGGCCTCCCATTTCGCGCGTGTCTCGGCGGCCAGCACCGATTCCTCTTCGGTCATCGGCGCATCCGAACCTTCGCCCTCGGGCATCGGCGCCACGACCGGCGCCTCGGCTGCCTTGACCTTGGGGCGTTCACCCCGTTCGGCGGCATAGCCCAGACCCTGCATCAGGCCGGAAAACTGCTCCAGCGTCATGCCGGTGATCGACAGCATGTCGGGATTGGCCTCGAACCCGCCGCGCGTGTCCTGCGCGCGCAGCAGATCGGCCAGACGTTCCAGCATGTCGATGCGGATCGCCCGTTCACCTGCGGGGCGATAGCCCGACAGCGCATAGACCTGATCGGGGACCACATCCAGATGCGGGATCGTCACCAGACCCGGCGGCGGGCTTTCGGGAAATTCCGACAGACCTTCGTGCAGCGACCACAGCACCAGACGCAGGCGCGTCGGCGCAGGCTTCAGCAGCGCGGGCAGGAAGATCGTGAACTGGCCAAAGCGGACGCCGTGCTTGCGCAGCGCGCCGCGCGCCTCCTGATCCAGTTCCTTGACCTCATTGGCGATGGCGTCGCGGGGCAGGATGCCAAGCGATTCCACCAGCCGGAAGGCAAAGCCGCGGGCCAGACCCGTCAGGGCCTCGTCATGCTGCAGCGTCACCAGCGGCTCGAACAGCGCGGCGGTCTTGCGGTCGATGAAATGCTGGGCGCGGCGGCGCACTTTGTCGGCGATCTCGGGCCCTGCCTCTTCGTCGACAAAGACCTCGACGCCGGGATGCAGGGGATCGGCGCCCTTGACCAGCTTGCCCACCGCCTGCGTGCCCCACATCAGGCCACCCTGTTCGGTGTAATCCATCTCGCTGTCGGGGGCGTTATAGAACCGGTCGGCGCGCAGATGAAACTCGGGTTTCAGCGCGTCATAGCTGGCGCGGCTAAGCATCTTCGCCTCGTCCGCCGATGCGGTCTGGTCAGGGCGGAAGCGGAAGCCCTCAAGACGGCCGGCGAATTCGCCCTCGACCGTCACTTCGCCCTTGTCATTCACTTCGGCCACGAGGCTCTCCTTCTGCTTGAGCCGGCGCAGAAGCACGGATGTGCGCCGGTCCACAAATCTCTGCGTCAGCGCCGCGTGCAGCGCGTCCGACAGGCGGTCTTCTACAGCGCGCGTTTCCTCGCGCCAATGCTTTTCGTCCGCCACCCAGCCCGTTCTTTGCGCGACATAGGTCCAGGTGCGGATATAGGCCAGTCGTTTGGACAGGGCGTCGATATCGCCCTGCACCTTGTCGATGCGTGCAATGGCACTGCCCAGCCAGTCGGCGGGAATATGGCCATCCTGCAGGAAACCATAGATTCGGGCCAGCAGGGTTGCATGTTCCATCTGCGAAATCCCGCGAAAATCGGGCACGCGGCACACATCCCACAACAGGCGCACATCCCGCCCGCCCTGCACGCGGTCACGGATTTCCGGCAGCGCGCTGAGAATCTTCAACGTCGCCAGATCGTCGGCCTCGCGACCCCGGCCCAGCAATTCGTGCCCCGAACCGGTTTCCAGACTGTTGACCAGCCGCTCCATCGTGCCGAATTCCAGCGCCCCGTTGCGCCAGATCAGCCGCTGGATGGGCGCAAAGCGGTGGTTCTCCAGCGCCTCGATCAGCCCCTCATCGGGGATCTCGGCCTCGCCGGTCACGCCAAACGTGCCAGGTTCGGTATGGCGCCCGGCCCGACCCGCGATCTGGCCCATCTCATGCGGGAACAGCGGCCTGACCCGGCGCCCGTCGAATTTATGCGTGGCGCTGAAGGCTACATGCTTGATGTCCAGATTAAGACCCATGCCGATGGCATCGGTCGCGACCAGATAATCGACCTCGCCATTCTGGTACATCTCGACCTGAGCGTTGCGCGTGCGCGGGCTCAGCGCCCCCATGACCACGGCGCAGCCGCCCTTCTGGCGGCGCAGCAATTCCGCCATCGCATAGACGTCATCGACGCTGAACCCCACGATGGCGCTGCGGGCGGGCATCCGGGACAGCTTTTTCGACCCCGCCCAGTTCAGTTTTGAAAACCGCTCGCGCCGGATGAACTGGGTCTCGGGGACCAGCGCGGCAATGGCCTTGCGCATTGTATCGCTGCCCAGAAACAGCGTCTCGACGGTGCCGCGCATATGCAGCAGGCGGTCGGTAAAGACATGGCCCCGGCCCGGATCGGCGCACAGCTGGATTTCGTCGATGGCCACGAAATCGACGGCGATATCGGGCATCGCCTCGGTCGTGGCGACCCAATATTGCACACGCGGCGGCACGATGCGTTCCTCGCCCGTGACCAGCGCCACGACCGAGGGGCCGCGCGCCTTCACGATCCGGTCATAGACCTCGCGCGCCAGCAGGCGCAGCGGCAGCCCGATGACCCCCGATCTGTGGCCCAGCATCCGTTCGATGGCGTGATGCGTCTTGCCGGTGTTCGTCGGCCCCAGAATGGCGGTGATCCGCCCGCGCGTGGTCATGTTCATCGCCTATATATCGGTGCCGCGGCGCGCATGTTCCAGACGGGCGATGCCGTCAATCGCCTCTTGCTGATGCGGATGGATCTCCAGACTGGCGCGATAGGCGGCCAGCGCGCGATCCTCTTCGCCCATCTCCTCCAGCATGGCGCCCAGCTGGGTCAGGGCCGCGAAATGGCGCGGCTCCAGCTCCAGCGTGCGGGCCAGATCGGCCAGCGCCGGGCCGAACTGGCCGGTCATGGCATAGGCCGCTGCCCGGGTCTGAAACCCCGCCGCGAAATCGGGCGCATGATCGGTCAGCGCGGTCAGATGGCCGATGGCACTGGGCAGGTCGCCCTGATCCAACGCGGCCTCGCCGCGCTGCAACAGCAGATCCATGGCGGGCGACCCCGACCGCGACCAGGCGCGCAAGATGTCGCTTTCGGCCATCCGCCAGCCCTCGCCGCCGGGCTGGGCCAGCCGCGCAAAGGCATCGTCCAAAGGCTGGGCTGCGGCATTCAGCGGCAAGGCGCTTGCAATGAGCACGGAAATCGTCAGAAGGCGGTGACGCAGTGCCGCGACGGCAGTCTGGAAAACGGGGCGGACCGGGCTCATATTGTGGGTGTAACCCAGCCCGCAGGTCGGGCGCCAGCCAAAGCGCATCAGGAGAGATGAAATGAGCGAAGTCGTGACCAAGGCCGTCGAGCAATTGTCCACCAAGATCGACAGCTTCGATTCGACCGCCAAATTCGTCATCACCGGCGAAGGCGCGATCATGATCGACGAAGACGGCGTGCGCGCCGGCGATGACGAGGCCGAGGTCACCCTGACCGCCAGCCGCGAAACCTTCGAAGGCATCATGACCGGCGATGTGAACCCCGCCACCGCCTTCATGACGGGCAAGCTGAAAATCGACGGCAACATGGGCGTGGCGATGCAGCTGGGCCAGAAACTGTCCTGACCCCCGATGCAGCAGGCGCCCTTTCATCAACTGCCTGACGACCGCTCGGCGCCCGCCACGGCGTTCTGGATGCAGGCCGATGACGGGCTGCGCCTCAGGCTCGGACTGTGGCGCGCGGGCGGGGAACCCTCGCGCGGCACGATCCTTCTGTTTCCGGGCCGCACCGAATATCTTGAGAAATACGCCCCCACCGCCCATCGCCTGATGGCCCAAGGGTATGACGTGCTGTCGATCGACTGGCGCGGACAGGGAATGTCCGACCGCCTGCAATCCGACCCACGCCCGGGCCATATCGGCGCCTTCGCCGATTACCAGCGCGACGTGATCGAGATGGTCGTGGCCGCCGGCGATCTGGATCTGCCCCGTCCCTGGCATCTTCTGGCCCATTCCATGGGCGGCTGCATCGGTCTGGCCGCGCTGGACGGCGGGCTGCCGGTGCAATCGGCGGTGTTCTCGGCGCCGATGTGGGGGATCAACCTGCGCCGCGTCCAGCATGGCGTGGCGCTTGGCATCGCCTATCTGGCGGGCCGGGTCGGGCGCGGCGGGCTGACCGCCCCGGGCAGCGGCGGCGCCTCGACCACCTATCCGCTGGATGAAAGCTTCAACGCGAACCTTCTGACCCGCAATGGCGACGAATGGGCCCGGCTGGTACGCGAGGCCGTGGCATGGCCCGACCTGACCATCGGCGGGGCGACCTATGACTGGGTCAGCAAGGCGCTGAACGAATGCGCGCGCCTGTCGCGCCTCCCCTCGCCCGACCTGCCGATGCTGGTCTCGCTCGGCTCCGACGAACGCATCGTCTCGCCGCAGGCCATCCGCGACCGCACCGCCCGCTGGCCCGGCGCCGAACTGATCCAGATCGCAGGCGCCCGTCACGAGATCCTGATGGAAACCCCCGACCTGCGCGACGCCTTTTTCGACGCCATGTTGGCCCATTTCGACACTCCCTGACCCCTGCAGCGGTCCGGAAATATCCTCAGGGGGGAGGCGCCGAAGGCGACGGGGGGCGCGATCGCCCCCCTTCCGCGCCGCCGCGACACCACCCCTAGCCCTTGCTGCCCGACCGCTCAGACGGGGTGGACACACTGGGCATCCGCAGCCGAATCCGCTTCAGGCGCCGGGGGTCGGCATCGACCACCTCGAATTCCGCACCCGAGGGGTGGGTGATCACCTCGCCGCGCAAGGGCACCCGTCCCGCCAGCATGAAGATCAGCCCGCCAAGCGTATCGACCTCGTCATCCTCGTTCTCGACCAGACGCAGGCCGGTCTCGGCCTCGACATCATCCAGTGCGGCGCGGGCCTGAATCAGCCATTGGCCGGTCTTTTCGTGGATCCACAGCCCACCTTCATCCTCGTCATGCTCGTCCTCGATCTCGCCGATGACCTGTTCGATCAGATCCTCGATCGTGACCAGACCATCGACGCCGCCATATTCGTCGATGACCAGCGCCATATGAGTGCGCTTTTGCTGCATCTGCTGCAGCAGCACCCCGATCGGCATCGAGGGTGGCACATACAGCATCGGGCGCAGCATCGGGCGCAACGTGAACTTCCCCCCTGCCCCAAAACCGTGCTTCAGCGTCAGATCCTTGAGGTGGATCAGGCCAAGCGGGCTGTCCAGCGTGCCCCGAAAAACCGGAATGCGCGAGAACCCGTGTTCGCGAAACATCGTCACCAGATCGTCCAGCGTGATGTTCAGAGGCGCCGCAATGATCTCGACCTTGGGGATGGCGACGTCATCGACGCGCATCCGGCGCAGGTTCATCAGACCCGGCTTGCCCTCGACATGGCGGTCGGCCTCGTCATCCTCGCCCGATGCCTCCGATCCGGTCAGCGCCGACAGCACCCGCCCGAAGAACCCGCGTGGACTGGCTGCGGGTTCGTCCTCTTCCTCGGGGCGGATCACCGAAACCTCTGTCGGGGCACGCTCGGCCAGCAGGTCGCCGCTGGCGTCCGGGGTGCCCTCGACAGAGGCACCGGCTAATCGGCTGTCGGAATTCATCAGGCTTTCTCCTCATAGGGATCGGGAATGGTCATCCGGGCCAGAATCGACCGCTCTGTCTGTTCCATCAGAGCGGCGTCGGGATCGGTCTGGTGATCATAGCCCAGCAGATGCAGCGTCGCATGGACCAGCAGATGCAGGACATGATGATCAAAGGGTTTGCCCTGCGCCTGCGCTTCGGCCGTGCAGGTGTCGAACGAGATGGCGATATCGCCCAACTCGTCCTCGTCGGGGATCTCGGGCATCGCGCCCGGCGCGTGGGGCAGATGGTCGACCGCAGGCCATGACAGGACATTGGTCGCACGGGGCTTTCCCCGGAAATCGGCGTTCAGGCTGGCGATGCGGGCATCGTCGCAGCCCATGACCACGACCTCTCCGCCGATGCGGTGCCATAGCAGCGTCGCGTCTATCGCTTGGGCCGCCAGGTCTTCCAGACCGGCGGCCTCCCATCGGTCATCTTCGATGACGCAATCGGCAGATCTTTCGTCAGGCATCGTTCCGCATCATCCGGCGCGGCACATATTGTCCGCGCATCTCCTCGGTTTCGCCGCGCGCATGGGCCGCGACTTCCTCGGCGTCATACGCCTTGATGATGCGCGCGACAAGCGGGTGGCGCACGACATCGTCGGCGGTGAAATAGCTGAAGCTGATGCCCTTGACATCCTTGAGCACTTTTTCCGCGTCGATCAGCCCCGATTGCATGCCGCGCGGCAGATCGATCTGGGTGCGGTCGCCGGTGATGACCATCCGCGACCCCTCGCCCAAACGGGTCAGGAACATCTTCATCTGCATGGAACTGGCGTTCTGCGCCTCGTCCAGCACGACAAAGGCGCGCGACAGGGTGCGGCCCCGCATGAAGGCCAGCGGCGCGATCTCGATCCGCTTTTCCTCCATCAGCTTCTGCATCTGCTTGCCGGGCAGGAAATCGTTCAGCGCGTCATAGAGCGGCTGCATATAGGGGTCGACTTTTTCCTTCATGTCGCCGGGCAGAAAGCCCAAACGTTCACCCGCCTCGACGGCGGGTCGCGACAAGATGATCTTGTCGACATGGCCGCCGATCAGCATGGTCACGCCAACCGCCACCGCCAGATAGGTCTTGCCGGTGCCCGCAGGCCCGATGCCAAAGGCCAGTTCGTTCTGAAACAGCGCCCGGACATAGGCCTTTTGCGCCTCGGTGCGCGGCTCGACCGATTTCTTGCGGGTGCGCAATTCATAATTGCCCTGGGCGAACATCTCCATCTGTTCGGCGGGCGTGACCTCGACGGCGGGTTCGACGCCCATGCGCAACGCGGCCTCGACCTCGGCCAGACTGACGGGGCGGTGCTGTTCCAGCCGGGCGTACAGACCACGCAGCAGCGTCGCGGCCTCGGACTGCGCCTCGGGGCCGCCGACGACGGCGATCTGGTTGCCGCGTCGCAGGATGTGAACGCCAAGCGCCTCTTCGATGCGGGCCAGATGACGGTCATTGGCGCCGCAGAGATCGATCAGCAATCTGTTGTCAGGAAATTCCAGAAGGGTTTCGACCGGGGGGGTGGTGACGGGTGGCGTCGGGGTCAGGCCCAAATTGCTCTCCTGCTCAGGCATGTGGGTTGAAGGTGGCAAGGCTGTGGGATTCGCACAAGACCATCCTGTCGGCATTTCCTTAAGAATTGCCCCAGAACAGGGCAAAATGCGGCAGGACAAGCAAAAGTTGCATCACGTCCCGGCAAAATCAGCCCCTTGCGGGGGCATTTTGCCCAAAAAAGCGGCCAGTGCGGGGGCATGATCCATCTGCGCGACCGGTCCGTCATGGACGATCCGGCCATCCTGCAGCATCGCGACGCGGTCGCCGATGATGCGGACGGATGCCATGTCATGGGTGATGGTGATGGCGGTCGCGCCGGTTTCGGTCACGATCCCACGGATCAGCGCATCGATGGCCCGCGCCCGGATCGGGTCCAGACCGGTCGTCGGTTCGTCGAAAAAGATCACCTGCGGGTCGTCGGCGATGGCGCGGGCCAGACCGACCCGCTTGGCCATGCCACCCGACAGCTCCGAGGGCATCAGATCGGCGATATCAGGGCCCAGACCCACGCGGGCCAGCTTGTCCAGCGCGATGGACCGGGCGCGGGCGTCGGGCATGCGCTGGCGCAGGCGAAAGGCGACATTCTGCCAGACCGACAGGCTGTCAAACAGCGCCGCCCCCTGAAACAGCATCCCGAAACCCGCCAGAAAGCGGCCGCGCGCGGCCCGGTCCAAGGGCTGGCCCTGCCACAGGATCTGTCCCGAATCCGGTACCTCGAGCCCCAGAATACAGCGCAGCAAAACCGATTTTCCGGTGCCAGACTGGCCAATGACGCACAGGCTTTCGCCCTGCCCCACGGCCAGATCGATGCCGTCCAGCACCCGTTTCGGGCCAAAGGATTTCGACAGGCCCCGAACCCCGATCATTCGAAAAACAGCCCCGTCAGCAGGAAATTCGCGGCGAGGATCCCGACGGCGGCGGCGACCACGGCATTGGTCGTGGCCCGGCCCACGCCCGCCGCACCCCGGCCCGCGCGCAGCCCGAACCAGCAGCCCGACAGCGTCACCACAAGCCCGAACACGGCGCCCTTGATCAGGCCCGAGGTGACATCCCAAGCCTCGAGATAGGCCCAGCTGTTGGCGATGTAGGTGGCCGAGCCGAAGCCAAGCGATCCGGTCCCGACCATCCAGCCGCCCATGATGCCGATGATGTCGCCCACCGCGACCAGCACCGGCATCGACAGGATCCCCGCCCACAGGCGCGGCGTGACCAGCCAGCGGATCGGGTCGGTGGACAGGGTCACCAGCGCGTCGATCTGTTCGGTGACGCGCATCGTCCCCAGCTCGGCCGCGATGGAGCTGGCGACGCGGGCAGCGACCATCAACCCGCCCAGCACCGGGCCCAGTTCGCGCACCATGCCGATGGCGACGATCGCGGGCACGACATCGCTGGCCTGAAACCGGGCGCCGCCGGAATGGATCTGCAAGGCCAGCGCCGCGCCGGTGAACAGCGCCGTCAGCCCCACGACCGGCAGCGACAGCCAGCCGATCTGGACCAGCTGATGCGCGATCGCCCGGGCCGGAAAGGGGCGCAGGCCGCCAAGCCCCCGCCCCGCAAAGATCGCCACCGCCCCCATCCCGCG
>NZ_RQRT01000119.1 GCF_004335005.1 Paracoccus nototheniae | reverse complement strand
CCGCCATGCCCAGAATGGCCAGCCCCGCGCCCGCGAGGAACTGGTCGCCAATCTGATGGCCCTGCCCGCCATCATCGGTCTTGTTCTGGCCGTGCTGGCGTTTTTCAATCGCGGTTCCGGCATTTCGGGGACGCCCGGCGCGGGGCTGGCCATTCTGGGCATGGCGGCGCTGGTGTTGGCCGCGATCCTTGTCGGGCGCCTGTCGCCGGGCAAGCTGCGCACCTTTGTCACCGTCATGATCCTGATCGGTGGGCTGCTGACGCTGATCTGCGTATGGTTCCTGATGCAGGGCTGGCTGATGCTGACCATCGCCCTGACGCTGGCCCTGTGGCTGATCTTCATTCTGGTCGCGAGGTAAGCCGATGACCCTGTTCCGCATTCTTCCCGCCCTTGTCCTTTGCGCGCCCGCAGCCCATGCCCAGCAGACCGACTGGACCCATTTCCACGGCAATGCGATGTCGCAGAAATTCAGCGCCTCGACCCAGATCACACCCGAGAATGTCGGCGATCTTGAAAAGGCGTGGGAGATCCATACCGGCGACGTGTCCGACGGCTCGGGCGAGATGGTCGGCACCGTCTGGTCGGCAACCCCCGTTCTGGCCAATGACCTTTTGTATATCGGCACGCCCTTTTACCGCATCATGGCCGTGCAGCCCGATACCGGCGAGGTGGTCTGGACCTATGAACCAGAAGACACCGCGCTGGAGCCCCTGACCCAGCCCGAGTTAAAAAATCGCGGCGTCACCTATTGGGAAGGCGAGGGCGACGGCCCCTGCGCACGGCGCGTCTATATCGGCACGATGGATGCCCAGCTGCATGCGGTCGATGCCGATACCGGCGCGCTCTGCGCCGATTTCGGGGATGCGGGCATTCTGGACGTGAACCAGTGGAACAAGCCCGATGCCAATTTTCCACTGTCGCAGCTGCAGCCGCCCACCGTGTTCCGCGACAAGCTGCTGCTGGGTTGGGCGGGCAAGGACTGGCACGATGCGGCCAATCCGCTCGGCTCGGTCTTTGCGGTCGATGCGCGGACCGGTGCGCTGGACTGGACATTTCATTCGATCCCCGAGGATTATGACGGGCTGACCGGCACCGCGAACGTCTGGACCGCCATGTCGGTGGATGAGGAAAACGGCCTGGCCTATCTGCCCGTCTCCAGCCCCAGTGCGGATTTCTATGGCGGCACCCGATTGGACGAGATCCCGCTGGCCACATCCGTCACCGCCCTGAACGGCGACACGGGAGAGGTCGTCTGGTCCCGCCAGCTGGTCAAGCATGACATCTGGGATTACGACACCGTATCCGCCCCCACCCTGATCGACATTCCCGGCGATGGCGGCGCGGTCCCGGCCTTGGTCCAGCCTACCAAGATGGGCTATGCCTTCGTTCTGAACCGCCTGACCGGAGAGCCGGTCTTCCCGATCGATGATCGCCCCTTCCCCGCCTCGGATGCCGAGGGCGAGGTGGCATCAAGCACCCAGCCCATCCCCACCCTGCCCGCCTCGCCTTTGGGCGATGACTGGGGCGGGGTCTTCGGTTTGGCCGATATCGCGTCCTTTGGCTATTGCTCGCGCAAATTCGATGAATTGCGGTATGAGGGGCGGTACACGCCGCCCAGTCTGGAAGGCTCGCTGGCCTATCCGGCCACGGCGGGCGGGTTTCAATGGGGCGGCGGCGCAGTCGATCCCGAAACCGGCATCCTGTACATCAACAGCTCGCGCGTCGCGCAGATCTATCAACTGATCGAGCGCGCCGAATACGAGACCATGGCCGAAGGCGGCAGCGAGGCCGAAGGTGGCCTGTTCCCGATGACCGGCACGCCCTATGGCTTCAGCCTGACCAACTTTCTCAACCCGCTCGGCATGCCCTGCTGGAAACCGCCCTATGGGCTGATGTCTGCCATCGATCTGAAAACCGGCGAGACGCTGTGGGAACGGCCCTTCGGTCAGGTCCAGCAATGGGGCTTTTACATGCCCGAAAGCTGGGGCTCGCCCACCATCGGCGGGCCGGTCGTGACCGCCTCGGGGCTGATCTTCATCGGCGCCTCGATGGATGCACGGGTCCGCGCGCTGGACGCAGCCACCGGCGACGTGCTGTGGAAGGCCCAGGTCGAGGCGCCCGCCGTCTCCATCCCGGCTGTCTATGACTTCAAGGGCCGCCAATACGTGGTCTTTGCCGTTGGCGGCAATTCGATCATCAAGCCCCAGGTCGCCGATCAGCTTGTGGCCTTTGCCCTGCCCGAGTGACCTTTTCCCGGACCGCGCGGCGCCTCTTGACAAGCCGCACGGTCCGGGCAACCTAACGCCGATGGGGTCGTAGCTCAGTTGGTAGAGCGCGTCGTTCGCAATGACGAGGTCAGGGGTTCGATTCCCCTCGGCTCCACCAAAAATCCCACATTCCCCGATGTCACCGGTCGATGCCGAGCCGCCAGAACGGCATCGACCGGTCCACGGGCCGCAGCCCTTTGTGACCGCGCAAGCGACAGGGGGACCGCGACGGGGGTGCGGCATTTTTCGGGAACGATCTGCCTTGTCGTTGATTGACCCCGACAAATCACAAAAACGGGGCAGGATATGGACAGGTTGGCGCGGCGTTTGGGTCTGCGGGTCGATCCGACGATTTTCTTTGTTTCGGCCGGGCTCAGTCTGGTCTTCGTGCTGCTGCTGGTGGTCCTGCCCGGACCAATCGGCGGGGCCTTTGCCGCCGGGCGGGCGTGGATCGTCACCAATCTGGGCTGGTTCTTCATTCTGACGGTCAATGTCTGGCTGGGCTTTCTGATCTATGCGGCCATGTCGCGGCATGGGCATATCCGGCTTGGGCCGCGCAATTCGCGCCCCGAATACACCAACCTGTCGTGGTTCACGATGCTGTTCGCGGGCGGCATCGGGACGGTCCTGATGTTCTGGGGCGTGGCCGAGCCGATCAGCCATTACCAGTCCCCGCCCTTGCCGGGGGTCGAGCCGTTCACGCTGCAGGCGGCACAGGACGCGATCTCGATCTCGCTCTATCATCTGGCGCTGCACACCTGGACGATCTTTGCGCTGCCGGGTCTGGCCTTCGCCTATTTCATCAACCGTTATGACCTGCCGGTGCGGGTCAGTTCGGTCTTTTATCCGCTGCTGCGCGAGGGGATTCACGGTCCCGTCGGCAAGGCCATCGACATCGTGTCGGTGCTTGGCACCCTGTTCGGCGTGGCCGTGTCTTTGGGGCTGGGATCGTCGCAGGTGGCGGCGGGGCTGTCGGATCTGTTCGGCTGGACCGATGACACCGCCCTGCGTCTGACGATCCTGGGCAGCCTGACGATCGTGGCGACGATTTCGATCGTGGCGGGGTTGGACAAGGGGGTGAAGTTCCTGTCGAACCTGAACATCGGCATGGCCGTGGGGCTGATGCTGTTCGTTCTGGTCACCGGCTCGACGCTGTTCCTGCTGCGCGGCATCGTCGAGACGATGGGCCTCTATCTGTCCAACCTGCCGCGCCTGGCGTTCTGGAACGACATGCTGCATGGCGAGGGGATGGCCACCGGCGATTGGGGATGGCAGGGCGACTGGACCGTCTTTTACTGGGCATGGACGGTGACATGGTCACCCTTCATCGGACTGTTCGTGGCGCGCATCTCGCGCGGGCGTACGGTGCGGGAATTCGTCTTTGGTGTGCTGCTGGCGCCGTCGCTGTTCACGGTCATCTGGTTTGCGATCTTTGGCTGGCAGGCGATGCAGATGGACGGGCTGGGACAGGCGGCACGCGCCGCGATGGGACCGGCGGCGGGCACGATCAGCTCGGCGGTGACCGAATCCGTGCCGCTCGCGATGTTCGCGTTCTTTGCCGAACTGCCCTGGGCGCCGCTGATGCAGGGGCTGGCGGTGCTGGTCGTGGCGATCTTTTTCGCCACCTCGTCGGATTCGGCGTCGCTGGTGGTGGACATGCTGTGCACAGGCACGGCCGAGCCGGGTCCGGTGCGTCAGCGGGTTTTCTGGGGTCTGGCCGAGGGGCTGATCGCCGCCACCCTGATCCTGCTGGCAGGCGAGGCCGGGCTGACCGCGCTGCAACAGGTCATCACGGTCGTGGGGCTGCCGGTCTTTCTGCTGGTCTCGATGATGATCCCGGCCCTGATCCGGGGATTTGCGGCAGAGGATATCGAACATATCACCATCGGCAAACGCCCGGCGCTGAGCGAGTTCGAACCATCCCTGCCCGACGACCACGCCCCCCGATAAACAGGCGCCGCCCGTCTCCGCCAGACCGGACATGGGCGGCCCGGCTGACCGGGTCGGGTCAGCGGACCATCAGCACCGGGATCCGGACGGCCTGCACCATCGCGGTGGTGGTCGATCCGATGATCAGGCGCCGGATGCGGCTGTGGCCATAGGCGCCCATGACCAGCAGATCGATCCCTTCGGCGGCGATCAGCGATGGCAGCACATCCTCGGGCTCGCCCGGGACGATGCGGGTGTCGGCGGGCAGCCCGGCGACCTCAAGCGCATGGGCGGCCTGGTTCAGCCGGGCCTGCATGGCCGCGCCCCCATCGCCCGCGTAAATCAGCGTGATCGCCAGCCCCTCGAAAACCGGGCTTTTCGCCATGCGATCGACCGCCCGCATCGCCGAGGCGCTTCCGTCAAAGGCGACCATCACCCGCGAGACCGGCTGGAATGTGCGCGAGGCCACAAAGACCGGCACCTGTGACGCACGCACGATGCGTTCAAGGTTCGACCCAAGATGGCCGGTCGCAAAATCCGCCCCCTCGCCGCGCTTGCCGATGACGATGGCGCGCATGTCCGGTTCGACCGCCTGCACCGCCTCCAGCAGGTCGCCCTTGCGCAGATGGGTCGTGATGGCCGTCGCGCCATCGGCCTCCAGGATCGCCTGCGCATCCTCAAGAATCGCGCGGCCTCGCGCCTGCGCCAGACGTGCGCGGCTTTCGTCCGCCGCCGCCAGGTCCGTCAGCAGGGCAGAGCGGGCGCCAAGCGTCAGCGCGCCTGACAGGTTCTGCGCGCTGCCCGTTTCGCGCCGCCCCAGAACATGCATCACCTCTACCGCCGCGTTCAGGCGGCCCGCGATCCACGCGCTGTGGTGACAGACGCTTTCCGAATAGGCCGAGGCGTCCACCAGTGCCAGTATCCTGTCGGTCATCATCATCCTCGCTTTCTGTGTCATCGGCTGCCCCCGACCATCAGTCCCGCAAGGGGTCAGCGGTGGGCCGTTCGGGGGCATGTCCGGGGGGCCGGTCGATCAGGCGAACCTCGCGCTGCGGAAAGGGGATGGTGACGCCATGGGCCTTGAAGCTGTCCCACAGGGCCAGAAACACCTTGCCGCGGATATTGGTCAACCCGCCCGTCGGATCGCGGATCCAGAACCGCAGAACATAATCGACGCTGGAATCGCCAAAGCCGGTGATATGACAAACCGGGGGGCGGGCGGACAGGACGCGGTCATCGGTCAGCGCGGCCTCGGTCGCGATGCGGCGCACCAGATGCGGATCGTCGCCGTAGGACGTGCCGAAGGTGATATCCAGCCGCACAAATTCATCCGAATGGGACCAGTTGACCACCTGCCCGGTGATCAGATCCTCGTTCGGGATCAGGTATTCGCGCCCGTCGCGGGTCGAGATCGAGGCATAGCGCGCCCCAAGCTGGTTGATCCAGCCAAACGTCTCGCCGATCGAGATGACGTCGCCGGGCTTGATCGACTTGTCCATCAGGATGATCACCCCCGACACAAGGTTCGACACGACCTTTTGCAGGCCAAAGCCGATGCCCAGACCGATCGCGCCCGACAGAAAGGCAAGCCCCGTCAGATCGACGCCGATGGCGCGCAGACCGATGATGAAGGCGGTCAGGAACAGCACCGTCTGCAGCAGCTTGACCACCAGCACCCGCATCGACGGCGTCAGATCCTCGCTGGCCGCGATCCGCGCCGACAGCCAGCGCGAGGCGAATTTCGCGACCATGAAAAAGATCGCCAGCGTGGCGACCAGCTGCACCACCATCAGGACCGAGATCCGGATCTCTCCCATCTCGATGGCCATGCGGTCCAGCAGCCGGGCCACATTGTCGGTCATGTCCAGAACCCGCAGCGTGACCCAGATCAGCGCGCCCCACCGCACCGCCTTGCGCAGCAGCGGGTTCAGGATCAGCCGCGTGGTGAACACGATGATCAGCCAGGCCAGCGCCAGATTGGACAACAGGACCAGCAGATAGGACCGGCTTGGCCATGTCACCTCTTGCATCACCACGACCGCCAGCCAGATCAGGACGACGAACAGGATCGCGCGCAGCCGGCGGTGGACCACCACCAGCAGGCGCATCCGCCACATCGGCCAACCCTCGCGCGATTGCATCCAGCCGCGCAGCCGGGGCCCCAGCACCGCGCGCAGGCCGTGTGCCAGCCCGAACAGTGCCAGCGCGATGGCCAGCTGGTACAGGGTCCATGGTCGCAGCAGATGGGCCGTCAGGGCATCGGCCTGCTGCACAAGATAGCGGCCCAAGACGGCCAGTTCGGCGGCCAGCGTCTGGTCTGTCTGTGGCTCCATCCCCGTCCCCGCCATGGCGCCTGTCGCGACCATGGGGTCAGACTGGCGCAGTTGGCCCGGTCAGGCAAGCGGCCCGACGGCCGCCCCCCCGATCCAGAC
>NZ_RQRT01000118.1 GCF_004335005.1 Paracoccus nototheniae | reverse complement strand
GGGGCAGGCGGCACGAATGCCGGTGGCACGGGGGCGGTCATCGGGTCAGAGGGACATGTCCGCAGGCGTGATCCGGATCGGCTGGCCGGGCAGGCCCCGACGGTCTGGCCGCGTGACCGGGATCATGACCGGTGCCGGGGCGGGGGTGGTTGCCGTGACCGGGTTCATCATCGGAGCCGCGCCAGCCGCAGGCACCGTCGTCGGGCGCAGGACGCGCAGCCCCATGCTGGGGGGCACGGGCACCGGATCCTGACCTGCGATCTGTGCGCCTGTCGGCGTATAGAGGGGCCTTGCGACGGGGATGGTGCGGGCCGGGACGGCACCGGTGACCAGCGCCGCCTCTCGTGCGGTCAGATAGCGACCGTAATCGTCGCCGCCGAACTGGTAATTCGGGTTCCAGCCCTGATTTTCCCCGCAACCGGCCAGCGCCAGCACCGTCAACACCCACCAGCCGCGCATGCCGCCATCCTCATCCTGTTTCGCGGACGTTACCACCAGCGATCGGGCTTGGCCACAAATCCCGCAGCCCGTTCCAGCGCGGCGGCCTGATTGAGCAGATCGCCTTCCTCGAAGGGGCGGCCGAACAGCTGCAGGCCAAGCGGCAGGCCCTGCGCATCCTGCCCAACCGGGACCGAGATGCCCGGCAGGCCCGCAAGGTTCAGCGTCACGGTAAAGACGTCGTTCAGATACATCTGCACCGGATCGCCCTTGTCCACCGAGCCAAGCGGGAAGGCCGCCGAGGGCGTGGCCGGGGCCAGGATCGAATCAATGCCCGCCGCGAAGGCCTGATCGAAATCGCCCTTGATCAGCGCGCGCACCTTGCGGGCGCGGTTGTAATAGGCGTCATAGAAGCCCGCCGACAGCACATAGGTGCCGATCATGACCCGGCGCTGGACTTCGGGGCCAAAGCCTTCGGCGCGGGTCCGTTCGTACATCTCGGTGATGCCGTCGCCCGCGCCCAGTGTCGCGCGGTGGCCATAGCGCACGCCGTCATAGCGGGCCAGGTTCGACGACGCCTCGGCAGGTGCGATCACGTAATAGGCGGGCAGGGCGTATTTCGCATGCGGCAGGCTGATATCGACGATCTCGGCCCCCGCATCGCGCAGCATGTCCGCGCCTTCGCGCCACAGGGCGTCGATGGCCGGGGGCATCCCCTCCATCCGGTATTCGCGCGGGATGCCGATCCGCTTGCCACGGATGTCGCCGGTCAGCGCGGCCTCGAAATCGGGGACGGGCAGGTCGGCGCAGGTGCTGTCCATCGGATCGGCAGAGGCCATCGCCCCCAGCATGATCGCCGCATCGCGCACGCTGCGCGTCATCGGTCCGGCCTGATCGAGGCTGGAGGCATAGGCGATCACACCCCACCGGCTGACCCGGCCATAGGTGGGCTTTAGCCCCACGATGCCGGTGAAGGCCGCAGGCTGGCGGATCGATCCGCCGGTATCGGTTCCCGTCGCGCCAAGGCACAGATCGGCTGCCACAGCCGCAGCCGAGCCGCCCGAGCTGCCGCCGGGCGTCAGTTTCGCGCCGTCCGCGCCGCGCCACGGATTGATCGCCGGGCCATAGCAGCTGCTTTCATTGGTCGAGCCCATCGCGAACTCGTCCTGGTTCAGCTTGCCCAGCATGACCGCGCCGGCATTCCACAGGTTCTGCGTCACGGTGGATTCGTATTCGGGCCGAAAGCCCTGCAGGATGCGGCTGCCCGCTTGGCTTGGCACACCCCGCACGCAGAACACATCCTTGACCCCCACCGGGATGCCGGTCATCGGGGCCGCGTCGCCCGCCTTGATGCGGGCATCGGCGGCGGCGGCCATGGTGCGGGCCATGTCGGGGGTGTGGTGGACGAAGGCGTTCAGCGCACCCGCGCCCTCGATGGCAGACAGGCAGGCCTCGGTCAGTTCGACCGAGGTCAGCTCGCCCGTGCGCAGGGCATCGCGGGCACCCGCGATGGTCAGTCGGTTCAGATCGGTCATTCCACCACCTTCGGCACGGCAAAGAAACCCTCGCGCGCATCGGGCGCGTTGGACAGGATCTTGTCGGTCATCCCGCCCGAGGTCACCACATCCTCGCGCCGCTTCAGGCGCATGGGCGTGACGCCGGTCATCGGTTCGACGCCGTCGACATCGACCTCGTTCAGCTGTTCCATGAACTGCAGGATGGTGCCCAGCTCGCGCGCCAGGGCGGGCAGGGCGGCATCGTCAACGGCAATGCGCGCCAGATGCGCGACCTTGCGGGCCTGATCCTCGGTGATCGACATGACGTTTCCTTTCGTTGCGGGCGGGTCTACAACCCTGCGCGAAAGGCCGCAAGCCGCAGGGAGCCGCCCATGACCGCCGCCTTGTCGATCCTGCCGGTCATTGCGCTGGTGGCCCTGGGACATCTGGCACGCCGGGGCGGGCTGATCCCCGCTGCCAGCTGGCCGGGGATCGAGCAGCTGGGCTATCGCGTGCTGTTTCCGGCGATCCTTTTGACCTCGATCTATCGCTCGGAGCTGTCGATCGGGCGGCTTGGGCCCTATCTGGGCGCGCTGGCGCTGGCCTTTGCGCTGACCGGGGGGCTGGCGCTGGTCTGGGCGCTGTCGCGGGCCGAGCAAGGTCCGCGCGCCAGTTCGCTGTTCCAAGGCGCGCTGCGGTTCAATTCGCTGCTGATTCTGGCCGTGGCGGCGCAGGCCTTTGGGGCGCGGGCGCTTGGCGATCTGGCGGTGGCCTTCGCCTTTCTGATCCCGGCCTTCAACATTGCGGCCATCATCGCGCTGACGCTGTTATCGGACGGGCCGCGCCCGGCGGGGGCGCTGCGCCGCATCGGGGCCGAGGTGTCGCGCAACCCGATGGTGCTGTCCTGTCTGGCCGGGCTGGCGCTGAACCTGTCGGGGATCGTGCTGCCCGGATGGGTGATGGCGCCGCTGGACTGGCTGGGGCAGGGGGCGCTGGCCGTGGGCCTTTTGGCCGTGGGCGCCGGGATCGAGATCCGGCACCTGTGGCAGCGCGACCTGTCGCTGTGGCTGGGCGTCGGGCTGCGTCTGGCGATCTGTCCGGTGATCTTTCTGGGTGCGGCGCTGGTTTTGGGCCTGCCCGGTGGGCAGCTGGCCTCGGGCCTGCTGGCGACTGCGGCGCCGGGCGCCCCGGTCGGTTATATTCTGGCGCGTCAGATGGGCGGGGACGCCGATTTCTATGCCGCGATCTTCACATGGCAAACCGTGCTGGCCGCGCTGAGCCTGCCCTTGTGGCTTGTCGCGGCAGGGTTTTTCCCGGCCTGACCAAAAGGTTCGTTTTTTTTCCCGCCGGGCGGATTTTTTGACTTGCAGCCCCGGACGCCTTTGCCTAAACACCGCCTCACGCCGCCGGGAAGACTTGCAGCGAAAGAAAGTGGCCCGTTCGTCTATCGGTTAGGACGTCAGGTTTTCAACCTGAAAAGAGGGGTTCGACTCCCCTACGGGCTGCCACTTCACCCCCTTAAGATATTGATTTTGGTCGATAATCTTCAAGACCGGAAATCTCTACCCATTATCTACCCCTAGCAAAATGGTCTGCGAAACTCGGCGTTCACACCCCGCCTAGAACCCAAGTTGCTCACGCATTCGTGAATCTGCGGCTTGAAGTGATCCAGCATTGCCCACATGCTTGCGGTTTGAAGCTGTCAAAAGGGGCGTTGTGGTGAGCGTTGAAGCTGTCCAACAATGGTTTTCGAATGGTGCCAACGTGCTTGTCGCTGCGCAGGTATTCGCGGGCGTTGTGACGGCATTGGCGACCATCGCCCTTTGGCGTGTTACCCGCGTGTTGGCAGTCGAAACCAAGGTTCTAGCGAAAATGACTTCACAGCCCTTTGTCGTTTTGAATTTCGAATCCAGCGGCGCGGACCCGACTGCAATCAACCTCACGCTTAGGAACACAGGGAATGCCACTGCATTTGACGTGAAGCTTCGGATAACGCCCGCCCCGCCGCAAGCCAACGGCCAACCTGCCGCCAATCCTGAACAGAAGGCCGCTGAGGTGTCCCTGCTACCACCCGGCCAAGTCCTGCCATTGCAAGGCGTAATGAGCCGCGACGTTGGTGACGCAGTTTACGAAGTTTGGGTAAGCTGGTCGCGAATGCCCGGTAGCAGTGAACGAGAGGAACTTACTTACAAGACCGAGCCTGAACATGGCTTTCGGGGCGGCTTTCACACGAAAAACGTGCATCATGTTGTCGCCGAAATTGAAAAGCTACGAAAAGAACTGGCAAAAAAATAAAAAAAGCCCCATCCGAAGACGGGGCAGTTGCCTCCGACCTTCGGCGGAATTATTCGGCGGGTGATGTGGGCATAACCCAATCTGCGCTTACATCGACGGCAGCATTCGCCAATTGAGCAATGCCTTCGGCATAAAAGGCAGGCCGCAATCCATCGACGGCCTTATCGCACCGTTCGGCTTCTACGGCGACGGTTTGGGCTACCATCAGACGTTCAGCATCTTCCGGGGAAAATGCGAGCATTGCGCTTTTTGTCAGCGTGGATTTCCGTTCGTCGCTGACGCCCGACAGGAACGCAGGCGCTGTGCTGATAGCAACCGCGACATCAATGTCGCTCTCTACAAGCCGTGCCAATTCGGCGGGGAAATTCGGGTCTGATTTTCGGCTGGCACACCATGCACGGATTTCTGAATATAGCGATGCCTTCGAACTATCCTTCGACAGCACAGCGGCCATGTTGTCGCGGGCAGAGTGCATTTCCCGGTCAGCCCAACGCGCGGCGGATTTTGCAGATTCTTTCATGTCATGCGACATGCGTTCATAGAGACGCCGTGCATCCTGATGCTTGACCGGGGAAAGCTTCGTTGGGTCATTTGCCAATCGTTCCAGACGCCCTACGGCATCACGCAGCACATGACCAGCTTTGGTTAGGCTGGTGGCCGGTTCGGCAGGCATGTGCGCAACGCCACGCGCGAACTGACTGTCAAAGCCGACAGGTAATTTCAAAAGGTCGAGGCGCTGTTGAACAAGGGGGTCGGGATTAAGATAACGGGGATTCATTTGATAATTTCCTTCAAGTGTAACGGCGGTTTCCGGTGAGGGTATCGATCTCAATTTCGCGACCATTTTCACGGATAAATAGGAAGCGCTTATCTTTGTGGCCCGGCGATACAGGCGCGCGTTCGGTGCCCACATAGGGCGGTGGCGCATCATCGTCGTCGCCCAGAATCTCAGCGTATTCGGCCAGTTTGGCTAATAAACTTGCCTGCTGTTGTTTCGCAAATTCGGCGAAACCCTCTTGCGTAAAATGGGGTCTAATATGGCACACTCCATCAATAACTTCCACGCGGTCAGGAAATCGAGTGCCAATTTGATAGATCGTGCGCCTCGCTGTTTGCGTCTTTGCCTTCCGGGCTTCTAACTTGGCAATGCGGGATGCAAGGATGCGGTTCATTCCTCAGCCTCCAGCGCAATTATTTTGGCTTCCAGTTCGGAGGTTTCAGCAAGCTTCGCAATGATTTGCAGCAAGTATGCCAACTTCCCCGCTTCCGATGCGTCAATCTCTTTGGCGCGAACAGATCGGTACAGCTTGCAAGCCTCTGCTTTCACATCGGCCACCGTATCCAACTTGCACCTGATGCGCCTTGCTTTAGCTGGACCCATAGGGGGGCTAAGCGGTGTATTCCAGACAGAGGCGGGCATTGTGGTCATAGTAGAGTATCCTTACCCGGCATAAGTGAGCCAATATTGACCAGTTAATGAATGAATAAGGATCTTATAAAAGCATAGTCAAGAGAAATCACTGCCATGCCCGTGCCAATATGGCCCGCTCAGCAATCGTCTTCCTATTCTTTGCCCATTTTGGCTTGAGTTGACATTGTTTCTGCCTTTGATAATAAACTTCGTCGTATCCGCCGATGTTCTCGGAGCGTCGCCTTCGGTTATTCCATTGTTTTTTTTCTGCTAAGCAACGGCTAGTCATTTCGGCAATGAGTTCGTCGGTAATTTCCGATTTTGTTTTGAATATCATTTTAAGAAATGCATCGGGTTTCATTTTTTAGTTCCCACATTTTATTCTCTGCTGTCGAAGCCGCGATCATGCCAACACAGCAGAGGCTCACAGCGGCTCTGTCAGCGGCCTTCTTGCTTCGGGGCAGCACAGGGTGCCAGATGACCTAAGCCTTGCCGCCCTGCGCAGCCCTATGCGACCCCTGCGCGATGCAGAAGGTCAGCCCATGAGTGAATGCCGCTAGCGTCCCTAAATGATGAAGCTTCCGCACCCTTCATTGCGTCATACGTCTGATGCGGTAGCAACGTGCCCGACCATCCGCGATGAAAATTGCGAGGCATGATTTCAGCAACGCGGTTCAGCGCATAAACTTTAGAAATGCGGGAAATATTTCGTTCAAAGGTTTCGGACCCAAAACCCTTTAGCCGGTCCATGTCGTTAAGGAACCGAACGAACGTCGACGATGGGGCTTCTTCAACGTACAGCCTACAGCGAACTTGAACGTAATTGCGGGGCGAAAACAACGCGTCGCGATCAATCGCAAGCATGACGTTTAGCTTGACGAAAGCACGGCTGCAAAGCGGCATCAATGCTACGGCGACTTTCGGCGCCTCACTTTCGGTTAAATGGCAAGCGCCGTACTTTTGCGAGCGATACCGGGTCAAATCAACGAACTTGGCTTTAACAAGATCGTCGCATACTTCACTTAACAGTTTTGTAGAGCCATCGGCAGTTGGCATTTCTAGGGTCAGGATGCATTGATTTCCGTTTCGCGGCGTGATTCACGGCCCAGAAACGGAGCGGTGACATGAGCGACCTTTTCTGGCTGACTGCCGCGCAGATGGCACGCATGGCCCCCTTTTTTCCAA
>NZ_RQRT01000117.1 GCF_004335005.1 Paracoccus nototheniae | reverse complement strand
TTCGCCTATTTGAAGGCAACCTTGGAAGCAGTGGCCGCCGGTCACCCGCAAGCAAGGATCGACGATCTGCTGCCTTGGAACTTCATGCCGTCAAGCTGAAAGCAGGTGAGGCGCCCCCGCCGCTTACAAATAATTCGATAAGAAACAGAAACTTCGGCTTCGACTTATTGCCATAAGTCGAAGCCGATCCGCCATCCAAAGAAAAAATTGTTCAGACCTGCCTTCAAACGGATTGTGGCATTGGGATTCTAATATCCCGCTCAGCGGAGGGAAATACCTCTCGATCACAGCCTTGTGTCACTGACGGTGAGTTGGATTGCTGTGGATGGGTCAATAGTGCGGCAAAATCGTCGGAGGGTAGCCGCGAATACCGAAACACCCTAGCCGCACAATGCAGATATGATTCAGATTCATTACGCATGGCGCAGGTGCGTCGACCCACCGAAGGCTAGTCGTTCGGTTCTGCTGACGCCGCGATGAACTTCCGAAGATTGTCCGAGCTCCAGGGTTTTGCCACCTTGCGTGTATAGACCTAGGTCGTTCATGCGCCCGGCGCATCTGTGGCAATTACCCCCTTAGGCGACAAGGTTGGCGACCATGGTGCCTGCCCTTATGACACGCCGCGTCCTCATCCCGACCGCGCGGTCATTCCTTCTCCAGCGCTCTCATCTCATATTCGAGAGAGAAGGAGATGAAGGAGCGGATCAGCACCAGCCCCCCCAGCAGCACGATATTGGCCAGCGTCAGGTGCAGCACAGTCCGGATCAGGTCGGCGACGATCAGCACTTCGAGGCTCGCCAGAATATGCCTGCCAAGCGCCAGCCGACCGCGGTTGAGCTGATGGTCGCGTTCATGAGCGTCGCGCCGCATGACCTCGCCCGAGACGAACCAACCGGTGAAGCGCACCACGCCCAGCAGCAGAATAGCGATCGCGAACAGTTCGATCAGAACGACGACCCATTCCAGCGCGGTGGCGACAGAACCCAGATGGTCGGACATGGACAGAAATGTCGTGTCCTCCACAAGCCTGTCCCTCTTCATTGACTGGTTACGTGAACCTGTCACCCCGCCGATTGGATGGCAAGGCCACGCCGCCAGATCAGCCCGGGGTCACCGTCATGGAGCCGTCCGTTTCCAAAACCACGGACAGAATGCCCTCGATGCCAGACTTGCCGCTCTGGCGCAGTGCCGCAGCGACCTCGTTGCGCGCGACCTTTTGTGTTTTCAGGACCGCATCGGGATAGCGCCCGTCATGCACCAGCAAGCTCGGCCCGGCTTTTATAAGACTCGGAAAACGCGGGCCGAGCGAACCGACAGCCACGTGATCGCATATTGCAGAGACACCCGCGGGGCCAAGGCCAAGATCCCTTCGAGCAGCGGAATGCTGGCATTCAAAAGGATTGTCGACAATGTCGAGCCGAGCGCCACGGTAACCACCAGATCAAAGGCGTTCATCTTGCTGAGCGTCCGTTTTCCAGACGCGCGCAACATGATGATCAAAGCCATATAGGCCAGCAATCCTACGAGCGGGATGCGCAGCAGGCTGGGCCAGTTGTCGAAAAAGATTGGATCGGACATGGGACAGGCTTTCGGACCTGGCTGGACATCGGGGCATGTTTGCGCAGGGACGAACAATTTCGGCGCGGCAGAATAACGTGCAGATAGACCGAGGCGACCCATCGAACATCCAAACCGAATGGCGAACCCGACGCGTGTATGTTGAAAAGGAGCTGAGACGCGTCACCTGAGGCGATACCCCGGCCCCCAGGATTTGGCATGATGATTATATGCGTTCGTCGCATGGTCCTTGGATCGGCTTCTTGATTGCCGATGGAACGGCCCCCGCATGTTGCTGCTGTGCTGAGAACGCAGCTTTGCGACAGCAGGCGGATCCTTAGCCGTCAAACGCCGTTTGTGACGCAACACGCCCTAGCCCGCTATGCTGAGACCCTGCGCGTCAAGGGCCGGCGGGCCGAAATCGTTGTAGATCTGTCGGCCCAAGCGGCCCATAGACCTTATGGCCCGCAGCGCCAAAACCCATCAGCCGCTGTCTCGATGCCCTCGTCCGGCAGGACCGTCAGCGTCGCCGGACGGGCCGGGGACTCGCCACCCTCGGCCGCGGGCCCCGTCACTTCGATCATTGCCGAACCGCCGACGCCGGTTAACGCGGTGCCGGCGATGATGGCGTCGAAGCCGCCCGGGGCGCTCAGGCTCAACATGCGGCCGGACGCTTTGATGACGGCTTGCGCAGGCTGGTTCGAGGCAACATATCCGGCGGCCAGCAGCAGTGTCCCGCTTTCGGTCTCGAAGCTGCAGAAAAGCTCACCGTCCAACGCAGCGCTCTCGATGTCGCTGGCGGTCAGCGGCTGCAGGCCGGTCCGCGTGACCGCGATGTCCAATTCGCCACCGATCTGAACCGCACGGGTTTCCTTGTCCAGAACACAGATGACGCTTACGGCGCGGTCATTCGCCGTCCGCCCGCTGACAATGGCCAGACCAAAGCGTTCGCTGGCGAAAGGATCGACCACCGCCGATGCACCGGAGATCGAGCCGCCTACAGCGCCCATGCATGCATCCTCGACCTCGGCAGCAAAAGCCGACCAGGCATCTTCGCTGGACCCGAAAGCGGGGCTGGCAAGCGGAAGGGCGGCGGCGAGAGGCTTCAGCATTTGAATGTTCCTTGCGTGGCGGCAAAGGACTGAACGGCAAGAGATGGGGGTCCGTTCACTCCGGCACATGACCCGGGCAGCGCGGGTGGCGCAGATATTATCGCGCATCCACGTTCACGACGCGGCATCCTTGCAGCCCATGCATCACGACTGATTTATCTTATAGCAGAAACACCGACGCTGCGAGCCACCGACAGCTCTGCGGGGTGCCCGGAAAACGCGCGCGAGCACTGGCGCCGAATGGTGAATTAGCGCTTATCACGGCGGACTGTCGTCGGGCCGCCTTCGGTTCAAGACATGCAAGGCCGCCCCAGACCAGATGGTCACGGCCAGGGCGCGCCGCAGCCCAGCTTTCGCAGAGGAGACACACCGTCTCCAGGTGACAAACCTCGCCAACCAACCAAGTCGCCGACGCAAGAAAAAATGCAGGCGTGCCGGATGCCGGTCATCAGAGACCACATACCTCGTCCATCGGAACCGCCTGGAAACCAGGCCAGCGCGCTACCGCGCTGACCCGATGCTACACGGTCAGATCGCCTGACCGCCCGAGACCTCGATCCGCTGTCCCGTGACCCACCGATTGTCGTCGGACAGCAGGCCTGCCACCATCGGGCCGATATCATCGGGCAGGCCCACACGGCCAAGTGCGGTCATTCCCGCATAGAGCGCGTTCACATCGGGATTGTCGCGCACGATCCCGCCCCCGAAATCGGTCTCGATGGCACCCGGAGCCACGGTATTGACGGCGATGCCGCGGGGCCCAAGCTCTTTCGCCAGATAGCGCGTCAGCACCTCGACCGCGCCTTTGGCCGCAGCATAGGCCGAGAAACCCTCGGCCGAGAACCGCGTCAGCCCGGTCGAGAAGTTCACGATCCGCCCGCCATCCGCGATCAGCGGCAGCAGCGCCTGCGTCAGGAAATACACCCCCTTCACATGCACGTTGAACAGCCCGTCGAACTGCGCCTCGGTGGTCTGGGCAAAGGGGGTGAATTCGCCATGCCCGGCGTTGTTGATCAGATGATCAAAGCTGTCGCGTCCCCAGACACCCCGCAGGCTATCCTTCAGCGTGGCGGCAAAGGCCGGAAGGTCCGGCAGATCCGACAGATCGAGTTGGAGCGCCACCGCCTTGCGGCCAAGCGCTTTGATATCCCTGACGACCTCGTCGGCTTGCCCGGCATTGCCACGATAGGCGACGACGACATCGCCACCACGGCGGGCGATGGACAGGGCGGTATTGCGGCCAAGGCCACGGTTGGCGCCGGTGACCAGTGCGATCTTGTTCATATCCTGCTCCTTCTCTTCAGCGGATGAGGGGAAGATGGGGCATGACGGCTGGCTTGTGTTGCCTGTTTCTCGGCCTCTCTTGCCTGTTTCGGTGAAGTTCTGCGAAAGGACTTGTCCAAAGGGCGTTATGCTTGCCTGATACTGCAAGCCCCTTCGCGTGGAGTTCCTTGATGCTCAGCCTTTTGACCCTTGTCCGCCGCCACGCCGATGCCCATGCCGACCGCTTCGGTTTTGCGCCGACCCCGTTTCGAGGCTTGGGTGTGGTGCGTCAGCTTTCTCCCGGCGAGTTGCAGGTCGCCGTGCAAAAGCCGCTGATCGCGATCTGCCTACAGGGTCGCAAGAGGGTGACGATGGGCACGACCAGCGTCGCGTATGGCGCGGGAGAGGCGCTGGTCATCACCGCCGATGTGCCCACGATTAGCGAGATCATCGAGGCGAGCCCCGCAGCCCCCTATTACGCGCTGGCCCTGGAGCTGGACCCGGCTTTGTTGCGCGAACTGGCGGTCGAGGCCGATCTGCGCACCAGCCACACCGCCCCGGTCAGGATCCAGCCTGCCGACCCGGATGTGACAGATGCCGCCTTGCGGCTGATGCGTCTTCTGGACCGGCCTGCCGCGCAGCCGGTTCTGGGCGAGGCGCTGCTGCGGGAAATGCATTACTGGCTGCTGACCGGTGGCCATGGCGCCGCGATCCGGGCGCTTGGTGGCGTCGACAGCCATGCCCATCGCATCGCGCGGGCGGTCGCGCTGATCCGCCGGGATTACCCGAACACCCTGCGCATCGGCGATCTGGCGGAGGTCGCCGGGATGAGCGAATCCTCGTTCCATCAGCATTTTCGCGCGATCACCACCCTGTCGCCCCTGCAGTTCCAGAAACAGCTGCGGCTGATCGAGGCGCGTCGCCTGATGCTGGCACGGGGGGCCGCGATTAGCCATGCCGCCCATGCCGTCGGCTATGAAAGCGTGCCGCAATTCACCCGGGATTACGCCCGCCTGTTCGGCACACCACCGGGGCGGGATAGGCGCGAGGCGCGGCTGAGCGCATGAGATGAACGGGGTCAAGACAGGCGATCCGGCACGGCGTCCTCCGCATGGTTGTCGGCCAGCCCGGAACGATGCGGGCTGCGGCGATACGGTCAAAGACCTCGGACCATACCTCATGGTCTCGTTATAAATACCGCCGGTCCGCGACGCCCGTGAACTGGTCACTAAGGCTTGCGGCAGCACGGTCCACTATTCGGCATCCGCGATGCGGGCAAAGCTGCCAGTCGGCATCCGTGGCTTACGCCGCTGGCTTTCCCCGTCCATCCCTGACTTTGACAAGATCAGCCGCCGCCCCAGGGCCCTTGTCAGCGTGCCAATCGGCTTCGCCCGCCACGATCCTGATCAGGGCCATGAGGGTCGCGTTGCGTGGCTTTGGGCCCGTGCGAACGATGGAGGCGACGTTGGGCGGCGGCGGGAAGAGGTCCGTCACCACGTCGAAACCCGGCTCGATATGGCGACCATTCAAAAGGGTGACGCCCAGACCGGCGCGGATGGCCGATGTCATGCCGGCAATGCTGGCGCATTGCATGACGATGCGGAACCCCGCCTGCGATTGCGGGGCACGGTGCAGCGCCCAATCGCGGTAGAAGCAGTCGTCGTCGAAGGTCAGCAGCGGCATCGGCTGGTCCATGTCCAGCGTGAGTTCAGGCGATTTCACCCAGCTCAGGCTGTCCTCGAACAGCGTCACGTCGTCTGGCCTGCGGTCGTCCGCGAACACCTGAAAGACACCGGCATCCAGCTCTCCCCGGTCCAGACGCGCCGCGATGACCCGGCTCTGCGCGACGCTGATCTGCGCCGAGATCGCGGGGTAAAGCCGGGTAAACCGCCCAAGGACGCGGGACACCCCGCTGCTCGTCATGTCCTCGGTCACGCCCAGCCTGATCCTGCCGCTCAGCGGCTCGGTGCTCAGCGCATGTAGCGCCTCGTCATGCAAGGCGAGAATGCGGCGAGCATAGCCAAGCAGCTTCTCGCCCTCCTGCGTGAAACGGGGGCGGCCCGTCCGACGGTCCAGCAGGGCGCAGCCCAGCACGTCCTCCATCCGCTTGATCTTGTGAGAGACGGCAGATTGCGACAGCGCCAGCGACGCCGCCGCGCGGGACACGCCGCCCTGGTCCTGAATAGCGCAAAGGGCCTGAAGCGCCCCGATTTCCATCTTTGTCATGACGAACGGCATGACATTTTTCGATCGCTTTGGTCAACCACTGCATTTTACGTCATTCACAGACCGATTTATCCAAGGGGCCTGAACCCGAATATAGGAGAGACCCCATGAACCAGCTCATCACGGAACAGGTCGTCGTGAACGGTCACCGCATCGCCTGCGGACGTCATGGAGAGGGCGAGCCTGTCGTCTTTCTTCACGGCACGCCCTCATCGTCGCTGATCTGGCGCAATGTCGTCCCGCATGTGGCGCAGCAGGGGTTCCGCACCCATGTCTTCGATCTGCTGGGCTTTGGCCTGTCGGAACGTCCCCAGAACCCGCAGGTCGATACCTCGATCTCCGCGCAGGTGCAGATCCTTCTGGCCATGCTGGATCACTGGGGCCTCGATCGGTTTCACCTCGTGGCGCATGATTTCGGGGGCGGCATCGCCCAGAGGCTCGGTGTCTTTCACCCGGAGCGGATGCTGTCGCTTACGATGATCGATGTGGTCAGCTATGACAGCTATCCATCGCCGCGCACCCGGCAACAGATGGAGAAGGGCCTGAGCGCGCTGGCGAAGGCTCCCGATGATCATCACCGCAGCCATTTCCGCGACTGGCTGCTAGGTGTCACATCCCATGTGATTATACGGCCTCTTCCTGAACAGGTCCGGCCTTTGTTTTTGCCAGTCCTTGAGCGCATCAATGGGCGTTCGGCCCTTCAGCACTGATTGCGGGAGCTGACCGT
>NZ_RQRT01000116.1 GCF_004335005.1 Paracoccus nototheniae | reverse complement strand
GCCGATATCAGCGTGAACGGTCACCCCGAGACGGCGGGCCTGCGCGGGGGGCAGCGGGCGGCCCGCCGTCTCGGGGTGACCGTTCACGCTGATATCGGCCAGATAGGTCAGGATGCGGGTCGCCCGGTCCTGCCGCTTGGCAAATGTGAACAGGTCGTCCGTCGTGTCGATGAACTTGGTCGTATAGGTATCGTCGAGGAAAACCGGATGTTTCAGCAGGTTGATGACGAAATCGATATTCGTGCTGACGCCCCGCACCCGGAATTCGCGCAAGGCGCGGTCCATCCGCTTGATCGCCTGATCGGGCGTCTGCGCCCAGGCCGTCACCTTGACCAGCAGCGAATCGTAGTAACGCGTGATCACCCCGCCCGAATAGGCGGTGCCGCCATCCAGACGGATGCCCATGCCTGTCGCGGACCGATAGGCGGTGATGCGTCCGTAATCGGGGATGAAATTGTTCTGCGGATCCTCGGTCGTGACGCGGCATTGCAGGGCATGGCCCGACAGGGTGATGTCGGCCTGCGCGGCATGGCCGGTGGCCTCGGCCAAGGTCGCGCCCTCGGCGATCTTGATCTGGGATTGCACGATGTCGATGCCGGTGACCTCTTCGGTCACCGTATGCTCGACCTGCACACGAGGGTTCACCTCGATGAAATAGAACTGGTCGTCATCCATATCCATCAGGAATTCGACGGTTCCGGCGTTCTGATAGCCGACCGCCTGCCCGATCTTCAGCGCCAGCGCGCAGACCTCGGCCCGCTGTTCCTCGGTCAGATAGGGGGCGGGCGCGCGTTCCACGACCTTCTGATTGCGGCGCTGCACGGTGCAGTCGCGTTCGTACAGGTGATAGAGACCCCCATGCGTGTCGCCCAGCAGCTGCACCTCGACATGGCGGGCGCGCAGGATCATCTTTTCCAGATAGCCCTCGCCATTGCCAAAGGCGGCCTCGGCCTCGCGGCGGCCCTCGCGGACCTTCTCGATCAGCTCCTCGGGGTTGTTGATCGGGCGCATGCCGCGACCGCCGCCGCCCCAGCTGGCCTTCAGCATCAGCGGATAGCCGACCGCCGCCGCTTCCTTCTTAATGGCGTCGAAATCCTCGCCCAGCACCTCGGTCGCGGGGATGACCGGCACGCCCGCCTTGATCGCCACGCGGCGGGCGCTGGCCTTGTCGCCAAGCGCGCGCATCGTGTCGGCGCGCGGCCCGATAAAGGTGATCCCGGCATTGAAACAGGCATCGACGAAATCGGGGTTTTCGGACAAAAGGCCATAGCCCGGATGGATCGCATCGGCGCCCGCCAGCTTGGCCACGCGGATGATTTCGGGGATGGACAGATAGGCGGCCACCGGGCCCAGGCCCTCGCCGATCCGGTACGCCTCGTCAGCCTTGAAGCGGTGCAGGCCCAGCTTGTCTTCCTCGGCATAGACGGCGACCGTCTTCTTGCCCAGCTCGTTGGCCGCGCGCATGACGCGGATCGCGATCTCGCCCCGGTTGGCCACCAGAATCTTCTTGAACATCCCGCACCCCTTTGTCCCTGACGTCCGCATCCTAGCGGTGCTGCATTGCAGCGCAAGTGGCAGCGGTAACAGGACCGTGCGGTGCGGCAAGCGCGACAAATGGCGGAAGGCCGGGCGTTGTTCCGCCTTCGTTCGCATTTGGAACTTGCTTTTCGGCCAAGCGTCCCTATCTGATGCGACTGGCAAAGGGGCAGGCATGGAACAGAAGTTCATCGAAGTGCGCGGCGCGCGCGAACACAACCTGAAAAACGTCGACATGGACATTCCGCGCGACCAGCTGGTGGTGATCACTGGCCTGTCGGGGTCGGGAAAGTCATCTCTGGCCTTCGATACGGTCTATGCCGAGGGGCAGCGCCGCTATGTCGAAAGCCTGTCGGCCTATGCGCGCCAGTTCCTCGACATGATGGGCAAGCCGGATGTGGATCACATCTCGGGCCTGTCGCCCGCGATCAGCATCGAACAGAAAACGACCTCCAAGAACCCCCGTTCGACCGTCGGCACCGTCACGGAAATCTATGACTATCTGCGCCTGCTGTTCGCCCGCGCCGGCACCCCCTATTCCCCCGCCACCGGCCTGCCGATCGAGGCGCAGCAGGTGCAGGACATGGTCGACCGCATCATGGCCCTGCCCGAGGGCACGCGCGCCTATCTGCTGGCCCCGATCGTGCGCGACCGCAAGGGCGAGTACAAAAAGGAACTGCTGGAACTGCGCCGTCAGGGCTTTCAGCGCGTCAAGATCAACGGGGTCTTCCACGATCTGGACGAGGCGCCGACCCTCGACAAGAAATTCCGCCACAATATCGACATCGTCGTCGACCGCATCGTCGTGCGCGAGGGGCTGGAGACGCGGCTGGCCGACAGCCTGCGCACCGCCCTGAACCTTGCCGACGGCATCGCCCATCTGGAACTGGCAACAGAGGGTGAAGGCGACGCCGAACCCGAACGCCTGACCTTTTCCGAAAAATTCGCCTGTCCGGTCAGCGGCTTCACCATTCCGGAAATCGAACCACGGCTGTTTTCCTTCAACGCCCCCTTTGGCGCCTGCCCGGTCTGCGACGGTCTGGGGATGGAGCTGTTCTTCGACGACCGCCTTGTCGTTCCCGATGCCGCGCTGTCGGTGGACAAGGGCGCCATCGTGCCCTGGGCCAAGACCAAATCGGCCTATCTGACCCAGACCATCAACGCGCTGGCCAAACATTACGGGTTCGACAAGAAGACCCCGTGGAAGGATCTGCCCGACAAGATCCAGCAGATGTTCCTGCGCGGATCGGGATCCGAGGAGATCAAGTTCCGCTTCGACGATGCGGGCCGCGTCTATGAGATCGCCCGCGTCTTCGAAGGCGTCATCCCCAATATGGAACGCCGTTTGCGAGAGACCGATTCGAACTGGGTCCGCGAGGAATTCGAACGCTATCAGAACAACCGCCCCTGCGGCGCCTGCGGCGGCTATCGCCTGAAACCCGAGGCCTTGGCCGTCAAGATCGCCGGCGATCACGTCGGCCGCGTGGTGCAACTGTCCATTCAAGAGGCGCTGGACTGGGTGCAGGATGCCCCCAACCATCTGTCCAAGCAAAAGACCGAAATCGCCGCCGCCATCCTCAAGGAAATCCGCGAGCGTCTCGGGTTTCTGGTCAATGTCGGCCTGAACTATCTGACCCTGTCGCGCGCCGCAGGCACGCTGTCGGGCGGCGAAAGCCAGCGCATCCGTCTGGCGTCCCAGATCGGCTCCGGCCTGACCGGTGTCCTTTATGTGCTGGACGAACCCTCGATCGGGCTGCACCAGCGCGACAATGACCGGCTGCTGACCACGCTGATGAACCTGCGCGATCAGGGCAATTCGGTGCTGGTCGTCGAACATGACGAAGACGCCATCCGCCATGCCGATTACGTCTTCGACATGGGACCGGGCGCTGGCGTGCATGGCGGCACGGTCGTCAGCCACGGCACCCCCGACCAGATCGCCGCCGACCCGAACAGCCTGACCGGGCAATACCTGTCGGGCAAGCGCGCCATCGAGGTTCCTGCGGAACGCCGCAAGGGCAATGGCAAGAAGGTCACCGTGGTCAAGGCCACCGGCAACAACCTGAAAAACGTCACCGCCGATTTCCCGCTTGGCAAGTTCGTCTGCGTCAGCGGCGTGTCGGGCGGCGGCAAATCGACCCTGACCATCGAGACGCTGTTCAAGACCGCCTCGCTGCGCCTGAACGGCGCGCGCCAGACCCCCGCCCCCTGCGAAACGATCCGCGGCCTGGAACATCTGGACAAGGTCATCGACATCGACCAGCGCGCCATTGGGCGGACCCCGCGGTCGAACCCCGCCACCTATACCGGCGCCTTCACCCCCATCCGCGACTGGTTCGCAGGCCTGCCCGAATCCAAGGCGCGCGGCTACAAGCCCGGGCGCTTCAGCTTCAACGTCAAGGGCGGCCGCTGCGAGGCCTGTCAGGGCGACGGCGTTATCAAGATCGAGATGCATTTCCTGCCCGACGTCTATGTCGAATGCGAAACCTGCAAGGGCAAGCGCTACAACCGCGAAACGCTCGAGGTGCAGTTCAAGGGCAAATCCATCGCCGACGTGCTGGACATGACGGTCGAGGACGCGCAGGCGTTCTTTACAGCCGTCCCGCCCATCCGCGAGAAAATGGACGCGCTGATGCAGGTGGGGCTGGGCTATATCAAGGTCGGCCAGCAGGCCACCACCCTGTCGGGCGGCGAGGCGCAGCGCGTCAAGCTGTCCAAGGAACTGTCGCGCCGCTCGACGGGCCGCACCCTCTATATCCTCGACGAACCCACCACGGGCCTGCATTTCGAAGATGTGCGCAAGCTGCTCGAGGTGCTGCACGAGCTGGTCGATCAGGGCAACACCGTGGTCGTCATCGAACACAATCTCGACGTCATCAAGACCGCAGACTGGATCATCGATATCGGCCCCGAGGGCGGCGATGGCGGCGGCGTGATCGTCGCCACCGGCACCCCCGAGGACGTGGCCCAGGTTCAGGCCAGCCATACCGGCCGCTATCTGGGCCCGATGCTGAAACCCCTGCGCATCCGCGCCGCCGAATGACCCTGTCCCCGGTCCGCCTCGCCCCGGACCGGGCCACAACCGCGCCCCGAAAAAATCCGCGCGCCCGGCCATTTTTCCTCTTGCAGCCCCCCGCCCCCTCCCGTAAATCACCGCTCACCGAAGGCGGAACGGTCCAACCGGATCGCCCAAGGAGACGGAGCGCGGGCGTAGCTCAGGGGTAGAGCATAACCTTGCCAAGGTTAGGGTCGAGAGTTCGAATCTCTTCGCCCGCTCCAAAACAAAAAGGCCGGACCTCAGGGTCCGGCCTTTTGCATTCCAGCCCCCACCATCCGCGCCGCGCGTTTCTTCTTCAGAAAAATATCCTGCGGGGGGAGTCGCGGCACGCGACGGGGGGCGCAAAGCCCCCCTTCGCCCTCACCGCCAGCACGGCCCCTCAACCATCCGCCCGGATCCGTGCAGTCTGCGGATCCTGCCGACTGACCTCGCAGATCACCGCTCAGGGCAAGACCCGTGACCTGCCCCTCTTCCGGCCGGTCATTGCGGCAGTGACGTCGCCACATGGTGGCAAGGGCGGCCGCCACAGGCGGGCGAAAACCCCATGGGCCCTGCCCGGGTCTTGCCCGCCCGCCACGCCGTCGCTAGGGTGCCGCGCACGCCAAGGGGGGCCCTCATGCAGATCTGCCGCAGCACGCAGGACATGCGCGACTGGCGCAAGGGCACGGACCGCGTGGCGCTGGTGCCCACCATGGGCGCGCTGCACGCCGGTCATCTGGCGCTGGTCGCCCGCGCCCGCGACTGGCTGGACGAACAGGGCGGCGGGCGGATCGTCACCTCGATCTTTGTCAACCCCACGCAATTCAGCCCGACCGAGGATCTGGACCGTTATCCCCGGTCCGAGGCGCAGGATCTGGCCCTGTTGCGTGATGCGGGCTGCGACGCGGTCTTTCTGCCGCAGGTGCCCGACATCTATCGCCCCGGCGCCCAGACCCATGTCGAGGTGACGGGCCTTGGCCGCATCCTGATGGGCCGCCTGCGCCCGGGCCATTTCCGGGGCGTGGCCACCGTGGTGACCAAGCTGTTCAACATCGTCCAGCCTCAGGCGGCGGCCTTTGGCGAAAAAGACTATCAGCAGCTGACCCTGATCCGGCAAATGGTTGCTGATCTGGACATCCCCGTTCAGATCCTGCCGGTCGCCACCGTCCGCGACGCCGACGGCCTGGCGATGTCGTCGCGCAACCAGCGCCTGACGCCGGATGACCGTACCGCCGCCCCGGTGCTGGCCCGCGCGCTGGATCAGGCTGCGCTGTCAGCCTCGACCGGCACCCCGGTCAGCCTGCTGCGCCGCCAGATCCGCACCATCCTGGCATCCGAGCCGCGCGCGACCCTGCGCGCCATCGACATCTGCGATGCGGGCGATCTGTCGCGCATTGCCACCGTGACCCGCCCGGTCGTGATCCTGCTGGCCGTCGCGTTCGGCGATGTGCTGTTGATCGACCAGCGCGTGGTCCATCCCTGAAAGGCCATCCCCATGTCCGCACGCCCCACTGATCCGATGCCCAACGCAGGCCAGGGCCCCGTCCGGCGCATCACCGTGCCGCAGATCGCCGCCGCCAAGGGCAAGACGCCGCTGGTCGCCCTGACCGCCTACAGCGCGCCGATGGCCGCCCTCGTCGATCCCCATGCCGAGGTAATTCTGGTCGGCGACAGTCTGGGCATGGTCGTGCACGGCCTGCCCTCGACCATCGGCGTCACGCTGGACATGATGATCCTGCACGGTCAGGCGGTCATGCGCGGCAGCGCGCGCGCGATGGTCGTCATCGACATGCCCTTTGGCAGCTACGAGGAAAGCCCCGAACAGGCCTTCCGCAACGCCGCCCGCGTCATGGCGGAAACCGGCGCCGGGGCCGTCAAGCTGGAGGGCGGCGCCCGCATGGCCCCCACCATCCGCTTTCTGACCGATCGCGGCATTCCGGTGATGGCCCATATCGGCCTGACCCCGCAATCCAGCAACACGATGGGCGGCTTCAAGACGCAGGGCCGCGATCAGGCCACATGGCCCGCGCATCTGGCCGATGCCAGCGCCGTGGCCGATGCAGGCGCCTTTGCCGTCGTGGTCGAGGGCGTGATGGAGGCGCTGGCCGACCGCATCACCGACACCGTCGCCATCCCCACCATCGGCATCGGCGCCAGCGCCCGCTGCGACGGCCAGATCCTCGTCCTTGACGACATGCTGGGTCTTTCGGGCCGCGTCCCCCGCTTCGTGCAGAAATTCGGCGATCTCGGCCCCCGCGCTGATCAGGCCATCGCCGATTATGCCGATGCCGTGCGCACCCGCAGCTTCCCCGCCCCCGCCAATCTCTATCGCTGACCC
>NZ_RQRT01000115.1 GCF_004335005.1 Paracoccus nototheniae | reverse complement strand
TGCACATCCAAGACATAACCCGCCGCCCCACCGGGGCGGGCGTAGACGTCGAAACGGGCCATCAGAACTGCCGGTATTGATCGAGGGGCAGACCCTGCGCGTCGATCCAGGCGTTCGAGCTGGTCAGAGCTGCGGCGTTCTCGCGCTGCCAAGCCTCGGCCTTGGCAGCGGCTACGGCACGGCGCAGACCCGCCTCGGCGGCCTTAGACAGATTGACACCAAAGGACCGGGCCTCGGTCAGCAGTGCCGGGTCCAAGGTCAAGTTAGTGGGCTTTCGGAGGGCAGTCTGGGCTTGCATGATCCACCTCTATTCATGCGCATGATATATGCGCATTAGGGTGTCAGGCAAGCTCAGGTTTCAGAACGGCCACCATCGCCGCGGGCGACGTCTCGCTAGGCTTTGTGCCTGCTCTTTCCAGCTATCGCGATCACGCTCTAGATCCAAAATCCGCTGATCTTTGCTCTTAAGTTCGGCCTCTAAGACTGCAATTCTGGTCAGATTTCCCTCAGCACGAGGGGGCAAGGAACTGTCAACACTGACAGTGGCAATGTCAGATCTTTCTGACATCCATTTTGACAGTTCCTCGATAGGTATTTGCCAGCGATTTCGGTTGTCTCTGAACGCCGAAAGACCACTGTTTTTTATGGCATTCATGATGGTTCCGCGTGAAACGCCTACGCGCTCTGCTGCCTGCTGTGGTGTCAGTCTTATCAGTGTCATGACAGTGACAATATCAGACAATTTTTTGATAGGAATGACACTTTTACAGTCTCCCCACCTGCTTGCAGAAGTCGGAAAACAGCTTCTCAATGTTGCTAGCGTCACGAGAGATGCCGCGCTCGCTTAAGAACCGCCGGAAGTCGGTCGCAATCTTGGCGTTATCTGCATTGCAGCCAGCTTTGCGCTTCAGGTCGATCCAGTAGGGCGAATAAGCGATGCTGCCAGTTTCGGGAAATGCACTGATCGATATCGCGGCCGTTCCTTCCCGCCTTGCTTTCCGTCCTATCTTGGAGCTGTCTAGCTCGCGCTTGGCATCTCGCTTCCCTTCTTGCGGCTTTTCTGTCCAAGAAATCGTGATGTTGGTGACGGTCCGCCCGACCTTTTTTGGCGTAGCTGTTAAGATCATTCTGGATGTCTGATTGATTTCAGAAATGGCTGGTTGGATTACGTCTCGGTTCAGGTTGGCAAACCGTTGAATTTTTTCTTCCGGCACTCCCATCACAGCCCGCAGCTCAGCGACGGTGAAGGTTTTGCTAGTAACGTGATTGAGGTTCACGAGGCTGGCGACATGCTGGAACAGCAGGATCGAGTATTTCGAAGACAGGGCGAACACTGTCTGCCGATCAAGGATAGCCCAGTGGCAGGACTTCTCGGCCATCTCACGAAAGGCTCTGCCAAACCACCAGGCGACCAGGAGGTCGTCGCTGACCTCACGGCGGTAATCCAGCGTCGCCTGATCCAGAAACCCGCCGATGATCTCGCATTGAGCTTCAGTGTCATCGAAGACAATCACCGCTCCCCGCAGCTCGACGAAGAGCTTCCGCATCGTGGCGCGGGTATGGTTCCGCATGCCATCGATCTTCTTGATGTCTGCCAGCCGCAGTTCGTGGCGCACATCATCGGCCATGCGTCCGCCCGCCGTGCCGATCAGAAGATGCATCAGTTTGAGAGCTTCGGCACTTGGCGGATTCTCGATGTAGACCCCGCGCGCCACCTCGGCGGGCAGCACGGTCTTGGTCTCGTCATGGGCGCGGTCTGCCGCGATTTTCAGGGTCTTAATCATGGTAGATTTTTAGGTGCGTTAAAATCTACCTGTCAACCTGTGATTCAGTCCCCATATCCTACTTATCAGTCCCCATATCCTACTTATCAGTCCCCATATCCTACTTATAAACTCATAACTATTTGAATTTATTTGTTAATAGCGGCCATGAACTAAGAAGAACTTTAGAACAAGAAGGGCTTCGCCCATTTTGCTTCTGATTTTTGGGCTGGAAAGACCTGTTTGCGCCCTCATCCGGGCTACCTGGGAGTCCTGTTGCGATGCCGAGAACGAGGTCAGTGCCCGTCATCCCAGGCATCGTCCTTCGGCTTGATCCGGTGCTCGACCACGGGCTCTTCGCGGACCCGCTCCTGAACGACCGTTTTCTTTTTTGGAGACTGCTCGACAGCTTCGACCACTGCCTTGGGCTGCGGCGTCGTTCTGGTCCTGGTCGCAGCCTTCGCCTTGACGGCGGGCTTTGCAGCCGGGGCATCGAACTCGTCCAGCGCCTTTTGTGCTGCCGTCTGCAGGCGGGCCATGAAGGCTTTTTCATCCAGACCGTTTTCCCGAGCAAAGGTGCGGCCGCCTGCGACCATGCCGTCCTGAATGGCGTGCAGGCGGCGGTTCTCCTTGGCGATCAGCTCGGCCCTGGTCTCGGTCGCCTTCAGCTCGCGGTGCAGCCTGCTGTTATCGTATTGAAGGCTGCTGAGCTCCTTCTGCATCTTCGGGGTGCCGTGGATCTGCTGCTTGAGGGTGAAGACCTCTACGGCATGAGCGCGGTTTTCTCGAAGCCGGACCGCGCGGACGCTTCTCACGGCGTCTGAGACGTCCTCTGAGGCCCTTTCCCGCCATTCCGCCTCCGTCTCTCCGCCCAGCCCCAGAATGGCGCCTCGGCGGCGCTCAGGGAGGCTCACGGCGGCATCGGGGTCGGTGAGATGGGCATAGGCCCTCTGGACCCGCTCATGGCGCGCCGGAGAGCCCTGCAGGCCGCGTTCGAGACCATGGGTCTTCCCGACCCGTTCCGCAAAGTCGGTCTGCATGGCAGAGAGTTGTTCGCGGCTGCCGACGAGGGCGCGGGCGTTCAGCTTGCCGCGTTCGTCGAGGGGGATGGTCATCACCGTCATGTGGGGCGTGGACTCATCCCGGTGGATCACTGCGGAAAGCACGTTCTCGGCCCCGTGGCGAGCCTTGAGCCAGTCGAGGGCATCGGTGAAGTAGGCATCCTGCTGTTTTCGGCTCATGGCGTTCAAAGCTTCGGGAGAGCCACCAACAAAGTACTCCAGCCCATGGACGGCATTGCTGCGGATCTTCTCGGGGGCGCGGTCCTTCCAGGCATCGAGGATGGCGCGGCTGGTATCGCCGCCCACAAGGACGGTATTCTCCGGGGTGCGCCGGGTATCGGCATTGGGCGTGTCACGTTCACGGAAGGTATGCTGGAGAGACGCGCCCATATTGCCCATGGTTTTGATCTTGGCGCAGCGAAGGATGGCGAAGCTGCGATAGCTCGGCTCGCGCGTGAGGCGCCCGATGGTCATGGCGAGGTTGATGCCCTCTTCATCGTGACGTGTGCGCATAGACCGAACCTCCAAGGTAAGGTTTATGTGTACTCACTAGACAATTTGGCACAAGGCCAAATTATACGCTCGCCCCGCAACGCGGGGAAAGGACACATAAACCTTACCTTGGAGGTCGGCGTACCTCTGTTCTGTCATGCTGTTTGTCTGTGGCAAACAGCATGACAGAACAGAGGGACAGGATAGGTTCACCGGACAAACGGGGAGGAGAGAATGGGACGGTTTGATATGATCGTAGCTGTACTGTGAAAGCCGCTAACAGATCCCGCCCCCTTTCTTTCCAGGTAGGTGAGCGTAGTTGTCAGCGGTAAATATAAGTGATCAGGCGATCTTGAGGATTCACGAGCACCGTCTGCCCGTTGATCTGCGCATAACGATAATCCGGCTGCTCGGGGATCTCGTAGATGGTGACGTTCTCTGGAATGCCTGCACCCACGACGACCTCGCCGTCCAGATAGATCGGCTCAACCGTATTCGAGGTGACATAGGTCGTAACCTCGGTGCTAGGATCCTCGGCTGCAGCCGCTCCTGTTGTACCACCAATGACGAGGCCGGCAGCAGCGCCGATGGGTCCACCAATCAATGCGCCCATCGCAGCGCCCCCAAGACCGCCGACTGCAGCGTCTTGCCCTGTCGTCGGATCCCCGACGGGAGCCTCGATGATGGTCACGCCCACCGTCTCGCGGTTGGGATAGAGCGATACGACTTCGTCGCCTGCCTTAACGTTCAGGTAGTCGCCATAGGCCCACCCTTCCAAATTATCGCCGCTGACCTGACACCAGTTCGCGCTGTCGATGCAGCCCAGAACGGACACCTCGTCACCTGAGCCAATCGCGCCGATTACGTCGTGCTGCACTCCGGGTCCGGAACGGACGTTTAGATCGGTTGAAACTGTGGCCATCGTTTGTGCGGATGCCGTTCCGCCAATTGTCATGGCTGCGAGGAAAGTAGGAACAAGATACGTTTTCATTGTAATCTCCTATCTCGCAGGCCAGATGCCCGGATGATGCATGCAAACTTGCCGCGACAGCCTCCAGTTCCCGGATGAGAGTAACGGTTGCGTTTTGTTCAACCGTTAGTTGAAAAGGGCGCGCGCCAAGTTAATCACTGCCAAAATCTGGCGGGTTTCGGCGTCGACCCGATACAGTTGATCGTCGCTGCGGTAATAGCGCCAGTTGTCACGACGCTCGATATCATAGCGATCCAGATCGCGGACCAGAACATAATCTTCGACACGCAGCCTGTCCCCGACGCCACGTCCATAGCGGATATCACTGCGCCTTGCCTGACCTGGCGGCACGCAGGCGGGGGATTTTTTGGCGAGACCCGGCGGGCATCCCTGATGCGCATGGTTTGCATCGCGCTCGTGATGGCGACCGCGGCCCGGATCCGCCGTGACTGAGCCTGCAAGCCCGAAGGTCAATGTGGTTGCCAAGGCAATTCCAGAAAAGAGAGTTTTCATCACGGCACTCCTGATGCTTTTCCTGATCTTATAACGGCTTCAGGTCAGAATTGGAGCCAGCGCTTAGTTCCCAACTTGGTGAATGGAAGGAGGATAGCGTGATCCGACCTGGGGAGCGGTCATGCCTACTGGGGCTTGATTTATATCATTAGCCTGCCCGAGCAACTGGAACGGGTTTTTCTGCTCGAAAAACAATCTGAAAAATTATGCCTTATTTGTTGCCCTGAGTTATTGAAAAATCAGCGTGAATTTGACAAAATTCAGCAACCCAAGCAAGAAAATTTCTAATAAAAACTTGTTTTTCAAGAAAAAAGCGCCTCCAGAGAGAAATCTCCAGAGGCGCCTCTACTATACACAACTTTAAGAAGTTAACATTGCTAGACCAGCAACCAGAAACGGGAAATGGAGATGTTAGTTCCAAATTTTTTGCGTGAGCGGGAAAAGATTTTTTCTAAGCAATGCGCTGAAATATCACATATTTCAATGTATCATCGCATACGATTCTGTTCCCAGTCAATGAGACGAGCCCCGAGAGCGATGATGTATCGCGCCGCCGGGCTATGAGTGTCATTTGGAGGTACAAAGCCGCTGATCAGATCATAGCGTGCCTTGGCAGCCTTATAGGCGGCAGTAGTGTTAATTTGAGGAATTTCGTCAACTATCCATAAATGACGTATAACCTCTTCAACCTGACCTTCAGACAGACCCGCTGCCAAGATCAGCTTTCGCAGTTCCTGCTCTTGCATTATTTATCTCATCGCCTTTTGCCAAATAGGCATATGTCGATGACAGGCCAGATAGCCAATTCAAGTTTAAGTCATTTAAGAGAATATCTGGGGAAATCCGCTTAAATTATATTATATTAAGAACATTACTCTTATCGGTGAAAGGCTTAATTTTGAACCAGACCAAGAAGTTAGGGGCTGACAGAAGCTGGCGCCTGAAACAGGAAAGTTGGGAGCGCGATCAAGCGATCGAGCGGATGATCGAGGCTAAAGTCGTTCATGCACTTCGCATTTTGAAGATTGACAGCTCTGAAATTTGTGCGGTCTCCACCCGTTCTGCCACCTAGGCGCCATCTTTCTCGCAACCCCAGGCTGACCCCCGCCCCCTGCGCGTCTCGGCGCATAACACCGCTTCTCGGGGTTGGCACAACTAGCGGTGGATCTGCGGCCCCCCCTTGTCCCATTCGTTGATCTGTTCCCCAAGGGAAATCACATAGCGCGCGGCCGGGCTGTAGAGGTCATCCGGTGCCAACCTGTCATCCATCACCCGATAGAGAGCCGTGGCGGTTTCGTAATCGCTCCGGGAGGTGATTTTGGCCGCGCCGCCGAAAGTCTGGAAATAGCCCAGCACGTCGTCAACCTGATCCGCAGGCAGGCCAGCCGCCAAAAACATGGCCTCAAGGTCGTGATTGTCCATGAGCCATCATATCATTGGTAAAAGCCGGCGGGGCCCTCAGTGTTCGCAGGCGATCCCGTCGCCGTCCCGGTCTAGGTCATAGACGTCAGGTCCGACCACCTCGACCGGACCTTGCACGTATTCGGGGCCGTCGCCGCTGCCACTCGCACAATCCACATCGCTGGCGACGGAACACAGACGCGCTCATAGCTCGGATGACACTCCTGAGACCACACCCCCGAAGCGCCGGGGGTGGTGGCCTGTTATTTTTACCTATGTCGCCAGACGACAGGCAGCGGTTGAGCCGGGCACGAGCAGCATCGGCTTAATGCCCATTCTCGCCAGACAGGCAGGGTCAGGGTTGAGTGAGGGGACTGTCAGCCATTGTCAGAAGCCCACCAAGACCATGTCCAGCGCTGCCATAATCTCGCTGTCACGATCATCTAGAGTGGTGACGGGATTGCGTAGGAGGGCGCGCGGGATCGCCGCCATGAACTGGGTGACCATGACATGCGGCTCGGTCCCAATTTCGAAGATGGGATTGAGCCGCTTCGCCGGGATCGGAGCATCCGCGACACGCAGGAGGGGCACCACGATCCGGGTGTTCAATCCGCTCAGCACATCGGCTTGCACATCCAAGACATAACCCGCCGCCCCACCGGGGCGGGCGTAGACGTCGAAACGGGCCATCAGAACTGCCGGTATTGATCGAGGGGCAGACCCTGCGCGTCGATCCAGGCGTTCGAGCTGGTCAG
>NZ_RQRT01000114.1 GCF_004335005.1 Paracoccus nototheniae | reverse complement strand
GTGGGAGCGGGGGCCGGGACGCGCCCTCACCTGTGGCTCCGCAGCCAGATCACGTCGCGGGCAAAGGACCAGATCAGCGCGATCGAGGCGACCCGCGCCAGCAGGATCGCGACGTCCTGCGGCATCTGCGGCAGCTGCAGCGCGATCAGCGATCCCAGCTGCAGCACGCAGACGGTCTTGCGCGTATAGCTGACCGGCAGGGCGGCGCGCAGCCACGGCCAGATCCAGCTGGCGGCGACAAAGACATAGCGGATGGCGCCAAGGATCAGCACCTCGGCCCCGACCGGGCTGCCCAGATAGACATGCAGCGCCAGCACCAGCGCCAGTCCTGCATCGACTTCCATGTCGAAGCGGGCGCCGAAATCGGAACACAGCCCGCTGCGCCGCGCCAGATAGCCGTCCACCCCGTCCAGCGACAGAGACAGCGTGGCGATGGCGGCGACCGTCCAGCCGCCGATATGGCCCACCCCCGGATGCGCGCCATCGGCCTGCCCGCCCATCAGCGGCGCCAGCAACGCGGCGGTCAGCGCCACCCGCATCAGCGTGACCGCATTGCAGGCGCCAATCCGGTCATGGGGATAATGGCGGTGCATCGCCACCGCGACCAGCAGCGCGGTGACCAGATAAAGGCCCCCCGCCAGCAACGCGCCGCTGCCCTGATCCAGCACCAGAACGCCGGTGGCAAGGTTCAGCGCCAGCCCTGCGGGAACCGCCATCACCAGCCCCTCGGGCAGGCGGCGGGCGCGGCGCGACGTCGCGGGGATCGGGCGGGGCGGGGAAATCTGCATCGCGCGAACATATGACAGGCAGATGACGCGTCAAGCACCCGTGCCAAGACGCTTGCGTGATCGCAGGGTCGGCGTATCCTTGCCCTGACGGCGGCGCGGGGGGAAATCGGCCATGGCGGGACGGGGCGGCGGATACGGAACCACGGCGCGGACGCTGCACTGGCTGGTCGCGCTGCTGCTTCTGGCGATGATTCCGGTCGGGCTGATCATGACCGGCGAGGGCATCGGGCGCGCGCTGCAGGACAGATTGTTCATCTTTCACAAGAACGTGGGCAGCCTGCTGATCGCCATCGTCGCGCTGCGGGTGGTCTGGCGCCTGACCCATCCGGCCCCGCCGCTGCCCGCCAGCGTCGGGGCATGGCAGCGCCGCGCGGCGGGGCTGTCGCATCTGGCGCTTTATGGGCTGATGATCGTGATGCCGCTGTCGGGCTATGTCCGGGTCCGGGCGGGCGGCTTTCCGATCGAGGCGCTGGACGCGCTTGGTCTGCCCGCGCTGGTGCCCCGGTCCGAGGCGCTGGCCGATGCCGCATCCGCCCTGCATCAGGCGGCGGGATGGGCGCTGGTCGCGGTGCTGGCCCTGCATCTGGCAGCGGCGCTGCATCACGGTCTGATCCTGCGCGACGGCATCTGGTCGCGCATCTGGCCGCTGCGGGGATAGGGGTCCGAACCTCTCGACTTGGGCGGTGGTTTTGACTAGTCAGGGCAGGGCGGTGGCCGGGGCGGTTCCGCAGTCCCGGTATCCGGTTATCATTTATTCATTTCAGACGATTGAACGAAAACGGCGCGTGACGCGTTCGACGCAGCCGTCGAAAACCTGACCCTTCGGACGGCCCTGCAGGAGTGTTCGTGACCAAGATCCCTGACCTGACGATTCTGATCGTCATCGCGGCCGCCCTCTGCGGGGTTCTGGCGCTGGACCTGTCCTTCCCGCTTGGGTCGGCGGTGTGGCTTTTGTACATCCTGCCGCTGGCGCTGGCCTTTCAGGGCACGCGTCCGATGCTGCCGCTTGGCGTGGCGGCGGTGGCCTGCGTGGCCATGGCGCTTGGCTTCGGCTTCGACCGGGCGGGGATCGACCCGACCGTCGCCGCGATGAACCGCATCCTGGCCGGGCTGGTCTATCTGACGCTTGGCTGGATGGGCCGCAGCCTGATCGTGAACCGCCAGCGCCTGACGCAGGGCGAATGGATCAATCAGGCCCAGATCGACCTGTCGCGCGCCACGCAGGGGGAACTTGGCGCCGAACGTCTGGCCCAGCAGGTGCTGGGCATGCTGGCCGAACGCATCGATGCGCGCGCCGCCGTGGCCTATGCCCGCGACGGGTCGGGTCACATGCGTCTGGCCCATTGGGGCGTTGACGCCGCAGGCCTTGCCGACCGCGTGGCCGAGGGCGAGGGCCACCTGGGCCGCGCCATCACCGAAGGCCGCCCGCTGGATCTGGCGCTGCCTGTCGGTCAGGCGCTTGGCTGGGCTTCGGGGCTGGCGCGGGGACATGCGGCGCATGCGCTGATCGTGCCGCTGCGCGATGGGCAGCTGGTGAACGGGGTGCTGGAATTCGGTCTGGACGGCCCGCCGGACGCGCGGGTTCTGGAACTGTTCGACCGCATCGCCGACAGGCTGGGCATCGCCCTGCGATCGGCCCAATACCGCGAACAGCTGCGCGAATTGCTGGAGGAAACCCGCCGTCAATCCGACCAGCTGCGCAGCCATGGCGAAGAGCTGGCCGCATCGAACGAAGAGCTTGAGGAACAGACCAGCGCCCTGCAGGACAGCCAGCGCAGGCTGGAGGCCCAGCAGGCCGAGCTGGAGGGGCAGAACGCCCGGCTGGAAAGCCAGACCCAGGAACTGGAGGAACAGCGCGACGCGCTGGCCCGCTCGCGCCGCATGCTGGAGGATCAGTCCGAGGCGCTGAGCCGCGAAAGCCGCTATAAATCGGAATTCGTCGCCAACATGTCGCATGAACTGCGCACCCCGCTGAACGCCCTGCTGATCATGTCGCGGCTGCTGTCGGACAACCGCGCCCGCACCCTGACCGAGGAACAGGTCCGGTGGGCCGAGACGATCGAAGCCTCGGGCAAGGATCTGCTGGCGCTGATCAACGACATTCTGGACCTGTCCAAGATCGAATCGGGCAAGCTGGAACTGGCCCGCGATGCAGTCGATCCGCAGACCATCGCCGACAAGCTGCTGCGCGGCTTCGAGAGTCAGGCCCGTCAGAAGGGCCTGACCCTGACCGCCCGCGTGGCCACCGGCCTGCCGGTGATCGAAACCGACCGCCAGCGGCTGGAACAGGTGCTGCGCAACTTCATCTCGAACGCGCTGAAATTCACCGAAAAAGGCCAGGTGGTGCTGCATGTCACGGCTGCGCCGCAGGGCATCGCCTTTGCGGTCGAGGACAGCGGCATCGGCATCGATGCCGATCAGCAGGAAACCGTGTTCGAGGCGTTCCGGCAGGCCGACGGCACCATCTCTCGCCGGTTCGGGGGCACCGGGCTGGGGCTGTCGATCTCTCGCGAGCTGGCCGATCTGCTGGGCGGGCGGATCACGCTGACCAGTGCGGCGGGCAAGGGCAGCACCTTCACGCTGATCCTGCCCGCCACCCCGGCGATCCGTCAGCCCGCCCCGGCCCGCGCCCGCGCCCGTCCGGCGCCGATGCCCAGCCCCGCCCCGGTGGACGAGGCTGCGCCGCTTATGCTGGACGCGCTGCCCGGCCTGACAGACGACCGCGCCATCATCGCGCCCGGCGACCGGGTGATGCTGATGGTCGAGGACGACCCGGCCTTCGCCCGCATCCTTTACGATCTGGCGGTCGAACTGGGGTTCCGCTGCGTCTGCGTGGGGCGCGCCGATGATGCGGTGCGCGCGGCGCGGCATTTCCTGCCGCAGGCCATCGTGATGGATGTGGGTCTGCCCGACCATTCGGGCCTGTCCGCGCTGGACCGGCTGAAGCGCGACACCACCACCCGGCATATTCCGGTGCACATGGTTTCCGCCAATGACCACGTCAAGGATGCGCTGGCGCAGGGCGCGATCAGCTATGTGATGAAACCGGTGGACCGCAGCCAGCTGGCCACGACCTTCCGCCATCTGGAGGATCGTCTGGAACAGCGCCTGCGCCGGGTGCTGATCGTCGAGGACGATCCCGCCCAGATGGAGGGTCTGCGCACCCTGCTGGCCAGCGACGAGGTCGAGACCGTGGGCGCGGGCACCGCCGCCGACGCGCTGCGCATCTGCCGCAGCGAGACGGTCGATTGCATCGTTCTGGACATGACGCTGCCCGACGCCTCGGGGTTCGATTTTCTGGAACAGCTGGACGGCGATGGCAGCGCGTCCTTTCCTCCGGTCATCGTCTATACCGCCCGCACCCTGTCCGAGGCCGAGGAACAGCGCCTGCGCCGCTATTCCAAATCGATCATCATCAAGGGCGCCAAATCCCCGGAACGGCTGATCAACGAGGTGACGCTGTTCCTGCATCAGGTCGTTTCGGACCTGCCCGACAAGCAACGAGAGATGCTGGCCGCGTCCCTGAACCGCGACGCCCAGCTGGAAGGCCGCCGCATTCTGGTGGTCGAGGATGATATCCGCAACGTCTATGCCCTGACCGGGGTGTTCGAACCCCATGGCGCCACCGTCCAGATCGCCCGCAACGGCCGCGAGGCGCTGGAGGCTTTGGGCCGCGTCAATGACGGCGCTGCGCCCAAGGTCGATCTGGTGCTGATGGATGTGATGATGCCGGAGATGGACGGGCTGACCGCCACGCGAGAGATCCGCAAGATCGACCGCTGGAAGACCCTGCCGATCATCATGCTGACCGCCAAGGCGATGGCCGAGGACCAGAACCAATGTCTGGCCGCGGGCGCCAACGACTATCTGTCCAAGCCGCTGGATGTGGACAAGCTGCTGTCGCTGACCCGTGTCTGGATGCCCAGATGAGCGTCGATCCCGTCCCCCTGCGCGCCCCCGACGCGATCGAGCTGGACCTGTTCCTTGAGGCCCTGCACCGGCGATATCACTATGATTTCAGGTCCTATTCGCGCGTGTCGCTGGCGCGCCGCGCCGATCTGGCGCGCGAACGGCTTGGCTGCGCGACCCTGTCAGAGGTTCAGGGACGTCTGCTGCACGACCCGTCTGTTCTGCCCGACATCATCGACGCGATGACCGTGCAGGTCAGTGAGATGTTCCGCGATCCGGCCTATTTTCTAGCGCTGCGCCATCAGGTGATCCCGCATCTGCGCACCTTCCCCTCGCTCAAGGTCTGGGTGGCGGGCTGCGCGGATGGCGAAGAGCTGTATTCGCTGGCGATCCTGTTTCAGGAAGAGGGGCTGTTCGACCGCACCCTGTTCTATGCGACCGAGATCAACCACCGCGCGCTGGCCCGGGCCGAGGCGGGGATCTATGACATCGACCGGCTGGCGGTCTTTTCGCAGAACTATCAGCGGGCGGGGGGGACCGGGTCGCTGGCCGATTACTATACCGCCGCCTATGGTCGCGCGGCGTTCGACCGGCGCCTGCGGGCGCGCACGGTGTTCAGCGAACACAATCTGGCCACCGATCAGGTGTTTTCCGAAGTGCATCTGATTTCCTGCCGCAATGTCCTGATCTATTTCGACAATCCGTTGCAGGACAGGGCCCTTGGCCTGTTCGCCGAGGCGCTGACCCGCGACGGCTTTCTGGGCCTCGGCTCGCACGAGACGCTGCGTTTTTCGACCCATGCTTCGGCCTTCGCGGCCTTTGACGAACCCGACCGGATCTGGCGCCGCACCGCCTGCCAGGAGACAGCCCATGCCTCATAGACCCATCCGTTTCCTGATCGTGGACGACATCGAACAGAACATCATGGCGCTGGAGGCGCTGCTGCGCCGCGACGGGCTGGTCGTGGACAGTGCGCGCTCGGCCTCGGACGCACTGGAGCTGATGCTGCAGCACGACTATGCGCTGGCCTTTCTGGACGTGCAGATGCCCGGCACCGACGGGTATGAGCTGGCCGAGCTGATGCGGTCGACCGAACGCACCCGCGGCGTTCCGATCATCTTCGTCACCGCCGCCGAGATGGACGAGGCGCGCCGGTTCCGGGGGTACGAGGCGGGCGCCGTCGATTACATCTTCAAGCCCATCGACCCGGTGGTGCTGAAGTCCAAGGCCGAGGTGTTCTTTCGCATCGGGCGTCAGGCCAAGGAACTGGAACGCCAGCGCGACGAGATGCAGGATATCGCGCGCCACCGCGACCGCGCCATGGCGCAGCTGAAGGCGCATGCCGACAATTCGCCGCTGGCCTTCGTGACGCTGGACCGCGATCTGTGCATCCGCAGCTGGTCCAAGGGCGCCGAACGCATGTTCGGGCGCAGGGCGGGCGATCTGCTGGGGATGGCCGCCACCACGGCGGGCTGGCTGGACGAGGCGGGCGCGGATCTGCTCACCGGCTGGCTGGACTGTCGTCAGGACGGCGCGCCGCGCTTTTCCGCCGAGATCAGTCTGGATCACGCCGATATCGGCCCGATCGCCTGCGAGGTCTATGGCTCGGTCCTGTCCGAAGGGCCGGGGCGGCAATCGCTGTCGCTGCAGGTTCTGGACATCACCGAACGAAAGCAGGCCGAGGAAATCCGGTCCCTGCTGATCGGAGAGCTGAACCACCGCATCAAGAACACGCTGGCCAATGTGCAGGCCATCGCCCGGCAAAGCCTGCGCCAATCCGACAGCCTGACCGATTTCGAGGCCAGCTTCGGCGGACGTCTGCAGGCGCTGGCCCGCGCCCATTCGATCCTGTCGGATGCCACATGGGCCAGCGCGCCGCTGGATCAGCTGATCGACGATCAGATCAGTTCCGGCACGCTGGACGGCGACCGGCTGCTGCGCGACGGCCCGGCGGTGGAACTGTCGCCCGACACCATGCTGCGGCTGGCGTTGACCCTGCACGAACTGGGCACCAATGCCGCCAAATACGGCGCGCTGTCGGTGCCGCAGGGGCGGATCAACCTGTCATGGCGGCTGGAAGGGCCTGAACTGGTCCTGACCTGGCGCGAGACCGGCGGGCCTGCCGTCACCCCGCCCGCCCGCAGCGGTTTCGGCACCACGCTGATCGGCGCTGCCGGGGGCGGGGATGCGGGCGATGCCCATGCGGACTGGCAGCCCGGCGGCGTCGTCTGGACCCTGCGCCTGACCGAGGGCGTGACCCGTCTGGCCCATTCGCCCTGCCCCGCCGAGGGGCC
>NZ_RQRT01000113.1 GCF_004335005.1 Paracoccus nototheniae | reverse complement strand
CCCATCGGCAGCGCGGCAATGAAGTCATGCGCATCGGCCAGCCGGGCGGCGTCTTCGATCTCGGCGCGGGTGACGTCGCGCCCGGCGCCCAGGGCGATATTTTCGGCAATGGGGGCGGAAAACAGCAAGGGTTCCTGCGCGACAAAGCTGATCTGACGGCGCAGCGAGGCCAGCGTCACCGAGGCGATGTCGGTCCCGTCGATCACCACCCGACCCCCGGACGGATCGCGCAGCCTGAGCAGCAGCGTCAGCAGCGTCGATTTGCCGATCCCCGACGGGCCGGTCACGGCCACGCGCTGGCCCGCCGGAATGGTCAGATCCAGCCCCGCCAGCACCGCCCCGCCCCCGTCATAGGCGAAATGCACGTCATGGAATGTGATCTGGCCGCGAAAGGCGGGCGCCTCGGTCGCACCGGGACGGTCGCGGATGGTGGGCACCTGATCCAGCAGATCAAAGACCCGGTCGCCCGCCGCAGCGGCCTTGGCCAGACGGCCCGAATATTTGGCGTATTCGCGCACGGGACGGAACGTGTTCTTCAGATAGGTCAGAAAGACCAGCAATTCCCCCGGCGTCAGCCGCCCCGAGATCACCGCATGCGCCCCGAACCACAGGATCGCGGCGGTCGCGATGCCGACCATGGCATCCACCATCCGCTCCAACGCCGCCGACAGCCGGGCGGCGCGGATGCCGTCGGTCAGGCTGCGGTCATTGGCGCCCCGGAACATGCGGCTGACGGCGCCCTCCAGCCCCAAAGCCTGAATGGCGCGCATCCCGGCCAGCGCCTCGCCCGCGGTGGCGGCGATGGCGCCCTCGCGCTTGCGTTGGGCGCGGCTGGCCTGTCCGATGCGGGTGGTGACCCGGCGCGTGGCCAGCCACAGCAGCGGCAGGGGCACCAGCGCGACCAAGGCCAGCCGCCAGTCCAGCCACAGCATGATCCCGATCATCCCGGTCAGCACCAGCACATTGCCCAGCAAGGGCAGGGTCGCGGTGACGGCGGTATCCTTCAGCATCCCGACATCGCCGACCAGCCGCAGGGTGATGTCGCCCGCACGGGATTTTTCGTGGAAATCGGCGGACAGGCGCTGGACATGGGCAAACAGATCCGACCGCACCCGGGTCAGCACCCGCCCCCCGACCATCGAAAAGACCGTCGTGGCCAAAAACTGGAACACCGCCCGCAGCGCGGTGATGGCGATCAGTGCGCCTGCGCACAGCCCGATCACGGTGGCCACATCGGTGGGCTGTTCGACGCGCAGCACGCTGTCGACGACGAATTTCAGCGGCCACGGCTCCAGCAGTTTCATGATCGTCGCGGCGATCAGGGCGGTCATGCCGCCGGTCAGGATCAACCCCTCGCCGCGCAGATAGGGGCGGAAGCGGCGCATGAGGCCGGTCATGCCGCCACCGCAAGACCCGCCAGCGCCAGCACCCGCCGCGCCACCCGGTCCCAGGTGTGATGCGCCATGACATGCGCGCGCGCCGCCTGCCCCAACGCGTCGCGCAAGGGGGCATCGCCCGCCAGTCGTTCCAGCGCATCGGCCAGCGCAGGGGCGTCGTCGGGGTCGCAGAGCAGGCCAAGGCGCCCGCCCTGCAGCACCGCCTCCAGATCGCCCACGCGGCTGGCGACGATCGGCAGGGCCGCACCCATGTAATCGTACAGCTTGAGGGGCGAGAAATAGAACGGCTGCGCCGCCGAATAGGGCGCCACGCCCACATCCAGACGGGCCAGATGCCGGGCCAGATCGGCATGAGGGACCATGCCCGTCACCTCGGCCCCCACGGCGGCAAGGCGCGGGGCCAGCCGGTCGCGGTCGGGGCCGTCGCCGATGATCAGCAGGCGAGCGGGCATGCGGCGCTGCAGGATCGCCATGGCGTCCAGCAACACGCCGATGTCGTGCCACGGGCGCAGCGATCCCAGAAATCCGACGGTGAAGATCCCCGGCACATGCGGCAGGGCCGGGCGCCCGGCAGGGATGGCATTGGCGATCACCTCGACCCGCTGCGCGCCATGATCGCGGGCATAGGCGGCGACCGCCGTGCTGACAGCCACGACCGTGCCCGCCTGCGACAGGCTGCGCCATGCCGAGGCCAGCGCCATGTCCGGATGCGTCAGGCTGCGGTGACGGGCCTGTTCCTCGATCAGCGGGGCGTTGATTTCCAGAATGGACGGAATGGCCTGGGCCGCCGCATGATCCATCGCCCCATGGGCATAAAGCGCGTGGCGTTCATAGATCAGATCGAACGGCCCCTGCCCCGCCAACAGCCCCGCCAGCGTCTCGTTGGCGGCCAGCAGCGCCGTCGCCCGGTCGCCCCCGTCCAGCGGCACGCAGACGGTGCGGACCGGCAGCGGCGCGTCCCCCTCGATCCGGGGCGAGAACAGCGTCACCTCGGCCCCGAGGTCCAGAAAGGCGCGGACCATCGATTGCACATGGATCGCGGCGCCCTTGGTGCCAAAGACCGCGATGCCGGGATCCATCGAGACATAGGCAATGCGCATCACGCCGCCCCCCGCACGGCGCCCGGCAGGGCCAGCCCGTCAAAGATCGCGCGCAGGGCGGCGGCGCTGCGGGTGACGTCGTAATCGGCCTCGATCCGGGCGCGGGCGGCGCGGGACTGGCGGTCGCGCAGGGCAGGATCGTCCAGCAGCCGCGCCATTTCCTGCGACAGGGACCGCGCGCAGCCCTCGGTCGCCAAAAGGCCGGTCGTGCCATCGACCAGTTCGGGAATGCCGGTGACCGGGGTCGCGACCACCGGACAGCCAAGCGCCATGGATTCCAGCAGCACCGTGGGCATGCCGTCGCGATTGCCGTCATCACCCACCACGCAGGGGCAGGCCAGCACCGCAGCGCCACGCATGGCGGCGATCACCTGCGCCTGCGGCAAGGGCCCGGCCAGCGTCACGCCGCGCAGCTGCGCCGCCGCGATCTGGGCGGACAGTTCCGCCTGCATGTCGCCGCCCCCGATGATGCGGCAGGTCACGGCGCGGCCTTCGGCCTGAAGCATGCGCAGCGCCTCGATCAGGATGTGAAAGCCCTTCTTTTCGACCAGCCGACCGACGGCGACGATCTCGGACGCCCGCGGATCGGGGGCGGACCATGGCAGGGCGTCCAGATCCATGCCGTTATAGATGCGCGTGACCCGGCGGCCAAAGCGGTCGGCCAGATAGCCAAGATTGTAATCCGACACGGTGACCACGGCGGGCGCATCGGTGATCTTCAACGCCAGATTGCGGTTTTCGGCATAGTCCATGAAGATGTCCTTGGCATGCAGGGTCATCGACCACGGAATATCCGCCAGCCGGGCCGCGATCCGCGCCACGGTCGATGCGACGGTGCCGAAATGCGCATGCAGATGCGTCACGCCCCGATCGCGGCATTCCAGCGCCAGCCGCACCGCCTGCGCGATGTCACGGCCCGAAGCCTCGGGGAATTCGGTCAGCCGCTGCCATGCGCCGGGCAGTTCCTGCGCGCGGGCCAGTTGCGGCCAGCTTTCGTCGATGCCCTTGATGCGGTCGGGAATGCGGGTGACAGGAGCGCGCACCCGCGCGATGATATCCTGAAAATGCGTCTCCTCGACCGAGCGCAGGGCAAAGATCTGGATGTCGCGGCCCGCCGCCTCATGGGCCAGAATCTCGTTCACCACGAAGGTTTCGGAAAACCGCGGATAACGCTTGATGACGTAACCGATGCTCATGCCACCGCCTCCAGCATGGCAGGCTGGTCCAGCAGGGCGCGGGCGCGGATCTGCATCCGGTCCAGCCCGGTCATGTCCAGCATCGCCTGACCCAGACCGGCGGCGGGCGTCGGCCCGGCCAGCCATGCCGACAGGCGCGCGGGCGTCAGCTGATCGGGCAGGATCATGCCGATGGCACCCTGCGCGGCCAGACGCTCGGCGCGCAGCACCTGTTCGCGACGCGGCGCGGTGCGGGGCACGATCAGGGTGGGACGGCGCAGCGACAGCGCCTCGGTCACGGTGTTGTACCCCCCCATGGCAATGATCCGGGCGGCACCCTGCATCAGCGGCAGCGGCTCGGGCAAAAAATCCACGATGTCGATGTCAGATCGCGCGGCCACCCGCGCCTCGAGGTGATCCCGGGCGGCGACGGGCATCTGGGTGCCGGTCAGGATGATGCCGCGATGCCCCGCAGGCAGGGTGCAATCGGCAAAGGCCCGGCACAGCGCAGCCCCGTCGCGCCCGCCCCCCACGGCGCACAGCACATAGGGGTCGGACGGGATCGGCATCGGGCAGGTTATCCCCGACAGGCGGGTGCGCTGGTCCAGATAGCCCAGAAAATGCGCATTGGCCGCAAAATCATCGCCAAAGCCGTATTCCGCGACCAGATTGAAGAACGCCGGATCGCCATAGATCCAGACCTCGTCGAACCAGTCGCGGATCGCGGCAAAGTTCCGACGCTTCAGCCATTGCGCGCGGACGGTTTCGGCGGCGTCGATCACATCGCGCAGGCCCAGCACGATCCGGACATGACCGCGTTTGCGCAGGGCGGCCAAAGGCGCATCCAGTTCCGATTGCGCGCCGCGCGGCACATTGTCCACGATGACCAGATCGGGGTCATAGGCCAGCAGCGCGCCCCGGATGATGTCGGACCGCAGCCGCGCCAGCTCGGCCAGTTCCAACCCCAGAGAGCGGGCGTGATAGCTGCCATCGGCGCGCTTGCCATAGGCGGGCAGGGTCAGCACATCGACACCCTCGGGCAGTTTGAACGCCCCCGCCTCGTTCATGCCGGCGATCATCAGCACGTCGGGGGCCGGGTCCATCCGCTTCAGCGCCGCCGCCAGCAGCATGTTGCGGCGCAGATGGCCGAACCCAAGCGTGTCATGGGAATACAGCACGACGCGTTTCTGGCGGTTGGACCGTGCGATGTCGAACGACTGATGCTTCATGACTCTGCTTTCCCGACCATGGATGAACTCTGGACCTACGGCGCGCCGGGGGGGTTTATTCCCGCCGCCCCCGCCAAAAGCGAAACTTTTGTGACGGAGGCTGTGTCTGCCGCGCGCCTGTGCAATGCAGTTCAGTTGAGGATCGTCCCGGAAATCTGCAAATTAGAAGTTTACGAGACTGTCACATCCGGGATGGCGATCGGCGCTGAACTGCCTAGTCTGCGGGCTGTTGCATCACCTGAACGCCACCGGGGCCGCTTATGAAGATCCGCACCAAGCTGCTGGCCAGTCATGGCATTCTGGCGCTGTGCGTGGCGGTCATCTGCGTGTTCATCCTGATCGCGCTGGACACGACCGACCGCAACCGCCGCCGCCTGGAAGACAGCTATGAGCATCTGCGCCAGCTGAACGAGCTGACCTCGGACACGAACCGGATGTCCGAACAGATCGCCGAACTGTTCAGCATCGGCCTGTCCGGCCAGTCCGAGGTGACCGAGGTGTCGCGCGCCCTGCTGACCCGGCTGGATGAATTGCACGTCAGCCTGCGCGCGGAAATCGCCGCCGCCAGCAGCGAGACCCGGCGCCTGCGCGAACAGGAAATGCTGCGCCGGATCGGCATCATCCGCGACCGCACGCAGCAGCTGTCGGATCTGGGCGACCGGCTGGCCGCGATGCTGGCCGCCGGTCAGACCGAGGCCGCCCGCCGCCTCTATGCCGAACGGGTCGAGGATGGTCTGGACGACGAGATCTCGCAGGTGATGCGCGACGCGACGGCGGCGGATGAACGCCGGGTGCTGGACGCGATCGAGCAATGGGACCGGCAGACGGAATTGCTGCGGTTTCTGGCAATCACCGCCGTGGCTTTGGGCACCGCGCTGGCGGTGGGCAGCGCGCTGGTCATGGACCGGCTGGTGTCGCGCCGCATCGCGGCTTTGGCGGATGCGGTGGACGATCTGGCGCGGGGCGGCGGCGGGCGGGCGCCCGGGCGTTCCGCACCGCAGGGCAGCGGCGGCGACGAACTGGGCCATCTGGCGACCCGCTTCGACCAGATGGCGCGCCAGATCGGCAAGCAGCAGGCCGAATTGCTGGCCGCCCGCGACGGGCTGCGGCTGGATGTGGCGGAACGCACCGCCAGCCTCAGCCGCCGCACAGCGGAACTGGAGACCGCGAATGCCCGCCTGACCCGCATCAACGACACCCGCACCCAGTTCTTTGCTGATGTCAGCCATGAATTGCGCACCCCCCTGACCGTGATCCGGGGTCAGGCCGAGGTCGCGCTGCGTCAGCCGCAGGCGGGGCCGGACGATCTGCGCCGCACGATGGGCCAGATCGTGCGCCGCGCCGTGCAGATGGGGCGGCTGGTCGACGACCTGCTGTTTCTGGCCCGGTCCGAGGCCGGGGTGATCGGGTTTTCCTTTCGCGACACCATGATGCAGGAGGTTCTGGCCGAAGTGGTGATGGATGGCGGCCCGCAGACGCGCGAACGCGACGTGACGATCAGCCTGCACCAGCCCTCGGACCCGGTGATGCTGCGCGCCGATCCCGACCGGTTGCGTCAGGCGATCGGCATCGTGCTGGACAATGCGCTGAGCCATGCGCCCAAGGGCAGCACGGTGACGCTGGATCTGCGCCTCCACCGGACCGAGGCGCGGCTGAGCGTCGCCGATCAGGGGCAGGGTTTCTCGGCCGAGGATGGCGACAGGGTGTTCGAACGGTTCTATCGCGGCACCAGCCGGACGGCGCGGCGGGGGGCGGGGCTGGGCCTGCCCATCGCCCGCTGGCTTCTGCAGCAACATGCCGGCCGCATCGCCATCGGTCAGGCCGAAACCGGGGCGCGGGTCGAGATCGCCCTGCCGCTGATCCCGGCCGATGACCGCATTCAGGAACAAGGGGCCACGGATGGATATTCTGATCGTCGAGGATGATCCCGAGATCGCCGAATTCCTGCAACAAGGGCTGCAGATGGACGGCTATGCCCCCCATTGCGTCGCCAGCGCATCCGAGATGCGGGCGGCGATGGACCAGCGCCGCTGGCCTCTGGTCATCCTCGACCGGATGCTGCCCGATGGCGAGGGCGCGCAGATCTGCGCCGATCTGCGCAGCCGCGATGCCGATCAGCTGATCCTGATGCTGACCGCCCGCGATGCGCTGGAGGAAAAGCTGGAAGGCCTGCGTGCGGGCGCCGACGATTACATCACCAAGCCCTTTTCCTTCGAAGAGCTGCTGGTCCGGATCGAGACGCTGCTGCGCCGGGGCAAGGCCCGGCAGGACACGATCACCATCGCCGATCTGTCGCTGGATCTGGCGCTGAAGACCGCCACCCGCGACGGGCGCGATCTGGGCCTGACGCCGACCGAATTCGCACTGCTGCGGTTTCTGGCCGAACGGCCCGGTACCCTGGTCAACCGGATGGAGATCCTGTCGGGGGTCTGGGGCAAAAGTTTCGACCCCAACACCAATCTGGTCGAGGTCTATATCGCCTATCTGCGCAAAAAGGTGGACGGCCCCTTTCCGACCCGCCTGATCCGCAATGTGCGTGGCTTTGGCTATGTGCTGGAGGCCGTCTAGGTGTCACATCCCATGTGATTATACGGCCTCTTCCTGAACAGGTCCGGCCTTTGTTTTTGCCAGTCCTTGAGCGCATCAATGGGCGTTCGGCCCTTCAGCACTGATTGCGGGAGCTGACCGTT
>NZ_RQRT01000112.1 GCF_004335005.1 Paracoccus nototheniae | reverse complement strand
GCCGATGGCGCCAAGCCGGGGGCCGGCCTGACCCACCCGGTCGCCGACCAGCAACCCGTCCGGGCTGGCGCTGACGGTGACGGTCGCGCCGTCCATGACCTCGCCCGACAAGAGCAGCTCGGCCAGCGGATCCTGCAGGGCGCGCTGGATCACGCGTTTCAGCGGGCGGGCGCCGAAGACCGGATCATAGCCCTGATCGGCCAGCCATTTGCGGGCCGCGTCATCCATGTCCAGCGTGATCTTGCGCGCCGCCAGCCGTTTGACCAGCCGCGCCATCTGCACCGTGACGATTCCGTCCATGTTCGTCCGCGACAGGCGGCGAAAGATGATGATCTCGTCCAGACGGTTCAGGAATTCGGGGCGGAAATGGCCGCGCACCGCCTCCATCACCTGATGGCGGGCATCGCTGGCATCGGCATCTTCGGGCAGATGCGACAGCGCCTGAGACCCCAGATTCGAGGTCAGGATGATCAGCGTCTGCTTGAAATCCACCGTCCGGCCCTGACCGTCGGTCAGAACCCCGTCATCCAGCACCTGCAACAGCACGTTGAACACGTCCGGATGCGCCTTTTCGACCTCGTCGAACAGGATCACCTGATAGGGGCGACGACGCACGGCCTCGGTCAGGACGCCGCCCTCGTCATAGCCGACATAGCCCGGAGGCGCGCCGATCAGCCGGGCCACGGAATGTTTTTCCATGAATTCGGACATGTCGACGCGGACCATCGCTGAATCGTCGTCGAACATGTATTCGGCCAGCGCCTTGGTCAGTTCGGTCTTGCCGACGCCGGTGGGGCCCAGAAACAGGAACGATCCAAGCGGACGGTTCTCGTCGTTCAGACCCGCGCGGGCGCGGCGCACGGCATTGGACACGGCAGTGACTGCCTCGGCCTGACCGATGACGCGTTTGCCGATCTGTTCCTCCATCTTCAGCAGCTTGTCGCGCTGGCCTTCCAGCATCTTGCTGGTCGGGATGCCGGTCCAGCGTTCCACGACCTCGGCGATCTGTTCGGGGCGCACGGCCTCTTCGACCATCCGCCCGTCACCGGTCTCGGATTCCGCCAGCTGCTTTTCCAGACCGGGGATCACGCCATAGGACAGTTCACCGGCGCGGGCCAGATTGCCCTCGCGCTTGGCTTGCTCGAGATCGGCGCGGGCGCGTTCCAGTTGTTCCTTGAGGTTCCTCGACCCCTGCAACTGATCGCGCTCGGCCTGCCAGCGGGCGGTCATCTCGGCGCTGCGTTCCTGCAGGCCGGACAGGTCTTTCTCCAACCGCTCCAGCCGATCGCGGCTGGCGGAGTCGTCTTCCTTCTTCAGCGCCTCGGCCTCGATCTGCAATTGCAGGATCTGGCGATCCAGCTGGTCCAGTTCTTCGGGCTTGCTGTCGACCTCCATCCGCAGGCGCGAGGCGGCCTCGTCCATCAGGTCGATCGCCTTGTCGGGCAGGAACCGGTCGGTGATATAGCGATGCGACAGGGTCGCCGCAGCCACCAGCGCCGCATCGCTGATGCGCACGCCGTGATGCAGTTCGTATTTCTCCTTGATGCCGCGCAGGATGCTGATCGTATCCTCGACCGTTGGTTCCTCGACCAGCACGGGCTGGAAGCGGCGGGCCAGCGCCGCGTCCTTTTCGATATATTTGCGGTATTCGTCCAGCGTGGTGGCGCCGACGCAATGCAATTCGCCCCGCGCCAAAGCGGGCTTGATCAGGTTGGCGGCATCCATCGCGCCATCGCCTTTGCCCGCGCCGACCAGCGTGTGCAATTCGTCGATGAACAGGATGATTTCGCCAGCCGCCGTCTCGATTTCCTTCAGGATGGACTTCAGCCGCTCCTCGAAATCGCCGCGATATTTGGCACCTGCGATCAGCGCGCCCATGTCCAGCGCCATCAGGCGCTTGTTGCGCAGGGATTCGGGCACGTCGCCGTCGATGATGCGCAGCGCCAGACCTTCGGCGATCGCGGTCTTGCCGACGCCGGGTTCGCCGATCAGCACGGGGTTGTTCTTGGTGCGGCGCGACAGAACCTGCATCGTGCGGCGGATTTCCTCGTCCCGGCCGATGATCGGGTCGATCTTTCCGTCACGGGCCGCCTGCGTCAGGTCGCGGGCATATTTCTCCAGCGCCTCATAGCTGTCCTCGGCCGAGGCCGTATCGGCGGTACGGCCCTTGCGGATATCAGAGATCGCGGAGTTCAGGGCCTGCGCATTGACAGACCCTGCGGTCAGCGCATCGCGGGCATTCGTGTTGACCAAGGCCAGCGCCATCAGCACCCGTTCGGCGGGCACGAAGCTGTCACCGGATTTCTTGGCGACCGTTTCCGCCTCGTCCAGCACGCGGACCAGCGAGGGATCGACATAGACCTGCCCGCTGCCCGACCCCGACACCTTGGGCAGTTTCGCCACCGCCTGATCTGTGGCCTCGCGCACGCGTTTCGGGTCACCGCCCGCGCGGGTGATCAGGTTCGAGGCCAGGCCCTGATCGTCGTCCATCAGCGCTTTCAGCAGATGTTCGGGCATGACGCGCTGTTGGTTTTCGCGGATCGCGATGGTCTGGGCGGATTGCAGGAAGCCGCGCGACCGTTCCGTGAACTTGTCCATGTTCATCGGGCATACTCCTTTGACAAAAGCCCCCGGTGTTTCAGACGCCCTGAGGCGGCACGTCGATGTCCGGGTCTGATCCAGATCTGGGGGGCCGAGGCTGTGCTTTCAAGCGTCCGGCACGCGTGGCATAAGGCGCGCATGTGACAAAGGGGAATGCGGAATGGATGACCGGCTGATCGTGGCGCTGGATGTGCCGAATGCCGTGGCGGGGCTTGATCTGGCCGCACGCCTTGGCGATGCGGTGGGGTTCTACAAGATCGGGCTGGGGATGCTGACCGGCGGCGGGCTGGGGCTGGCCAACGAGCTGAAGCAGGACCATGGCAAGCGCATCTTTCTGGACATGAAGCTGTTCGACATCGGCGCCACGGTCGAGGCCGCCGTACGCGGGCTGGCGCAGTTCGAACTGGATTTCCTGACCGTGCATGGCGATCCGCAGGTGGTGGCGGCGGCGATGCAGGGCGCATCGGGGTCGGACATGAAGATCCTGGCGGTCACCATCCTGACCTCGCTCGAGCGATCCGATCTGGATGCCGGGATGATCCGGGCGGGCGATCTGCACGAGATCACCGTGGAACGCGCCGCCCGCGCCTTTGATGCCGGCGCCGACGGCATCATCTGTTCCCCGCGCGAGGCGGCGGCGATCCGCGCCCTGCCGGGATCGCGGCTGATCGTGACGCCGGGCGTGCGGCCCGCAGGTTCGGCGCCGGGCGATCAGAAGCGGATCGAAACCCCCGCCGATGCGCTGGCCGCCGGGGCCGATCACATCGTGGTGGGCCGTCCCATCTGGCAGGCCGCCGATCCGCGCGCTGCGGCGCAGGCGATCCTGTCGGACATGGCCTGAACGGGCTGTTTTAGGCGGGCGGCGCCTGATCGGGATTGACCGCCCGCCCCTGCCGGGGCCAGCATGATGGCGCATGGCAGGGGGCGGATGATGGATGATCGCGGCATCGACCAAAAGGCCCGCAACCAGCTGGTCCTGTCCTTTCTGTCGGTGCGCCGGGCCATCGGCGCGCTTGGCTTTTTCCTGCCGCTGGCGCTGATCGCCTTTGCGATCCTGTGGCCCGAGCCTTTGGGGTCCAGCATCTCGGCCTATTTCCATTCGCCGATGCGCGACATCTTTGTCGGCACATTGATCGCGCAGGCCGTCTTTCTGTGGAGCTATGAGGGATTCGCCCCCGAGGGCGCCGAACGGATCACCGACCGGGGCACCGCGCGTGTCGCCTCCGTCGGGGCGATGCTGATCGCGCTGGCGCCGACGACCGGACCCGCAAATTCGGGCGATGCCTGCACGCTGCTGGCCTGCCGGATGCCCGAATGGCTGACCTATGGCGTCCATTTCGCGGCGGCGGGGGTGTTTTTCGGCGCTCTGGCGGTGTTCTGTCTGGTGCTGTTCGTCAAGGGCGCCGAGGACAGCGCCGAAAAGCGTGCCTCGAACCGGATCTATCGGATCTGCGGCTGGACCATTCTGGCCTGTCTGGCGCTGATCCTGCTGGTCGGGTTGCCGGGGCTGTCGGGGGCGCTGGCGCCGCTGCGTCCGGTCTTTTGGCTGGAAACCATCGCCACATTCGCCTTTGCGACCAGCTGGGCGGTCAAGGGCGACAGTCTGCGTCCGCTGGTTCAGGGGTTTGCGGCGATGCAGCGCGGACCTGCGTGATCCATCGGCAGAAATGCGGCACGGCGCGGGGATGGGCCAGATAATCGTCAACCGGCATCATGCGCCATCCCTGCCCCTCGCTGCCAAAGCGGATCGAGGCGATCTCGGTGGCGTGCAGGGCGCCGGTGAACAGCCAGGACCGCATCGGCGGTGCGGCATGGGACACAAAGGCATGACCGGTCAGGCGGTCAGGGGGCAGATGCAGGCCGAATTCCTCGGACAATTCGCGCAGGGCGCAGTCCACAGGTGATTCGCCGCCCTCGCGCCCGCCGCCGGGCAGATCCCAATGGCCGGGAAAGGGCAGGCCGGGCCGGTCGTCGCGCAGCAGGGTCAGCATCTGCCCGCGATGGGTCAGCCACAGCTTGGCCCCGTGAAACGAGGCCCCTTGAAGCGCGCCCACGTTAAACGCGGCCACGGCTATTCGGCCGCGATCCGGCCCCCCGGCTGATCGGCGCGAATCGCGACCAGCCGGGCGATCATGCGGTCGATGCGGGCGGCGAAATCGTCGAAATCGGCGCGGGGGGTGATAGTGCCCTCGTCCATATAGAGCGAGCGGTCGATCTCTAGCTGCACGACATGGATGTTTTGCGCCGGGCGGCCATAGGCCGAACAGATATAGGCCCCCGAGAACGGAGAGTTGCGGCGCACCGTCCAACCCTCGGTTTCCGCCGAGGCCGAGACCGCGTCCGAGATGCGCGCTGCCGCCGACAGCCCGTGGCGATTGCCCAGCACCATGTCGGGGCGCATCCCCTGCAGATGACCAAGCGCGTCATGGGGCATCGAATGCATGTCGATCAGGATCGCCTGACCGAACCGGGCGCGGGCCTCGGCGATCAGGGCGGCCAGGGCGCCGTGATAGGGTCGCCAACAGGTGGCGATGCGACGGTCGGCCTCGGCCCGGTCGATCTGGCGGTCATGGATGGTGCGGCCCTGCGACACGACGCGGGGAATCACCCCCAGCCCCGCCAGGGTGCGCTGGTTCAGCGGATGACGGGGCACGCCGCGCACGACCAGCGGGTCGATCTCGTCCGGGCCGCGGTTGAGATCCACGATGCAGCGCGGGATGCGGGCGGCCAGCGTCACCGCACCATGGCGCAAAGCCGGGGCGATCAGGCGGTCGATGAACGCATCCTCGGATGACCGCAGCGCGCTGACCGGCAGCCGGGTTTCGCGCAGGAACCATGCGGGATAGTCATGTCCCGAATGGGGCGAGGCAAAGATGACCCCGGACTGCCAGACGTCCGGACGGGTCAGCACATAGGTCGGATCAGGCTGGGACAAGGGCAGTCCTCGGCATTCTGGGCCACGGCACGGATGCGGCGGGGCGATGAGGCATATAAACCCGAAAAATTGGCTGCCGATAGGTCTTGAATACCCCCCGGACCCCCGTTATAGACACGCGAACCGAGGGGGTGCCACCAGGTTTTCGCAAGGAAACGTGATGGAATCACCAAGGAACGGGCGGTTAGCTCAGCGGTAGAGCACTACGTTGACATCGTAGTGGCCACTGGTTCGATCCCAGTACCGCCCACCAATGTTTCGCCGCCCCCGGCCACAACCGGGGGCATTTCGTTTTCCTGGCGGCAGCGCAGCGCCGCGACGATGGAGAAAACCGATGAAGGTTCGCAATTCGCTCCGCTCGCTCAAGAGCCGGCACCGCGACTGCCAGGTCGTGCGCCGCAAGGGCCGCATTTACGTGATCAACAAGACCAACCGCCGCTTCAAGGCCCGTCAGGGCTGATCGGCGGGGACTTGGCCGGGCATCCGGCAGGTCACCGGAAACGACGAAATCACCCGCCCTTCGTGGCGGGTTTTTTCATGTCCGCAGGCTTTGGCCCTGCGGGTGTTAACCCTTTGTCAACTTACACGTTCTTTGGGGGCTTGCGGGGCCGTATAGTCGTCTGACCGGCATGGGGTCGGGACAGGCGGGAACGATCCGATGATGATTCTGGGTGGTCTTCTGGGGGTGCTGCTTGCGGGGCTTGTGGCAGACGGCATGGCGACGGCTGTGGGCCATCCCGATGTCGATGACGACGACGCGGACCTGCCCGGTGGCGATGACGACGGCTCGACCCTGCCGGTGATGCCCATTCCGGATGGCACGGAGGATCCCGATCCCGATCCCGACGATCCCGACGATCCGGGTGACGACCTCGGTGCCATCTTCGATGGGTCCGACGATCTGGACATCCTGATGGGCACGACCGGCCATGACCTGATTCGCGGTGGTGGTGGCGCCGACGATCTGCGCGGCGGCTTGGGTCACGATACGATCGAGGCGGGCGAGGGCGATGACTGGGTGCAGGGGGATGCCGATTATGGCCCCGGCGGCAATGATGTCATCTATGGCGGGGCGGGCGACGATCTGCTGGCCGGGCAGGGCGGCGACGATCTGCTGTTCGGCGATCCGGGCGATGACACGCTGATGGGCGGCGAGGGCGACGACACCCTGTTCGGCGGCGCGGGCAATGACATGCTGGCCGGGCATGACGGCAACGACCTGCTGGTCTCGACCCAAGGGTCCGACGATCTGGACGGCGGGCGCGGCGATGACGTGCTGATCGGCCATGACGGTCCCGAAACCGTCTGGATGAACGGCGGCGAGGGGGACGATCTGCTGATGCCCGGCGCGCATGATTTCGTATCCGGCAATGCAGGGGCGGACAGTTTCATTCTGCGCGATATCCCCCAAGGCATTCCGACCATCGCCGATTTCGATGCCACGCAGGACCAGATCACCCTGCATGTGGATGCCGATCTGGCGCGCGATGCCGTCGTGACCTTGCGCGAGGATGCCGACGGCACCTTTCTGCTGGAGCTGAACGGCGATCCTGTCGGCCGCCTGTTGGGCCATGGCGGGCTGCAGGTCGGGGATGTGCGCATCGTGGCGGTGAACGGCTGAACGGGCTTTCCTTTTGCGCCCATCCGGGCTAGACGCGCGCATCCGCCGGACATCCGGTTCGTGCGGTGTCTTATGGACCTTGCTGGACGACATCCCGGCCTGCGCCCTCACCCCTGTTTCCAAAGGAGATCCCGATGTCGATCACCGTCGAAGAAAAAGCCCGCGTCATCAAGGAATTCGGTACCAAGGAAGGCGATACCGGTTCGCCCGAAGTGCAGGTCGCGATCCTGACCTCGCGCATCGTCACCCTGACCGAGCATTTCAAGTCGCACAAGAAAGACAACCACTCGCGTCGTGGTCTGCTGATGATGGTCGCACAGCGCCGCAAGCTGCTGGACTATTTGAAGAAAAAAGAAGAGGCGCGTTACACCGCCCTGATCGGCAAGCTGGGTCTGCGTCGCTAACCCGACCTGCCTCGGATCATCCGACAGAACGCCCGTGGTCCTGCCGCGGGCGTTCTGTCGGATGA
>NZ_RQRT01000111.1 GCF_004335005.1 Paracoccus nototheniae | reverse complement strand
TCAAGCGCTACAATCGTGGCGCCCCATCAGGTCATCCAGTCCCAGAATGTCTCCAGATCGTCCAAGGTCGCAACCCCGTCTTCCCCGCCCCGTCCGCGTTCCCGCCTTCGGTGAAGCGGTGTTTAGGACTAAGAGATGAGGGACGCAAGCGGGTTTTGTGAAAAAAACGTGTCAGCCGGTCAGAAAATTTATAAGGCGCTGATATAAAAGGAAACCTTCAGGCGCGACGGGGCCGGGTCCAAGGCATAGGGCGTTTGACGACCAGTCTCAGCGACAGCAAAGCCAGAATCGCCACGACCCAAAAGACGGGGGTCAGCTCGTTCACCTTGACCGTCCACAGCCAGTGCAGGGCGGCCAGGGGGGCTGCGAGATAGACCAGCTTGTGCAGGCGGCGCCATGCCACGCCCCCCAGCTTGCGGATCGACAGATTGTTGGATGTCACGGCCAGCGGCAGCATCATCACGAACGCCCCCATGCCGAACAGCAGATAGGGCCGCTTGATGATGTCGCGCCCCATCTGCCCCCACAGCAGCCCCATATCCATCACCACCCAGGCCAGCACATGCGCCGCCGCATAGGCAAAGCACAGAACTCCGATGGCCCGGCGAAACCGCATCAAAGAGATCCCGGTCAGGCGCAGCAGCGGCGTCACCGCCAGCCCGCCCGCCAGAAAATACAGCGCCGTGCGCCCCAGACGGTGTTCGACCTCTTGCACCGGATCGACGCCCAGCCCCCCGGTGAAGATGTCCCACAGAAGCAGGGCAAAGGGCAGCGCCCCCAGCAGCCAGACCATCGGGACCGGGACGCGGCGCAAGCTGTCGTTCACCATCCGCAGCATCAGTAGTTCACCCGCAGGTCCATTCCGGCATACATGGATGCCACCTGATCGCCATAGCCGTTGAACATCTGGGTTTCCTCGCGGCCGCCGAACAGGCCGGCGCCGATGACCCGGTGGGTCGCCTGGCTCCAGCGGGGGTGGTCGACCTCGGGGTTCACATTGGCGTAAAAGCCGTATTCGCTGGCCTGCAGCTGTTTCCAGGTGTTCACGGGTTCACGGTCGGTCAGGGTGATCCGCACGATCGACTTGATCGACTTGAACCCGTATTTCCATGGCACGACCAGCCGGATCGGCGCGCCGTTCTGGTTGGGCATCGGCTGATCGTAAAGGCCCGTGGCCAGAATCGTCAGCGGATGCATCGCCTCGTCCAGCCGCAGCCCCTCGACATAGGGCCAGTCGAGGATGGCGCGGCGCTGGCCGACCATTTCCTCGGGGCGGACAAGCGTTTCGAACTGGACATATTTCGCGCCGGGCTGCGGACCCACCTTGGCCAGCACCGAGGCCAGCGGCACGCCGATCCACGGGATGACCATCGACCAGGCCTCGACACAGCGCAGGCGATAGATGCGTTCCTCCAGCGCGTTGTCGGGGGCCAGATCCTCGACCCCATAGCTGCCGGGACGGTCGACCAGCCCGTCGATCTGGACCGCCCAGGGGTCGGTGGTCAGGGTATGGGCGTTGCGGGCCGGATCTTCCTTGCCGGTGCCGAATTCGTAAAAATTGTTATAGTTCGTGATTTCTTCGAAGGTATTCGGCGTCTGATCCGTGGACAGCGGCGATGGCCTGCCGGTCACGGTCTGCGCCTGTGCGCGCCCGGCCAGCGCAGGCAGCGCCAGTGCCGCAGCCGAGGCTGCCATGAACGATCGCCGGTCCAGAAAGACCTTGTGCGGGGTGACGTCAGACCAGTTCAGTTTCATCATGTCCTCCGGTATCGGGCAGGCCCGCCCAAACAGGCGCGCACCAAACATATCGCACAAACCACGCATCAGACGGCGCAGATGATGCATCACGTTCGATTGACCATTCGTCGCAGCCGCGCCGATGTTACAGAGGGATGGATAAATACCGCGTCAGCCGGCGCGGGCGATCTCGGCCAGGATCGCGGGACCAAAGCGTTCGGTCGCCTGTTCGCCCATCCCCGGAATGCGCGCCAGCGCATCGGCGTCGCGGGGTTTTCGATCGGCGATATGGCTGAGGGTGCGATGGGTCAGCGACAGCGGCTTGCCGGTGCCGTCCTCGCCCCGCTTCAGATCGACGGTGATCTGCAAAAGACGGTCGAACAGCGGGCCTTCGGGCTTGCCCGCCAAAGCCCGGCGGGCGGGATGCATGTCGGGCTGATCGCCCGCGATGACCGACAGGAAATCGCGGCCAAAGCTTTCCAGCTTCTTGGCGCCGACGCCGCTGATCCCGGCCATCTGGTCCAGATCCTGGGGGCGTTTCTCGGCCATCTCGATCAGCGTACGGTCGGGGAAGATGACATAGGCGGGCACGCGCGCCGCCTCGGCCAGCGCGCGGCGCTTGGCCTTCAGCGCGGACAGCAGCGGCTCATCCTCTTCGCTGACCTGAGTGCGCAGGACATTGGCAGGCTTGGCACCCTTGGTCGTATCCTCGCGCAGGGTGACGTTTTCCTCGCCACGCAGGATGGGATGGGCGGTTTCGGTCAGATGCAGCGCGCCATGGCGTTCGGGATCGGGGCGGCACAGGTCCAGCCCCATCATCTGGCGAAAGATCGCCTGCCACTGGCCGCGCCCATGTTCGCGACCCACGCCAAAGGTCGGCAACTGGTCATGGCCCCGTTCGCGCACCTTGTCGGTGCTGGTGCCGGTCAGGATGTCGATCAGATGCCCGCTGCCGAACCATTCGCCGGTCCGCACCATCGCCGACAGCGCCTTGCGGACCGCCAGCGTGCCGTCGAACAGCTTGGGCGGCACCTGACACAGATCGCAATTGCCGCAATCGGCGGCCATCTCTTCGCCGAAATAGCTCAGCAGCTTTCGGCGCCTGCACCCCGTCGCCTCGGCCAGACCCAGAAGCGCGTTCAGCCGGGCGTGATCGCCGGATTTTCGGACCGGATCGGCCAGCCCCTCATCGATCTGGGTGCGGCGCAGGCGGATGTCGTCCGGACCATAGAGGGTCAGCGTATCCGCCGGATCGCCGTCGCGGCCCGCGCGACCGATTTCCTGATAATACCCTTCGATCGATTTGGGCAGATCGGCATGCATCACCCACCGGATGTCGGGCTTGTCGATGCCCATGCCAAAGGCGACGGTGGCCACCACGATCAGCCCGTCTTCGCGCTGAAACCGGCCTTCGGCCTCGCGCCGCGTGTCGGGGTCCAGACCCGCGTGATAGGGAATTGCCGGGTGCCCCGCCTCTCGCAAAGCCTGCGCCAGCGTTTCGGTGCGCGCCCGCGCCCCGCAATAGATGATGCCCGATTGTCCCCGGCGTGCGGCGGCATAGGTCAGAACCTGCGTGCGAGGGCTGTTCTTGGGCTGAAAGGCCAGCCGGATATTCGGCCGGTCGAAGCCGCGCAGAAAGGTCACCGGATCGGCGCCCTCGAACAGGCGGGTGACGATCTCGGCGCGGGTTTCCACATCTGCGGTCGCCGTGAAGGCGGCCAGCGGCACACCCAGATCACGCTTCAGATCGCCGATGCGCAGGTAATCGGGGCGGAAATCATGACCCCACTGGCTGACGCAATGCGCCTCGTCCACGGCGATGGCGGTGACGCCCGCGCGCTTCAGCAGATTGACGGTGCCGCCCGACGCCAGCCGTTCGGGTGCCATATACAGCACCTTCATCCGGCCTTCCGCGATGGCGGCAAAGACGGCGTCCGTCTCGGCCTCGGTATTGCCGCTGGTCAGGGCGCCGGCCTCGACCCCCGCCTCGCGCAGGGCGCGGACCTGATCGCGCATCAGCGCGATCAACGGAGAGATGACCACCGTCACCCCATCGCGCATCAGCGCGGGCAGCTGAAAGCACAGCGACTTGCCCCCGCCGGTCGGCATGATCGCCAGCACGTCGCGGCCCTCGGCCACCGCCTCGACGATTTCCTGCTGACCGGGGCGGAAGCCGTCGAAACCCCAGACCTTGCGTAACAGATTCGTGGGCATCAGGCGCCGTAGAAGAAGCCCGCATTATTGGCCAATGCACGCTGCGCGATGATGATGACGATGAACACGATCAGCGGCGCCAGATCGAGGCCCCCCAGATCGGGCAGGACGCGCCGGATCGGGCGATAGATCGGCTCCAGCAGGCGGTTCAGCCCGTCCCAGATCTGCGCGACCAGCGGCTGGCGCAGGTTCAGAACCTGAAAATTGATCAGCCAGGACATGATGATATGCACGATCATGATGAACCACAGGACCTGCAGGATCAGTTGCAGGGCTTCGTACAGCGTTCCCATTCTCGCTCCTTCAAAGGCTCGCGCGGCGTTTGGCCCTGTATGGCTGCGCCTTTTGCGGGACGCAAGCCGGTGGCAGGCGCATAATAGGGCGATTTTGCCGCAGTTTGCGCCCCCGTTCCCCTGCGTCCGGCTTGACGCCCCCCTGATCGCCCGGCACCCAAGGGCAAAGGAAAGGGGCCTCATGTATCCGTTCATCCGCTTTGCCAAAGAGATGCTGAAATTCCGCCGCGCGCCCCGTCTGGCGCCGACCGGGACGCATGTCTCGACCCATATCTGCTGGCCTTGGGATCTGGACCCGTGGATCGAGCTGAACAACGGCCGCACCCTGACCCTGTTCGATCTGGGCCGCATCCCGCTGGCCGAACGGACCGGGCTGATCCCGGTGCTGCGTGCGCAGGGATGGGGCATCACGGTGGCGGGCAATTCGACCCGCTATCGCCGGCGCATCCGGGCGTTTCAGCGGTTCACCATGATGTCGCGCATGGTGGGGTGGGACAAGCGGTTCGTCTATATGGACCAGTCGATGTGGATTGGCGGCGAATGCTGCAATCAGGTGATGATCCGTTCGGCCATCACCTCGGCCCAGGGGATCGTGCCGCCCGCGCAGGTGATGGAGGCTTTGGGCCACAGCCCCGAAAGCCCCCCGTTGCCCGACTGGATCGCGGCATGGGTCAGCGCGGACGCGCTGCGGCCCTGGCCACCGGCCATTCCCGATGACGCGAAACTTCACTTGCCACTCTGACCGGGGCTGGCCCTAATGTCGCCAAGGGACGCGAAACGGCGCCACAAGGGGACAGGATGCAATGAAGGTCACGCAGCGCAGGCGCATCTGGGGTTGGTGGTTCTTTGACTGGGCCAGCCAGCCCTTCCACACGCTGCTGCTGACCTTCGTCTTTTCGATCTATTTCGCCGAGGTGGCCAAGCGCCATTTCATCGCCATGGGCGACAGCGTCACCCATGCGGGCGCGCATGCGCAGGCGCTGTGGGGATACGGGCTGGCGATCAGCGGGGTGGTGATCGCGCTGGCAGCCCCGGTTCTGGGCGCCATCGCCGACAGTTCCGGACGGCGGATGCCGTGGATCTGGGTCTTTTCCGGTTTCTATGTGGTCGGCTCGGCCGGGCTGTGGTGGCTGACGCCCGGATATGGGAACGGCAGTCATCCGGCGCTGGTCCAGGCCATCGTGCTGTTCGGGATCGGCCTGATCGGGGTCGAGTTCGCGACGATCTTTACCAATGCCATGCTGCCCGGCCTTGCCCCCCGGGCCCAGATCGGGCGCATCTCGGGGTCGGGCTATGCCTTCGGCTATCTGGGCGGCGTGGTGGCGCTGGCGCTGATGCTGCTGCTGTTTGCCGAAACGCCCGATGGCCGGACACTGGCGGGCATCCCGCCGCTGTTCGGGCTGGACCCCGCCGCACGCGAGGGGACGCGCTTTGTCGGTCCCTTCACGGCGATCTGGTACGCGGTCTTCATGATTCCGTTCTTCCTGTGGGTGCGCGAACCGCGCGACGGCCACCGTCCCCTGCGCATCCGCGCCGCGCTGTCCGATCTGTGGGTGCTGATCCGCAGCCTACGTCACCGGCGTAGCTTAGCGGCATGGCTGGCCTCGTCGATGTTCTCGCGCGATGCGCTGAACGCGCTTTATGGGTTCGGAGGCGTCTATGCCGGCACCGTGCTGGGCTGGCCGGTCTTTCTGGCGGGCGTCTTCGGCGTCGTCAGCGCGATTTCCGCCGCCGCGATCAGTTGGCTGGGCGGGCGCGCGGACCGGGCCTTTGGTCCGCGCGCGGTGATCACGGCCAGCATTCTGGCGTTGACGGCGGTCTGCACCCTGCTGGTCGGCATGGACCGGCAATCGGTTTTCGGCATCGCCACGCCCGAACCGCTGCTGGGCAGCCTGCGCCTGCCCGACCTGATCTTTTTCGCCTGCGGAGCGGTGATCGGCGGGGCGGGCGGCGCGCTGCAGGCCGCCAGCCGCACGATGATGGTCCGTCATACCACGCCGGAACGCGCGACCGAAGGGTTTGGCCTTTACGCGCTGTCGGGCAAGGCCACGGCCTTTCTGGCGCCGTTTCTGATCGCGGTGACCACCGATCTCAGCGGCAGCCAGCGCATCGGGTTTCTTCCGCTGATCGTGATCTTTCTTGTCGCGCTGCTTCTGCTAGGGTGGGTGGACCCGGAAGGAGAAACCGACCCGTGATCCGCAAGACCCTGACCGCCGCCGCCCTTTTGCTGGGGCTGGCGCTGCCCGCCTCGGCGCAACAGCTTGCCAAGGATGTCTTTGGCAGCTTCCGTGGACCCTCGCAGGGGCCTGCCGTCTCCATCGGCAATTATTCCCAGGGCTGCGGGCAGGGTTTTGTCCAGATGCCCGAAAGCGGACCCAGCTGGCAGTCGATGCGGCTGTCGCGCAACCGCAACTGGGGCCATCCGGTGATGATCGATTTCCTGCAGGGCCTGTCGCGCGCCGCGCAACAGGCGGGCTGGCAGGGGCTTTATATTGGCGATATCAGCCAGCCGCGCGGCGGGCCGATGACCTCGGGCCATGCCAGCCACCAGCTGGGGCTGGATGCCGATATCTGGATGCTGCCGCCGCAATCGCTGTCCCTGTCGCCGCAGAGCCGCGAAAACCTGTCCTCGGTCTCGGTCGTGGCGAACCGAGGCACGGCGCTGTCGGGCAATTGGACCGGGGCGCATATGTCGATCATGCGTGCCGCCGCCCGCGATCCCCGGGTCGAGCGGATCTTTGTCGATCCGGTCGCCAAGGTCGCCATGTGCCAGATGGAGACCGGCAACCGCGACTGGCTGCGCAAGATCCGGCCCATCAACAACCATGATTACCACTTTCACGTCCGGATGAACTGCCCCGCCGGCTCGATGTGCCAGACGCCCATCCCCATCCCTGCGGGCGACGGCTGCGCGGATGCGCAGGAATGGGTCAACATCCGCATCGATCCAAGCCGCGCGCAACCCTCGACCCCGGACCCCAATTATCGCCACCCCCGCACCTATCGGATGAGCGATCTGCCCGCACAATGTTCCACCGTCGCCTCGGCACCCTGAGCCTTGCCCTTGGGGCGATTCTGGTCACCGCGCCTGTTCATGCAGGCGCGGTGCTTGATTATGTGGGCACCCATGTCTGGACGGGCGTGGACCAATCCAGCTTTGGCGGGTTTTCGGGGATCGAGATCAGCCCCGACGGCACCGGCTTTCACGCCCTGACCGACCGCGCGCATCTGTATTGGGGCCGGGTGGAACGCGACCGGCAGGGGCTGGTGCGCGGCATGGCCATCGCCGGGCGCGCGCATCTGAAGGACAGCGAGGGCACGCCCCTGCCCCCCGGCTATATCGGCGACAGCGAGGGGATCGCGCTGGACGCCCAGGGCCGCATCCTCGTCAGCTTCGAGGGGCTGGACCGCGTCGTGGCCTATGACGACCCCGACGCCCCCGCCCAGC
>NZ_RQRT01000110.1 GCF_004335005.1 Paracoccus nototheniae | reverse complement strand
GCCGGCGTGGTGTCGAAAATCATCAAGTGATCCTGACGGCGCGCGGCTGACCCCGCCCGCCCATGGACCACATCAGGGGCCGCCCGAAAGGGCGGCCCCTTTGCCATGCGCCGCCACCCGGCAACGGTCCGCGGGCCGCAGGAACATTCACCGCCCTGCGCCGTTGGCCTGCGAACCTGCAGACCAAGAGGCTCCCATGTCCGATACTCCCATTCGTGCGCCCTTCCGCAGCGGCGCCATCATCGATCCCAGCCTGCCCGCCCCCGATTTTCCGGCGCAGGAGCAGGCCTTCCCCGGCCTCGCCCGGAAAATGGACCCACGCCCCGACCATGGCGAGACAAGCTATCGCGGCACCGGTCGTCTTGCGGGCAAGCGGGCCCTGATCACCGGCGGCGACAGCGGCATCGGCGCGGCAGCCGCCATCGCCTTTGCCCGCGAAGGCGCCGATGTCGCCATCACCTATCTGCCCGACGAACAGCCCGATGCCGACAGCATCGTGGCGCTGATCGAGGCCGAGGGCCGCAAGGCCGTCTCCATCCCCGGCGATCTGCGCGACGAGGGGTTCTGCAAGGAAATGGTCGCAAGCGTCGCCTCTCAGCTGGGCGGGCTGGACATTCTGGTCAACAATGCCGGGCGCCAGCAGTTCTGCGAGCGGCTGGAAGACCTGAGCACCGAAGACTTCGACGCGACGATGAAGACCAACATTTACGCCCCCTTCTGGGTCACCCGCGCGGCCCTGCCGCATATGGGCCCGGGCGGGTCGATCATCATCACCTCATCGGTGCAGGCCTTTTCAGGCTCGGCCCATCTTTTCGACTACGCGCAAAGCAAGGCCGCCAATGTTGCCTTTGCGCAATCGCTGGCCAAGCAGTTGGCCCCCCGTGCCATCCGCGTGAACGCCGTCTGTCCCGGCCCCTACTGGACCGCCCTGCAGATCAGCGGCGGCCAGCCGACCGACAAGGCGCAGGAACATGGTGCCAGCCAACCCCTCGGTCGGCCCGGCCAACCGGTCGAGATCGCTCCGATCTATGTTCTGCTCGCATCCGACGAAGCCAGTTACATCACCGGGGAATATTTCGGATCGGTCGGCGGCGGCGGCTTGTAGTTCATGCGCCCCGCTGAAGAAAAAGAGCCTCCGGCGGGGATATTTTAACCAAGATGAAAGGTCTTCGCGCGAGGATGGCCCTGCGGTACAGGCGGGGACGCCGATGACCGCCCAAGGTGAAAGCGCCCTGCCGGGCCGCCCCTCCCACGGGGCCGTCGCGGCAGGGCGCAGCTTTTTGTCCGCTCCTCTGCCCTTTCATCTTGGCCTCAATATCCCGGGGAGACCGGCGCGCAGCGACGGGCGGGGCAGAGCCCCCCTTGCGACCGCGTCGCCTGTGCAGCCTCCGAGATGCTAGAAGCGGTTGTTGCGGGGGAAGCCGCGCGGGGCCATGCGGCCTGCAGCGGCGCGTTTGCCCAACCATTCCGACAGATCGGGTTCGGTTCTCGTCTTGCCGCCGCCCATGGGCCAGGACAGACCATCGGTCAGGGTCAGGGTGATAGCGTCTGCCAGCAATTCGTCCTTGAACAGCCCGCCGGGGTTCAGCTTCATCAGCCGCACGCCTTTGCCGCGCGACATTTCGGGCAGCTCGGCCAGCGGAAAGACCAGCATCCGCCGGGTGCCCGCCACGACCGCGACATGATCGCCCATGACCGGGCGACAAAGCAGCGCCTCGCCGTTCAGAACCTGTTTGCCGGACCGGGTCTGTGCCAGAATATCGGCCGAATTCACGACGAAGCCGTTGGCGTCCTTGGATGCGACCAGATATTTCATCCCCGCGCGCCAAGGGAACAGGGCGATGATCTCGGCCTCGTTCGGCAGATCGATCATCAGGCGCAGCGGCTCTCCCATGCCGCGCCCGCCGGGAAGGGTGCTGGCGGGCAGCGTGTAGAACCGGCCGTTCGAGGCAAAGATCATCAGCTTGTCGGTGGTTTCCGCATGCAGCGCCTGACCGGGGCCGTCGCCATCCTTGAACTTCAGCTCGGCCTCCAGCGGCTGGTGGCCCTTCATGCTGCGGATCCAACCCATCTTCGACAGGATCACCGTCACCGGTTCGCGATCGATCATGGCATCCAGATCGATGACCGGCAGCTCGGTCGCCTCACCGATGGTGGTGCGGCGCTGGCCCTTGGCATGCGACTTTCCGAACAGATTGCGGACCTCTTTCAGCTGGTCGGCGATGCGCGCCCATTGGGCATCCTCGCTGTCCAGCATGGCCTGCAGCCCCTCGCGTTCGGCCTTGAGGGCGTCGCGTTCGGCGCGCAGCTCGATCTCCTCAAGCTTGCGCAAGGCGCGCAGGCGCATGTTCAGGATCGCCTCGACCTGCACGTCGTTCAGGCCGAATTCGGCCATCATCACGGCCTTGGGTTCGTCCTCGGTGCGGATGATCTCGATCACCCGGTCGAGGTTCAGATAGGCGATCAGATAGCCTTCCAGCACCTCCAGCCGCGACGCGATCTTGTCCAGCCGATAGCTGGCGCGGCGGACCAGCACCTCGCGGCGGTGATCCAGAAAGGCGCGCAGCACCTCTTTCAGGGAACAGACCTTGGGCACGCGTCCGTCGATCAGCACGTTCATGTTCAGATTGAAGCGCAGTTCCAGATCGCTGGCGCGGAACAGCGCGCCCATCAGCTGTTCGGGATCGACGGTGCGGGCCTTGGGCTCCAGCACGATGCGGATGTCTTCGGCGGATTCGTCGCGGACATCGGCAAAGATCGGGATCTTGCGGGTCTGGATCAGCTCGGCCAGACGTTCGATCAGCTTGGATTTCTGGACCTGATAGGGGATCTCGGTCACGACGATCTGCCACAGACCGCGACCCAGATCCTCTTGCGCCCACCGGGCGCGGACGCGAAAGGCGCCGCGGCCCGTGCGATAGGTTTCGGCAATGCTTTCGGCGCTTTCGACCAGCACGCCGCCGGTCGGGAAATCGGGGCCCTTGATCAGCGTGGCCAGCGTGTCGTCGCGCGCATCGGGCACCTTGATCAGATGCAGGCAGGCATCCACGACCTCGTGCAGGTTATGCGGCGGGATATTGGTGGCCATGCCCACGGCGATCCCCGAGGCGCCATTGGCCAGCAGGTTCGGGAAGGCGGCGGGCAGGACGATCGGTTCGGACAGAGTGCCGTCATAATTGGGGCGGAAATCGACCGAATCCTCGGTCAGCCCGTCCATCAGCGCCTCGGAGGTGGCGGCCAGCCGCGCCTCGGTGTACCGGGCGGCGGCGGGGTTGTCGCCGTCGATATTGCCGAAATTCCCCTGCCCGTCGACCAGCGGATATCGCATGGCGAAATCCTGGGCCAGTCGCGCCATCGCATCATAGATCGCCGCATCGCCATGCGGGTGATAGTTGCCCATCACATCGCCGGTGATCTTGGCCGATTTGCGGAACGGCCCGTTCGGCGCCAGCCGCAATTCGCGCATCGCATAAAGGATGCGGCGGTGCACCGGCTTCAACCCGTCGCGGGCATCCGGCAAGGCGCGGTGCATGATCGTGGACAGCGCATAGGTCAGGTACCGTTCGCCGATCGCGCGGCTGAGCGGTTCGGTCGAGGTGCCCCGTTCGGGGTCGCTGGCGGGGTCGGAAATCAGATCGTCGGACATGGATCTTGGATAGGACGCCCGGCGCGGCGGGTCCAGATCGAAATGTGCCCCTGCGGCGACCGGGGAACGACCAGAGGCACGACCGGGGGAACGCCTCTGTGCGGTTGGCGTTGGTCGTGCGGATCGGCTAAGCGGGTTCAGGGGACGAGGGATAAGACAAGATGATCAGGCTGGGACTGCTGATACTGGCCACCGTGGCCGGGCTGCTGATCGTGCTGACGCAGATGGGCGATGGCAATCCGCGCGCAGATCGCGTTGCCGCCCCCCCCGAGGATGCCGGCGCCGCGCAGGATGCGGGCGCCGCCGCCTTGGACGCCCCCGCAGCCCCCCTGCCCGCCGAAGCACCGGCCGAGATCATCCCCGCGGCCCGCCAGACGCCCCCACAGGTGAACCGCTTTCCCGGCCCGCCGCTGGAACCCTCGCCCGAATATGCAGGCACCACACCCCCGCCCCCCGCCACACCGGGCGAGGGCGGCCCGATCCTCTATGTCACCGCCGACCGGGTGAACATGCGCGCAGGCCCCGGCACCGGCAACGCAATCGTCACCGGTCTGGATGGCGGCACCGCCGTCGAGGCGACCGGCCCGCTGGAGGCCGAATGGATCGCGATCCGCACGCCCTCGGGTCAGCAGGGGTTTGTCGCGGGCCAGTTCCTGTCGACCACCGCCCCATGAGGCGCGTTCTGATCACCGGCTGTTCGTCCGGCATCGGGCTGGATGCCGCGCGTCACCTGCAGGCGCGGGGCTGGCAGGTCATCGCCACCTGCCGCATGCCGCAAGACATCGCCGCCCGTCGGGCCGAGGGGATGGAATGCCTGCATCTGGATCTGGCGGACGCATCCAGTGTCGCCGAATGCGCCGAGGCCGCGCTGGACGGCGGCCCCGTTGATGCGCTGGTCAACAACGCGGCCTTTGCCCTGCCCGGCGCGGTCGAGGATATGCCGCGCGGCGCCCTTCGCGCGATCTTCGAGGTGAACCTGCTCGGCACCCACGACCTGACCACCCGCCTGATCCCGCATTTCCGGGCACGCGGCGCGGGCCGGATCGTCACCATCAGTTCGGTTCTGGGGCTGGTCGGCATCCCCTGGCGCGGCCCCTATGTCGCCACGAAATTCGCGCTGGAGGGGCTGACCGACGTTCTGCGCCTTGAGATGCACGGCACCGGCATCAAGGTCGTGCTGATCGAGCCCGGCCCGATCACCAGCCGCATCCGCGAAAACGCCATTCCGCATTTCGAACGTTGGGTGAACTGGCAGGCCAGCCCCCGGGCCGACCAGTACCGCGCGAGCCTGCTGAAACGACTGTACGAACCCTCGGGCAAGGACCGGTTCGAACTCCCGCCGCGCGCGGTCAGCGACCGGATCCTGACGGCGCTGACGGTCCCCAACCCTGCCCCGCGCTACTATGTCACGGCGCCGACCCGCATTTCCGGGGCCGCGCGGCGGGTTCTGCCGACCCGCGCTCTGGACTGGTTTGCGCGCCGCAGCTAGGGTTGCGGGTGAAAGGCGGTGTGGTTCATGCCCGATCAATCCCTGTTTCTCGTGACATTTCTGGCCGTCGGCGTGGTCATCGCGATCCTGCTGACCGGCATCGGTGGCTTTGCCCGCGGCGGCGATTTCAACCGCAAGAACAGCAACCGCATCATGCGCTGGCGGCTTTACGCGCAGGCCGGGGCGCTGGTCCTGCTGATGGCATTTCTTTGGCTGAGGTCTCTCTGATGGTCGTTCTGAACCGCATCTATACCCGCACCGGCGACAAGGGCGACACCGCCCTGTCCGATGGCAGCCGCGTTGCCAAGCATGACCCCCGGGTCGAAGCCTATGGCACGGTGGACGAGCTGAACGCCACGCTTGGTCTGTGCCGTCTGCATGCGACGGGCGATATCGCCACCCGCATCTCGGTCATCCAGAATGATCTGTTCGATTTGGGTGCCGACCTGTCGCGCCCGAACATGTCCGCCGACGGGGATGCGGGCTATCCGGTCCTGCGCATCATCGACGCGCAGGTCGACCGTCTGGAGGCCGAGATCGACGCCATGAACGCCGCCCTGACGCCCTTGCGCAGCTTCATTCTGCCCGGCGGCACACCTCTGGCCTCGCATCTGCACCTGTCGCGCACGGTCGCGCGCCGCGCCGAACGCCGGGCCACCGAATTGCTGGCGGGGGGCGATGTGAACACGACCGCGATCCGCTATCTGAACCGGCTGTCCGACTGGCTGTTCGTCGCGGGCCGGGTGGTCAATGATAATGGCGCAGCCGACATCCTGTGGGTTCCCGGCGCCAGCAGATAGGCCCGCCCCCCCCGGACTGGCCGCAAACGCTGCGTCCTGTGACGCTTTTGCCCTGTCATTGCCGCAGATCCCTGTCTAACAATCCTGCAACAGATGACGCCAACCAAGGGAGAGAGGCCATGAAAATCCTCGTGCCAGTCAAGCGCGTGATCGACTATAACGTGAAGGTCCGCGTCAAGGCGGACGGATCGGGCGTCGATCTGGCCAATGTGAAGATGTCGATGAACCCCTTCGACGAAATCGCCGTCGAAGAGGCGATCCGCCTGCGCGAAAAGGGCGTCGCCACTGAAATCGTTGCCGTGTCCATCGGCGTCAAGCAGGCCGCCGAAACCCTGCGCACCGCGCTGGCCATGGGTGCCGACCGCGCCATTCTGGTCATCGCCGCCGATGACGTGCATCAGGACATCGAACCGCTGGCCGTCGCCAAGATCCTGGCCGCCATCGTGGCCGAGGAACAGCCCGGTCTGGTCATCGCGGGCAAGCAGGCCATCGACAATGACATGAACGCCACCGGCCAGATGCTGTCGGCGCTGCTGGGCTGGTCGCAGGCTACCTTCGCCAGCAAGCTGGACATCGACGGCGACACCGCAAAGGTCACCCGCGAGGTCGATGGCGGTCTGCAGACGATCGAGGTGAAACTGCCCGCCATCGTCACCGCCGACCTGCGCCTGAATGAGCCGCGCTATGCCAGCCTTCCCAATATCATGAAGGCCAAGAAAAAGCCGCTGGATGAAAAGACGCCCGCCGATTACGGCGTCGATGTCACCCCGCGCCTGACCATCACCGCCACCCGCGAACCCGAAGGCCGCAAGGCCGGGATCAAGGTCGGCTCGGTCGATGAACTGGTCTCGAAACTCAAAGAAGCGGGGGTCGTCTGATGGCTGTTCTTGTTCTGGCCGAAGTCACCAATGGCGAACTGAATCGCGACGCGACTGGCAAGGCCGTCGCCGCCGTGGCAGCCTTGGGCGATGTGACGCTGCTCTGCGCCGGCGCCCATGCCCGCGCCGCCGCCGAGGCCGCCGCGACCATCGCCGGCACCGCCCGCGTGCTGGTGGCCGAGGATGCGCGCTATGGCCACCGTCTGGCCGAACCCACGGCGGCGCTGATCGTGGCGCTTGCGGGCGATTACAGCCATATCGCCGCCCCCGCGACCACGGATGCCAAGAACGTCATGCCCCGCGTCGCGGCGCTGCTCGACGTGATGGTCATTTCCGAGGTTTCGGCGATCATCGATGCCAACACGTTCGAACGTCCGGTCTATGCGGGCAATGCGATCCAGACGATCAAATCCTCGGATGCGACCAAGGTGATGACCATCCGCACCGCCAGCTTCGATGCCGCAGGCGAGGGCCCTGCGGCCCCCGTCTCGGACGCCGCGCTGGCCGATGATCCGGCCCTGTCCGCCTGGCTGAATGACGAGACCGCCGAAAGCGACCGCCCCGACCTGACCTCGGCGGGGCGCGTCGTCTCGGGGGGCCGCGCGCTTGGTTCCAAGGATCAGTTCGTGCTGATCGAACAGCTGGCCGACAAGCTGGGCGCCGCCGTCGGCGCATCCCGCGCCGCCGTCGATTCGGGCTATGCCCCGAACGACTGGCAGGTCGGTCAGACCGGCAAGGTCGTGGCCCCCGACCTTTACGTCGCGGTCGGCATCTCGGGTGCGATCCAGCATCTGGCGGGCATGAAGGACAGCAAGGTCATCGTCGCCATCAACAAGGACGAGGAAGCCCCGATCTTCCAGGTCGCCGATTACGGCCTGGTGGGCGATCTGTTCCAGATCCTGCCCGAACTGACCGAAAAACTGTAACGGCTTCTTCTTCACGAAAATACCCCGGGGGAATCGCCGTCAAGCGATGGGGGCAGCG
>NZ_RQRT01000010.1 GCF_004335005.1 Paracoccus nototheniae | reverse complement strand
TGGAAAAAAGGGGGCCATGCGTGCCATCTGCGCGGCAGTCAGCCAGAAAAGGTCGCTCATGTCACCGCTCCGTTTCTGGGCCGTGAATCACGCCGCGAAACGGAAATCAATGCATCCTGACCCTAGCAAGTTCTTTCTTGCTAGCTGGAGGTCGTTGAGTGGAATTTCGACCGGCGGCCAGAGCACTATTCCGAGGCGATAATTGGTTTCGCTTGCAGCAGCCAACAGGCTAAGCGCCGCTTCCGCTTGTCGCTGTGCCACCTGTTGCTTGCGCTAAACTGCGTATGTTCCAAACGCGGCGGCGACCCCAAGGCCAACTACAAATGTCCCAAGATCTGCCAATACGGATGCAGTTGGCGGCAACCAACTCCACCAACTACAAAAAGCGAAACAGACGTCGGCGTCAGGCACTACCTGCTCAACCCACCCGCCAGCCCCGGCACATCCCCTGCCGCAAAGCCGTAATGCCTCAACCACCGCAGATCGCTTTCAAAGAAAGCCCGCAAATCCGGGATCCCGTATTTCAGCATCGCCAGCCGGTCGATGCCCATGCCGAACGCAAAACCCTGCCATTGGTCGGGGTCGATCCCGCCCGAGCGCAGGACATGGGGGTGGACCATGCCGGAACCCAGGATCTCCAACCACGACGACCCCTCGCCAATCTTCAGCTGGCCGCCCTCCCATGAGCAGCGGATGTCGACCTCGGCCGAGGGTTCGGTGAAGGGGAAATGCGACGCGCGAAAGCGCAGCTCGACCGAGGGCACCTCGAAGAAGGCGCGGCAGAATTCCTCCAGCGTCCATTTCAGATGCGCCATGGAAATGTCGCGGTCGATGGCCAGACCCTCGATCTGGTGGAACATCGGCGTGTGGGTCTGGTCCATGTCCATGCGATAGACGCGGCCCGGCGCGATGACGCGGATCGGCGCGCCCTGTTCCTGCATGGCGCGGATCTGAACGGGCGAGGTATGGGTGCGCAGCACATGCGGCGGGCGGTCATCGCCGGGCGCGCGGTGCATGAAGAAGGTGTCATGTTCCTGCCGGGCGGGATGTTCGGGGGCAATGTTCAGCGCATCGAAATTGTACCAGTCGCTTTCGACCTGCGGCCCCTCGGCCACGGCGAAGCCCATATCGGCAAAGATCGCGGTGACCTCTTCGGTGACCTGACTGATGGGGTGGATGGTGCCTTGACGGCGCGGGCGGCCCGGCAGGGTCACGTCCAGCCATTCGTCCTTGAGACGCGCGTCCAGCGCCGCATCCTCCAGCGACAGCTTGCGCGCCCGCAGGGCGGCGTCGATCTCGTCGCGGACCTCGTTCAGGGCCTTGCCGGTGGTCTGGCGCTGCTCGGGGCTCATCTTGCCCAGTTCGCGCATCTTCAGGCTGATCTCGCCCTTTTTGCCAAGGGCAGCCAGACGGACCTCTTCGATGGCCGCAGGGTCGGTCGAGGCGTTGATACGGTCAAGCCATTGCTGGCGCAGGGGGGTCAGATCGTCCATCGCATCGTTCATCACGGGGGCCCTTGTCTTGATGGCCCCGCGTTAGCATGGGCGGGCGCGCGGGGTAAAGGCCGCGCGCCCGTCCGGTCGGTGCCGGGCCTATTTCCAGATGTCGCGATTCACCCCGGGTGCGATGCCCGGATGATCGCCGATGTGAAAGCGCGGCTCGGTCCCGGCCTTGCGCTGGCGCAGATAGTCGCGGGTGACATGGGCCACCGTTCCCGACAGCATGACGATGGCGATCAGGTTGATCGTGGCCATCAGGCCCATGCTGGCATCGGCAAAGTTGAACACCGTGGTGACCGCCTGCAGCGACCCCCAGACCACCATCGCCAGTGCCGCGACGCGCAGCACCATGATCCCGGTCTTGCCCGCGCCCAGAAAGACGACCGCGTTTTCGGCATAGGAATAATTGCCGATGATCGAGGTGAAGGCGAAGAAGAAGATCGCCACCGCCACGAAGATCTGCCCGAAGCCGCCGAAATGGTCCGACAGCGCCGCCTGCGTCAGGTTCACCCCAGTCAGCGCGTCCGAGGGGATCACATCGGCCAGCAGGATCATGATCGCCGTCGCCGTGCAGACCAGGATCGTGTCGATGAACACCCCAAGCGCCTGCACGAAGCCCTGGCTGGAGGGGTGATGCGGGTTCGGCACCGCCACGGCGGCGATGTTGGGGGCAGAGCCCATGCCCGCCTCGTTCGAGAAAAGGCCGCGCTTGATGCCGTTCAGCATCGCGGCCATGACGCCGCCCGCGACGCCGCCCACGGCCTCTTGCAGGCCAAAGGCCGACCGGATGATGCCGATCAGGATGCCCGGCACCTCGGACAGATTCATCACCAGAACGATGGCTGCGGCCAGCAGGTAAAGGCCCGCCATGACCGGCACGACCAGCTGAGCGGTCTTGGCGATCTGCGGGATGCCGCCAAAGATGATCACGCCCGACAGGACTGCCGTGACGATGCCCACGATGCCCGCATTGATGCCAAAGGCGCCCTCGACCGCCTGCGCGATGGAGTTGGCCTGCACGGCGTTGAAGACCAGCCCGAAAGCGATGATCAGCGCTACCGCGAACAGCGCCGCCAGCCAGGGCAGGCCCAGACCGCGCGCGATATATTGCGCCGGACCGCCGCGATACATGCCGTCGGCGCCATGGGTCTTGTACAGCTGCGCCAGCGTCGATTCCGCATAGGCGGTGGCCATGCCGACCAGCGCCACCATCCACATCCAGAAGATCGCGCCCGGCCCGCCAAGCGTCAAGGCGACGGCGACGCCCGCGATATTGCCGGTGCCCACGCGGCTGGCCAGCGACACGGACAGCGCCTGAAACGGCGTGATCCCGTCCTTGTCCGTCTCATCCGAGCCGCGCACGCAGCGCCACATTTCGGCGAAATGGCGAAACTGCAGAAAGCCAAGACGCACGGTGAAATAGATCCCCACGGCCAGAAGGCCATAGATCAGCACATAGCCCCAGAAAATGGTGTTCAGGAAATCAATGATGGCGGTCATTATGCGCTCCGCTGGATGTTCGCGGACAGTCTGTAACAGTCGCGTGAGCAAGGGCAAGCCCGTGCGCGCGCCGGCCGCCTCAGTCGCGGGGGCGCACGCTCAGCCAGACGCCTCCCTCCGGGCGCAGCGTCAGGATCATGCGTGGCTGCGGTTCCCTGCCCGGAATGCGGGCAAAGCGGAAACGGGCCAACAGGGTCGACAGGATGATCACCGCCTCTTGCAACGCGAAACTGGCGCCGATGCAGATGCGCGGCCCGGCGCCGAACGGCAGAAAGGCATAGCGGTTGGGCGCGGTCAGAAAGCGGTCGGGATCGAAGGCGTCGGGCCGGTCCCACAACTGGTGGTGACGGTGCAGCGCATAGACCGGCATCATGACCGTATCGCCGGGCCGCACCTCGCGCCCGCACAGCGTATCGGCCACCTGCGCGGTGCGCGACAGAAAGGCGGCGGGCGGATAAAGGCGCAGCGATTCGTTGACGATGCGCATGGTCAGGGGCAGCGCGCTCAGATCGGCGGCGGTGGCGGCGCGGTCACCCAAAGCCCCGCGCGCCTCGGATGCCGCCGCCTCTTGCACGGCGGGATCGAAAGCGCACAGATACAGCGCCCATGCCAGGGTCAGGGCGGTCGTCTCGTGCCCCGCCACGATGAATGTCAGCAGATTGTCGCGCAGCTCGTCCCGGCTCATCGCCCGGCCGGTTTCGGGATCCTGCGCCACCAGCAGCAGGTCCAGCAGATCGGGGGGCCCATCCTTTTCGGCGGCCTTCGCGCGGCTGGCGATGGCCTGATCGGCAATGTCCTTCATCCGCTTCAGCCCCGGCCCGGCGAAAACCCGCCCCGGACGCGGCAGCCATGCGGGCAGGCCCATCACATCCATCAGCGACAGCTTGGCCGTCTGCGCGATATAGGCGTCGATCGAGCCATGCACCGCATCGCGGTCGAACATCCCGTCGCCCGAGAAGGTCACGTCCGAGATCACCTCGAAGGTCGCGGCCACGGTTTCCTGAAACAGATCGACCGGCCCCTGCGCGGCAGCCAGACGGCGGCAAGACGCCTCGGCGGCGGCGGTCATGACCGGGCCAAGCGCCTCGACATGGCGCTGCGCAAAGGCGGGGGCGGCGGCGCGGCGCTGCCAGCGCCAATGGGCGCCTTCGGCCACGAACAAGCTGTCGCCGATGGCCGGCTTCAGGATCAGCTTGGTCGTGACGGATTTGGGATAATCCTCGACCTTGTCCTTGAGAATGCGGCGCAGCGCGACCGGATCCATGACCATGTGCCAGCGCACCCCGGTCTTGCCCGACACCATCGGCTGGCGCGTGGCGATGGCGGGGATCAGCTCCAGCACGTTGCGGCGCGCGGTCATCGCCGTGCCCCACAGACCCAGGGGTTTCGTCGCCAGCGGCACCTTGGCGGGATCGGCGTGGGGCAGGTCGAACATGCGGGCGGCCTTTGGCTGGGGACGGTCCGTCATGACGTGGGGATGCAGGCTGCCGCGATCAACAGGCGCGCGGGGTGCGCGAATGTCGCGGGTCGCGTCGGGCGGGAAGGAATGGTGGGTGATAAGGGATTTGAACCCCTGACATCTTCGATGTGAACGAAGCGCTCTACCACTGAGCTAATCACCCGTCGCGCTGGCTTCTAGCGGCAGCCGTGCGTCGTTGCAAGAGGCGCGATCCGTTTCGCTCAGCTCTTTTCACAGGGCGGGGCGGGATCGGTGGGCGCGCAGACGGCGGCGGACAAAAGCGCGGGCAGGTCGGGGGTCTCGATCGGGATGCGGCGCGGGTTGCGGCGCAGGCGCAGGGTGATCACGTCACCACCCCGTGCGTCGCGTTCCAGATTGATCCGCGCCCGACCCAAAGGCGGCACGGCCAGCGTGTGCCCGGCGGACAGGATCTGCCCCAGCTGCTCCAGCGTCGCCTCGATGATGGGCCGCGCCTCGGCCCGCCGGGCGCCCGAGGCGGCAACCACCCGGTCCACGAAATCGCGTTTGGGCACGACGGTCGCCACATGCGGATGGCGGGTTCCGGCTCCGGCCATGGGCAGCCGGGGATCGGTCGGATCACGGGACATCTCGGGCTCTCCCCTCTGGCGGTCGGCGTTGGCGACCCAGGGAAAGCCTAGCGCAATATGACCTTAGGTCAATCTTTTCTTACGGTTGCCCAAAGGCAGGCATGAAAAAGGGCCGGGGGCGCGTGACGCCCCCGGCCCATCATCTTACCTGCAGCGATCAGTGCGCGACAGTGCTGCCCGCGCCGTCGGGCGACCGCTGTCCCGCCACGCGGGCGGCCTCGGCGGCCTCTTCGGCGGCCTCGTCCCACTCCACCGCGACAGGCTGGCGGACAAGGGCGTGGCGCAGAACCTCGCGGACATTGCTGACCGGGATGATGGTCAGCCCTTCCTTGACGTTGTCCGGGATCTCGACCAGATCCTTTTCATTGTCCTGCGGGATCAGCACCGTCTTGATGCCGCCGCGCAGCGCCGCCAGCAGCTTTTCCTTGAGGCCGCCGATGGCCAGAACATGGCCGCGCAGGGTCACCTCGCCGGTCATGGCGACATCCTTGCGGACCGGAATGCCGGTCATCACCGACACGACCGAGGTCACCATGGCGACACCCGCAGACGGGCCATCCTTGGGCGTGGCGCCTTCGGGAACGTGGACGTGGATGTCGCGCTTGTCGAATTCCGGGGGCCTGACCCCGATTTCCGGCGCGACCGATCGCACAAAGCTGTTCGCCGCGTCGATCGATTCCTTCATCACGTCGCCCAGCTTGCCGGTCGTCTTCATCCGGCCCTTGCCGGGCAGACGCAGCGCCTCGATCTGCAACAGATCGCCGCCGACCGAGGTCCAGGCAAGGCCGGTCACGACGCCCACCTGATCCTCTTTCTCGGCCAGACCATAGCGGTGGCGACGCACGCCAAGATATTCTTCGGCCTTTTCAGGCGTCACCTCGACCGAGGTGACCTTGCCCTTGAGGATCTCGGTCACGGCCTTGCGGGCCAGTTTCGCGATCTCACGCTCCAGCGACCGGACCCCGGCCTCGCGCGTGTAATAGCGGATCATATGCGTCAGCGCGGCATCGGTGATGCTGAATTCACCCTTGCGCAACCCGTTCGCGGCGATCTGCTTGGACACCAGATGGCCCTTGGCGATCTCGCGCTTTTCATCCTCGGTATAGCCCGACAGCGGGATGATCTCCATCCGGTCCAGCAGGGGGCTGGGCATGTTATAGCTGTTGGCCGTGGTCACGAACATGACGTTGGACAGATCGTATTCCACCTCCAGATAGTGGTCCACGAAGGTCGAGTTCTGTTCCGGGTCCAGAACCTCCAGCATGGCGCTGGCCGGATCGCCCCGGAAATCCTGCCCCATCTTGTCGATTTCGTCCAGCAGGATCAGCGGGTTGGTGGTCTTGGCCTTTTTCAGCGCCTGGATGATCTTGCCGGGCATGGACCCGATATAGGTCCGCCGGTGGCCACGGATCTCGGATTCGTCGCGCACGCCGCCAAGCGAGATGCGGATGAATTCGCGCCCCGTCGCCTTGGCGATCGACCGGCCGAGCGAGGTCTTGCCCACGCCCGGAGGGCCGACCAGCGTCAGGATCGGACCCTTCAGCTTGGTGCTGCGGGCCTGCACGGCCAGATATTCGACGATGCGTTCCTTGACCTTGTCCAGCCCGAAATGGTCGGCATCCAGAATCGCCTCGGCCCGCCCCAGATCCTTGCGGGTGCGAGATTTCACGCCCCATGGCAAAGCCAGCAGCCAGTCCAGATAGTTGCGGCTGACCGTGGCCTCGGCAGACATGGGCGACATGGATTTCAGCTTTTTCAGCTCGCTGTCGGCCTTGTCGCGGGCTTCCTTGCTGAACTTGGTCGCGGCGATTTTCGCCTCAAGCTCGGCCAGTTCGTTCTGCCCATCCTCGCCGTCGCCCAGTTCCTTCTGGATCGCCTTCATCTGTTCGTTCAGGTAATATTCGCGCTGCGTCTTTTCCATCTGGGTCTTGACGCGCGACTTGATCTTTTTCTCGACCTGCAGGACCGACATCTCGCCCTGCATATGGCCATAGATCTTTTCCAGACGCGCCGAGATATCCAGCGTGTCCAGCAGATCCTGCTTGCGGTCCAGATCGATGCCCATATGGCCCGCGACCAGATCGGCCAGTTTGCCGGGCTCGGACGCCTCGGACACGGCGGTCACGACCTCGTCGGGGATGTTCTTGCGCACCTTGACGTAACGCTCGAATTCCTCGGAGACGGTGCGGACCAGCGCGGTGACGGTCGCCTCGTCGCCCATCGTTTCTTCCAGAACGATGGCCTCGGCCATGAAGTGGTCGTCATGCGGGACGAAATCGGTGATGTGCACCCGTTCGCGCCCCTCGACCAACACCTTGACGGTGCCGTCGGGCAGTTTCAGCAATTGCAGCACATTGGCCAGAACGCCGCCGCGAAAGATGCCGTCTTCCGTCGGTTCGTCCACGGCCGCATCCATCTGGGCTGCCAGAAGGATCGGGCTGTCCGTTTCCATCACCGCTTCCAGCGCGCGCACCGATTTTTCACGGCCCACGAACAGGGGCACGATCATGTGCGGGAAAACCACGATGTCCCGCAAAGGCAACACCGGATAGGTCTGAGTGGTGAATTCCGTCATGGTCTTGTCCTTTCCGCCCGAAGCCGCGGTCCCGTCATGGCGACGCGCGACCTCTGCATGGGCACAATCTAGGTCGGGCGGCCCTTGCGTTCAATATGACAGGAAGAATGCAATCCAATTCTGCCTTCGTGACGGCACAGCGCGGCTTTTGGCGGGGCCCTAGCGGGGGATGACGATCTCGGCCCGCAGGCCGCCAAGGCGCGGGCCCCGTCCAAGACGCAGCTGCCCGCCATGCGCGCGCGCCACATCGGCGGCGATGGCCAGACCCAGCCCCGCCCCCTGCGCGCTGTTTCTGCGCCGCGACGGGTCCAGCCGGGTAAAGGGACGCATGGCCGCGTCCAGACTGTCCTCGGGGATGCCGGGACCGTCATCCTCGATCCCGATGCGCAGGCTGCGCGGGCCAAGCGAGGCGTCCATCTCGGCCACGCTGCCATAACGCACGGCATTGCCGATCAGGTTTTCCAGCGCCCGGCGCAGCATGTCGGGGCGAAAGATCGCCTCGCCCTGACGGTCGCCCTCGAACTGGACCAGCGTCGCGGACTGACCCGCCCGCTGCGCATCGGCGACGATGGTTTCCAGAAAACCCGCCGCCACCACCGTCTCGGGCGGGCGGTCCTGCGCCTCGTCCCTTGCATAGTCCAGAAAGCCGTCCACCATGCGGTTCATTTCCGCGATATCGGCCTCCATCGCGGCGAATTCCTCGGCATCGGGGGGGGCGTCGGGGCAGGCCATCGACAGGCTGAGGCGTAGCCGGGTCAGCGGCGTGCGCAGATCATGACTGATCCCCGACATCATCAGCTTGCGCTGTTCGTTCTGGCGTTCCAGCCGGTTGCGCATGTCCAGAAAGGCCGTGCCCGCACTGCGGATCTCGGCCGCGCCCGAGGGTCGATAGGGCACGATGCGCCCCTTGCCATATTCTTCGGCGGCCGCCGCCAGCCGCCGGATCGGGCGCAGCTGGTTGCGCAGAAAGATCGTCGCGATCCCGGTCATCAACAGCGAGGTGGCCACCATCAGCACCAGCAGCTGATGCGGATTGGACGCGCTGACCCGCCGCCGGTCAAAGCTGAGCGCATAGGGCCCGACCGGCCCGTTCAGCGCCACCACCACCCGGTTGTCGTCGCTGGCCAGATCGACCGAGATGACATTGGGCAGCGCATCGCGCAGCACTTGCGTCACCACCCGCCCCGAGAAATCATAAAACAGCCGCTGATCACCCTCGACCGGATCGGTCGGCAGCTCCAGCGTCAGTTCCAGCGGACGGGCGACCGAAATCCCCGCCCGGCGCGCGGCCTCGGGTCCGGCGGCATGGTCGATCAGCCGGGCGACAAAGGTCAGCTCGTGCGACATGCTGGTGGTCATCTGCCGGGTGACGCCTTCGAAATGGCGCTGCAGGAACATCACGCTGACGACCAGCGTGACCACCACCACCGGCAGGAACAGGATCAGCGCGGCGCGCGCGTAAAGCCCCCGCGGCACAAGGGTCCGGGCAATCGGTCCGTCGGTCTGGTTGGACATGGAAACCCCTTCCGTCGCACGCTAGGCTAACGTCATGAACGCCCCCGCGAAAGATCCGTTGCAGATCCTGGCCCCGAATCCCTCGGCCCTGACCGGTCCGGGCACGACGACCTTTCTGATCGGCACGGATCATGTCGCAGTGATCGACCCCGGCCCCGACGATCCCACCCATATCGAGGCCGTGGCCCGCGCAGGCCAAGGCCGGATCGGCCATATCCTTGTCACCCATGCCCATCGCGACCACAGCGCCGGCGCCCGGCGCCTGTCGCGCCTGACCGGGGCGCCGGTGCTGGCCTTCGGCAATGCGCTGGCGGGCCGTTCGCCCCTGATGGTGCGGCTGGCGGCCCAAGGGCTGGTCGGCGGCGGCGAGGGGCTGGACCACGACTTCGCCCCCGACCGCCTGCTGCGCGACACCGAGGTGATCGCCACCCCCGACTGGCAGCTGACCGCCCTGCACACGCCCGGCCATGCCGCAGGACATTTAAGCTTTCTGTGGGACGATCTGCCGTCAGGCAGGCCGTCGCCGGATGAGCCAGAGGGCGGGCTGGCGGGCGGATGCCCCCCGGGCGGGCGGATCTTCTGCGGCGATCTGGTGATGGGCTGGTCCTCGACCCTGATCTCTCCGCCCGACGGGGATCTGGGCGACTACTTCCGCTCGCTGGACCGTCTGGCGGCGCTGGCACCCCGGCAATTGCTGCCGACCCACGGCGCGGCGATCGAGGCCCCCCTGCCCCGTCTGGACGAACTGGCCCACCACCGCCGCGCCCGCACCGCCCAGATCCTGACCGCCCTGCATCAGGCGCCGGGCACCGCCACGGACCTTGCCCGGCGTCTTTATACCATCCCCCCGCCCCTGCTGCCCGCCGCCGCGCGCAACGTGCTGGCCCATCTGATCGCGCTGTGCCAATTGGGCGCCGTTGATTTTCCGGACGAATTCACGTCCGACACGATTTTTTCACCCAGCTGACCGAAAACCGCCAAACGGCTCTGGACGCCCCCCGGTGGGGTTGCTATATCCGCCCCGTGTTCCGGCGTAGCTCAGCGGTAGAGCAGTTGACTGTTAATCAATTGGTCGTAGGTTCGATCCCTACCGCCGGAGCCAAAATCTGAGGCCTAACTTACTGATATCAGTGCATTATATGCGTTGCGTCATTAGGTTTTGGCCTACTTTTTGGCCTACTTTGACTTTGTAGCGATATATCCTGACAGCGTCGCGCAGTGATGAGCACGGACCAGATTTCCGCATAGAATTGCACTTCATGCTTCGGTGGTGCACTTTAGCTTTTTCGGCGGACTTTGTTCTCGAGTGAGAAACCTCTCCACACGTTGAGCCACCTCCAAAGGTATGACATCCGCGGTCAATGAACCCGGAAGCAATGAAATATGTGCCAAGCAAACTCAAACATGTTGCCACTATCCCTATAGTTGTTCAAAGTTGACGCACAATAAGATGCATCTGCCTTCAACAGGGAAAAATTTTCATGTTTTCAGACTTTTATCGCTACGTTTATGTTGGGCAACTCCACATCAAAACTCGTCAAAATTACTTCCCCAACCATGTCCCAACCGCGCAGCTGTTATTTTCACAGTTGAAAGCAAAGGAAAAGAAGAGCCCTACTCCTACATTAAAGGGCGAGGCTGAAATTAGACTTGCCGATGTTGTTATCGATGGAGATTTTGCTCTTCTTCTGATAAACTACATCGATCCGACGATCCCCGATCACGTCGTTACTGATGTTAAGAGCGGAAGTTATCGCAAGAATCTACGTGGTCAAAATGAATCTCCGGTCATAAGTGCCCATGTCGCGATCAATATTGCCAGCAAACATGATAACTTCGCGACCTATCCAATGTGCATAGAAAATAACGACTTCATTGCCCGGTCCTATATCGTTCAGCATCTCAATACAATTGTGGCAAAGCATTTTAAGAAGCCAATGAAGCGCACCAATCCCTCAGGCACCCAGGAAATTAAAGATTGGGTGCCTCGACTAACCTTCGGGGCATCAGGGAACACGACGATAGCAGGCGTTCTAGCAGCCGGAGGTAAGTTGAAGGGCGTGAAGTGGATCGAACAGTCTCTACAGGATGGCACGAGAGGCGACGGGGCATATCCCGTAACAGAGCGGCGAGAAGTATTCTATTCAGTAGCGAACCGTCCTACCGGAAGCATCGGATCGGCAATTCTCCAACAAATAACTCAACTTGTTCCCTTATCAAAAGCAAAAAAGATATCAATTACAATCGAAGATGAAAACAATAAACAGAAAGTTGTTGGAATAGATAGTAATTCCACCGACTTTCTTGCCGCAATGTTCATTCCGCAAAAGCGAGTTGAACTGCCACTCTCTGATCCTCTTGAAATTCACGTTAAGAGCATACACAAGGCATACTCCAAAAAACTCAAGTCGTTGATTAAATGATTGATATAATCAAAGCCCGACTGCATGATTCCACATTGCTTCGCACGTTGTTTTACCTGCGCATCAAGTCTCCCTTTTCAAAGCGTTACAATTACATCTATCCACTTATTGCCACATCTTCACTCATCGCATTTCTTTTCTTCGCACCAATATCGGTAGGCTATTGGCGTGATGGTGGGTTCTTTCCCAAACTAGCCCCACTACTTTCCATCCTATTCCCGTTCTACATTGCTTCGCTTGCAGCTGTTTCCACTTTTTCCGGGTCAACTGAAATAGATAAGACTTTTCCAGAAGACTCAAGGGGTCGTTCTGTTTACCTGCCGATGCGTGGGAAGATGGGGGAAATAGAGTTAATTGAGATAACCCAGCGGCATTTCCTCAGTCTACTTTTCGGGTATTGCTGCATAGTATCACTAGTCTTATTGTTTGTAGCCAGCCTTTCGAGTTTGGTTTCTGTAGGGATACCAATTGAGGGGGTAAAGACGAGATGGTGGTTTTCAAATATTACCTTCGGAGTTTTTTTATTCCTGTTCTTCCAGATGCTTACACTTACTCTGTTTGCTGTCTACTATCTTAGCGATAAAATTCACCGCACATCATCAGTTACCGGCAATGAGGTGCTTAAATCGACCGACGCCCCACCTGACGACAAAGAATGAAAGTTTAATTTAATTTAAAGCTGTGGCACTTTATTCGCAATAAGACCGCCTTATCACATACAATCCTTGATTTGGGGTTGCCGATAAATCTTCCACTGCGATTCACCCCTCAACTGAAACATAATAATACTTCGTTGCTTTACCATTGCACGATACGCGTTTCTCCCCATTTGAGCACGTTCATCAAAAGGTAGATAAACACCAAAATCGGCGCCCTCCGCCACTTCGTCTTTGGCGGCATACAAGACTGCACTGCTTAGCGATGCCGGTCGCAATGAGTTATTGGAAGCAGGCCTATGCCGATCAAATTCTTTGACGTAGTTACTTGATCGCCAACCGTTCTGAAGCATTCCTCTATATCCAAAGTCATTTAGTAAATTTTTAATGCGAGTTGTAAGATCTACTACTGCAGCAGGTTGAAGCCCATGCGGGAAAAATAAGAGAGCATGAAAGTGGGGCTTTTTACCATTCCTATCGGCTGACGTGAATTTGCTGCCGTCATAGTCGATGAAAGAGACTAACCCGCAGTGTGATGGGCTCTGCTTTTTCAAACCACTTTGATAGCATAGCTTTTCTGATGTCTCGAAGATTGACCGGCAAATAAGTCCATGATATTGCTTATTGGACATATGTGCGCTTATTGTGATACACCGCTCGTCCAGCTGGCTAAACGATTTCATTCCGCAGGCAGCATTTGCAAGAAAAGTATTTTCTATATTTTCTTCCGAAAACGCACGCAAGTAATTTTTTATTTTAACATTTTCCAAAGTATCTCCTTATAGCGATGTATGACTCCCATTATTAAACCTTGCTAGCCCGGCAATTCGGATTAGCATCGAATAATGCCCGCTGTTGGGCAGATGATAACTGGCAGATGGTTTTGGCTCCCCTCAGGGATTCCCTAGACGGTCACTGAATAAGGCAAAAGCCCAGTGCCGTTTCTTCCATTTCCTCACTCCCGGTCGCAGAAATATCGCGACGAGTAAGTTCAGCATCAATAATAACAAGTAAATAAGCAGACATTGAAATCCCTAATGCCTGACTTCGTTGCCGCAAACTGCGTTTGACCGACGACGGTATTCTAATATGTAAATTTTCCATAAAGCCTCACTAACGACATATACTTTATTTATGTGTTAGGAGTTGCAACACGCCGCGCAGATTTTCTTCTGCGTTTTTTCATGTTGGTTCTACCATACCATAGCCTACCGGGAATGTCAAGAAAAATATAGGCGCACTGGTGAAAAGTTTCAAATTTTCAATTAGCGCATACCTAAGTCTTTGCCGCGATTGACTGAGAATACCTTTCCATCATTCCTTTAATTATTTCATTTGTCTTATAAAGCTGCTTTTCGCGAGATCCATATACTTTCTCCGATATTTCTGAGGATGCATGCCCCGTGAACGGATACGAAACTTCCTTCGGTATATTATTCTCTCTCAATAGATCAACGATACTATGCCGTAAACTATGGCCAACTTTTCTCTTGTCTGCAGTCACTTTACGAACCTGCTTCATAATGACATTGGAAATGTTGGTGTAGCCCACCTTGCCTAAACGCCCGAAAAGATGGCCGGTGCTATAATTTTTTCTTAGAGCGTTTTGCACTGCATCATACGCAAGACCATATAACGGTATCCATCTTATCGACTCATCCGACTTAACCGACCGTCCATCGCTCGTTTCGATCCGAAGGTGAGGAATAGCGTGCTGTAGGTAGACATCAGAGCACTTCAACCCCTGTATCTCAGCGCCACGAGCACCTGTTAATGCTAAAACATCCCAGATGTAACCGACTTCCACATTACGACAGCTATCATATATTTTTTCTCTTATTAGATGAATTTCAGAAATCGACAATGGCAGCCGTTTTTCCATTGCGGTGCGCCCTGCTGATGCCTCCTGTATCGGCAAACCGACAAATGGGTTTGCTATATTTAAATCTCTTTCGTTAATATAGATAGAAAATATTGATTTAATAACATTGCATTCTCTAACAACACTTTCAATTGACACTGCCTGCCTTCGCGCATCCCGCCATTTTCGTGCGTGAGCCTTTGTAATCATTCGAATATCAGTCACATCTGGAGCAGCAAACGTTAGCGATTTGAGAAGGCGTGCCAGTTCAAGTTGGCGCTTTCGGTTTAACGAACCTTTGTAGGCCGCGTAAACGACAGCTAGTTCGGCCAAGGGATGCTCAGTCGGTATAGCGTTCTTTTTTTCTTTGGTTGTCATGGTCGCGATTTTGATGCCCGATTTTAGGTCGCGTGCCACTGTGCCCCTAGCGACGCGAGCAGCCTCGAGCGATGCAGTTGCGACTTTTTGCAAGTCGCTCGTAGGTCCTCCTGCACCCATGTCAGCGACCTTTCCCAGCGTCAATTCGGTCTTTCGACCGTCCTTCACCGTCATGTAGATCCAGTAGCAAGAGCCGGTGCTTCTGACACGGAGATATAGGTTCTCGCCGTCGGCATATCGCTTTGGTTCAAGCTGTCCCCGCAAGGCTCGTTGAACGTCCTTGCTTGTCAAAAGTCGTGTCGTTCTCGCCATGAGTCACCGATCTGGATAGTTCTCCAGTAGAGTGTGGCCTACTTTTTGGCCTACTTCAAGTTTCTTCTTTCTATTGGTCTCAAGATGCTCTTTGAGCACATAACTTTTGCTAGGTCGCTGGGAATCAATTTTAATTTAATGTTTTTAGTATGTTGACATGGCTCGAGCCTCCAAGCATCGACCGTTTGGAAATGTTGTTTTCTATTTCATGACCCCTACCGCCGGAGCCAAAACTTCCCAAGCTACAGCCAATCCGACGCTTTGACGGCGCGCATCCCTTCGGGGAATGCCGCGTTTTGCGCGGACCATCGGCGTGACGGCGCAATCCGCCCTGATCCACCCCCTCCGAAATCCATGCTCCGCGTTGACAAGCCGCGATATCGCCTGCACGATCAGACCCTCACCAGGGGGGCTCCGGCAAGGAGCTGAGATGCTGCTGGGCCGCAAGGCCGCGCAGGGACCCTATGAACCTGATCCAGTTCATACTGGCGTAGGGACGGTGCGGATGCCCTTTGCGGCAGACCTTGGGGTCGGCGCATGCGGCATTCATTCCCCCTTCCAGCATGCTGGGTCCTTGATGCTTTGTCGCAAGGAGCCTGACATGACCAATAACTCCACCCCAACGGTGCCCACCCCGGCTGTGACCACCGGCCCGCTGCCCGCATCCACCAAGGTGCACCGCCCGGGCGTCCTGTTCCCCGACCTGCGCGTGCCCATGCGCGAGATCGCCCTGCATCCAAGCGCGGCCGAGCCGCCGCTGACGGTCTATGACAGCTCGGGCGCCTATACTGATCAGGCGGCGGTCACCGCGATCGATCAGGGCCTGCCGCGCCTGCGGGCGGGCTGGTTGGCCGCGCGGGCCGATGTGGTGGCCTATGACGGTCGCCCCGTGCAGCCGGCGGATAACGGCTTTGTGGGCGCGGACCGGCTGACCCCGGAATTTCCGCAGCGCCACCGCCCGTTGCGGGCCAAGGGGGCAGGCGCCGTCACGCAACTGGCCGCGGCCCGGGCGGGCGTGATCACTCCGGAAATGGAATTCGTGGCGATCCGCGAGAACCTTGGCCGTCAGGCCCTGCGCGCGCCCACGCCCCGCGACGGCGAAAGCTTTGGCGCCGCCATTCCCGATCTGGTCACCCCGGAATTCGTGCGCGACGAGATTGCGCGGGGTCGCGCCGTCATCCCCGCCAACCTGAACCACCCGGAACTGGAGCCGATGATCATCGGACGCAATTTCCTGGTCAAGATCAACGCCAATATCGGCAATTCGGCGGTCACCTCGTCTATGGCCGAAGAGGTGGAAAAGATGGTCTGGGCGATCCGGTGGGGCGCCGATACGGTCATGGACCTGTCCACGGGCCGCAACATCCACAACATCCGCGACTGGATCATCCGCAACGCGCCGGTGCCCATCGGCACGGTGCCCCTGTATCAGGCGCTGGAAAAGGTCGGCGGCATCGCCGAGGATCTAACATGGCAGATCTTTCGCGACACGCTGATCGAGCAGGCCGAACAGGGTGTCGATTACTTTACCATCCATGCGGGGCTGCGGCTGCACCATATCCCGCTGACCGTGGACCGGGTGACCGGGATCGTCAGCCGGGGCGGGTCGATCATGGCAAAATGGTGCCTGCATCATCACCGCGAAAGTTTCCTCTATGAGCATTTCGAAGAGATCTGCCAGATCGCGCGCGCCTATGACGTGACCTTCAGCCTTGGTGACGGGTTGCGACCCGGATCGGTGGCCGATGCGAATGACGCCGCCCAGTTTGCCGAGTTGGAGACCCTGGGCGAATTGACCAAAATGGCCTGGCGCCACGACTGTCAGGTGATGATCGAGGGGCCGGGCCATGTTCCCATGCACAAGATCAAGGAGAACATGGACAAGCAGCTGGCCGTCTGCGGCGAGGCGCCGTTCTATACTCTGGGCCCGCTGACCACCGATATCGCGCCGGGCTATGATCACATCACCAGCAGCATCGGAGCGGCGATGATCGGATGGTTCGGAACCGCGCTGTTGTGCTATGTCACGCCCAAGGAACATCTGGGCCTGCCCGACCGCGACGATGTGAAAACCGGGGTCATCACCTATAAGATCGCCGCCCATGCCGCCGATCTGGCCAAGGGCCATCCGGCTGCCAGATTGCGCGACGACGCCCTGTCCCGCGCACGGTTCGAGTTCCGGTGGGAGGATCAGTTCAACCTGTCGCTGGACCCCGACACCGCCCGCGCCTTTCACGATCAGACCCTGCCGAAAGAGGCGCATAAGCTGGCGCATTTCTGTTCGATGTGCGGGCCGAAATTCTGTTCGATGAAGATCAGCCACGACATCCGCGATCAGGCCCGCGCGCAGTCCGAGGCGCAGGCGGGCATGCAGGACATGGCCGAAAGATACCGCGACGGCGGCGATCTGTATGTCAGGCGGACCAGCGATCCGGTCCTGCCCTAAGCCGCGCGGCGTCAGATTGCGGGCCGAACCGTCCCGGTTTCGCAAGGCCCGCATCCTTGGCCGCCGGGGCCTTTCGGCGGCGGGCCTTAGGGATTTCCTGTTGGACGACAGGCCCTGCCCCCGCCATAAGGGCCCCGGATGCTGGCACAAGGCTGCCTTTCACGCCCACGGGCCACCCGTGGGCCACCTTCGTCAAAGAGCAGGTTGAAACGATGAGCACGACACAAAGGATCGCAATTGTCACCGGCGGACTGTCAGGGATCGGCAAGGCCGTCGCGCGGCGGCTTGTGGCGGATGGCCTGACCCTGCGCATCGGCGCGCGGCGCGGCGACGATCCGGCGTTCGAACGCGATCTGCGCGCCACGCTTGGGCCGCAGGTCAGCGTCGCGGCGCTGGACGTGCGCCGGTCCGACAGCGTCACCGCCTTTGTTCAGGGTGTTCTGGCCGATCACGGGCGCATCGATGTGCTGGTGAACGCGGCGGGCGTCTATGAAGAGGCCCCGGTGCCCGGCCATCCCGATGGCATCTGGGACGATGCGATCGACACCAATCTGACCGGCACCTTCAAGATGATCCGGGCGGTCATGCCGGTGATGATGCAGCAGAAATGGGGGCGCATCGTCAACATCGCCTCGGTCGCGGCGCATCAGGGCATGGCCAGCAATGCCGCCTATTGCGCCTCCAAGGCGGGGCTGCTGGGTCTGGGTCGCTGCGTCGCGCTGGAGGGGGCGGCGCATGGCGTCACCTGCAACAGCATCAGCCCGACATGGGTCGAAACCGAGATGCTGCAGCAGTTCATCGCCCAGGACATGGCGCAATCGGGCCAGTCCGAGGCCGAGGTCCGCGCCACCTATGAGGCTTCGAACCCGCAGGGCCAGCTGGTCCAGCCCGACGAGATCGCGGCCCTTGCATCATTTCTGGCCAGCGATGCGGCGCGGGCGATCACCATGGCCGATCATCAGGTCAACGCCGGATCCCTGTGGTGACCGCCATGGCCGGGGCCAAAGCCGGATCAGACGACAGGCGCCGCGCCATCAGCGCAGGCCTGTCGAAGATCTGCGCGAACGACCCCGGCCACAATTCCTTGGCCGCCGCATTGTCGTAACGCGCATCCGCCTGCAGGATGGTCGGGTTCTCCTGCAGCAAGCGCCGCTCGGACGGGGACAGGGGCGCCCGGTCCAGCCAGGCGGCCAGGGGCACGGTTTCCAGACCCGGCGCGCCCACGGCGTCATCGGCGATCAGATTGGCAATGCGCAGCCCCTGGGGCACAGCGCCTTGCACCAGCAGCCGCGCCGCCGCCCGCACATCGGTCATTCGGAACGCCATGCCCTGTGGCGCGCATTGCGACTGGCGGCAGGCCTCAAGAATGACCTCGTAGATATCCTTGGGATTGGGCGCCTCCAGATCATAGAGCGAGGGCAGGCGCAGGATCGCGGCGGCGATACCCGCCCGGGCAATCGCATCCTCGGCCGCGATCTTGGCCGCGCCATAGCCCGAGATGCCGTCGAAAGGCGTCGCAGGCCCTTCGGGGAACGGCCCACCCCGATCGGGAAAGACCGAGGTCGAGCTGGAAAAGGCCAGCGGCGCCCCGGCATCGCGGCAGAACTGCACGATGGTCGCGATCCCGGCCTGCGACCATGCCTCCATCAATGCGCGGTCGATGGCCAGATTGACCATCGCCGCGCAATGGATCACGGCCCCGACCTTGTCCGCCAGCGCATCATAGGCGCCTTGCGGCAGGCCGAAACGCGGATCGTCGAGGGCCCCCGCAACAGCCACGACCCGGTCGGCGGGCACGCCATGCGCGCGGGCCTGCGCAGCCAGCCGGGCTGCGGGATCGTTATTGCGCGGACGCACAAGACAATAGATCACCTGATCGGCGGGCAGATGGCGGGCGGCCTCGGCCAGCACATGACCGCCCAGAAAGCCCGTGGCACCGGTCAGCAGGATGCCCTTTTGCCGGAAGGCGTCGGGCCGGGGCCCGGATGCGGCCGTGTCGGTCAGCAGATCATGCAGCCGCAGCAGCGGCAGGTTCAGCGCCCAGTCAAAATCGACCGGGCGGCCATAGGCTGTTTCCAGCGACAGCAGCAGATCGACGCACATCAGCGAATCGCCGCCCTGATCGTGAAAGGACCGGGCGGGATCGACGCTGCCCACCGGGCAGCCCAGAATTCGCGCTGCGAAGCGGGTAACGGGCAGGGCGTCGGCCGCATCGTCATGGGGGGCGCCGTCGGGTCGGGCCGTCTCGGACGGAACCGCAGGCAGCGCCTTGAAATCGCATTTGCCCGAAACCGGGTTGATCGGGATCTCGTCCAGATGCACCAGCCAGGTCGGGATGCAATATCGCGGCAATCCCTGCTGCAACGCCCCGGCCAGCGCGGCGGGCATCCGCGCCCAGCCTGCGCCAAGTCCCCAACACGCGGCATTCCGGTCCATCTGGGCAGCATCGGCGGTGTAATAGACGACCAGAACCTGACCCTGATCGCCATCCTGCCGGACCCATGGGATCGCCTGCGCAAAGGCAAGATGGGCGGCCATCGTCTCGGTCAGCTCGCGGGTCTGGATGCTGTGGCCCCGCAGCTTCAGCATATGCGCGATGCGGCCCAGCACATGGATCTGGCCATCCGCCGCCACAAAGCCCCGGTCGCCGGTGTCATAAAGCCGGCAGTCCCGCCCGTCCAATGTCAGGCTGCGGAACCGCTGCGCGGTCTCATCAGAGCGGTTCACATAGCCGGGGCCCAGCATCCGGGGGCCTTCGAAATGCAGCAGCCCCGGCTGACCCGCCGGGCAGGGCCGGTCCTGATCGTCCAGCACCACCGCCTGCAGATGCGGCATCGCCACCCCGACCGCCGTGCCCTGCCCGAACCCCGGGGCGCCGCCAAGCCGGGTGATGCTGATGTCATGCGTCTCGCAGATGCTGTAGAGGTTCCACAGCTCCGCATGGGGCAGCCGCGCGCGCGCCTCGGCCACCAGACGGTCGCCGACCACCTCTCCGTTCAGGATCACGCGGCGCAAGGGCAGGGCTGCGCCGGTTGCGGGGTCGATCGCGGTCAGCGTCTTTTCGAAAAAGGACGGGGTGAACAGCATCTCGTCAATGGCATGGCGCGACAGGAACGCGACCAGCGCCTGCGGCGACATCAGGTCGTTCAGCCCCGGAAAGACCAGCGCGGCACCGTTCCGCAGCGGGCGAAACAGCTCCCATATCGCAAAGATATAGATGCCGATCTTCATCGTCGGGTCATAGGGGGTAAAGGCGTCGCGCCAGCGATAGGACAGAAAGGCCGCGTCATGGGTGACGGGAATGCATTTGGGCCGCCCCGTCGTGCCGGATGTGGCGACCAGATAGATGATGTCAGACGGTGCCACTTCCACGGCGACCAGCGGGGCACGCGTCGCGGGCGGTCGCTGGCCCAGACAGCCCTGCGCGGCCATGATGCGGCAGCGATCCGGCAACTGGCCGGGCGCAGGCTGCTGGCAGGTCACGATGGTGCCCACAGCCAGCTCGTCCACGATATTCGTCAGCACGACCTGTGGCATGGCCGGGTCCAGATGCACGAAGGGCCGCCCCCCGATCACGCATCCGACCGCCGCCGCCGCCAGCAGAACGCCCGGCGTGCCGAAGATCGCCACCGGGCCGTCATCGGTCAGCCGGTCCTGGAACAGCGCGACGAAATCGGCCAGTTCCGCATAGCTCAGCGCGTGGTCGCGATCCTGCAGGGCGGGCAAATCGGCATGTTCGCGAAGGGCGCGGACCAGCTCTGCGGGAACGGACGCGTCCGATGATGCAGTCGGGGTGGCGGAAAGGGGCATGTCGGAAACGCTCGCCAAAGGGTCGGATTTCTTCGGTCGATAGGAGAGTTGGGGCCGTTTGTCCATCTTGCCTACCATGGGCAAGGGGCGGCCCTGCCCCGGCCTAGTCCTTCAGATGCTCTTTCAGGAACGCCAGCGCCACCGACAGCCCGTCGGGCGCGATGCCGTGGCCGGTGCCCTCCATCACATGGCCATAGACGGTGAAGCCGGCCTCTTGCAGGGTCTGTCCGGCCAGCGCCATGTCGTCAAAGGGGACCATCTCGTCCTGATCGCCGTGGATCAGCAGGACGGGCGGACGGCTTTGGGCCTGTTCCGCCAGCAGTTCGGGCTGCAGCAGGCGGCCCGAAAAGCCGACGATCCCAGCGATGGGTTCTGCCCGGCGGGGCACGACATGCAGGGTCATCATCGTGCCCTGCGAAAAGCCCACCAGAACCATGCGGTCGGGGGTCAGCCCCTCATCCGCCAGCACCCGGTCCAGAAACGCATTCAACGCGATCGTCGATTGCGCCATGCTGGACCGCGCATCCTCTTCGGCCGAGCCGTCCAGCCAGGGGATCGGAAACCACTGATATCCCATCGGATTGTTGCGGCAAGGTTCCGGCGCGTCGGGGGCGTAAAAGGCGGTCTGCGGCAGATGCGCGGACAGCGGATCGGCCAGCCCCATCAGATCGGCCCCGTCCGAGCCATAGCCATGCACAAAGACCACGACCGAGGTGGCGGTCTGCGGGCCCTTGCGGTCGGATGTCAGCATGTCGGTCATATGGTTCCCTCGCGTCCCTTGGCCAGCCGGTAATAGGCCCACAACCCCCGCGCCGCAACCGCCCGCCATGGCTGCCACGGTTCGGCCAGGGCCCGCAGCGCGGCGGGCCCGGGGCGCGCGGGCAGGTCGTACAGGGTGCGCGCGGCCTCTTGCAGGGCCAGATCGCCCGCCGCCAGAACATCGGCCCGGCCAAGCGCGAATTTCAGATAGATCTCGGCGGTCCAGACCCCCACGCCGGGCAGCGCGACCAGCGCCGCCAGGGCCTGATCGTCAGGCATCGCGCGCAGGCCCGGCCAGTCCAGACCCGCCCCGGCAATCGCACGCAGGTAACGCTGCTTGGGCCGCGACAGGCCCGCCGCGCGCAGATCCTCATCCGAGGCCCCCCGCATCGCGGCCTCGGCGGTCAGGCCGGCAGTTTCCATCCGCGCCCAGATCGCCCCGGCAGCGGCGACCGAGATCTGCTGGCCGACGATGGCATGGGCGATGGCCGCGAACCCGTCGTCGCGCCTGCGCAAGGGCAGCGGCCCCAGCTGCGGCAGAACCCGCGCCCAGACCGGGCAGACGCTGGCCAGATGGGCGCATCCCTCATCCAGATCGGCCTGCGTGGTGATCAGCCGTGGCAGCCGTGGCTCAGCCACCCGCCTGCGCCTCAAGCCTCAGCCGCGTCTCCCATGCCATCGAAATGTGCTGGCGCAGCGCCCGGTCCGCCGCCTGCCCGTCGGCTGCCGCGATCGCCTCGACGATGCGGGCATGTTCGGCCAGCGCGGTGTCGCCCCGCCCTTCGGCGGCCAGCGAGGTCCGCGCCATCAGCGCCATGGTCCGGTGCACCAGATCCAGCTGCTGGACCAGATAGCGGTTATGCGAGGCCAGATGGATCTGCCGGTGAAAGCGCTTGTTGGCCCGCGCCATCACCTCGGGGTCGCCCTTGGCGCGGCGGTCCTCATCGACCATCTGCGCCAGCACGCGGACCTCTTCGGGGGTGGCGTGACGCGCCGCCAGCCGCCCGGCCAGCGCCTCCAGTTCCGCGCGCACGGTGTACAGTTCCGCCAGCTGGTTGTGATCCAGCGAGGCCACGATCAGGCTGCGCCCGTCGCGCACCAGCATGGCTTGGGTTTCCAGCCGTTGCAGCGCCTCGCGCACAGGGGTGCGGCTGACGCCGAAGCGTTCGGCCAGCTCGGATTCGACCAGCCGGTCGCCGGGACGATAGGTGCCGCTCTCGATGGCGGTCAGGATCAGGGAATAGGCATCTTTCATGCCGCCGACGATTGGCCCTGCCGCCGCGAATTGCAAGCGCGCGCCGGCCCGGTTATGGCATGGCCATGGATTTTTCGAACGTTCAGGTCTGGATCTTTGATCTGGACAACACCCTCTACCCGCCCGAGGCGCAGCTTTTCGCGCAGATCGAGACGCGGATGACAGCCTATATGATGCGCAGCCTTGGCGTGGCGCAGGATCACGCCAACCGGTTGCGGGTCGATTACTGGCGCCTGCACGGCACCACGCTGGCCGGGCTGATGGCCGACCATGCGATCGATCCGACAGCCTATCTGGCCGATGTGCATGATATCGACTTTTCGGTCCTGACCCCCGATCCCGATCTGGCGGATGCGATCGCAGCCCTGCCGGGGCGGCGGATCATCCACACCAATGGCGATGCCGCCTATGCGCGGCGCGTTCTGGCCGCCCGTGCCCTGCCCGACGATCTGTTCGAGGCGGTCTATGGCATCGAGGAAACCGGCTTTCACCCCAAGCCGGGCGCCGAGGCCTTTCACCGCGTCCTGACGGCGGCCCGAATCGATCCGGGCCGCGCCGCCTTCTTCGAGGATGACCCCCGCAATCTGGTCGTCCCCCATGATCTGGGGATGCGCACCGTGCTGGTGGGCCCCGGCCGCCACGGCCCCGATGCGCTCCTGGCGGCGCCGGGGCCGCATGTCCATCATCAGACCTTCGATCTGACCGGATTTCTGCGCGACCTGACGCGGTCCTGACGCTGACATGACGGGGGCCTGCGACAGCGTTCCCCCTTTCGCCGGGACGGCGGGACGGGCAGGATAAGGCCTCAGGCAAAAAGGGCTGTCCCATGACCGGCACGCGCATCGACGATATCGACATCCTGATCTCGGGCGCAGGGATCGCCGGGCTGATCGCCGCCGCAGCCTTTGGCGCCGAGGGGTTCTCGGTCCTTTGCGTCGATCCCGCCCCGCCCGTCACCGACGAGAGCGCGGCAGGCGCCGATCTGCGCTCGACCGCCTTCCTGATGCCGTCGGTCGCCCTGCTGGACCGGATCGGGCTGTGGGACAGGCTGGCGCCTCATGCCACCGCGCTGCAGGTCATGCGCATCGTCGATGCCGGGGGGCGCGATCCGCAGCCCCGCCTGATCCGCGATTTCGACGCCGCCGAGATCGGCGACCAGCCCTTTGGCTGGAACCTGCCCAACTGGCTGTTGCGGCGCGAGATCTCGGCCCGGCTCGACGGTTTGCAGACCGTCCGCTTTCTGCCCGGCACCGGCACCGCCACGGTGCTGGCCAGGGACGAGGGCGCGATCGTTACCCTGACCGATGGCCGCCGCCTGCGTGCCCGCCTGCTGATCGGCGCCGACGGGCGGGATTCCCCCGTGCGCCGCGCGCTTGGCATCGGCACCCGCACATGGCGCTATGGGCAAAAGGCGCTGGCCTTCGCCGTCACCCATGACCGCCCCCATCACAACATCTCGACCGAGGTGCACCGCTCGGGCGGCCCCTTCACGCTGGTGCCCCTGCCCGACCGCGACGGCAAACCGGCATCTGCCGTGGTCTGGATGGAAAACGGCCGCGAGACCGCCCGCCTGCGCGCCCTGCCCGCCGCGGACTTCACCGCCGCCCTGAACGCCCGCTCGGCCGATGTGCTGGGCCACCTGACGCCGGCCGCCGCGCTAAGCGAATGGCCGATCATCAGCCAGATCGCCGACCGCTTCAGTGGTCCCCGCACCGCCCTGATCGCCGAGGCCGCGCATGTCCTACCGCCCATCGGCGCGCAGGGCCTGAACATGAGCCTTGCCGATCTGGCAGCCCTGCTGGATCTCAGCCGCGCCGATCCGGGCAGCGCGGCCTCATTGGCCCGCTATGACCGCACCCGCCGCCCCGAGGCGCTGGCCCGCATGATCGGCATCGACGCTCTGAACCGCACCAGCCAGACCGGCCTGCGCCCACTGCGCGACCTGCGCGCCGCAGCCCTGGGCGGCCTGCACGGCCTGCCCCCCCTGCGCCGCCTGATGATGCGCACCGGCCTCGGCCTCACCTAGCGGCAGCGCCACGATTTCTTCTTCATATAAATATCCCGGGGGGTCCGGGGGGCTGGCCCCCCGCCCTCGCGGGACGCAAATCACACCAAGCCAGCATGCTCCAGCGCAGCATCGATCAGATGCCGCGTCGGCTCGGTCAGTGGCGTCAGGGGCAGGCGTACGCGCTCGTCGCACAGCCCCAAACGCGACATGGCGTATTTCGCGCCCACCAGCCCCGGCTCGACAAAGATCGCCAGATGCAGCGGCATCAGCCGGTCCTGCAACGCCAAAGCCTCGGCGTAATCGCCGCGCAGGGTCGCCTCCTGGAACTGCGCGCACAGGCGCGGCGCCACATTGGCGGTGACGCTGATGCACCCGACCCCACCATGGGCGTTGAAGCCAAGCGCGGTGGCATCCTCGCCCGACAACTGCACGAAATCGGGCCCGCAGGTCATGCGCTGGCAGCTGACCCGTTCCAGCCGTCCGGTCGCGTCCTTGACCCCGATGATCGAGGGGATGCGCGCCAGCACGCCCATCGTCTCGGGCATCATGTCGATGACCGACCGTCCGGGGATGTTATAGATGATGATCGGCAGATCGCAGGCATCGGTCAACGCGGTGTAATGCGCGATCAGCCCGGCCTGCGTCGGCTTGTTGTAATAGGGCGTCACCACCAGCCCCGCATCCGCCCCGACCGAGGCCGCGTGCTGCAACAGGCCGATCCCCTCGCGGGTGGAATTGGACCCGGCCCCGGCGATGACGGGGATGCGGCCATTGACCGCACGCACGACCTCTTCGATGACCAGACGATGTTCGTCATGGGTCAGGGTCGGGCTTTCGCCGGTCGTGCCCACGGGCACCAGACCATGCGTGCCCTGATCGATATGCCATTCGACCAGCTTTTTCAGCGTGTGCAGATCCAGCTCGCCGTCCGGTGTGAACGGCGTGACGAGGGCTGGCAGAGACCCTTTGAACATGACACGCTCCTTGAATTGGGATCTTTCGATTGGGGCTTCCCTATCCTCGGGCGGCGAACTTGCCAAGGTTGTGAATTGCATGGCCGCGCTTTGGCGGCGACACAGGATGGTGATGCGACTTCTGCGAGACATGATGATCGCGGGGCTTCTGGCCCTGCCGCTTGCCCTCCCCGCGCGGGCCGAGGATCCGGGCGCGATGGCGCTGGCTCTGGCCGCGACCGAGGCGCGGGACTGGGTGACCGCCCGCGACGCCGCCCTGCGCGCGGGCCCGCTGGCCGAGGCGCTGGTCGGCTGGCACGCCCTGCGTGCGGGATTTGGCGAATTTTCCGACTATGCCGCGTTCCTGCGCGAAAACCCCGACTGGCCCGGCCTCGATCTGCTGATCGAACGGGGCGAGGCCAAACTGCGCCCCGGCGCGGACCCCGACGACATCCGGTTGTGGTTCACCGACCGTCTGCCCGCCACCCGCAGCGGGGTGGAGGCGCTGAACGCGGTCCTGCCCCCCGCCGAGGCCGCGGCGATGCGCAACGCCGTCTTTTCCCGCCAGCCCCTGTCGGCGGCGGACGAGGCTGCGCTGCTGACCGCCCATCCCGATCTGGCCGCGCTGATCCCCGCCCGTGTCACCGCGCTGCTGGACGCGGGCGAATGGGCCGGGGCCGAGCGCCTGCTGGCCCGCCTGCCCGAGAATCAGCGCCCCCTGCCACGCGCCCGCATCGCCCTGCAGGCCGGGCGCGCCGGCGTGGACGACCTGATTCTGGCCTTGCCGGAACCCCTGCGCGCCGATCCGGGCCTGACGATGGACCGGTTCAACTGGCGCGTCGGTGCCCGCCAGCACGAGGGCGCACAGGCGCTGATGCTGGAGGCCTCGGGCAGCGCCGAGGGATTGCGCGATCCCGGCCAATGGGCCTCGATGCGGGTCGATTACGCACGGCTGGCCATGCGCAATGGCGACTGGCCACGCGCCTTGCGGCTGGCCAGCCCGCATTTCCTGCCCCCCGGCAACCGGCATTATCCCGATCTGGAATGGCTGGCGGGCTTTGCCGCGCTGAAGACCGGCGATCCGGGCCGGGCGCTGGACCATTTCCTGCATCTGGAAACCGTGGTGGGGGCGGCGATCAGCACCTCGCGCGCGCATTACTGGCAGGGCCGCGCGCATGAGGCGCTTGGCGACGATGCTGCGGCGAGCGCCGCCTATGAGGCGGCAGCCGACCTGCCCGGCACCTATTACGGGCAGTTGGCGATGGAAAAGACCGGCGCGCCTTTGCCCGCCGATTATGCCGTGGCCGATCCGGCCATCGACAGCCTGCCCGACTGGCGCGGCAGCGCGCTGCGCGAAAACGGCCTGTTCCGTGCCGGTCTGTGGCTGATCGCCAGCGGCAGGCGGGACGACGCGCAGCGGTTCCTGCTGCATCTGGCTCAATCCTCGACGCCCGAGGACATTGCCCGCATGTCGCGCCTGATGTACGAGGCCGGCACGCCCTGGCACGGGCTGCGTCTGGCCAAGCAATCGGCCAGTCAGGGCGTCATCTGGCCGGTCGCGCATTTCCCGCTGACCGGTCTGGAACGCGAGGATCTGGGCGTGCCCCCCGAACTGGTCATGGCCATCGCCCGGCAGGAATCGGAATTCAACTTTACCGCCAGCAGCCCGGTGGGCGCGCAGGGGCTGATGCAGGTCATGCCCGGCACGGCGGAACAGGTCACGCGGCAATTGCGCATCCCCTATGATCTGGGCCGCCTGTCCAGCGATGCGGCCTATAACGCGCGGATCGGGTCGCAATATCTGGTCGATCTGACGGAACGGTTCGGCCCGTCGATCGCGCTGATCGCCTCGGGCTACAATGCCGGGCCGGGGCGACCGGCGCGCTGGCTGGGCGATTTCGGCGATCTGCGCAAGGGCGCCGACCCGGTGGACTGGGTCGAGCTGATCCCCTTTGACGAGACCCGCAACTATGTCATGCGCGTGGCCGAGGCGCTGCCCATCTATCGCGCCCGCATCCATGGCAAGCCCGCGCCCGTCGTCACCCGGTGGGATCTGTCGGGCGGCGGCGCGGTGCCGCCCCCGCCCGCGCGGCTGACGCTGGCTTTGTCGACGCGGCCCTACCCCAAACCCTTTATCGGCCCGCCCTTGCCGGACGGATGGTTCACGCCGATTTCTGCCGCTGCCGCCACAGAGTGAAGATGCTGGCCGCGACGATGATCGCCGCGCCCAGCACGACATTCGGGCGCAGCGTCTCGTTGAACAGGAACACGCCCAGAAAACTGACCCAGACCAGCTGGGTATAGGCAAAGGGTTGCAGGGCCGACGCCTCGGCCATCTCATAGCTGCGGATCATCAGGTAATGCGAGGACATGCCGCAGACGCACAGGCAGATCATCCAGACCCAATCCAGCGGCGCCAGCCATTGCCAGTCCCAGATGCCGATCAGCGTGACCGCGACGGCGCCCGAGATGCCGGTCCAGAAGAAACTGACCATCGCCGGATCGTCGCGCGACACATGCCGCGTCAACAACCCGTACAGCGCGAACATCAGGGCTGCGGCAAAGGGCAGCAGCGCGGTCAGGCTGACCACGCCCCCGCCGGGGTTCAGGATCACCAGAATGCCCAGAAAACCGATGGCGATCGCCGTCCAGCGCCGCCAGCCGACGCTTTCGCCCAGAACCGGGCCGGACAGGGCCGCGACCAGCAGCGGATAGACGGAAAAGACGGCATGGGTTTCGATCAGGCCAAGGCGGACAAAAGCCTCGACCATGATCACCACCTCCAGCGCCAGAATGACGCCCCGGGCGATCTGGGTCAGCGGTCGTTTGGTGCGGATGGCGCGTTTCAGCCCGCCCGGCTGGCGAGAGACAAGCGCGATCACGAACAGCGCAAAGATCCAGTATCGGATCATCACCACCAGAACCGGCGGATAGGCCCCGCCCAGCATTCGTGAAAAGACATCCTGAAAGGCAAAGATCAGGCTGACCGCGCACATCATCGCGATCGCCAGCCCGGTGCGGTCGCGCGCCGGGCGCGGGGTGACTGGCGGCACCGGCGGTGCGGCGGATGCCGCAGCCACCGACCCCGCATAAGGGGTGGTGTCGGCAGAAGGGGGCGGGGCGGATCGGTCGTCGGGCATGGGCATTCTTTCGCGAATGCCCCCTGTTGCGCGCTTGATCGTCATCAGGTCAAGGCAAGGCCGGGTTGCACGACGTGCAACCCGGCCTTTGTGGCACGAATGCCCGGTCCCTTGGCAGGCGGATCAGTCGCGGGCGCGGATGATCTTGGCGAAGGGCTCCAGCAGGGTCGGGTTGGCGGCGACGATGCGGCCCGATTCCAGCGGATCGTCGTTTTCGCGGATGCCGTGAACGAACCCGCCCGCCTCGCGCACCATCAGGATGCCTGCGGCCACGTCCCAAGGCTTATTGCCGCGTTCCCAATAACCGTCAAAGCGGCCCGAGGCGACATAGGCCAGATCCAGCGAGGCCGCACCGAACCGGCGCACGCCCGCACAGACCGGCATCAGCTGCGCCAGATCCTGCAAGGCGGCAGGCAAGGGTCCGCGCCCGGCAAAGGGGATGCCGGTGGCAAAGATCGAATCGGTCAGCCGGGTGCGGCCCGAGACGCGCAGCCGCTGGTCGTTCATATAGGCGCCGGTGCCTTTTTCGGCAATGAACATCTCGTCCTTGGCGGCGTCAAAGATGACGGCGGCGACGATTTCCTTCTTATGCTCCAGCGCGATCGAGACAGCCCAATGCGGCAGCCCGTGCAGATAGTTCGTGGTCCCGTCCAAGGGATCGACGATCCAGCGGCGGGTGGGGTCTTCGCCCGCCTCTTCGCCGGTTTCCTCGCCCAGCCAGCCATAGCTGGGGCGCGCGTTCATCAGCTCTTCCTTGATCACCCGCTCGGCCTCGCGGTCGGCACGGGTGACGAAATCGCCGGCGCCCTTGACGCTGACCTGCAGATTTTCGACCTCGCGGAAATCCTTGACGAGGCCGCGCCCGGCCTTGCGGGCGGCCTTGATCATGACGTTCAGATTGGCGCTTGCCATCGGGTGCTCCGGCGTTTGGGGTTGGGCTGGGTCTTAGGGCAGACGCGCCGGAATGCCAAGCGTCACGCCACGGCCCGTCGGAACGGGTCTGGCAAGTCGCGGACCATCCGGTTGCAGGGCGTCATGTCATGGGGCCTCGCAGCATCCGCAACGGCTCGGTCCGCGACAGGCGCAGCACATGCGCCATATAGGGCTGGGCCAGATCGCCCGTCCGCACCGCCGCATAAAGCCTGCGCCGGATCCCCTGCGGTCCCAGGGGCAGCAGCGCCAGTTCGGGATTGGCAGCCTCGCGCCGCAAGACCCAATCCGGCATGACCGCCACGCCGCGACCCGATGCGACCAGCATCACCGCCACGGCGGTCAGTTCCACCGTGCGCTGGCGCAGCGGCTCGATGCCTGCGGGGGTCAGGAACTGGCTGAACACATCCAGCCGGGCGCGGTCCATCGGATAGGTGATCAGCACCTCGGTCACCAGATCGGCGGGATCGGCATGGCCCTTGGCCACCAGCGGATGACCCGCAGGCACGACCAGCGTGGGGGCGTAATCGAACAGCGGCTGGAAGGTGACGCCCGGCAGATCCTCAGGGTCGGACGAGATCACCAGATCGACCTCTTCGCGCACCAGCGCGGGCAGCGCGCCAAAGGCCAGCCGCTGGCGGATGTCCACATCGACATCGGGCCAGGCGCGGCGAAAGATGTCCAGCACCGGCAGCAGCCAGTCGAAACAGGCGTGGCATTCCATCGCGATATGCAGCCGTCCGATGCGCCCGGCCTCGACGCCCTTGAATTCGGCCTCGGTCGCGACGACCAGCGGCAGCACCTGTTCGGCCAGCCGCAACAGGCGCATGCCCGCGGCGGACAGGCGCATGGGCTTGGTGCGGCGGACGAACAGCTCGACCCCGGCCTGTTCCTCAAGCGCCTTGACCTGATGGGACAGGGCGGATTGGGTGATGTTCAGAACCTCGGCGGCACGGGCCAGACCGCCCTGTTCGTGAATGGCGTGAACGGTCCGCAGATGGCGCAATTCCAGATGCATGATGAGCCAGTCTCAGGTTTAACTTGAGGATTATGAATTTGTCTCACGCCGCCGGCCATGGCACAAGACCCGCCAACCGAAAGGATCTGTCATGAGCACGCCCCGAATCAGCTTCGAGTTCTTCCCGCCCAAGACGCTGGATGCCTCGTTCCGGCTGTGGGAGACGGCGCGCGCCCTGGCGCCGCTGGCGCCCGATTTCGTGTCGGTCACTTATGGCGCGGGCGGCACCACGCGGCAGCTGACCCACGAGGCAGTGACGACCATCAACCGCCAGTTCGGTCTGCAGGTCGCCGCGCATCTGACCTGCGTCGAGGCGACCAAGGCCGAAACGATGGAGATCGTGCAATCCTATGCCGATGCCGGCATCCGCGAAATCGTCGCCCTGCGCGGCGATGCCCCCAAGGGCGCCGACCGCTTTACCCCCCATCCCGAAGGGTTTGCCAGCTCGGTCGAGCTGATCAGGGCGATCGCGGCGCGTGGCGACATGACCATCCGCGTGGGCGCCTATCCCGAACCCCATCCCGACAGCGCCGATACCGATGCCGATGTCACATGGCTGAAGCGCAAGATCGATGCGGGCGCCACCAGCGCGATCACCCAGTTCTTCTTCGAGGCCGACACGTTCTTCCGGTTCCGCGACAAATGTGCTGCGGCGGGGATCGACGTGCCGATCATTCCCGGCATCCTGCCGGTGCAAAGCTGGGCCGGAACCAAGCGGTTCGCCGCGACCTGCAACACTGCAGTTCCCGATTGGGCCGAAGAGGCGTTCCAGATGGCCGCGCTGGACGGCCCCGAGGCCACCCGCGCGCTGGCCACCAGCCTCAGCGTCGATCTGTGCGAAGCGCTGACGGCGGGCGGCGTCGGGCAGCTGCATTTCTATACGCTGAACCGGCCCGAGCTGACCCGCGATGTCTGCGCGGCCTTGGGTGTGCGGCCTGCGGGCGGGCTGGAAGCGGTGGCCTGATGGCCCGGCCTTAGGGGCGGGCGGAAGGCCGGGGGCGCTTCGCCCCCCCCCCCCCCGCCAACGTCCATCGGTCCGCGGACCGATGGCGAATCGCTGAACGGCCCCCGAGGATATTTTTGTGAAGAAGAGGTTATGGGCCTCAGGCGGGGTCTGCTGAGGCGGTGTCGCGGTTGCGGGGTGCCATCTCTGCAAGCGTGCCGGTGAGGCGGGCGGGGCCCTTGTAGGGACGGGTGACGGTGGGATGCAGCGCCTCGGTCATCATGCGTCCGGCGATGCGGGGGGTGCGGATCAGGAAGGCCTTGCCCCAGTGGCGCCAGCTGCCGATGGCGGGGGCGTGGGGGTCACAGGGAAACAGCGCCCGCCAATCCTGCGGCAGCGGCAGATCCAGCCCGGCGGCATGGTCCAGCATCCAGACCAGCGGGATATTGGCCAGCGGACGGGACTGTTCGCGGCCCGACAATTGCCCGCCGATATCGGGATGCGCGCCCCGGAACCACATCTGTTCGATCCGCCCCGCCGCGTGATCGTCATCCCACAGAAGCGGCGCGAAGGCGGCGCGGGTCTCATCCAGCGCCAGCGCCTGAAAGCCATGTTCGATCCCGTGGCCCAGATGCGCGTCGTGGAAACGAAAGCGCGGTTCGGTCAGCATCCACAGCACCGGCAGCCGCAGGCCAAGCGCCATCACCGTATCGAAACAGCCGACCATTCGGATCGGGGCGTTAGGATGGCAGCGTCTGCGGCGAAAAGCACCCATCGCCTGCGCCGAGCCACCCGCGTGGTAATAGCGCCAGGCCAGCCGGATATGCCGTTCGGTCGCCGCATCCGACCGCAGCAGTCCCACCCGGCTGATCATGCCCGCCAGGCTGCGCACCGCAAACGCGCCGCGCGAATAGCCCAGCATGAAGATCCGGTCGCCGGGCCGGAAATCCGAGGCCAGCCAGGCATAGGCGCCGATGATCGTGGTTTCCAGAATCCGGCCCATCACCAGATCGGGCAGCGTGCGCCAGCGGGTCCATTGCTGGCCCATGCCGTAATGGATGCGGATGCGCCCCGGCGGCATCGGCCCCAGCTGACCGCCCAGCAGCCGGTGGATGCGTCCGATCGAACTGCGCCGCCCGTCGGCCAGCGAGGCGAAGGTGCCGTCCATCAGCACGACATGGGTGGTGGGCGGTCGCAGAATGCTCATGCCCCCACGCTAGCACGGAGGCATGAGCAAAAGGTTAGGACAGCCCCATCACCGTCGCGTGGGTCATCGCCCCGAAGCCGTTGAAGCGGGTGTTGGTGACCGTGGAATAGGCGCCTGCCCCGTGAAAGATCACGAAATCGCCCTCGGCCAGATCCTCGGGCATGCTCAGCTCTCCGGGCAGGCGGTCGACCGAATCGCAGGTCGGGCCAAAGATCACCCGGCCGGTCAGATCGCCGTGGCGGGGCTGGCCCTGCGGGGTCATCACCTCGATCCGGTCGATATTGCCGATGATCGGCAGCTCGGCCAGACCGCCATAGACGCCATCGTTCAGGAACACATGGCTGCCGTCACGCACGCCCTTGACGCGGGTGATCAGCGCATAGGCATCGGCCACGACGCCGCGCCCCGGCTCGCAGACCAGCGCCGGGGCGTCGGTCCCGAACATCTCGGTCGTGGTGTCGGCGATTTCCTGAAAGATCGAGGTCAGGTCAGGCTCGACCCCGATGACCCGATGGGACGGAAAGCCCCCGCCCACATTCAGGCGCACGGCCCGGACGCCCGCCATGTCGCAGATGTCTTTCGACACCCGAATATAGCTTTCCCATGCGATCGGGTCGGTGCATTGCGTGCCCGGATGGAAGGTCAGCGAGGGGACATAACCGCGCCGCGCGACCTCGGCCAACAATTCGGCAGCCAGTTCCGGCGTCGCGCCGAACTTGGAGCCGAAATCATAGGCCGCCCCCAGAACCGGCAGCTTGAAGCGGGGCGAAATCTCGACCCCCTTGCTATCCACATGGGTCGGCACCTGATCGAACAGCTTGTCCAGTTCCGACCGGCTGTCCACGGACCAGGCGCGCATGCCCTGGGCCACGGCATGCGCGATCTCGGACCGGGCGCGGACGGGGTTGTGGTAATGGCGCGCGGCATGCGGCGCCATGCGGCCGATCAGGTCGATCTCGAACGGCGAGGCGACGTCGAAGCCCGCGATCCCGGCGGCGACGAGGTTCTGGATCACCACCTCGTCCGGGTTCGACTTGACCGCATAGGTCACCAGTCCCGGAAAGCCCTGGATGAACTGACGCGCGCGGTCCTGCAGCACCGTCGGCGCGAAGACCATGACCGGATGTTCCGGGGCAAGATGTCGGATGACCTCGGCCGGATTGTCCCAGACGGTCTTCTGTTGTCCCATTGCGGTTCCTTTCGCACAGACAGGAAAAGGGCATAAATCGTTCAACCCTGATGCGCGCTTTAGGGTTTCAATGGCACCCCTGAAAAGGGGTGATTTGCGCGCATCACCCGATCTTGCGGCGGAACCTGTGTCATTTCGGTTAAAGCGGCAAAATGGCGCGCATGCGGGGGGTGCCTCAGCGCAGGCGGAACCGGGCCAGATAGGCCTGCGCGGCTGTCGCATCGCCCTGCAGCGTGACGCCGGGCACGCGGTCCAGAGGCAAGGGCCCATAGACGGCCTGCGCCAGCGCATTCCCGCTGCCCTCGATCACGAACGGGGCCTGCGGATCGGGATCGGCGGCGACCTGCAGCGCGCCCCGCGTCAGGGTCTGCACGAACCCCTCGCGCCCGCTTCGGAACCCCGCGCGGACGGGACCGGGCAGGCCCTGGTCCACCATCGCCGTCATCGAGATCATCAGCGCCGTCGGGCTGATGAACCGGCGCGGATCATGGCCGGGATGATCCGAGCCCCATCGGCACAGGGCCTGCAGCACCGGCATCAGCCCCTGCCCCGAGGCCGTCAGCCCATAGGCCCCCAGCGCCGGATCATGGCCGACCACCCCCGCCGCCTGCAGCTGTGCCAGACGCTGCGTCAGCACCGCCGCCGTCACGCCGGGCAGGCCCGCGCGGATCATCTGGAACCGCTTGGGCACCAGCATCAGTTCGCGCACGACCAGCAGCGCCCAGCGATCGCCGATCATGTTCAGCGCATGGGCGGCAAGGCAGCCTTCATCATAGCGCGGGCGGGATCTGGCTGGTTCGGTCATGTTTTCATACTATAAGTTGCTTTTTCATACTGCAACTGAGACATTCGGTCCTGCGGGACCATGCGCCCGCTTGCCGCACCAGAAGGACAGGGAGAGGATCATGACCTTCATCACCGGATTCGTGCTGGCCGTGCCGACGGCCAACCGGCAGGCCTATATCGACCATGCCAAGGCCAGCTGGCCGATGATGCAGCGCCTTGGGGCCAGTCGCATGGTCGAAGGCTGGGCCCAGGATGTGCCCCATGGCACGCAGACCGACTTTTACCGCGCCACGGCCGCGCAGCCGGACGAGACCCCGCTGTTCAGCTGGATCGACTGGCCCGACCGCGCCACCGCCGATGCCGCAGGCGCCCGACTGGCCGCCGGGGCCGAGCCCGAGATGGCGGCCATGGCCCGAATGCCCTTTGACGGCAGCCGGATGATGTGGGGCGGCTTCGACCCCATCGTCGAGGTCGGGCACAGCGCGCCGGGCCGCTATGTTCAGGGCTTTGTGCTGGCGGTGCCGGGGGCTGCGAAACAGGCCTATATCGACATGGCCCGCAGCGCGACCGACATGTTCCGGGACATGGGCGCGACATTCCAGCAGGAATGCTGGGGCGAGGATGTCCCCCACGGATCAAGGACCGATTTTCACCGCGCGACATTGGCGAAGGCCGATGAGGTTCCCGTCTTCAGCCGCATCGAATGGCCCGACCGCGCCACCTGCGATCGGGCTGCGCGGCAGATGGAGGCCGGGATGGCGGGGCAGGACTTTCCGCAGATGCCCTTTGACGGGCGCCGCATGTTCTGGGGCGGCTTCACCCCCATCGTCGATCTGCCCTGACGGGGGGCGGGCACCGGGGGGCCGGTTGACAGCCTCTCTTGGCCTTTCGCCGCGCATTGGGTAATCCATCCCCAACCAAGGGGAATTGCGATGACGATGGACAAAAGCTTTGACGCGACGGCCGCCGAGGCCCGGATCAGCGCCGAATGGGAACGCATCGGTGCCTTTGCGGCGGGCGCCAATGCCTCGCGGCCCGAGACGTTCACCGTGATGATCCCGCCGCCCAACGTCACCGGCAGCCTGCATATCGGCCATGCCTTCAACAACACGCTGCAGGATATTCTGGTGCGCTGGCACCGCATGCGGGGGTTCGACACGCTGTGGCAGCCGGGACAGGACCATGCGGGCATCGCCACCCAGATGGTCGTCGAACGCCGCATGGCCGAACGGCAGGAACCGGGCCGCCGAGAGATCGGGCGCGACGCCTTTGTCGAAAAGATCTGGGCGTGGAAACAGGAATCCGGCGATACGATCATCAACCAGCTCAAGCGGTTGGGCGCATCCTGCGACTGGTCGCGCAACGCCTTTACCATGTCCGGCGCCCCCGGCGCCCCTGCGGGGGAAGAGGGGAATTTCCATGACGCTGTGATCCGGGTCTTTGTGGATCTGTATAACAAGGGCATCATCTATCGCGGCAAGCGACTGGTAAACTGGGATCCGCATTTCGAAACCGCGATCAGCGATCTGGAGGTCGAGAACCGCGAGGTTCCCGGCCATATGTGGCATTTCAAATACCCGCTGGCAGGCGGTGCGACCTATGAATACGTCGAACGCGACGAGGATGGCCGCGTGACCCTGCGCGAGACCCGCAATTACATCAGCATCGCCACCACCCGCCCCGAGACGATGCTGGGCGATGGCGCGGTGGCGGTCCACCCCTCGGATGCGCGCTATGCCCCCATCGTGGGCCAGATGGTCGAGATCCCGGTCGGCCCCAAGGAACACCGCCGCCTGATCCCGATCATCACCGACGACTACCCCGATCCGACTTTCGGGTCCGGTGCGGTCAAGATCACCGGCGCGCATGATTTCAACGATTATGGCGTGGCGCAGCGGAACGGCATTCCCCTCTATGCGCTGCTGGACACCAAGGGCGCGATGCGCAGCGACGGGCTATCCTATGCGGAAAGCGCCGCCATCGCCTCGCGTGCCGCGAAGGGCGAGGATGTGGGCGACGTGTCTGCGGTCAATCTGGTGCCCGACGATCTGCGCGGTCTGGACCGGTTCGACGCCCGCAAGCGCGTGGTCGAGGCGATCACCGCCGAGGGTCTGGCCGTCACCTATCTGCACCGCGAGATCGAGCCGGAAACCGGCGCCGAGCATCTGGAACGCCGCCCCGTCGTGGATGCGAAACCCATCATGCAGCCCTTTGGTGACCGCTCGGGCGTGGTGATCGAGCCGATGCTGACCGACCAGTGGTTCGTGGACACGAAACGCATCGTCGAACCGGCGCTGGAAGCCGTCCGGTCCGGCCGCACCGAAATCCTGCCCGAGCAGCACAAGAAGGTCTATTTCAACTGGCTGGAAAATATCGAGCCCTGGACCATTTCCCGCCAGCTGTGGTGGGGGCATCAGATCCCGGTTTGGTATGATGATGAGGGCAACCAGTATTGCGCCGCTTCCGAGGCCGAGGCGCAACACATGGCTCCGGGCAAGACCCTGACCCGCGACCCCGACGTCCTTGATACATGGTTCTCCTCCGGCCTCTGGCCGCTTGGCACCCTCGGCTGGCCCGAGCCGACCGAGGAGCTGAAGAAATACTTCCCCACCGATGTGCTGGTCACCGGCTTTGACATCATCTTCTTCTGGGTGGCCAGGATGATGATGATGCAGCTGGAGGTCGCGAAAGACGTGCCGTTCCGGACGGTCTATGTCCACGGCCTCGTGCGCGACGAAAAGGGCGCCAAGATGTCCAAATCCAAGGGCAATGTCATCGACCCCTTGGTGCTGGTCGATGACTTCGGGGCGGATGCGCTGCGCTTCACGCTGACCTCGATGGCGGCGATGGGGCGCGATCCCAAGCTGGGGCCGAAGCATGTCGAGGTGAACCGCAATTTCGTCACCAAACTGTGGAACGCCACCCGCTTTGCCGAGATGAACGGCGTGCGCGGCGGCGGCGCCCGCCCTGACCCGAAAAACACCGTGAACCGCTGGATCATCGGCGAGACGGCGCGGGTGCTGATGGCGACCGATGAGGCACTGGCCGGGTATCGCTTCAACGATGCGGCGGGCGGGCTTTACGCCTTTGTCTGGGGCAAGGTCTGCGACTGGTATGTCGAATTTGCCAAGCCCCTGTTCGATGGCGAGGATGCCGAGGAAACCCGCGCGACGATGGGCTGGGTGCTGGATCAGTGCTATGCCATGCTGCACCCGATCATGCCCTTTGTCACCGAAGAGCTGTGGGCGCTGACCGGCGACCGCTCCAAGATGCTGATCCATGGCGACTGGCCTTTGCTGGGCGCCGATCTGATCGACGCAGAGGCCGACCGCCAGATGAACTGGGTGATCGCGCTGATCGAAGCGGTGCGGTCCGCCCGTGCCCAGATGGGCGTGCCGGCCGGGGCGAAGCTGGATCTGATCGTGACCGAGGCGGATGCCACGGCCCGCGTGGCGCTGAGTGCCAATGCGCCCCTGATCGAACGTCTGGCCCGGGTGAACACGCCCATGGACGGAACGGCAGGCAAGGGCATGATCGCGGTCTCGGCCCAGGGGGCCAGCTTTGCGCTGCCCATCGGCGATGTGATCGACGTGGCGGCCGAGACGGCGCGGCTGACCAAGGCGGTGGGAAAGGCCGACAAGGATGCCGACGGGCTGCGCAAACGACTGTCGAACCCCAAATTCGCCCAGAATGCCGAGGCCGAGGTGATCGAGGAAACCCAAGCCAAGCTGGCGGCGCTGGAGGATGATATCGCCCGCCTGCGCGCGGCACTGGATCAGCTGGCGGCCATGTGACCCCATCCCGCCGGGCGCACTCGCGTGACGCGCGGGAGCCTCCGGCGGGGATATTTTTATGAAGAAGAAGCGGCTTCGCCGAGGGCGGCGGGGAGGGCTTCGGCCAGAACCTCCAGCTCGGCATCGGGGGCGCAGCTGATGCGGATGCAGCGGTCCAATGGGGCCGTGCCGGGCATTCGGATGAACACGTCCCGCGCCTGCAGCGCCGCGACCAGGGCGCGGGCGAAGGCGCCGTCGCGATGCGTGTCCAGCGCCACGAAATTGGTGGCGGAAGGCAGGGCGGTCAGCCCGTTCGCAGCGCCGATCCGCCCGATCTGGTCGCGGGCGGCGGCGACCGAGGCCACCACATGGGCCAGCCAGCCGGGATCGGCCAGCGCGGCCAGCGCGCCTGCCTGCGCGATGCGGTTCACCCCAAAATGGTTGCGGATGCGGTCAAAGCCCGCGATCAGGTCGGGCGCGCCGATGGCATAGCCGATCCGCGCCCCGGCCAGACCATAGGCCTTGGAGAAGGTCCGCATCCGGATGACCCGGGGATCGTCGGCGTCGATCTGCGGGATGGCATCGGCGGGGGCGAATTCGGCATAAGCCTCGTCCAGCACCAGCAGGCAATCGGGGGGCAGATCGTCCAGCATGGCCCTGATGACCGTGCCCTTGTGCCAGCTGCCCATCGGGTTGTCGGGATTGGCCAGATAGATCAGCCGTGCCCCTGTCTGATGCGCGCGATCCAGCAGGGCCTGCGGATCTTCGGTATCGCCCCGATAGGGCACCTTGTGCAGCACCCCGCCAAAGCCCGTGACGTGATAGTTGAAGGTCGGATAGGCCCCGTCCGAGGTCGCCACCGCATCGCCCGGCGCCACCATCAGCCGTACCAGAGTGCCCAGCAGGCCGTCGATCCCCTCGCCCACCATCACATGGGCAGGCGTGACCCCCAGATGGCCGGCCAGCGCATGGGTCAGATCATGGCTGGGCGCATCGCCGTATTTCCAGATGCCGCCCACCGCCTCGCGCATGGCGCGTGCCGCCAGCGGGCTGGGGCCGAAGGCGCTTTCGTTGGCGCCGAGCCGGGCGGCAAAGGGGGTGCCGCGCCGCCGCTCCAGCGTTTCGGGGCCGATGAAGGGGACGGTCTGCGGCAATCCGGCGGGAAGGGGGGCGAAAGGCGGCATCAGAAGGCGCGGAAGGTCATCGTGGTCAGGGTGCGGCTGATATGGGGGATATCGAACAGCCGGTCGGACAGATAACGACCGACATCCTCGCCCTCGGGGATATAGACCTTAGCCATCAGGTCGTAATCGCCCGAGGTGGAATAGAGCTCGCTGACGATCTCTCGGTCATAGATGGCCTCGGCGACCTGATAGGTGCGGCCGGGCTCGCATCGGAACTGGACGAAGACGGGGCGCATGGGATCTCCCTTTTGGCGGCAGGTTAGACCGGGGTGGCGCTGCGGGTCCAGTCCCCGCGCGCATGTCCCCTCCAGAAGCGGCGCATCAGCAGGACCGCAGCGACCGACAGGCCCGCGCACATGCCCAGCCACAAGCCCGCCGGGCCAAAGCCCAAGGGAAAGGCCAGCGCCCAGGCCACCGGCATGCCGATGATCCAATAGCTGAAGCCCGCGATCACCATCGGCACGCCGGTGTCATGGACCCCGCGCAGAAAGCCGAGGGCGATGACCTGAAACGCGTCGGTCAGCTGGAACAGCGCGGCATACATCAACAGCATCGCCCCAAGCGCGACGATCTGCGGCCCCTGCGGATCGGCGGGGTCCAGATACAGCCGCACCAGATCCTCGGCAAACAGCAGATAGATCAGGATGAACACGGTCGAAAAGACCAGCGACATCCAGCAGATCGTCAGCGCCGCATCGCGCATCCAGGCCCTGTCGCCGCGCCCCTTGGCCTGCCCCACCCGCACGGTCGCGGCATTGGACAGCCCCAGATGCGCCATGAAGGTGACCGAGGTGATCTGCAGCGCGATCCCATGCGCGGCCAGCTGCGGAATGCCGATCCAGCCCATCATGATGTTCGAACCCACGAACAACCCGCCCTCGGCCACCATCGTCAGGCCGATCGGCCAGCCGGTGCGCGCGACCTGCCACATCGCCTGCCAGTCCGGGCGCCAGAAGCGCTGGAACAGGTTGTAGCGCCGCGCCATCGGCAGCCATGCGGCATAGCCGATCAGCGCCACCAGCTGCGCGACCTGCACCGTCACGCTGGCGATGGCCGCGCCCTCGACGCCCAGCTCGGGCGCGCCCAGATTGCCAAAGATCAGCACCCAGTTCAGCGCCAGATTCAGCGGCAGCCCGGCCAGCGTCACCCACATGACGATCTGCGTCCGCTCCAGCGCCGCCAGATACGAGGCCAGCGTCAGTTGTCCCAGCACCACGGCCAGACCCCAGCCCGCAATGCGCAGGTACTCCTGCGCCAGCGCCGAGACGGTTGCGGTCTGCCCCAGACCCAGCAAGATCGGCTCGGACCACCACATCAGCGGCATGACCGCCAGACCAAAGCCCGCCGACAGCCACAGGGCCATGCGGGCGCCGCGCCGGACCTCGGTCTGACGACCCGCCGCGATGTCGCTGGCGATCAGCCCCATCACGCCGGTGCCGAACCCCATGCCCAGAAAGAACAGAATGTGAAAGAACGAGGTCGCGATGACCAGCGCCGCCAGCGGCTCGACCCCGTACCAGCCAATCATGACCGTATCGCCCACGCCGATGGCCATGCGCGCCAGATGGCTGCCGATCAGCGGCAGACCAAGCGACAGCGTCGCAAGGATATGGGGGCGATAGCGGGGCGTCAGCATGGCTCTGCCATATCGCCGCACCAAAGCCCGGGCAAGGACCAGATTGCGCATCCTGCAGATTTCAGCCGAAGGCCCCTCTTCTTCACAGAAATATCCTCAGGGGGGAGGCGCCGCAGGCGACGGGGGGCGCGAGCGCCCCCCTGCGGCGCTTGCCGCCCTTGCCCCCATCTGCAATAGATCGCGCAACCGCGCCCCCCCGGACCCCGACGCAAGAGGCCGCCCATGAGCTTTCGCGCCCGCCACCTTCTGGGCATCGACCATCTCAAACCCGACGAGATCGTCTCGCTGCTGGATCTGGCGCAGGATTATGCGGCGCTGAACCGCCGCACCGTCAAGCATTCCGATGCGCTGGCCGGCATGACCCAGATCAACATGTTCTTCGAGAACTCGACCCGCACGCAGGCCAGTTTCGAACTGGCGGGCAAGCGGCTTGGGGCCGATGTGATGAACATGGCCGTCAGCCAGTCCTCGGTGAAAAAGGGCGAGACGCTGATCGACACCGCCCTGACGCTGAACGCCATGCAGCCCGACCTGCTGGTCGTGCGCCATCCCCATTCCGGCGCGGTGAACCTGCTGGCCGAAAAGGTGAACTGCGCGGTCATCAATGCGGGCGACGGGCGGCATGAACATCCCACGCAGGCGCTGTTGGATGCGCTGACCATCCGCCGCGCCAAGGGGCGGCTGCACCGCCTGACCATTGCCATCTGCGGCGACATCGCCCATAGCCGCGTCGCGCGGTCGAACCTGATCCTGCTGGGCAAGATGGAAAACCGTATCCGCCTGATCGGTCCCGCCACGCTGATGCCCGCAGGCGTCGCCGATATGGGGGTCGAACTCTACGAGGATATGCGCGAGGGTCTGAAAGGCGCCGATGTGGTGATGATGCTGCGCCTGCAAAAGGAACGGATGGATGGCGGCTTCATCCCGTCCGAACGCGAATATTTCCACCGCTTCGGGCTGGATGCCGAAAAGCTGGCGCTGGCCGCGCCCGATGCCATCGTCATGCATCCCGGTCCGATGAACCGGGGCGTGGAAATCGACGGCACCATCGCCGATGACATCAACCGCAGCGTCATTCAGGATCAGGTCGAGATGGGCGTCGCCGTCCGCATGGCGGCGCTGGATCTGCTGGCGCGCAACCTGCGACAGGCGCGGGGCCGGTCGGCCGTGGGAGAGATGTGATGGACCTGATCTTTCGCAATGCCCGCCTGATCGACCCCGAGGCGCAGACCGACGCCATGGGCAGCCTGCGCATCACCGATGGCCGCATCAGCGGGCGCGGCGCCCCGGATGAGCCCTCCCCCGAAGGTGCCCGGATCATCGATGCCGGGGGACGCGCGCTGGCGCCGGGCGTGATCGATTGGGGCGTCAAGATCGGCGAACCGGGCGAGCGTCACAAGGAAAGCTTCCGCAGCGCAGGTCTGGCCGCCGCCGCCGGCGGGGTCACCACGATCGTCGCCCGCCCCGACACCGCGCCGCCGATCGACACGCCCGAGGCGCTGGAATTCGTCGCCCGCCGCGCCGCCGATGCGCCCGTCAACATCCGCCACATGGCGGCCCTGACAAAAGGCCGGGAAGGCCGCGAGATGGTCGAGATCGGGTTTCTGACCGATCTGGGTGCCGTGGCCTTTACCGATGGCGTGCGCGTCGTGCGCGACAGCAAGCTGATGTCACGCTGCATGACCTATGCGCGCGGTCTGGACGCGCTGATCATGGGCCATCCGCAGGATCCCTCGCTGTCTCATGGCGCGGTGGCGACCAGCGGCAAGTTCGCCTCCCTCTATGGCATCCCCGCCGTCTCGCCCATGGCCGAGGTGATGGGGCTGGACCGCGATCTGGCGCTGGTCGCGATGACGCGCGGACGCTATCACGCTGATCAGATCACCACCGCCGCCAGCCTGCCCGCCCTGTCGCGCGCGCGCGATGCGGGGCTGGACGTGACGGCGGGCATCTCGATCCACCATCTGACGCTGAACGAATTCGATGTGGGCGATTACCGCACCTTCTTCCGCTTCACGCCGCCTTTGCGATCCGAGGATGATCGCCTGTCGATGGTGCAGGCCGTGGCGGACGGGCTGATCGACTGCATCGCCAGCTTTCACACCCCTCAGGACGAGGAATCCAAGCGTCTGCCGTTCGAGGCCGCCGCCCCCGGCGCCGTCGGCCTGCAGACCCTGCTGCCCGCCGCGCTGCGCCTTTACCATCAGGGCGGGCTGACTTTGCCGCAGCTGATCCGCGCGATGTCGCTGAACCCGGCCCGCCGCCTTGGCCTGCCCGGCGGTCGGTTGTCGGATGGCGCCCCGGCCGATCTAATCCTTTTCGATCCCGACGCGCCCTTCGTGCTGGACCGCTTTGCGCTTTTGTCCAAATCCAAGAACACCCCCTTTGACGGCGCCCGCATGCAGGGCCGGGTGATCAGCACCTGGGTCGCAGGCCGCCCCGTCTTCGGAGAGAGCGTATGATCCTCTGGGCACTGTTCGGCTATCTTCTCGGCTCGGTGCCCTTTGGCATCGTCATCACCCGCGCGATGGGGTTGGGCGATCTGCGCACGATCGGTTCGGGCAATATCGGCGCCACCAATGTGCTGCGCACCGGCAACAAGGGCGCGGCACTGGCCACCCTGCTGATGGACAGCGGCAAGGGCGCCATCGCCGTGCTGCTGGCCCGAGAGTTCGGCGGCGAGACGGCGGCGGCCCTTGCGGGCGGCGCGGCGTTTCTGGGCCATTGCTTCCCGGTCTGGCTGGGCTTCAAGGGCGGCAAGGGCGTGGCGACCTTTCTGGGCACGCTGGCGGCGCTGCACTGGCCCCTGGGTCTGGCGGCCTGCGCGACCTGGGCGCTGGTGGCCGCGATCAGCCGCATCAGCAGCCTCAGCGCGCTTCTGGCCGCCGCCCTGACGCCGGTCCTTGCATGGGGCCTTGGACGAGGCGACATCGCCGCAGTCACCGCCTTCATGGCGGCGCTGATCTTCCTGCGCCATCACGCCAACATCCGCCGCCTTCTGTCCGGCACCGAACCCCGGATCGGCCGCAAATAACGCCTAGCGCTCGGCCACCAGCACGCGGCCGGGACGCGGGGTCGGACGGGGCGTCTGGCGCGGCGGCACGGCAAGCGCCTGTTCCAAAGGCGCGACCGGGCCCTGCATCTCAGACCCGGCGACACCCGTCTTGGCCACTCCGCCCCCGGCCATGCGCTGCAACGCCTCGGCCCCGCGCCGCGCCGACACGGCGATCGAGATGATCCCCAGACAGGCCCCGGCCAGCAGGACCAGCACCGCCATGCCCAAAAGCCCCAGAAAGACCGGCATCGGCGGCACACCCTCGGCCTGCCGCACCAGCACGAAGACCGCGCCCAGCAGGGCCAGCGCCCCAAAGCCAAAGACGGCCGCGACCAGCCGCCCAACCCATTGCATCACATCGCCCCGCATGACCGCCCCATTCTGACCGGAATTCCCTGTCGGGTTGCCACCCTGCGGCCTCCGGTTCAACCCAAAGCAGCAGCGGTGGCCCTCACCTTCCCGTGCGCCACGTCTTCTTCTTCACGAAAATATCCTCTGGGGGCGGTTCAGCGATCCGCCATCGGTCGAAGGACCGCTGGACGGCGGGGGGCGAAGCACCCCCCGGCCATCGCGGGACGCAAAAGGATCAGTACGAATATTCGTCATAGATCCGCGACAGATCCCCGCCCCATTCGCCGCGATACTTCTGCAGCAGCTCATCGGCGGGCACCTTGCCGCTGTCGACGCTTTCCTTCAGCGCATTCAGGAAATGCGTCTCGTCCGGCACCAGCCCGTCATTGCCGGACCGTCCGCGCGCCTTCAACCCGCCTTCCGCGATCGCCAGCACCTCGCGGGCCAGATCGTGCATCTTCACGCCACCGGCCTCGGCCTGCAGCCCGTCCCGACCAGCGGCCACCCGCAGCGCCTCGCGCGTCTCGGCGTCCCAGCCCTTGACCAGATCCCAGGCCGCATCCAGCGCCCCCTGATCATAGGTCAGCCCGACCCACAGCGCAGGCAGCGCGCACAGGCGCCGCCACGGGCCGCCATCGGCCCCGCGCATCTCGATATACTTTTTAACCCGCGCCTCGGGGAACACCGTGGTCATGTGATCGGCCCAATCCGACAGGGTCGGCACCTCGCCGGGCAGAGCGGGCAAACGACCGTTCAGGAAATCCTTGAAGCTCTGGCCAAGCGCGTCGATGTATTTCCCGTCGCGATAAACGAAATACATCGGCACGTTCAGCACGTAATCGACCCAAGCCTCGTATCCGAACCCGTCCTCGAAGACGAAGGGCAGCATGCCCGTCCGCGCCGCATCCAGATTCTGCCAGATATGCGCCCGCCAGGATTTCATGCCGTTGGGCTTGCCATCCAGAAACGGAGAATTCGCGAACAGCGCCGTCGCCACCGGCTGCAGGGCCAGCGCCACGCGCATCTTCTGCACCATGTCGGCCTCGGACCCAAAGTCCAGATTCACCTGCACCGTACAGGTCCGGTACATCATCTGCGTGCCAAGCGTACCCACCCGGCCCATATAATCCGTCATCAGCCGATACCGCCCCTTGGGCATCATCGGCATGTCGCCCGCCCCCCAGATCGGCGCCGCGCCCAGTCCGATAAAGCCCGCGCCGATGTCATGGGCCACGGCCTCGACCTCGGCCAGATGGCTGTTCACCTCGTCGCAGGTCTGGTGGATCGTCTCCAGCGGTGCGCCGGACAGTTCCAGCTGCCCGCCCGGTTCCAGACTGACATTGGCGCCGTCGCGCTCCAGCCCGATCAGCTTGCCCGCCTCCAGCACCGGGGTCCAGTTGAAGCGGTCGCGCAACCCCTCCAGCATGGCGGTGATGGACACCGCCCCCTCATAGGGCAGGGGCATCTTGCCCGCATCATCATAGCCGAATTTTTCGTGCTCGGTGCCGATGCGCCAGTCGCTTTTCGGCTTTTCGCCGCTGGCTATATAGGCTGCCAGCTGGTCGCGATGTTCGATGGGGCCTCCGCCCTGCTGTGGTATCGACATGGAGAGAGGCGCCTTTCTTGCGTTCCGGTCGGTCACAGGTGGCAATGCCCACCCGCCAAGTCAAGCCGCGTTACGCCGACCTGCGCCAAACGGTGCGCATCGCATCGCCCCGATCGGCCACCCCGGCCAGCGCGGCGGACACCGCGCCCATGTCCAGACCCGGCAAGGCGGTAAAGGCATCGGCCAGCGCCGGTGCGCCCGCCGCATCGACGGGGATCAGCAAAGCCTCGCCCGTCTGGCTGCGCAATCGCCAATGGGCGCGGCCCTGCAGACGCAGCAGGCGGATCTCGACCAGATCGCGCAGCGGGATTTCACCGCCGCGATCGGTGGCGCCATAGAATCGGATCGCGCCCTCGACGATCTCGACCAGACCGGGGGCATCGATGGGACGGCGGAACGCATCGCGTCGCAGCGCGCCAAGCGCCAGACTGGCACCCACCAGCGCCACGCCCCCGCCGATCACCGCAAAGAACCAGCCGCCCCGCAGCGCCAGCCACAGGCCCGCCACGGCCAGCCCGGCAAAGATCAGTAGCTCGGCATGGGCGCGCAGCCAGTCGCGGATGTCGGACCGGATCACCACCGCCGCAGCGCATCTTCGTCGCGCAGCACGGCCTCGACCCACGCGGTCCGGCCATCCAGCCCGATCTCGCGCTTCCAGAACGGCGCGCGGGATTTCAGCCAGTCCATCAGGTAATCGGCACCCTCAAAGGCGGCGCGGCGATGGCGGGCGGCGGTGGCGACCATCATGATCGGCTGACCCACGGCGATCCGCCCAAAGCGGTGCACGATCCGCCAGTCGATCAGCCCGAACCGTCCGGCGGCGGCCTGTCCGAAATCGCTCAGCGCGCGTTCGGTCATGCCGGGATAATGTTCGATCTCCATCGCGGCCATCGTTCCGGTATCGTCGCGCACCAGCCCGGTGAAGGTCACCACGGCCCCCGCCCCCGTGCCAAAGCCCGCCAGCTCGGCTGTCAGATCAAAGGGCGCGGATTGCACGCGGGCCGACATGGCCCCTCAGCCGCCGGTCATCGGAGGGAAAAACGCCACCTCGCGTGCGGCCCCCAAGGGCGCGTCCAGATCGACCAGCTGCTGATCGACCGCGCAACGCAGGGCGGCCAGATCGGCGAATGCCGCCCGATGCCCCTCGGACCGGGCGGCCAGTTCGGCCACCAGGTCGCGCGGCGTCAGCGCGTCCGAGCTGATCGTCTCGCGCGGATGGCCCACCCGCTCGCGCAGGGCGGCGAAATACAGAACCTCAATCGTCATGGCCAGGATCGCGCAGATAGGGGCGCGCCTTGACGAAATAATCCCAGCCCGTCCAGGCCGTCAGCGCTGCCGCGACCCAGATCAGGACCAGCCCGGCATAGGCCGCAATCGCCGCCCAGCTGCCCGACCACAACAGCCCCGTCTCGCCCACCCGGGGCGCCAGACCGTGTTCGACATAGGCCAGCCCCGTTGCCAGAAACAGGACCGAGATGGCGACCATCTGCAGGGTCGTCTTCCACTTCGCCAGCTTGGTCACCGCCAGCAGGCGGGACTTGTCGCCCAGAAACTCGCGCAGGCCCGACACAAAGACCTCGCGGAACAGAATCACCGTCACCGGCAGGATCAGCCAGGGGTTCATCCCGGAATATCCGGTGATCACGACCAGCGCGATCACCACCATCGCCTTGTCGGCAATCGGGTCCATCGCGGCGCCGAACCGGCTTTCCTGCTTCCAGGCGCGGGCCAGATAGCCGTCGAACCAATCGGTGATCGCCGCCAGCAAAAACAGCGCCAGCGCCGCCCAATCCGCCCAGGGACGGTGGAAATACAGAAACATCAGCGGCACCCCGGGGGCGGCCAGCAGACGAAGAAGGGTCAGGATGTTGGGAAGGTTCCAGCGCATGACGGCACGCTAATCGCTGTCGCGCCGCTTGGAAAGGCCCAAGGCGACAAGGCCCCCTGCCCCACCCGAATCTGTGATCGCGCACCTCCCCAAACCCAAACCCCTGCATTGGTCCATAAATATCCCGGGGGTCCGGGGGCTGGCCCCCGGCTTTCCTGGCCCCCGGCCTTCCTGGGCCCCCGGCCTGTTTCACCCCCGGGTATTGAAATGATCATGCACCTTCTGCGCGATCGCGGCCGAGATGCCGGGCGCCGCCAGAAGATCGCCGAGGCCCGCGCGGGCCACCGCCTTGGCGCTGCCGAAATGGGTCAGCAGGGCGCGCTTGCGGGCCGCCCCGATGCCCGCGATCTCGTCCAGAGGATTGGTCATCACCGCCTTGGCGCGCTTGGCGCGATGGGTGCCGATGGCCCACCGATGCGCCTCGTCGCGCAGGCGCTGGACGAAATACAGCACCGGATCGTTCATCCGCAGGGCAAAGGGGCGCTTGCCGGGGCGATGGAATTCCTCCTTGCCGTGATCGCGGTCCTGCCCCTTGGCGACCCCGATCATCGGAATGTCCTGCACGCCCAGCTCGGCCATGATCGCATCGACCGCCGAGACCTGCCCCGCGCCGCCATCGATCAGCAGAAGGTCCGGCCAGGCCTCGGTCTGGCGGTCCGGATCGTCCTTCAGCAGGCGCTGAAAGCGGCGCATCAGCACCTCTTTCATCATGCCGAAATCGTCGCCGGGAGTGATCTCGGTGCCCTTGATGTTGAACTTGCGGTACTGGTTCTTGATCCACCCCTCGGCCCCGGCGACGATCATGCCGCCCACGGCATTGGTGCCCATGATGTGGCTGTTGTCATAGACCTCGATCCGGCGGGGGGGGCTGGGCAGATCGAAAGCCTCGGCCAGCCCTTCCAGCAGGCGCAGCTGCGTGGCGCTTTCCGACATGCGCCGGGCCAGACTTTCGCGGGCGTTCCTCAGGGCGTTGGTCACCAGATCGGATTTCTCGCCGCGTTGCGGGACCAGCACTTCGACCTTGCGGCGGGCGCGTTCGGACAGGATCTCGGCTGTCAGATCGGGATCCTCGGGCGGATGAGACAGCAGGATCTGGCGCGGCGGCGGCTTGTCGTCGTAAAACTGCAGCAGAAAAGCCTGCATGACCTCGTCGGGACTTTCTGCCCCGCCAAGCAGGGGATAGAAATCGCGGTTCCCCCAGCTTTGATTGCCCCGGATGAAAAAGACCTGCACACAGGCCTGCCCGGCCTCCATGTGCAGGGCGACGATATCGGCCTCGGCCACGCCCTTGGGGTTGATGGCCTGCACCGATTGCACGGCGGTCAGGGCCTTGATGCGGTCGCGCAGGGCGGCGGCGCGTTCATATTCCATCTCCTCGGCGGCCTTGGCCATCTCGGCGGCCAGATCGGACTGGATGGTCGTCGTCTTGCCCTGCAGGAAGCGTTCGGCGTCGTTCACCAGGGCGTTGTAATCAGGCGCGCTGATGCGGCCCACGCAGGGTGCGCTGCAGCGCTTGATCTGGAACAGCAGGCAGGGCCGGGTACGGCTTTCGAACATGCTGTCGGTGCAGTTGCGCAGCAGAAAGACCCGCTGCAACTGGGTCAGGGTCCGGTTGACCGCACCGGCGCTGGCAAAGGGGCCGTAGTAATCGCCCGGCTCGGATTTGGCGCCGCGATGCTTCTTGATCTGCGGATAGGCGTGGGATTTCGCGACAAGAATATTGGGAAAGCTTTTGTCGTCGCGCAGCAGCACGTTGTAGCGCGGCTTCAGCTGCTTGATCAGGTTCTGCTCCAGCAGCAGCGCCTCGGTTTCGGTGTTGGTGGTCAGGAACATCATGCTGGCGGTTTCGCGGATCATCCGCGCGATCCGCCCCGAATGCCCCGAGGGGCGGGCATAGTTCGACACCCGCGCCCGCAGATCGCGGGCCTTGCCGACATACAGAACCGCTTGGGCGGCATCCAGCATGCGATAGACGCCGGGACTGTTGTCCAGCGTGCGCAGGTAATCCTGTATCAGGGCGTGGCCGGTTTTTGGGGTCATGATCTCTGGCTGGTGATTCTGGGGTCTCGCTGCAAGTTCCAAAGCCCAAGCGCAAGCATTAACCTTTCCACGGAAACTGTGGACAACTCTGTGGGTGGGCTGTGGGGATGGCCACCGGGGGCCAGCAATCGTTACAGTTCCGTGAACTTGCCGGTATTTTAGGCATTTCTGCAGGCCCTTGATTTCGCATCACAATTTTTATCAACCTGAACGCGACATGGAAAAACCACGTATAATCCGCCACTTGGGGCCGCATTTGCGAAAGGGTGGACAAGATCTGCCGACATGGCCGGAACGGGCCTATTCCCGGACCAGCATGTCGGGGGTCCGCCATGCCAGATGCTGGCCACCATCGACGCAGATCAGCTGTCCGGTGACCCCTCGCGCGCCCAGAAGATAGGCCAGAGCCTGCGCAATCCCCTGCGGGTCGCTGCCCCTGCCCAGAACCGTCGCGGCCCGCTGAGCGGCAAAATGGGCGGGTGTCTGACGGGCGCCGATCAGGGTCGGGCCGGGACCGATGGCATTCACCCGGATATCGGGGGCCAGCGCCTGCGCGGCGGTCCGGGTCAGAGACCACAGACCCGCCTTGGCCAGCGAATAGGTCATGAATTCCGGCGTCGGTTTCAGCACGCGCTGATCGACCATGTTCACCACCAGCGCGCGCGCCTGCGGCTCACCATTCTCATCCGGCAGGGCCTTGGGTGCCTGCGCGGCAAAGGCCTGCATCAGCTGAAATGGTGCGCGCAGGTTCGACCCGATGTGGCGGTCCCACCCCGCCATCGTGGCACTGTGGATCGTATCATGCTCAAAAATCGAGGCATTGTTGACCAGCACATGCAGCGGTCCCATCGCCTGCGCTACCTGTCCGACCAGCGCGGCAGTGGCGTCTGCGTCCAGCAGATCGGCCTGAAAGACCTGTGCCTGCACGCCAAGGGCGCGGGCATCCTGGGCCGTCTGCTGCGCCGCGTCGCCGGACCCGGCGTAATGGATCGCGACGTCATGCCCCTGCTGGGCCAGTTCCAGCACTATGGCGCGGCCAAGGCGGCGGGCGCCACCAGTAACCAGCGCCACCCCCGTCACAGCAAGATCCAGGCATAGACCCCGTAAGCCGCCAGAAAGGCTGCCCCCACGGGGCGCGTCAGGCTGAGGCCCCGGAACAGGAACGGTGCCATCAGAAGCGACGCCCCCAGCATGACCCACAGGTCCAGACGCATCATCTCGGGGGGGATGGGCAGCGGCGCGATCAGCGCGGTGATGCCCAGAATGCCAAGGATGTTGAAGATGTTCGATCCCACCACATTGCCAAGCGCCATATCCGCCCGCCCCCGCAGGGCCGATGCGACCGAGGCCGCCAGTTCCGGCAGCGAGGTGCCGATCGCCACCAGCGTCAGGCCGATCACCGTCTCGCTGATGCCAAAGGCGCGCGCGATCTCGGTCGCGCCATTGACCAGCAGGGTGGCGCCGATGGGCAGGGCGGTCAAGCCGATGACCAGCCAGATGATGATCTTGCCCCAACCCGCGCCGGGGGTCACGCCCTCCAGTTCGGGCGCCTCGGCCTTGCCGGTGGTCAGCTGACGCCACAACACAAGCGCCAGCGCGGCCAGCAGGATCAGGCCTTCAAGCCGACCGATCTCTCCGGTGAATGCGATGGCGATCAGCAGCAGCGATGCCCCGATCATCATCGCCCAGCTTTCGCGCAGATCATGGCCTTTGGTCACGATGACCGAGACCAACGACGTGATCCCCAGAATGACCAGCACATTGGCGATGTTGGACCCCACGACATTGCCCATCGCGATCCCGCTGGAGCCTTTCAGCGCGGCCGACAGCGAGACCAGCAATTCGGGTGCCGAGGTGCCAAAGGCCACCACGGTCAGACCCACGACCAAGGGCGTCATCCCCAGCTTCAGCGCCAGATTGACCGCGCCCCGCACCAGCAGGTCGCCACCCAGCACCAGCAGGGCCAGACCGCCCAGCACTAACAGAATTTCAACGATCACGACGCCCGATCCCAAATAGTTTTTTCATGATACGCCGCGCCTTGGGGCCGCCCAGAAAGGCGATCACCGCCATGACCAGCAGGAACAGCAGCACGACGCGCAGGCTCATCCCCGGGTTCCGAAACGCTGAAACGCGGCGCGGTCTTCGGCGGCGTCCAGCAGCGCTTCGGCGGACAGGCCAAGGCGGCGCAGCAGGGGTCGGCGCATGCCGTGAACCTCGAACCGGATCTTATCGCCGTAAAGCGCCTTCATCTTGGGCACCAGATGGCCGATGCCATCGGCCAGACCAAGGCGCACCGATTCCTGGCCGGCCCAGAATTCGCCGGTGAACAGATCGCGTTCCTCTGACAGCCTTGCGCCGCGCCGCGCGCGGACGTGATCCTTGAAGGCGGTGTGGATCGGCTCAAGGATCGCATGCAGCCGGGCCACATCCTCGGGCGATTGCGGGCGGAACGGGTCCAGCGTCGATTTCGACGCGCCCGCGGTATGGACCCGCCGCTCGATCCCCCATTTGTCGATCAGCTCGTGAAAGCCGAAGCCCGCCGAGATCACCCCGATCGACCCCAGAATCGAGCTGTCATCCGCCCAGATCCGGTCGGCCGCACAGGCCAGCCAATAACCGCCCGAAGCCGCCACATCCTCGACAAAGGCATGGACCGGCAGGCCGGTCTCATCCGCCAGACGCCGGATCCGTCCCGCGATCAGCGAGGATTGCACCGGCGATCCGCCCGGAGAGTTGATGACCAGCGCCACGGCCAGCGGCTTGCCGCGCTTGAAGGCCCGCTCGATCAGGGGCGCAAGGGCCGCATCGTTCAGCCCGCCCCCCCGGCCCGAGCCGCCGATGGTGCCGGACAGGCGGATGACCGCGACGCGCGGCTTGCGGGACAGAAGGCGGGAGATGAGGGGTATACGCATCCCCAACAGATAGGCCGGGCGCGCGCCGCTCGCAAGGCGCAGGCGTCGCGCGGGCGGCACTGGCGGGCAGGGGGATCAGGCGGGCGCTGGCATTCAGGCAGGCGCTGGCATCAGGCGGGGATGGCGCGGATCGTGTCACCGGGCAGGAAGGTCGGCGTCAGCGCGATGATGCGGTTTTCCGGCGCGACATCCTTGCCCGACACCAGCCGCGCCGCGCGCCGCCCGACATCGACGCGCCGCGCATCGGTCGTGGCCAGCCGGATCGGCAGCCCGTCCAGCAGATCGACCCCGTTGAACCCCGCCAGCCCGATCCGGCCCGGAATATCCATGCCCTTGTCCAGACAGTACAAAAGCCCACCCGCCCCGATCATGTCATTCGAGAAATACAGGAAGTCCAGATCCGGGGCGCGGGTCAGGATGCGGTCGGTCAGTTCGCGCCCCTTCAGCAGGCTGGATCCGCCCTGATAATATTCGCGCGCCTCCAGCTGGACCCCAGCAAGGCCCAGCCCCTCTTCAAAGCCCAGCAGGCGTTTGCGGGCGCGGTGATCCTCGGGCATGTGGGTGCCGACAAAGCCGATGCGGCGATATCCCGCAGCCAGGATCCGGTCGGCCATCTCGCGCCCGGCGCGGATGTGGGAAATGCCCACCAGCGTGTCGATCCCCTCGCCGTCGATATCCATGATCTCGACCACCGGAATGCCGGAATTCTGCAGCATGGCGCGCGCCGCCCGGCTGTGTTCCAGCCCCGCCAGAATGACGCCCGAGGGCCGCCATGACAGCATGTCATACAGCACCATCTCTTCGCGCGCGGGGGAATAGTTGGTCACCCCGATCACCGGCTGCAGACCGGTATCGTCCAGTTCCGCAGAAATGCCGCCCAGCACGTCGGGAAAGACCAGGTTCGACAGCGACGGGATGACCACGGCCACAAGGTTGACCCGCTGGCTGGCCAGCCCCCCGGCGATCTTGTTGGGGACATAACCAAGCGCCTTGGCAGCCGTAAGCACCTTTTCCCGCGTCGCGGCGGACACATCGCCCCGGTTTCGCAACACCCGGCTGACGGTCATTTCCGACACGCCAGACGCCTCGGACACGTCGCGAAGGGTCAGGGGGCGGCGAGGTCGCGTGGGGATCATGAGGGGCCGTTTCCTGAACTTTGTCCCGAACTGGGGTCGGGCGATGTTAGCGAAGGTCACCGACCGCCACAACCGCCGCCATCCGCCCCGATCACGTCCGACTTGCCAAGCCCACCTCTGCCCCGGTAAAGATCGCGGCGAATGGCCCCGTAGCTCAGCCGGATAGAGCGTCGGTTTCCTAAACCGCAGGCCGCGTGTTCGAATCACGCCGGGGTCACCATCATGCCGCCTGGCAAGGGCCACCACACGGTGCACGGCACTGGCCCTGATCTCGGGCGCGGCCCGTAGCGGCGCCACAGCCGCCGCCCGCGAAAACAATCGAAACAGCCTGCACGCCTTCATTTCAGTGCCATGCGAAAATCCCGCCCCAAGAAGAGAACGCCGCTTTCATCTTGGCCCAAATATCCTCAGGGGGGTCCGGGGGGCAGAATGCCCCCTGGCCTCTCACAGGCACGGCCTGATCGTGCAGGAAAAAACCCGCGACGCCGGGGGGGCGTCGCGGGTTGCGGTCCGATCGGCGAAAAGGGCGATCAGCCCTCGGCGGCCATCGCCTCGACTGAAATGGTCACCTGAACCTCGTCCGACACGGCGGGGGCGAACATGCCAACGTTATAGTCGCTGCGCAGCAGGGTGGTGGTGGCATCGAAACCCAGCCAGGGCTTGTTTTCCATCGGGTGGCTGCCCTGCTGGTTCAGGGTGGTGTCCAGCACGACCTCTTTGGTGACGCCGTTCAGGGTCAGGTCACCGGTGATCAGGGCGGTGGTGTCGCCGGTGACCTCGATCCCGGTCGACACGAAGGTCACCTCGGGGGCCGACCCTTCGGCGCCGAAGAACTCGGGCGACAGGAAATGTTCGTCGCGGCCCGCAAAACCGGTCATCAGCGAGGCGATGGGAAAGCTGGCATTGACCGACGAGGCGGCGGGATCTTCGGGATCGAAGGTGATCTCGCCCGTGATATCGCCGAACATGCCGGTCGTCGTCGAAAAGCCCAGATGGTTGTAATCGAAGACGATCTGGCTGTGCGAGGTGTCAAGGCTGTAGGCCTGAGGCTCGGCCAGCGCGGCGGTGGCGGCAAGGGCGAAAGCGGCGGTCAGGGCGGTGGTCTTGAACATCATGGTCTCCGTTGGTTTTCAGCGGCCATCCTCGGCGGAACGGCGGCGGGGGGCAACTGGCGATGGGCGAACAGGGCCTGTCAGCCAGCGCACATCTGCGTGGGATTTCAACGCCGAGCCGTCAGGCTGACATCGACGGCGACCTGAAAGCCGACCGTCGCCTCGTCGGCATAGGTCGCGCCGACCTGCCAGTCGCGGCGGTCCATTGCCGTCTGGCCCTGCATCCGGGCCACGCCATCGGTGATCTGCAGCGTAAAGGGCAGGGTCACGGGCATCTGCTGACCGCGCAGGCTTAGCGGCCCTTCGGCGACATAGCCCGCGCCTTCGGGGCGGATCCTGCCTTCGAAGACGGCAGTGGGGTTGGCGGTCACGTCGAAGAACTCATTCCCCTTGGCCTGATCGGTGACCGATCCGATGGTGACGCTGTCCATGTTGATGGTCACCCGCACATCGCCCATGCCGCTGTCGGGATCAAAGCTGATCGCGGCGGTCCAGTCGGAGAACCCGCCCTGCACCTGGGTTCCCATCTGGGTCACTGAAAAGCCCAGCTGCCCTTCCAGAACCTGCCAGTCCGAGGCCGCCTGTTCCAGCACCGTCGCCGGGGGGGCGTCCTGCGGGCGGGTCACCAGCGCATAGGCGGTGCCTGCGGCAAAGATCGCGACGGCTGTCAGCGCGGGCATCAGATGGCGCGCGGCGCCGCCCTGCCCTGCCGGTCGCCCGCGCGTCATCCGCGACAAGACTCCGTCGCGGTCGATCAGCCCGTGTTTCAGCGCCCCCGCCACATGCAGCAGGACCGACCCGATCAGCATCCAGGCAAAGACGTGATGCACCCCCGCCATGACCATCGCCAGCGCGGGCGATTTGGGCACCAGCGGCAGCCCCTGACCCAGGGGCCACAGGATCGGCGCGAACCCGTCGGTCGCGGCATGTTCGATCCAGCCGGTCACCGGCACCAGCACCATGGCCGCGTAGAGGGTCCAATGCACCGCCTCGGCCAGCAGGGTCTCGGCCCGGCGGTCGGAATGGACGGGGGCGGGGCGGGGCTGGCCGATCGCCCATGCGATCCGCGCCAGCGCCACGACCAGCGCCGCCAGCCCAAGCGTCTTGTGCAGGGAAAAGACCTGCACCTTCAGCGCCATCTGATCCAGCGGAATGCGCGTGGCCCACAGGCCCAGGCCGATATTGGCCAGGATGATCAGCGCCGTCAGCCAGTGAAAGGTCCGGGCGACGGTGCCATAGCTGCGGGGGGTATTCTGGCGCATGAAAGCCTCGTGTGAATCGTTCACGCGCAGTCTAGCCGAGCGCGCCGCCAAGATGCAGCGCCGCAGATGCACAATGGCTGTGCGATCGTGAAAACGTCACAGAGTGATCACCTGCCCGGTGGTCATGGCGCGTTCGGCGGCAAGTCCCATCAGAACCGCCCATTTTCCGTCCGTCACCGTCACCTCGGGCCGGACCCGTCCGCCGCGCACCAGATCCAGAAAGCGCTGATGCTGATAAAAGGTCGAGCCGTTGTGATCGCCCGCCGCCAGCAGCGCCGGATCGACCGGCACGGGCAGGATCTGCGGCCCCATCGGATCGCGGGGTGACACGACGACCTGCGCCACCGGGGCGGCGCCCAGATGGTCGGGCCAGAACCGGGTCGGGCCGGGCACGAAGGCCTCGATCTTGCCGCGCGGGCCGGTGGCGCTGATTTCTTCCTGCCAGCGCGATCCTTCGGCGAACATGCACAGTTCCAGCATGGCACACACGCCGCCTTGGAATTCCACCGCGACATAGCCGTGATCAAAGATGTCGGGGGTCTGGCCGTCGTGATCCTCGTCCAGATGGTTCAGGGCCTGCCCGCCGGTGGCCATGATCCGCACCGGATCGGCACCGATGGCCAGCCGCATCAGATCGAAGAAATGGCAGCATTTCTCGACAAAAGTGCCGCCGGTATAGCGGTTGAAGCGGTTCCAGTTCCCGACCTTGGACAGAAAGGGATAGCGGTGTTCGCGGATCGTTAGCATTCGGATGCCGCCGGTCGCCTCGGGGGCCATCTGCAACAGCTGCGCGACGGGCGGCATATAGCGGTATTCCATCGCCACCCAGACCGGCGCGGGATAGCTGGCGGCAAAGGCATCCACCGCCGCCACATCGTGCAGATCGGTGAACAGCGGCTTTTCGACTAGCACCGGCAGCGGGCGCTGCGCCGCGATGGCCTGCAATTGCGCGACATGCAGGAAATTCGGGCTGGCGATCAGCAGGCAATCCAGATCCGGCACGGCCAGCAGCGCCTGAATGCTGTCCACCATCTGCGCCTGCGGGGCCAGCGCCGCCGCCCGCGCCCGCATCTGCGCGTCGGGTTCGAAAATCGCGCCCACCGCCGTGCCCGGCAGCAGCGCGATATTGCGCAGATGTTCCTGCCCCATCATGCCGCAGCCGATCACGCCATAGGTGACCCTGCGCAAGCCTGCGGGCGCCGTCATTGTCATCGCAATCTCCTCAGATAAGCCGTTGCACGTACAGGGCACGTTCGCTGTCGTACCAAGTGCGGGAAAACTCGACCGCATGGGCGGCCTGCGCCCAGGACAGGCGGCGGATGAAGGCGGTGGTCTGGCCGGGACGCGGTGCAAAGGCGGGCGGCGACCAATCGGGCACGGGGCCCAGCCCCACCCTATCCTCGGCCCGGGTGATCCACAGCTTCAGCGCGCGCTTATAGGTCAGATACAGCGAATCCTGCACCAGATCGGCGGGGATGCGGCCTGCGCCACCATCCAGCCAGATCTCTTCGACCGCGATGGGCACATCGTCCAGAGAGCGCAGCCGCCGGAACCGGGTGCCGTGATCCGAGGTGCCATAGGCGGGCTGACCGGCATCCTTGGGCAGATAATCGACCGACAGGATCTGCGCGCGGGGCAGCCCGCCGCCGGTCTGCGCATGTTCCAGCCGGAACATCGAATAGACCGCCCGCGTCGGCGATCCTGCCCGAACGTAATTGCCCGACCCCTGACGGCGTTCCAGCAGGCCCTGCTCCTCCATCTCGGCCAGGGCCTTGCGCAGGGTGCGCACGGTGGTTCCGTGGGCTGCGGCCATGTCGCGTTCGGGGGGCAGCTTCTGGCCATCGACCAGACGGCCTGCGGCGACCTCGCGGATCATCATCTCGGCGATCTGCAGATGCAGGGGCAGCGCGTCGCTGCGATGCTCGTCCATATCCGCCCCTCCTGTGACATTCAAATTGATGCACCATTGATTTACATCAGGGACGGGGGTATGCAAAGGGGAATTCGCGGGCCTGTGACGGAGGAGACCATGACTGTCGTTCCTGTAACCTCGGCTGATCTGACAGAGGTCGAGGTCGCCTGGTTCTCGGCGCTGTGTTCGGACGATTACCGCCATCTGGGCGTTCCCGACGGGGCGCTGCGGTCGTCGTGGGCGCATTGTTCGGCCATCGTGAAAGCCGCCGAGCGCCACGGCTTTGGCAACATCCTGTGCCCGTCCAGCTATCAGGTCGGTCAGGACACCTTGTCATTCGTGGCGGGCTGCGCGCCGATCACCGATCGCATCAACCTGCTGGCCGCGATTCGCTGCGGCGAGATGCAGCCGATCATGCTGGCCCGCACCATCGCCACGCTGGATCACATGCTGCAAGGCCGCCTGACGCTGAACGTCATCAGCAGCGATTTCCCCGGCGAGACGGCGCCCAGCCCGTTCCGCTATCAACGCTCGCGCGAGGTGGTGCAGATCCTGAAACAGGCCTGGACGCAGGACCGGATCGATTTCCATGGGCAGGTCTATGACTTCACCGATGTCGCGACCGACCCGGCCCGGCCGTATCAGACCGGCGGCCCGATGCTGTATTTCGGCGGCTATTCGCCCGATGCGCTGGACCTTTGCGGGCAGCATTGCGATGTCTATCTGATGTGGCCCGAAAAGACCGAGGATATCGCCGACCGGATGCGCGCCGCCCATGCGGCCGCCCAGAAACACGGTCGCACGCTGGATTACGGTTTTCGCGCCCATGTGATCGTGCGCGACACCGAGGCCGAGGCCCGCGACTATGCCCGCGATCTGGTCAGCCGCCTGGACGACGATCAGGGCCGCGCGATCCGCGAACGCGCGCTGGACGCCGGATCGCTTGGCGTCAGCCGTCAGGCCCGCAACCGCGAACTGGCCGATCTGGAAGGGTATGTCGAACCGAACCTGTGGACCGGCGTGGGCCGGGCGCGGTCCGGCTGCGGCGCGGCCATCGTGGGATCGACCGATCAGGTGCTGACCAAGCTGGAGGAGTTGCAAAGGATGGGCGTCCGCGCCTTCATCCTGTCCGGCTATCCGCATCTGGACGAGGCCGATCATTTCGGCAGCCGCGTGTTGCCGCAGATGCGGACCTGCCAGCTGAACCGTGTCTGGGGCCGCGTCCCCGCCACCACCCCCCCAACGCCCCTTGGCACCGGCGAAAGGCGCTGATGATGAACCGCGTAACCCTGACCGACGATCTGTCCCTGTCCCGGCTGGTCTATGGCATGTGGCGGATCGGCGACGATCCCGACACCAGCCCCGCCCATGTGCAGGCCAAGATCGAATCCTGTCTGGCCCAAGGCATCACCACGATGGATCAGGCCGACATCTATGGCGGCTATACCGCCGAGGCGGTTCTGGGCCGCGCCCTGCGCACGGCCCCCGATCTGCGCGACCGGATCGAGATCGTGACCAAATGCGGCATCGTCGCGCCGATGGGAAAATATTCCGACGTCGCCTGCAAGCATTACGACACCTCGGCCGCGCATCTGCGCGCCTCGGTCGAGGCGTCCTTGCGCGACATGGGCACCGACCGGATCGACCTGCTGCTGATCCACCGCCCCGATCCGCTGATGGATGCGGATGACACCGGCGCGGCACTGGACGCCCTGATCACCAGCGGCAAGGTTCGCGCGGTGGGCGTGTCGAATTTCCGCCCCTGGGATGTGGACCTGCTGCAGGCCTCGATGCAGGCGCCGCTGGTCACCAACCAGATCGAGATCTCTCTGGCGGCGCCCGGCGCCCTGACCAATGGCGATCTGGCCTTTCACCAGCGCCGCCGCGATCCGGTCATGGCGTGGTCGCCCTTGGGCGGCGGGCGCCTGATGACCGATCAGGGGCTGCTTGGGCAGGCGCTGGACCAGATGGCGGACGCCTTCGGGGTGGACCGTCAGGCCGTGGCGGTGGCGTTCCTGTTGCGTCATCCGGCGATGATCCTGCCGGTGCTGGGCACCAATTCGCTTGCACGGATCGCGCGGATCGCAGATGCCGGGCAGGTGGATCTGAGCCGCGTGCAATGGTTCCAGCTTTACCAGGCCGCCCTTGGCCAAGAGGTGCCATGACCGCAGCGACGCCGCATGATTTCATTCCCGGACCGCAGAACACCCGGATGCTGCGCGACGCCTTTGGACGCTTTGCGACCGGCGTCACGCTGGTCACCGCCGCCCATGAAGACGGCTGCATGGCGATCACCGCCAACAGCTTTTCCTCGATCTCGATGGACCCGCCCTTGGTCATGTGGTCGCCCGCCCGCGCCAGTTCGCGCTATGCGGGCTTTGCCGCCGCGCGCCATTTCGTCATCCATGTGCTGGCCGCCGATCAGGCCGATCTGGCATGGGCCGTGGCGCGCAACCGCGACGCGTTGGACGGGGCCGGGCTGGCGCTGAACGATCAGGGCGTGCCGGTGCTGGAGCGGTGTCTGGCGCGTTTTGACTGCGCGCAATTCGCGCTGCACGAGGCGGGCGATCACGCGATCATTCTGGGCCGAGTCCTGAACGCCCGGATCGCCGAGGGCGCGCCGCTGGCCTTTTACGGCGGGCGCATCGCGGGCATCGCGCTGGACTGAACCGGGGGATGCCGGGCTGGGATGAGGCGCCCCGGCATCGCCCATAATCCATCCTTGGGGGAGGAGACGGCCAGATGAGCCTGTTGCACACCGTAATCCGGCAATTGTCGTGGATCAACGAATATCTGCTGCGCGCGGGCCGCGCGGTGGGCATCCTTGCGATCGGGGTCATGGTCTGCGTGACCATCGCGCAGGTCATCGCCCGCTATGGCCTGAACAGCGCGCTGGCATGGCCGGACGAGGCGGCGCGGTTCTGCATGCTGTGGATGACCGGGCTGATGGCACCGACCGCCTTCCGGCGCGGCGGCTTCGTGGCGATCGACATGATCCCCGCGATGCTGCCCGCCACGCTGGCGCGCATCCTGAACCTGCTGCTGCTGTGCCTGTCGCTGTTGGTCATGATCGTGGCCGTGCAGATCGGCTGGCGCGAGGTGACGGGCCTTGGCGGGCGCTTTGCCAGCGCTTCGCTGTTCCTGCCCACATCGCTGGATTTCAGCACCTGGTACCGCATCCCGCGCGCCTGGATGATGGCCTCGATCCCGGTCGGTCTGGTGCTGCTGATTTCGGTCAATGTCGAACTGATCCTGCGCACGCTGGCCGATCTGGTGGGGGTGCGCGACCTGCCACCCATCGAGGGGCTCGATCCGGGCCTGAGGGGGGCGGAATGATGTTGATCTGGTTCCTGCCGCTGTTCCTGGTCTTTCTGATGATCGGCCTGCCGGTGGTCTTCGGCATGCTGGCAGCCCCCGGCATCCTGTTGTGGATGAACGGTCAGGAACGCGACCTGACGCTGCTTTATCGCAACCTGTACAATGGCATCGACAGCTTTCCGCTGATGGCGATCCCCTTCTTCATGCTGGCCGGAGAGCTGATGAACCGCGGGGGCATCACCCTGCGGCTGGTCGAGTTCGCGCAGGCCCTGATGGGGCATTTCCGGGGCGGGCTGGCGCATGTGAACATCCTGTCATCCATGCTGTTCGCGGGCCTGTCGGGATCGGCGGTGGCCGATACATCCGCGCTTGGGTCGATGCTGATCCCGGCGATGGAAAAGCAGGGCTATACCCGGCGCTTTGCCGCCGCCATCACGGCGGCCAGCTCGGTCATCGGGCCGATCATCCCGCCTTCGGGGATCATGATCATCTATGCCTATGTGATGGGCGAAAGCGTCGCGGCGCTGTTTCTGGCAGGGATCGTGCCGGGCATTCTGGTCGGTCTGGGCCTGATGGCGGTCGTCAAGCTGATGGCCGACAAATACGACTTTCCCATCGCCTCGCGCCGCCAGACATGGCCCGAACGCGGTCAGGCCAGCCTCAAGGCGTTCTTTCCGCTGATGACCCCGGTCATCATTCTGGGCGGCATCCTGGGCGGCGTCTTCACGCCCACCGAGGCGGCGGCGGTGGCGGCGGTCTATGCGCTGGTGATCAGCCTGTTCGTGCTGCGCACGATGAAGGTCGCGGAACTGCCCGATGTTCTGGGCCGCGCGGCGCTGACATCCGCCGTGGTGCTGCTGCTGGTGGGGGCCGCGATGTCGTTCAAGACGGTCGTGTCGCTGTCGCAGACGCCGCAGATGATGGCCGACTGGATCCTGACCCTGACAGCCAATCCGCTGCTGTTGCTGCTGTTGATCAACCTGCTGCTGTTCGTCGTCGGCATGTTTCTGGATGCAGGCCCCGCGATCATCATTCTGGCGCCGATTCTGGGGCCGGTCTTTACCGGCATGGGGGTGGACAGCGTTCATTTCGCCATCATCATGTGCGTCAACCTGACGGTGGGGCTGGCGACACCGCCCATGGGGCTGGTGCTGTTCGTGGCCTCGGCCGTATCGGGCGAAAAGGTCATGACCATCGCCCGCGCCATCCTGCCGTTTCTGGCCGTCGAGGTGTTCGTGATCTTCCTGATCACCTATGTCCCGGCCATTTCGCTGACGATCCCGCGCCTGACCGGCTTTGCGGACTAGACCATCAAGGGAGGACTGAGATGCTGAAAACCACTTTGACCCTGACCGCCGCGCTGATGCTGCCGCTTGGCGTGGCCGCGCCTGCCATGGCGCAGGAATACACCATCCGCGCCGTCGCCAATTCCAACGAGAATGACGAGGATTTCGACGGGCTGCAGGTCTTCAAATCCCATGTCGAGGCGGCGTCCAACGGTGCCATCGCGGTCGAGATCTATATGGGCACACAGCTGTGTTCGAACGGCGCGGAATGCCTGCAGGGCGTCGCCGACGGCTCGATCGACGTCTATATCTCGACCTCGGACGGGGCGGCGGGGCTGTTTCCCTATCTGCAGGTGCTGGACCTGCCCTATATCATGGCCGATGACCGGGTGGCCGAACGGGTTCTGTCGGGCGATTTCACCCGGCAGCTGCGCGACATGGCGCTGGAGGATTCGGGCGGATTGCTGCGCCTGATGACCATCGGCAATACCGGCGGCTGGCGCAATTTCGCCAATACCGAACGCCGCATCCAGACGCCCGCCGATCTGTCGGGGCTGAAGATGCGCACCGTGGTGGCCGACTTGCCGCAGGAACTGGTGCGCGCGCTGGATGCCTCTCCCACGCCGATTCCCTGGGCCGAGCTGTTCACCTCGCTGCAGACCAATGTGGTCGAGGGGACCGCAAACGGCATCACCGACATCATGTCGATGCGCTTTCCCGAAGCCGGGCTGCAATACCTGACGCTGGACGGGCATGCCTATATGAGCGCGATGTGGTGGATGTCGAACGACAGCTTCATGGCCATGCCCGAGGATATGCGCGCCATCATCGTGGACGGCTTCTATCAGTTGCAACAGGCGACCTTCGCCTCGCCCAAGCGCAAATCCATCGCCGCATACGAGGAATTCGCGGCAGGCGGCGGCGACGTCTATGTCCCCACGCCCGAGGAAAGGGCCGCCTTCACCGAAGCCGCCGCCCCGGTCTATGAGTGGTTCACCAGCAGCGTGGATGGCGGCGAGGAGATCCTTGCGACCTTCCGTCAGGCCGTGGCTCAGGCCGAAACCGATCTGGCTGCCGAACGCGCCCGCGACATCCAGTAGCCTTCCCGGGGGGCACCCCTGCCCTTCCTTTCAACCCTGAACGGGGGCATCCCTGCCCCCGTCGACACATTCCGGAACGCCGATGCCCCTGCCCCGCCTTGCCGATCTGTCTGCCCGCCTGCCCGCGCAGGCCCGTCTGCTGGCACCCGGCGTCACGCTGGCGGTGACGGTGGCGATGGCGGCGCAGTTCCTGTCCAGCCATTACGGCGTGCCGGTGATGCTGATGGCGATCCTGCTGGGGATGCCGCTGCATTTTCTGGCCGAGGACGACCGCGCCGGACCCGGCATCGATTTTGCCGCGCGGGGGCTGCTGCGAATCGGCGTGGCGCTGCTGGGCTTGCGGGTGTCGCTGGACATGGTGGCCGCGATCGGCTGGCCGTTCATCGCGCTTCTGGCGCTGTCGGTGGCGATGGTCATCCTCGGCTCGGTCGCGCTGGCACGGCGGGTGGGGCAGGATCGCGCCTTCGGCCTGCTGACGGGGGGATCGGTGGCGATCTGCGGCGCCTCGGCGGCGATGGCCATCGCCTCGGTCCTGCCAGCCCGCGACACGACCGAACGCGATCTTTCCTTTACGGTCATCACCGTGACGGCGCTGTCGACGGTCGCGATGATCCTTTATCCAATGCTGACCAGCGCGCTTGGGATGGACCCGCATCAGACCGGTCTGTTTCTGGGCGGCACGATCCATGATGTCGCACAGGTCGTCGGCGCAGGCTATTCGGTGTCGGACGAAACCGGCGATCTGGCGACGGTGGTCAAGCTGATCCGGGTGACGCTGCTGGCCCCGGTCGTGCTGATCGCCGCGCTGGTGCTGCGCCGCGCCAGCGCCGGATCAGGCCCCCGCCCGCCTTTGCTGCCGGGGTTCGTGCTGGCCTTTCTGCTGCTGGCCGCCGCCAATTCCGCGCATCTGGTGCCGCTGGTCGTCACGGATGCGGCGCAGTCCCTGTCGCGCGCCGTGCTGGTCGCCGCCGTCGCCGCCGTCGGCATGAAGACAGCGCTGGCCCGACTGGCCGAGGTCGGCCCGGCAGCCATCGTGATGCTGCTGGTCCAGACCGCCGCACTGGCCGCGCTGATCGCCGTCCCGCTGCTGCTGGGGCTGGTCTGACCGGGGCCAGCCTAGTCGCTGACGGCCGACCCGGCAGGCGGGGCCCCCATCGGCGCGACCCCGTCGATCATGATCAGCGTGCCGTCGACGGGGCTGAACACCATCTCGGTCGGGACGCCGCCGCGTTCAGCGGCGACGACCAGCGCGTCCGGGGTCCGCACGACGACGATGTTCTGATACCCTTGCGCCACCAGATCGGCGGCGACCTCTTCATCTGTGGCGACCGAGGTCAGGACCGGAAACTCGATCGCCTCCATGCGGGTCACCTCGCCTGCCGGAACGTCCGGCGCGGCGGTCTGCGCCTGCGATGCGACAGCCGCAGCGGTGGCCAGCACCATCGCCAGACCGCCGGTCCTCAGAGTGCCGAATAAGCGGTTCATCATGACAAGATCTCCCTCTGCCCGCGCGCGTTTCCGTTCGGGGATTGCGGCGTGCCCTTCGGTCAGCGCAGCCCAATGGGGCAACGGATACCGGGCGTGCCGGTTCACTCACGCTTGTGTCACGCCTGCATGCGACCTGCCAAGCCCTTGGTCAGCCCCGGCATCCCGCCGCGCGGATCGATCATGCGAACGTGTGCCGCCATGCCGGGGCGCAGCCCTTGGCAAGCCGGAACCCGCGCATCCGGGCCCCATCGCGCAACGCCATTCCGGCAGCGATCCGCCGAGAACCGGGCCGTCGCGCGCTGGCTCTGGGCATTCCCGGACCACCACGACTAGCAATGGGCCGTCGCCGCCCGGCCTTGTGCCGGACGCGCGCCACGCATGATCAAATGGAGACATCGCATGATCCGCAACATCGCATTCGCCCTTGGGCTTGGCCTTCTGCCTGCCGCAGCCCTTGCTCAGGATGCCACAGCGCCTGCGCCTGCCCCCGCACCGTCCGACGCTCAGGCCGCAACCCCCGAAGCGGCCCCCGACGCCCCGGCGATGGCCCCGGCGGATACCGAAACCACCTATCAGGCCGCCCGCAACCAGCTGGGCATCCTGCAATACTGTCAGGAACAGGGCTTCAGCGGCGCCGAAGCGATCGAGGCACAAAGCCAGCTGATCGCCATGCTGCCCGCCGGTGACGAGACCGCAGGCGCCGCCGCCGAAGAGAAGGGCGCCGAAGGCATGGTTGCTGTCGGCGGGAACGAGCTGTCGCTGGCCGACGCCGTCGCCGGTCAGGGTGCCACCGTCGAAAGCACCTGCCAGCAGATCGAGGCTGCGGTCAACGAGATCGCACCGACCCTGCCCGCAGGCTGACATCTGCCGCCGTCGACATTAAAAAACGGGCCGGTTTCCCGGCCCGTTTTCATATCGGCATCCTGTCCGGCCCTCAGGGGCGCGGATCGTCCGCCTCGCCCACATCGGCGGTCGCCAGCCGGGCCGAGGGTTCATCCTCGGCTGCGGCGCCCGCCTCGACCAGATCACGGGCCTCGTCCTCGTCTTCGTCCGCCAAAGCGGGGGGTGCATCGCCCGCCAGGAAGTTGCCGAATTTCTCCCATCCCGGAACATGGTCGGCCAGCACGCGCATGACGACCAGAACCGGCACGGCAATGACCATGCCAAGCACCGACCACAACCACGCCCACATCGCCACGGCCAGAAACACCACGACGGTGTTCATCTGCAACCGCCGCGAGACGAAATAGGGGGTGATGATCTGCCCTTCGAGCGAGGTGAGGCCCAGATAGGTCAGCGCCACCATCGCGGGCCAGAACAGCCCCGGCATCACGACCAGCGCGACCAGCAGCGAAATCACCACGCCGGTGATCGCCCCCAGATAGGGAATAAAGTTCAGAACAAACGCACCGATCCCGAACAACAGCGCGCCCGGCATGCCCCAGGCCCACATCGCCAGGCCCACGGCCAGCCCCAGAAGCGCATTGATGATCGTAATCGCGCCCAGATAGTTGCCAAGCGAATCCTCGATCTGGCGCAGCGCCAGATAGGCCCCGCGCTTGTCGCGCAGCCGATCAAAGCTTTGCACGATCTTCAGATACAGCAGATCGCCCGAGGCGATCATGAAAAACAGCAGGATCAGCGTAAAGACGACCTGCCCGAACAACAGCGGCGCCGAGGTCATCACCATGCCAAGCGTCGTCTGGCCGTCCGTCTCGACCCGGATCGCGGGACGGGTGTCGTCTTCGTCGTTCGACGATTGCGCCTCGTCGATGCGCTGCGCCGCGTCGCGCAGATCCGACAGGCTGTCGCGGACATTGTCGAATTTCTGTTCCAGTTGGGCGCTGATCACCGGCATATTGGTCATTGCGCGGCTCAGCGGGCCGCTGGCGGCATAGGCGATGACCGCGACTGCCAGCAGGATCGACAGAGTGATCCCCGCCGCCGTCAGCGCGTCCGGAATGCCGCGCCGTTCGGCAAAGCGGCGCAGCGGCGTGAAGACAAAGAACAACAGCCCCGCCATCGTCACCGGCATCAGAAAGTCCCGGCCCGCCGCAATGGCCGAAAAGGCGAGGATCAGGAAGATCCCGATCACCGCCCAGTTGGCCAGACGCGGCATCCGGCTGTTCTCGCTCTGCTCGAATGCCGGAAACATCCGGTCCTTCGGACGTTCCATGAACCCCTCCCCTCAGCATCAATTTTTGACGCAATTTCAGCGCCGAACGCAAAGGGCGGGCCGGATGTTCCGGCCCGCCCTGCGTCGGCTATCAAAGATCAAACCTTAAGGTTCAGATTTCGCGGTCGCCCGAGGCGTCTATGACCCGTGTCGGCAGGCCCATTTCGCCCAACAGTTCAAGGAAAGGCCGCGCGGCCAGTTCCTCGACATTGGCCATGCGGCCCACGTCCCAGGGCCCGCGCGCGATCAGGATGGCCGCCGCGACCGGAGGCACCCCGGCGGTATAGCTGATGCCCTGACTGCCGACCTCGTCGAAGGCCTCCTTGTGGTCGGCGACGTTATAGATGAACACCTCGCCCGGCTTGCCGTCGCGGGTGCCGCGCACCAGATCGCCGATGCAGGTCTTTCCCTCGTAATCGGGGGCAAGACTGGCCGGGTCGGGCAGCACGGCCTTGACCAGCTTCAGCGGCACGACCTGCCGTCCGTCATCCAGTGCCACCGGCTGTTCCGACAGCAGGCCCAGCTTTTGCAGGACCGTGAAGACGTTGATGTAATGTTCGCCAAAGCCCATCCAGAAGCGGACATCCGCGTCGGGATAACGGGCGGCAAGGCTGTGCACCTCGTCATGGCCCGACAGATAGGCGGTGCGCTTGCCGACCACCGGCAGATCCCATTCACGACCCACCTCGAACATGCGGTTCTGCTGCCAGGCGCCCTGCTGCCAACTGTAGACCGTGCCGGTGAATTCGCGAAAGTTGATCTCGGGGTCGAAATTCGTAGCGAACCAGCGGCCATGGCTGCCCGCATTGATGTCCACGATGTCGATGCTGTCGATCTTGTCGAAATATTCATCCTCGGCCAGCCGGGCATAGGCATTGACCACGCCGGGATCGAAGCCCGCGCCCAGCACGGCGGTCACGCCCGCTGCCGCGACATCTTCGCGCCGGGTCCATTCGTAATTGCCGTACCAGGGCGGCGTCTCGCAGACCTTTGACGGGTCTTCGTGGATCGCCGTGTCGATATAGGCGGCCCCCGTGCGGATGCAGCCCTCCAGCACGGTCATATTGATGAAGGCGGTGCCGACATTGATGACGATGCCCGCATCAAGCCGGCGGATCAGCGCCTCGACCGCATCCGCATCCATGGCGTCCAGCGCGTGGCTGGCAAAGGGCATCTGATGGCCCTTGTCGCGCAGGGTGGCGATGATCGCATCGGCCTTGGACTGGGTGCGGTTCGCGATATGCAGTTCGCCGAATTCATCCGCCCATTGCGCCAGCTTATGCGCCGTGACCTGCGCCACGCCGCCTGCACCGATGATGAGCACGTTCTTCTTCGCCAATTCTGTCTCCTTGTCGGGGGGTGGCAGAGGATGGGTCGCCTTCAGGACAGGCTGCCTTTGTAATCGTCATAGCCAAAGCTGCGGACGGTGCGGATCTGGCCATCCTCGTCGCGGATCGCGATGGCGGGCATAGCCACGCCGTTGAACCAGTTCTTTTTCACCATCGTATAGCCCGCCGCATCCGCGATGCTGATCCGGTCGCCGATCTGCAGGGGCGCGGGGAACCGCGCCTCGCCGAAGATATCGCCCGCAAGGCAGGTCTTGCCCGCGATCTGATAGGCGTGATCGCCCGCCTGCGGCAGCTTCGCATCCTCGCGATAGATCAGCAGGTCCAGCATATGCGCCTCGGTCGAGCTGTCCACGATCGCCACCTGCTTGCCGGTGTCGATGATGTCCAGAACGCTGACCTCCAGCGTGGTGGTGCCCGTGATGCTGGCCTCTCCGGGTTCCAGAAAGGCCTGCACGCCGAAGCGGTCCTGAAACGCCTTCAGCCGGTCGGCCAGACGGTCCAGCGGATACCCCTCGCCGGTGAAATGGATGCCGCCGCCAAGGGACACCCAGTCCAGCCGGGACAGGATGGCGCCGAATTCGGTCTCGATTCGGGTCAGCTGGCGGTCGAACAGGTCGAAATCGCCATTTTCGCAATTGTAATGGATCATCACGCCGCTGATGCGGTCCAGCGCCTGTTCCAGCCTGTTCAGATCAGCCTCTCCGAGCCGCGAAAAGGGGCGCGCGGGGTCGGCCAGATCGAAATGGCTGGTCGAAAACCGCGGGTTCAGGCGCAGGCCGGTGGCTATGCCTGCGGCCTTGGGGCCGAACCGGTCCAGCTGCGACAGGCTGTTGAAGATGATCTTGTCGGCATAACCGACCGCCTCGTCGATCTCGTGATCGGCCCATGCCACGGAATAGGCATGGGTTTCGCGGCCGAATTTCTCATGCCCAAGGCGCAGTTCATACAGCGAGGACGAGGTCGTGCCGTCCATGTAATCGCGCATCAGATCAAAGACCGACCATGTGGCAAAGCATTTCAGCGCCAGCAGGGCCTTGGCGCCGGATGCCTCGCGCAGCCAAGCGACCTTTTCCATATTGGCGCGCAGCGTCGCCATGTCGATCAGGTAATGCGGCGTCTGCGGCAGGGTCATCGGCCAACCTTCCTGTGAAAGCGCACGGGTTTGCGAAGCCGCGATATAGCCACGCCCCCCGCTTTTCGCAAGGAACCATGACAGGCCGGTGACGACAGCGCGTTGCGGAACGGTGCGGGCGGCTCAGCCCGCAGCCATCCCGGCGGCAAAGCGGCGCAGTTCCCGCTTGACCAGTTCCAGTTCGGCACGAAGGGCGGCGATCTCGGCGGTCAGGTCGTCATCCAGCATCCGGCCCGCCATCAGCGTCAGGCGGTCCAGAACATGACCGTCGGGATGGGTGGCCTCGTCCCCGCTGGCGCCGCTATCGGCTTTCAACAACAGCGTCTGAATGCCCTCGCCAAGCACTTCAGGGGGCAGGTCGACCTCGACCAGCCAGCTGTCATCGCCCTCGTCGGTCAGCCGCGCTTCGGCCAGAACCGCACCATGCTGGACCAGAACCACGCGCGCGGGGGCGCCCTTGGGCGCATTCAGATGTCCGCGCCAGACACCGCCCTTAAGGCCAAAGCTTTCGAACTGGGGCATCGCGGCCTCCTTGAGACACAGGGCTTAGATATGGGCGCGGGGATGGCGCGACAGGATCACGTCGCGCAGCGCGATGGCATTCATGAACGGCGCCTCGAAGATGACGTCCAGCCAGGCCTTGTCGACCGAACGCTGCGACAGCTCGGCATAGCCCAGATCGAATTCGACGACGCGGTTGCAGTTGTTGCCCTCGATCGGGTCGCCCATCTGGCGCAGGATCGATTCGGTGTTCGGGCCCTGCTGGATGTTCAGCCGGGAATAGACCTTGATCGGCCGTTCGGCCTGCAGGGTTGATTCCAGCCGGACGATGTAATGCCCGCCCAGATCCTTCAGCGCCTCGGTCGGCAGGCTGAGCGAGAAGGACAGATAAGACCCCGCAAAGCCCATCACCTCCAGCTTGAGACCATATTCGGACAGATCGGTCGCCAGCCGGTTGCGGGTCTGGCACAGGATCAGCGCGCGTTCGGGGCAGTCGTGATACAGCGCCACCTCGTCCGACAGCCATTTCCCGTCGGGAGGAGAGATCAGCGCCGGCAGCGTGCTGCGCGCGCACAGCACCTGCGGACGCCAGCGCCAGTCGGTGCCGGTGGGCAGGTCGATCCGCGACAGCGAATCGCGCGACCGGACCACCAGCGCATCGGCCGCCTGCAGGAACCGCGCCAGCACCTGCTGCAGATCGCGGGCCTCGTCGCGCAGATCGTCATTGACCGGCGTATAGGCGAAGGTGACCGACCGCAGGAACCGGTCCCATTGCCGCGCCGCATTCCGGCGGATGCGCTGCGCCATCCAGCCACTGTCACGCCGTGCCATTCATGGTCCTTCCGTCGGTCGGGGAAAGGGTCACCCTGCGCGGGCATGGCCCCTTGCGGGTCATGAGGGCATGCCAATGTGTGACATCAGCGCAGCGACGACTCGTCATGCGGTACAACCTATTACACTACGCCTTTGGGATAGACCGGGTTTCCGTGCAGGACAACCCTGTCGAAAGACCAGCCCCTCAGCCCAGCAGCGCATCCAGCCGGGCGGCGCAGATAAAATCGTTTTCCGTCAGCCCCCCCGCCGCATGCGTGGTGAAAGTCACGGCACAATAGCCCCAGCCAAAGGCAATATCGGGATGATGCCCCTGACTGTTGCCCAGCCATGCGGCCAGATTGGCCATCTCGACCGCGCGGGCCCAGCCCTTGAAGGTGAACCGCCGGGTCATGCTGCGGGCATCGTCGGACAGCTGCCATTCCGGCAGCCGCGACATCATCCGCCCGGCCTCGGCGGCCTCCAGCGGGGCCGTATCCCCGGTGCAGGGCTGACAGGTCCGGGCGGCAAGATCTTGGGTCATGGTCGGTTTGCCTTCATCAAAAATTACAGCAACGGAGAGGCCAGCGCGAACAGGTTGTTGCGGATGCGGCGCCACGCGCTCCAGTCGCGGACCTCGTCCAGCGTGACCCGGCGGGCGCGGTCGGCATAGCTGGTCTGGCGGGCATCCAGCATCCCCACGAATTCGGGATCGAACACGGCCATGTTGACCTCATAGTTCAGCTCGAAACTGCGGCGGTCCAGATTGGCGCTGCCGATCATCGCCATGCGCCCGTCGACGGTCAGGATCTTGGAATGCAGCAAGCCGTCCTGAAACAGCATCAGCCGCACCCCCGCCGCCAGCAGCCCGTAATAGAACCCCTGACTGGTCGCCCCCACGATCAGGCTGTCATTGCGGGCGGGCAGGATCATCGTGACCTGCACCCCCCGCCGCGCCGCCGCCCGGATCGCCGCATCCAGCGCCGCATCGGGCACATAATAGGGCGTGGTGATCACCACCCGGTCGCGCGCCGCATGCAGCATCGCCGACAGACAGTCCGACACGCTGCCCGCCCGCAGATCCGGCCCCGTCGCCACCACCTGCGCCGCCATGCCGGGATCGGCCACCGGCGCGACCGGCTGCAGCATCGGCCCCAGATCGCGGCCCGTATAGCTCATCCAGTCGCCCAGAAAGACCGCCTGCAACTGCCGCACGGCAGGCCCCTCGACCGAGACCAGGATATCGACCCAAGGCGCAAAGCGTGGCTTGATCGCAAAGGCCATGTCGGCGGCATTGCGGCTGCCGGTAAAGGCGATGCGGTTGTCGATCACCAGGATCTTGCGGTGGTTGCGCAGATCCAGCCGCTGGAACAGCACGCTGATGAAGGGCAGGCCCCAGGGAAAGGCGGTGACGCATTCCGCACCCGCAGCCTGCATCCGCGCCCACAGGGCCGACCGGACCAGCGTGCGCGACCCAAGCGCATCGACGATGACCCGGCATTGCACGCCCCGCGCCTCGGCCCGGCAGATCGCCTCCGCGATCTTGGTGCCGCTGACATCGGGCAGCCAGATATAGAACAGCACATGGACGTGATCCTGCGCCCCGTCGATCGCCTCGACCAGCCGGTCGATGGCGCCGTCGCTTTCCTCCAGCAGTTGCAGCCGGTTTCCAGCCGTGGCCTGCATGCCGCCCACGGCGGTATTGGCGGCGATCACCGGGCCTGCGGGATCGGGCGCCGGGGCCAGGATGGCGGGCACGGGCGTGCGCAGCCCGGTCAGCCGGTCGCGCACATCGGCCATCCGCTGAACCTCGGCCTGCTTCATGCGGACCTCGCCGAACAGCAGATAGGCGGCGATCCCCAGCAGCGGCAGGGCCTCGATCACCATGATCCAGACCAGCCGGACCGACGGCTCGACCCGGGGTCGCAGCAACACGCGGGCGATGATCACCAGCGACAGGGTGGTATGCGACAGAAAGAACAGGGTGGCCCACATGGCGCGCATCATCCGCCGCCCCCCCGGCAATTGCAATTCCCTGCGTCGCGGCCTAATTGAGGGACTGAAACAGCCAAGGCCATTCGCGATGAACTGGATCACGAACTATGTCCGCCCGCGCATCAACTCGCTGTTCTCGCGCCGCGATGTGCCCGAGAATTTGTGGACCAAATGCCCCGAATGCGGGACCATGCTGTTCCACCGGGAACTGTCGGACAATCTGAACGTCTGCACGAACTGCGATCACCATATGGGGATCACCCCGCGCGAACGCTTTGGCGCGCTGTTCGACGGCGGCGCCTTCATCGAGGTGAAGGTTCCCGATCCGATCGTCGACCCGCTGCAGTTCCGGGACCAGAAGAAATATCCCGACCGCATGAAGGCCGCGCAGAAATCCACCGGCGAAAAAGAGGCCATGCTGGTCGCCGAGGGAGAGATCGGCCGGACGCCGGTCATCGCCGTGGGTCAGGACTTCAGCTTCATGGGCGGGTCCATGGGCATGTATGTCGGCAATGCCATCGTCGCCGCCGCCGAACGCGCGGTCAAGGTCCGCAAGCCGCTGGTCCTCTTCTCCGCCGCCGGTGGCGCGCGCATGCAAGAGGGCATCCTGTCGCTGATGCAGATGCCCCGCACCACCGTCGCGGTCGAGATGCTCAAGGAAGCGGGCATCCCCTATATCGTCGTGCTGACCCATCCGACCACGGGCGGGGTGACGGCCAGCTATGCGATGCTGGGCGATATCCACATCGCCGAACCGAATGCCCTGATCTGTTTCGCAGGCCCCAGGGTCATCGAACAGACCATCCGCGAAAAGCTGCCCGAAGGATTCCAGCGCGCCGAATATCTGCTGGAACATGGCATGCTGGACCGCGTCACCCATCGCGGCAAGCTGCGCGACGAACTGGTCTCGATCCTGCGCATGCTGGGCGGCCTGCCCGCCCCCACGCGCGCGGACCTGCCGGC
>NZ_RQRT01000109.1 GCF_004335005.1 Paracoccus nototheniae | reverse complement strand
GCCACATCGACGCCCCATTCGTCCATCCGGAAATCATAGCAGGCGATCGAGCTGACCCCGTCGACCAGCAACAGCGCCGGATGGCCCGCCCGGTCCAGCGCGCGGCGGACGGCGGCGATGTCGGACCTGACGCCGGTCGCGGTCTCGTTATGGGTGGCCAGCACGGCCTTGATGCGATGGGCGCGGTCGGCGGTCAGGATCTCCTCGAACCGGTCGGTGGGGATGCCCTGCCCCCAGTCCTGCGCCACGACCTGCACATCCAGCCCGTGCCGCTGGCACATGTCGATCCAGCGATGGCTGAACATGCCGTTGCGCGTGGCCAGAACCGCATCGCCCGCCGACAGCGTGTTGGTGATCGCCGTTTCCCATCCGCCGGTCCCGGTCGAGGGAAACAGGAAGACCTGGGCCTGCGTCGTCTTCATCACCGCCTTGACGCCCTCCAGCGCGGGGTGAAGGATCTTGCCAAAGACCGGGCTGCGATGGTCGATGGTCGGCATGTCGACGGCCTTGCGAAGCACCTCGGGGATGTTCGTCGGGCCGGGAATGAAAATCGGGTTCTGGGTGCTCACGGTCGGCTCCTCCTTGCGTCAGGACCGGTCTAGCATGCGGGAGGATTCGGGTAAATTTTTTCGGAATGGTTTTCTGGAACGCTGGTCATGGGTGATTTTATGAATATCGGACAGTGCGTTGCAATTTTTCATTGTGAGAAATCGGTTTTCATGAAAATATTTATTTCACCGCCCGTCCCTGCGAAAAGGCCCCGGACATGCCGCAACCCATCCGCAAACGGGGCCGTCCCAAGGGCGGCAGGCCCGACCAGCCCGCCACCGGCATTCAAGCGCTGGACCGCGCGCTGGACGTGATGGAGGCGCTGGCCGCGCATGAGGGGATCACCCTGACCGGCCTGTCCACGCATCTGGACCAGTCGCCCGCGACCATGCACCGGGTTCTGGCGACGCTGGAACAGCGCCGCTATGTCGAAAGCAATCCCGACCGGCAGGAATGGTTCATCGGCCCCGAGGCGTTCCGTCTTGGCTCGGCCTTTCTGCGGCGCACGAATATCGTCGAACGCAGCCGCGCGACCATGCGCGACCTGATGGCCCGCAGCGGAGAGACCGCCAATCTGGGGATCGAACGCGACGGCGACGTGCTGTTCGTCAGCCAGGTCGAGACGCATCAGACGATCCGTGCGTTTTTCCCGCCCGGCACCCGGTCGCCGCTGCATGCCTCGGGGATCGGCAAGGCGCTGCTGGCGGCCTTTGACGACGACCGGCTGGCGGCCTTCATCCGTCAGGCGCCCTTCGCGCGCTTTACCGACAAGACCATCGGCTCGGCTGATGACTTGCACGCGGCGATCGCCCAGATCCGCCGCCGCGGCTATGCCTTCGACGACGAGGAACGGACCCTGGGCATGCGCTGCGTCGCCGCCGTCATCACCAACAGCCATGACGAGGCCGTGGCGGGCGTCTCGGTCTCGGGGCCGACGACGCGGATGACCGATGCGAAGGTGCACGAGATCGGGCAGATGGTCGCCGGGGCCGCGCGCGGGATTTCGGCCAATCTGGGCGGAACGGTGCGATAAACCGCGCAAGCAGGCCCGCCCCCATGCGACAGGTTGCCCCCGGCGCCGTTTCCCCCTAGGCAGCCGCAGCCCCGCCGCTTGAGGATATCATGGCCCAGAACGACCTTGAAACCCGCCACCTTGATACGCTGGACCGCGATCTTGGCCGCTTTTCGACGCTGGAACGGGCGACCGCCTATGCCGCCCGCCCGCTGGTCGCACCGGGCATCGCACTGGTCTTCGTGCTGCTGGCGGGCCTTGGGGCGATGCTGGCCTTTGGCCAGACCAGCAACGGGATGATCGTGGCGATGGCGGCGGTCTTTGGCGCCTATATGGCACTGAACATCGGCGCCAATGACGTGGCCAACAACATGGGTCCGGCGGTGGGCGCGAATGCCCTGACCATGGGTGGCGCCATCGCCATCGCCGCGATCTTTGAAACGGCGGGCGCGCTGATCGCGGGCGGCGACGTGGTCGGCACCATCTCTCGCGGGATCGTGGCGCCCGAAAGCATCGGCGCGCCCGAGGTGTTTGTCTGGGCGATGATGGCGGCGCTGCTGTCATCGGCCCTGTGGGTCAATCTGGCGACATGGATCGGCGCACCGGTCTCCACCACCCATTCGGTGGTCGGCGGCGTGATGGGCGCGGGGATCGCGGCGGCGGGCTTTGGCGCGGTCAACTGGCCGACCATGGCCACCATCGCGGCCAGCTGGGTGATCTCGCCCTTGCTGGGCGGGCTGATCGCGGCGGGATTCTTGTGGTTCATCAAGGCGCGCATCATCTATCGCGACGACAAGATCGCGGCGGCGCGGGTCTGGGTGCCGGTGCTGATCGGCATCATGGCGGGCGCCTTTGCCGCCTATCTGGCGCTGAAGGGCCTCAGCCGGCTGATCGACGTGTCGATGGGCCGGGCGCTGCTGATCGGCGCGGTGCTGGGGCTGGTCTGCTGGCTGGTGATGATTCCGGTGATCCGCCGTCAGTCGCGCGGGCTGGAAAACCGCAACAAATCGCTGAAGGTGCTGTTCGGCATTCCGCTGGTCGTGTCGGCGGCCCTCCTCAGCTTTGCGCATGGCGCCAATGACGTGGCCAATGCGGTCGGGCCGCTGGCGGCCATCGTGCAGGCCTCGGGCAGTTCGGGCAGCGCGACGGGGGTCGTCGCCATTCCGCTGTGGGTGATGCTGATCGGAGCCTTCGGGCTGTCCTTCGGGCTGTTCCTGTTCGGCCCCAAGCTGATCCGCATGGTCGGCAGCCAGATCACCAAGCTGAACCCGATGCGCGCCTATTGCGTGTCGTTGTCGGCGGCAGTGACGGTGATCGTGGCCAGCTGGCTGGGCCTGCCGGTCAGTTCGACCCATATCGCGGTCGGCGCGATCTTTGGCGTCGGGTTCTTTCGCGAATGGGACGCCGAACGGCGCCTGCGCGCGGCGCAGGGCAGCCTGCCCGAACGGCCCGGTCTGGGCCCCGAGGAACGCCGCCGCCGCAAGCTGGTGCGCCGGTCGCATGTGATGACCATCGCCGCCGCCTGGATCGTGACCGTTCCCGCCGCCGCCCTGCTGTCGGCCCTGCTGTTCTGGGGCCTGCGCAGCATCGCCGCCTGAGGGGGGTCAGGCCGCATCCCAATCGGTGACCGCATCCTGCATCCGGCGCAGGCGCAACAGCTCGGACGCCTCGTCCAGCGCGACATCGGCGCACAGGATCGGCTGGCCCGCCCGCACGTCGCGCAAAAGCGGGCGCCCGGCGGCCAGATAATAGGGGATGGGCGCATCGTCCGACAGCGCCGCCGCCGGGGTCATCCGCCCCGAGACATGGTCGATCGAATGGTGATGCCCGCGCGCCGTCAGCACCGTGCCTGCGGGCAGGTCGGCATCGGCAAAGGCGGTCAGGTCGATCACCGGGCGCGGCGCCGTGGCACCCGAGGATGTGGCATGCAGCGCGGCCTCGAACACGGTCGTCGCGGCCTCCAACCCCAGCAGATGACGCGGCAGGCCAATCATCGCGCTGCGGCCATCGCGCGAGACGACGTGACCCTTGTCCGCCAGCATCTGCCATGTGTCGGGATCGTCGCAGGCGACGGTCACGAAGACGCCGCCCGCAAAACTGGCCTCGCCCGGCAGACGCAGGCAATGGAACACGTCCAGACGACCGGTCCCCGACAGCAGCCCGCCCCGGTCGGTCATCAGATCCGCCAGTTCGGGGATGCGGGCGATGGGGGCGTGCAGATCGGCGCGGTCGGGCACAAGGCCAAGGGCATTGGCGACCAGCGTCAGCTCGCACAGATCGGGGACGGCGCGCTGCGGCAGTTTGGCGGCCAGTGTGGCGCGGGCCTGCGCGACCGACGCCCAGGGCCAGTCGCCCGGCATCAGCCAGTCCGACAGGCCCGGCGCCTCGGTGCGCAGCCCGTTGCTGTCCAGCCCCCCGGTCGCGGGGTCATAGACGAAATCATATTCGCTGGATTTGCCCGCCGCGATCACCGTCAGCCCGATGACCTGCGCCCATGTCACCAGCCCGATCAGCAGGCTGGGCTGATCGCCATCGACCGGGCTGACCACCAGCCCCCTCGCCCGGGCCAGCCGCGACAGGATCGAGCCGATCACGCTGTCGGTTTCCTTGGTGACCATGACCACATGATGCCCGGCATCAATGGCCAGCCGGGTGTGGCGGGCGCCGGCCTCGGGGTCGCCGGTGGCCTCCAGCACTACGTCCAGCGGCAGGTCGGCCACCACCGCCAGATCGGCGGCGGCGATCCAGTGCCCCGCCTGCCACGCCGCCTGCGCCTGCGCGACTTCGCTGCAGCGCGCGATCCGGGCCGGATCGATACCAATCGAGACCAGCGCCGCCGCCGCCGTGGCCGCATCGCGGTCCACCGCCACCCGGCAGGACAGGCCCGCCACATGGCGCGCCTGCGCCAGATAGCTGCGCCCGAAGCCGCCCGTGCCGATGATGGCCGTTTCCACGCGGCGGTGGTTGCGCGCGGCGAAATGCCGGATCAGGTTCATGACAGGGTTTCCTTGTTCCGCGAGGCGTGTCGCACAGGTTTCATTCGGCGCGTCTCATTCGACGGGCATGCCGCGACGGCGCAGGCGCAGCGCCAGACCAAGCGTCTTGGGCAGGATCAGCAGGGCCAGCGCGACGATCATGATGCCGGTGACCAGCGGATTGGCAAAGAAGATGCCAAGCGACCCGTCCGACAGCAGCATCGACTGATGGAACGCATTCTCGGCCTTGTGGCCCAGCACCATGGCCAGGATCAGCGGCGCCAAAGGGTAATCCAGCTTGGTAAAGATGAACCCCACAAGCCCAAAGACCAGCACCAGCCACAGATCGAAGCTGGCCCCCGACACGGTATAGGCGCCGACGAAGCAGATCACGACGATCATCGGCCCGATGATGGTAAAGGGAATGCGCAGCAGCGCCGCGAACAGCGGCACGGTCGCCAGCACCAGAATGACCCCCAGCAGGTTCGACACATACATGCTGGCGATCAGGCCCCAGACAAAATCGGGCTGGGTCGCGAACAGCATCGGTCCGGGCGTCAGCCCCCAGATCATCAGACCGCCCATCATCACCGCTGCGGTGGCCGATGACGGCACCCCAAGCGCCAGCATCGGCAGCATCGCGCAGGTGCCCGCGCTGTGATCGGCGGTCTCGGGCGCGACGATCCCCTCGGGGCGGCCGGTGCCGAAGGCGGCGCCCTTGCGGCTGGCCTGCCGCGCGACGCCATAGGACATGAAGCTGGCGGCGGTCGGCCCCCCCGGCGTGATGCCCATCCAGATGCCGATCAGGCCCGACCGAAGGGTCGTGGCCCAGTATTTCGGGATCTCGGCCAGGGTCTTGAGCACGTCGCGCAGGTCGATCTTGGACGACACGCCGCGAAAGCGCAGCCCCTCCTGCACGGTGGACAGCAGCTCTCCGATGCCGAACAGGCCGATGACCACGACCAGAAAGCTGACGCCGCCCAGCAGATCCGAAAACCCATAGGTCAGCCGGATCGCGCCGGTGACCGTGTCCATGCCGACCGAGGCCAGGATCAGCCCTGTGGTCAGCGACACCAGCGTCTTGCCCGGCGCGGCGCTGCCCATGCCGATGAAGGCGGCAAAGGCCAGGAAATAGACTGCGAAATATTCCGGCGCGCCGAACCGCAACGCAAATTGCGACGCCCATCCGGCCAGCAGGGTGATGACCATGATGCCCATCAGCGCCCCCACCCCCGACGACACGAAGGCCAGCGTCAGCGCGCGGGTGGATTCGCCGTTTCGGGCCATCGGATAGCCGTCGAAGGTGGTGGCGACCGATGACGGCTCTCCGGGGATGTTGAACAGGATCGAAGTCGTGGAGCCGCCGAACAGCGCCCCCCAATACATCGACGACAGCAGGATGATAGCCGAGGTCGGGTCCAGCGCGAAGGTCAGCGGGATCAGCAGCGACACCCCGTTCGGCGCCCCCAGTCCCGGCAGCACGCCGACCACCAGACCCATCAGCACGCCCGCGACCATCAGCATCAAATGCGTGGGCGTGATGGCGATGGAAAACCCGTGCATCAGCAGATCGAAATTGCCCATGGCGGTCGGCCCCTTAATAGATGCCCAGAAGCGGCTCCAGCGGCCCCTTCAGCAGTGGAATCTGAAAGATCATCTCGAAGATCGCATAGAGCGTGACGGCGAAGATCGCGCCCAAAGCCAGCCCGACCCACAGCCGGAAACCGCCCTGTTTCCACGCGCTCCAGCCGATATAGAGGGTCGCGGCGACATAGATGCCCAAGGTCAGCGTGCCCAGAACAAAGGCCGTCATGGCACCCAGAAAGACCGCGATGCGGCGCAGATTGGCCATCGGCAGGAACGGATCTTCGGGATCGTCCAGCGGATCGGCAGGAATGCGGGCCGCCCGACGATGGGCCATGACCGCGCCGGTCAGGTTCCACAGGCTGGCACCGATCAGCACGATCGCCACCCAGAAGGGGAAATACCCCGCCTGCGGTCCGTGATCGCTCCACCCCACGCCCAGTTCGGCGGCGCCGATGATGGCCGCGACCCCCAGCCCCCCGGTGACAAGTGCCGTGCCGATTTCGGCATGATAACGTCTGACGGTCATGGTCCCTCTCCTTTATCCGCAGGTGCCGGCCCGCGCGGGGCCGCCTGTGGCGTCGCGCATCCGGCACAGGGGCCCGATGCGCGACGCCCCCCTTGCCTTATTGCGCGGCGGCTGCGACCCAGCCTTCGGCCTCGAAGACCGAAACCGTCGCGGCTTCGTTCTCGTCGATAAAGGCGGTCAGCGCGTCGCCGGTCAGCACGGCGGCGGTCTGCGAGGTCCGGGCCAGATAATCCTGCCATTCGGGCGTCTCGGCCACGCGGGTCAGAGCGTCCTGATAATAGGCCACCACCTCGGGGTCGGTGCCTGCGGGCAGCCAGACGGTGCGCGGCATCTGATAGCGGTCGATGGCCAGCCCCTGTTCGGCACAGGTGGGGATGTCATGCCAGCCCATATCGCCGCTGACCGGTTCGGATTCCGCCATCCGCTGCGGAGAAAAGACGCAAAGCGGCCGGATCGCGCCCGCCTGCCACTGGCCGATATTCTCGTTGGGATTGTTCACATTGGCCGAGATATGGCCGCCCGCCAGCTGCACGCCGACCTCGCCGCCGCCATTGAAGGGGATGTATTTGAAATCCGCCCCGGTGGTCTGTTCGATCAGCGCCACCAGCGTCTCGTCGGTGTCCTTGGACTGGCTGCCACCGAACACGAGGCTGCCGGGTTCGGCCTTGGCGGCCTCGATCATCTCCATGGGCGTCTGCCAGGGGGCGTCGGCCTTGACCCAGATCAGGAATTCGTCCAGCGCCAGCGCGGCCACGGGCTGAAGATCCTCGACCGAATAGGCCAGCTGGGCGACATGGGGCAGCAGATAGACGTTGTTGGTGCCAAAGATCAGCTTGTGCGGATCGGCTGCGTTCTGGCGGGCATAGAGAAACGCCTCGGCCCCCGATCCGCCACCCTTGTTCAGCACGACCATGTTGCGGTCGACGATGTCGTTGCGGGTCATCGCCGACTGGATGGTGCGGGCGAAATTGTCGGTCCCGCCGCCGGCGCCCGAGGCGACGACGAATTCGATCGGGCGCGTGGGTTCCCATTCGGCCAAAGCGGGGCCTGCGGCCAGCATCGCAGTGGTGGCGATCAGTGCGGTTTTCAGGGTCATGTCGGTTCTCCTCCCAAAGATCTGATGATGCCCGCTTGCGGCGGGGTCGGGGTGCGGGGCGCCCTTGGGG
>NZ_RQRT01000108.1 GCF_004335005.1 Paracoccus nototheniae | reverse complement strand
TCAGCCAGGGGCGGGGCAGTCCGGGGCCGGGCAGTCGGGGGCGGGGCAGTCGGGGGGCGCGGGGCAGTCGGGGACCAGCTTGCCGGGGTTCAGGATCCCCGCAGGGTCAAGCGCGGTCTTGATCGCGCCCATGACCTGCCAGCCTTCGCCATGTTCGGCGGCCATCAGGCCACGCTTGCCCAGACCCACGCCATGTTCGCCGGTGATCGTGCCGCCCACGGCCAGCGCCCGTTCGGCCATCCGCAAGGCCAGCGCCTTGGCCTGGGCCATCTGACGCTCATTGCCCGGATCGATCAGCAGCAGCGAATGGAAATTGCCGTCGCCCACATGACCCACGATCGGCCCGACCAGCCCCGAGGCCGCAATATCCTGCGCCGCCCCCGCCACCGCATCCGCCAGATGCGACATCGGAACGCAGACATCGGTGACCACCCCCACCGATCCCGGACGCAGCGCAAAGGCCGCGTGATAGGCCCCGTGCCGCATCCGCCACAGGCGGGCGCGATCCTCGGGCGTGGTCGCCCAGTCAAAGCCAGCGGCCCCCATCTCGGTCGCGATCTCTCCGAACCGGGCGGCATCCTCGCGCACAGACGTTGCAGAGCCGTGAAACTCGACCATCAGATGCGGTAGTTCGGGCAGGCTGGTGCCGGAATGCAGGTTGAAGGCGCGGGCCGTCAGCGCATCGACAAACTCGATCCGCGCCATGGGGATGCCCGAATGGATCGTCACCGTCACGCAATCGACCGCCGCCTGCAGCGTGTCAAAGGCACAGACGGCGGCGGCGGTCTCCTCGGGCTGGCCCTGCAGGCGCAGGGTCAGTTCGGTGATGACCCCAAGCGTGCCCTCGGACCCCACGAACAGCGCCGTCAGATCATAGCCCGCGCTGGATTTCGCGGCCCTCGTGCCGGTGCGGATGATCCGCCCGTCGGCCAGCACCACCTGCAAGGCCAGCACATTGTCCCGCATCGTGCCATAGCGCACGGCGGTCGTGCCGCTGGCCCGCGTCGCGGCCATCCCCCCAAGGCTGGCATTGGCGCCGGGATCGACGGGAAAGAACAGCTCCGTGGCGCGCAGATCGGTGTTCAGCGCCTCGCGCGTGACGCCGGGCTGGACGCTGGCCTGCATGTCGGCGGCCCGCACCTCCAGCACCCGGTCCATGCGCGACAGGTTCAGCGTGATGCCGCCCCGGCTGGCCAGCGCATGCCCCTCCAACGAAGTACCGGTGCCCCAGGGGATGACCGGCACCGCATGCTGCGAACAGGCGCGCAGGATGGACGACACCTCTTCGGCGCTATCCGGCCAGACCACCGCATCGGGCGGCGGGCCGCGATGAAAGCTTTCCGACGCCGCATGCTGATCGCGATCGCCGCGCTTTTGCGAAAACCGCGCGCCCAGAAGGGCGTCCAGCGCAGTGACCAACGCGGGCGGCAGAGCCTGGGCCTGTTCAGAGGCCAGCGGATCGGGAAAACTCATGGGATATCCTTGTGGCAAGGTCGCGCCCGCCACCATCCGGGCCATGGCATGGGACGCCAAAATCTGTCATGACCCGGTCATAACGCCACGTCAGGCTGACCGCAAACGGCCCCGCGACCCTCAGGACCACGCCATGGATCACCTGTCCGACGATTCCCTGCCGCAAGAACAGCCGCATGAACTGCCTCGGGGACTGGCAGCCGAAAGCCCGCGCCGCGCCGGTGACGCCTATGTCACGCTGGTCAGCAATCCCGCCTATCTGCCCGGCGCCTGCGCGCTGTTGCGGTCGTTGCGCCTGACCGGCACCAAGGCCGATCTGGTGGTGATGCATCGCGGCCTGTCGGACGCCGATCTGGCCCGGCTGCGCCCCCTCGGCGCCAGACTGATCGCGGCGGATCTGCTGCCCACCTCGGACGGCTTCGACCAGATGCATGCCCGTGACGCCCTGCATGCCCGCGCCGCGTTTACCAAGGGCGCCAAGCCGCTGTTCCACACGCCGCTGGACAATTTCATCAAGCTGCGCCTGTGGCAGCTGGATTACGACCGCTGCGTGTTCATCGATGCCGATGCGATCGTGCTGCGCAACGTGGACAAGCTGTTCGGCTTTCCCGAATTCTGCGCCGCGCCCAATGTCTATGACGGGCCGGACGGGTTTCACCGCATGAACTCGGGCGTCTTCACGGCGCGTCCCGCCCCCGCGACCTTTGCGGCGATGATGGCGGCCCTGGACCAGCCGGGGGTGTTCTGGCCCCGCACCGATCAAAGCTTTCTGCAGGCCTTCTTTCCCGACTGGCAGGGCCTGTCGATCCATCACAACCTGCTGCAATATGTCTGGCTGCACATGCCCGGCCTTCTGGACTGGAGCCAGATCCGCATCCTGCATTTCCAATACGAGAAACCCTGGCAGGACCATGACAAGGCCGACAGCCTGCGCCCGCTGATCGATCTGTGGCAAGCCGTGGCCGACGGGCATCCCCTGCCCGACCTGTCCACCCTGCCCCGCCCGCCGATCCGCCCCTGATGCAGATCGCCCTGACCGGAGCTTCGGGCATCATCGGCCACTTCGCCGCCCGCGCGCTGACCGCTGCGGGCCATAGGGTGACACCGCTGGACCGCGCGCATGACTGGCATCTGGGCCAACCCGCGCGGCTCGAAGGCCATGACGCGCTGATCCATTGCGCCTTCGCCCATGCCCCCGGCCGCTATCGCGGAGGCGAGGGCTGCGATGCCCCTGCCTTCATCGCAGCCAATCTGGATGGCACCCGGCGGCTCTTCGATCAGGCGGCGGATCAGAGCGTGGGACGCATCCTGTTCTTCTCATCGCGCGCGGTCCATGACGGCCATCCACCGGGGATGCGGCTGTCCGACGACCTGCCCCCCAAACCCACGACCCTGTACGGAGAGGTAAAGGCCGAGGCCGAGGCGTATCTGGCCCGGCTGCCCCTAATCACCTGCGCGATCCGTGCCACCGGCGTCTATGGCCCGGGCCCGGCGCATAAATGGCGCCGCCTGTTCGACGATTACCGCGCCGGCCATCCCATCGCTCCCCGCGTCGCGACCGAGGTTCATGCAGATGACCTGGCCCAGGCCCTGATCCTGCTGCTGAACCACCCGGCCCCGCCGCCGACGCTGAATTGCAGCGATCTGATCCTCGACCACCACGACCTTCTCGGCATGGTCCGGACCCTGACCGCCTGCCCGCATCCGCCACCGCCCCGCGCCGATGCCAGCCATCTGCGCCTGCCGGACTGCACCACTCTTGAAAGCATCGGCTGGCAACCCGGCGGGCTCCCTCTTCTGGCGAAAACCTTGGCCGACCTCCTAAAAGCCTAGCGCCGGAATTTCGCCTTGGCGCAAATATCCTCGGGGGGTCCGGGGGGCGAAGCGCCCCCGGCCATCGCGGGACGCAATTCAGCCGCGCCGGATCGCCGCCATCCCCAGAACCCGCGCGCGTTTTCTCGGATCGCTGTCGAACAGCGCCGCCAGCTGTTCGGTGATCGCGCCGGCCAGTTGCTCGGCATCGGTGATCGTCACCGCCCGCCCGTAATAGCGGGTCACATCATGGCCGATGCCGATGGCCAGCAGCTCGACCGCGCGGCGTTTCTCGACCATGGCGATGACGTCGCGCAGATGCCGCTCCAGAAAATTCGCCGGGTTGACCGACAAGGTCGAATCATCCACCGGCGCCCCATCGGAAATCACCATCAGGATCTTGCGCGCCTCGGTGCGGCGGATCAGGCGCTTATGGGCCCATTCCAGCGCCTCGCCGTCGATGTTTTCCTTCAGCAGCCCTTCCTTCATCATCAGCCCCAGATTGGGCCGCACCCGGCGCCAGGGCGCATCGGCGGATTTATAGATGATATGGCGCAGATCGTTCAGGCGACCGGGCTGGGCGGGACGGCCTGCGGCCAGCCAGGCCTCGCGCGACTGGCCGCCCTTCCAGGCGCGGGTGGTGAATCCCAGAATCTCGACCTTGACGTTGCAGCGCTCCAGCGTGCGGGCCAGCACATCGGCGCAGATCGCAGCGATGCTGATCGGGCGCCCGCGCATCGACCCGGAATTGTCGATCAGCAGCGTCACGACCGTGTCGCGGAACTCGGTGTCCTTCTCGACCTTGAAGGACAGCGGAGTCGTCGGGTTGGCCACCACGCGGGCCAGACGCCCGGCATCCAGCACGCCCTCTTCCTTGTCGAATTCCCAGCTGCGGTTCTGCTGGGCCTGCAAACGACGCTGCAGCTTGTTGGCCAGACGGCTGACGGCGCCGCGCAGGGGTTCCAGCTGCTTGTCCAGATAGGCGCGCAGACGCTCCAGCTCGGCCACATCGGCCAGATCCTCGGCGCGGATCTCTTCGTCCCAGGTCTGGGCAAAGATCCGGTAATCGGGGCTGGCCTCGCTGACCGGGGGGGGCAGATCGGGCGGGCTGTCCTGATCGGGCATCTCGGCCTCGTCCGACATCTCGTCATCCGAGCTGTCGTCCATGCTGACCTGAGCCTGCCGTTCGTCCTGCGTCTGTTCCTGACTGCGTTCGGAACTGGCCTCGCTGTCCTCGCTGTCGTCTTCCTCCTGCGACTGGTTGTCGCCCGATTCCTCGTCCTGCTCGGCATTGTCCTCGGCGTCGTCGTCCTGCGGCTGATCGGGATCCTCGCCCAGCTGGTCGCCATAGCCCAGATCGGTGATGATCCGCCGCGACAGCCGCGAAAACGCCGCCTGATCGGCCAGCGCGGCATTCACATCCGCCAGCGCGCCCGAGGCCTGCGATTCGACAAAGGGCCGCCACAGATCGGCCACATGCTGCGCACCGGGCGGCAGCGCGCGCCCGGTCGCGGCCTGCCGCAGGATATAGCCCGCCGCGACCGACAGCGGCGCATCCGCAGGCGCCTTGATCTGGGCATAGCCCTTTTTCTCGGCCTCGGCGCCGATCTTGGCGTCGATATTGGACAGCGCGCCGGGCATGTCGCGGGCGCCAAGCGCCTCGCAGCGGGCGGTTTCCATCGCCTCGTACAGTTCGCGCGCCATCGGGCCTGCGGGGGCATAGCGGCTGTGCGTGCCCGCGTCATGATGGCGCATCCGCATGGCCAGCGCATCCGCCGTGCCCCGCGCCAGCAGAACCTCGTCCCGGCCCATGCGGCGGCTGATCTGCGGAAGGCGCATGGTATCGCCTGCGACGCCCGCCGGATCGGCGCTGTAGGTGACGTTCAGATCGCGGTCATGGGCCAGCGCCCGCGTCGCCTCGGACAGGGCCTTCTTGAACGGATCGGCGGGGTTGTCGGATTTTTTCATGCCCTTTATAGACCACCACCCGCAGCCCCAGACAAGAGGGCGCCGCGCAGTCCCGCACATCGGTTGTGCACGTCTGTCGCGAACAAAATTCTGCCGTGCTGCCAGAGGCTGTGCTAAGCATCGCGAACACATAATCCGAGGTTCTCATGTCCAAACCACGCATTGCCGTCATCATCGGTTCGACCCGCAAGACCCGCTTCGCCGACAAGCCTGCCGCTTGGCTGATGGAGCAGGTCGCCGACCATGCCAGCCTGGATTTCGAACTGGTCGATCTGCGCGACCATGACCTGCCGTTCTTTGACGAGCCTGCGTCGAACCTGTGGATGCCCTCGCAGGATCCGCGCGCCGTGGCGTGGCAGGAAAAACTGGCTGGCTTTGACGGCTATCTGTTCGTCGTGGCCGAATACAACCATTCGATCACCGGCGCGCTGAAGAACGCTTTGGATCAGGCGTATAAGGAATGGAACCGCAAACCGATGGCCGCAGTGGCCTATGGCGGCGTTGGCGGGGCGCGCGCAGTCGAACAGCTGCGCCTGATCGCGATCGAGCTGCAGATGGTGCCGCTGCGCAATGCCATCCATATCGGCGGCGGCGATTTCATGGCCGTCTCGCCCATGGGCGGCAATGCCCCCATGTCGGCGATCGAGGATCACCTGAAAGGCTCGCTGGACGGGATGCTGGCCGAACTGACCTTCTGGGCCGAACTGCTGAAAGACGCGCCCAAGGCGTAAACCCGCGACCATCCGGGGGGCGCGTCCGTCCGGATGGGTCCGCCGCCATTCGGGCGCGGCTGTGCCAATGATCGAACCAATCAGTTCATAATGCATTCAAAACGCTGTTTTTATTTTCGGCCCCCATCATCGCGTGGCATTCTTGAACCTGCCGCGCGCCGATCAGGCCGCGCATTCAACAGCGGGGCAGGACATGAGCGTTTTTTCGGATTGGCTGGCGGGGTTTGTCGATTTCAGTGCCTCTGGGACATCGGTCTCGGCCGTGGTGGGACTGGGCGCGATGATCGGCGTCGCGGTCGCAATCCTCAAACATTTCCGGGGATCGGATTATCAGAAGCCGGGACATTGGCTGATTTTGTCCTATGATATCTGGAACGTTGCCGCATTGTCCCTTGCTGTGACCGTCACGGTCTTGGTCGGGCAGAACGTCTATCTGGCCAATAGCAGGTTGGTCTCGCTGGCTGATGCCCTTGTTATAAACGCAACCAATCAAGAACTTGCCGACAGGATCGCAGCGCTGGAAACAGATCTGGCAGGCGCGCAGGCCCGGCTGAACCGCTATGTCTGCATCGATGCCGTCACCGCCGATTCTGACGGGTGGCAGGATATCTGTAGCGAACAAGCGCAGATGGTTCAGATGTTGCTTGCTGCGACCGGCACCGATTTCGGCCCGAACCAGATCGCCCAGCTTGAAGAGTGGCTGACGGGCTCGGTCGCGGCCTTGATAGTGAATTGATCGCCCTTACAGCGCGCGGGCGGCGGCGCTTTCGGGCAGTTCCTCGTCGAACAGGCGCTGATAGAACTCGGCGACGGTCTGACGCTCCAGCTCGTCGCATTTGTTCAGGAAGGTCAGGCGGAAGGCATAGCCGACGTTTTCGAAGATGCGGGTGTTCTGCGCCCAGGAAATCACCGTGCGCGGCGACATCACCGTGGACAGATCGCCCTGCATAAAGGCGGTGCGGGTCAGATCGGCCAGCGTCACCATCTGGCTGATCGTCTTGCGGCCTTTTTCGGTGTTGTAATGGGGCACCTTGGCCAGCACGATCGCGGCTTCGGCATCATGGGACAGATAGTTCAGGGTGGCGACCAGCGACCAGCGGTCCATCTGGCCCTGGTTGATCTGCTGGGTGCCGTGATAAAGACCGGTCGTATCGCCCAGACCGACCGTGTTGGCGGTCGCGAACAGGCGGAAATAGGGATTGGGCGTGATGACCTCGTTCTGGTCCAGCAGGGTCAGCTTGCCATCGGCCTCCAGCACGCGCTGGATGACGAACATCACATCCGCGCGGCCCGCATCATATTCGTCAAAGACGATGGCGGTGGGGTTGCGCAGGGCCCAGGGCAGGATGCCCTCGTGGAACATGGTGACCTGCTTGCCATCGACCAGCTTGATCGCGTCCTTACCGATCAGGTCGATCCGGCTGACATGGCTGTCCAGGTTCACCCGCACGCAGGGCCAGTTCAGCCGCGCCGCGATCTGTTCGATATGGGTCGATTTTCCGGTGCCGTGATAGCCTTGGATCATCACCCGGCGGTTATAGGCAAAGCCCGCCAGAATCGCCATCGTGGTGTCGGGATCGAACTTGTAGGTGCTGTCGATGTCGGGCACGCGTTCCGAGCGTTCGGAAAAGCCCTTGACCTTCATGTCGCTGTCCAGACCGAACACCTCGCGCAGGTCGATCTCTTCGGTAGGTTTCGCGTTCATGTCCAGCATCGGTCCCAGCCCTTTCCATCGGATCGGCGCATTGATCGCGCATTCGCCGCGCGGGTGCAAGGCGGGGCGCGCCTGCCGGATGCCAGACGCCCGCCGACCGCCGACCGCTTCCCGCTGCCCTGCGCCCGCTGCCCGACGGTCAGACG
>NZ_RQRT01000107.1 GCF_004335005.1 Paracoccus nototheniae | reverse complement strand
GGCGCGCACCCCGCCCCCCGCCGTGCTGGCGGTGGGCTATCTGACGCTGATCGGTCTGGGCGGGCTGCTGCTGATGCTGCCGCCCATGGCGCGGGCGCCGGTCAGCCTGTCGGATGCGCTGTTCACCGCAACCTCGGCGGTGACGGTGACCGGGCTGGCAGTGGTCGATACCGAACTGGTCTATACCTTCTGGGGCCAGCTGGTCATTGCCGCGCTGATCCAGATGGGCGGGCTGGGGCTGATGACATTCGCCGTGATGATCTGGTCGGCGCTTGGCCTGCCCCTGGGCATCATGCAGGGCAATTACCTGCGCGAGGATCTGAACCAGACCTCCTATGTCAAGCTGACGCGGCTGGTCTGGACGATCCTGCGCATCGTGCTGATGGCCGAGGTGGCGGGCGCGATGCTGCTATGCCTGTCCTTCATGCCCCATCACGGGCTGGGACCGGGGCTGTGGCATGCGATCTTTCATTCCATCTCGGCCTTCAACAATGCCGGTTTCTCGACGTTTTCGCCGGGGCTGACGGCCTATGCGCTGGACCCGATCGTCAACACGGTCATCCCGGCCTTGTTCATCGCGGGCGGCATCGGCTATGTCGTGGTGGCCGATCTGTTCCGCCGTCCCTTCTGGCGCGGCTGGTCGCTGCACACGCGGATGATGATGATCGGCACCGCCGTGCTGATCGTCGTCGGCGTGGCGATGACGGCGATCCTGGAATGGAACAACCCCCGCACGCTGGCCCAATATGACAGCGTGACCGCCCGCCTGACGGTGGCGTGGTTTCAGGGCGTCACCACCCGGACGGCGGGGTTCAATTCGACCGACATCGCCGGGCTGCACGATTCGACCTCGCTGATGTACATGATCCTGATGGTGATCGGCGCGGGCCCCACCTCGACCGCAGGCGGGCTGAAGGTAACGACGATCTTCGTCATGCTGCTGGCAACATGGGCCTTTCTGCGCCGCCGGACCGAGGTGGCGGGCTTTGGCCGCGCCATCCCGCTTGGCGATGTGCTGAAAGTCATGGCGCTGATGTCCATCGCCTCGGGGGTGATCCTGATCGCCATCTTTCTGCTGCTGCTCAGCCATGACGGCGAATTCATCGACATCGCGTTCGAGGTGACCTCGGCCTTCGGCACGGTCGGCCTGTCGCGCGCCTATACGACCGAACTGTCGGATTTCGGCCGCGCGGTGATCATGGTGGTGATGTTTCTGGGCCGGGTCGGGCCGCTGACGCTTGGCTTCTTTCTGGCCACACGGATGATGCCGCGCGTGCGCTATCCCGCCGGTCAGGTCCATCTTGGCTGATGGCGCCGCAACGCCTATAAGGCGCCAGAACCAAAAGGACATCCCATGCGCCAGGCGACGATCACCCGCACGACCTCGGAAACCCGGATCGAGGTCACGCTGAACCTCGACGGCACCGGCGTCTATGACAACCGGACCGGCGTGGGCTTTTTCGATCACATGCTGGACCAGCTGTCGCGGCATTCGCTGATCGACATGACCATCCGCGCCGACGGCGATCTGCATATCGACGACCACCACACGGTCGAGGATACCGGCATCGCCATCGGTCAGGCGCTGGTGCAGGCGCTTGGCGATAAAAAGGGCATCCGCCGCTATGGCAGCTTCCTGCTGGCCATGGACGATTCGCTGGTGCGCAGCGCGCTGGATCTGTCGGCGCGGCCCTATCTGGTCTGGAACGTTGATTTCCCGTCCGACAAGATCGGTACATTCGACACCGAACTGGTGCGGGAATTCTTTCAGGCGTTGTCGACCCATGGCGGCATCACCCTGCATGTCGACCGCATCCACGGGCTGAACAGCCACCACATCGCCGAGGCCGCGTTCAAATCCGTGGCCCGCGCCCTGCGCGAGGCGGTCGAGCCCGATCCCCGCATGGCGGGCGTGCTGCCTTCGACCAAGGGCGCGCTGTGATGCGGGTCGCGCTGATCGACTATGACAGCGGCAACCTGCATTCGGCGGAAAAGGCCTTCCAGCTGATGGGCCGCGATGCGGATGCGCAGGTGATCGTGACCTCGGACCCGGACGTGGCTGCGAAAGCCGACCGCATCGTGCTGCCCGGCGACGGCGCCTTCCCCGCCTGCCGCACCGCCTTGGGCGAGGTCGATGGCATGGCCGAGGCCCTGCGCGAGGCCGTGCTGATCCGCGCCGTCCCCTTCATGGGCATCTGCGTCGGCATGCAGATGCTGGCCACCACCGGCCACGAATACGTTCAGACCCCCGGCCTCGACTGGATCGGAGGAGAGATCCGACCCATCGCCGCCCCCGGCCTCAAGGTGCCGCATATGGGCTGGAACGATCTAGTCATCGACCACCCGCACCCGGTGCTGGACGGCATCGCCACCGGCGATCACGCCTATTTCGTCCACAGCTGGCAGTTTCAGGTCACCGACCCTGCCCATCTGCTGGCCCATGCCGATTACGGCGGCCCGGTCACCGCGGTCGTGGGCCGCGACAATATCATCGGCACCCAGTTCCACCCCGAAAAATCCCAAGGCCTCGGCCTGCGCCTCATCGCGAACTTCCTCCGCTGGACCCCCTGAATTCTTCTTCACGACACTATCCCACGGGGGTGAATTGATCCCCAAGGGTTAAATGGCGGGCACGGCCAAGAGGGCGCGCGGGCGCCACCTGCCATCCGCTTTCCCGCCCCAACCGAAAGGCCCCCTCATGGACGATCTCGAACGCCGGATCGCGCAGGCGCGCGGTGACATCCCCGCCGATCTGGTCCTGCGGGGCGGACGGGTCTTCGATCTGATCACCGGCAGCATGATCCCCGGCGACGTGGCGATCTGCGGCGACCGGATCGCGGGCATCGGCGTCGATTACGACGGCGCCCGCATCCTCGACGTGACCGGGCTGACGCTGGTGCCGGGCTTCATCGACACGCATCTGCATGTCGAAAGCAGTCTGGTCACGCCCTTTGAATTCGACCGCTGCGTCACCCCGCGCGGCATCACCACCGCCATCTGCGACCCGCATGAAATCGCCAATGTCATCGGCACCGACGGCATCCGCTATTTTCAGGCCGCCTCATCCCACCTGCTCATGGACCTGCGCGTCCAGCTGTCCTCCTGCGTCCCCTCCACCGAGATGGAGACCTCGGGCGCCCGGATCGAGGCCGATGACCTGCGCCCCCTGATGGGCCACCCCTCGGCCATCGGGCTGGCCGAGTTCATGAACTATCCCGGCGTGATCCACCGCGACCCCGGTGCCATGGCCAAGCTGGCGCTTTTTGCGGGCGGCCATATCGACGGCCATTGCCCGCAGCTCTCGGGGCGCGATCTGAACGCCTATATCGCCGCCGGCATCCGCACCGAACACGAGGCCACCACCGCCGAGGAAGCCCTGGAGAAACTGCGCAAGGGCATGCGCGTGCTGATCCGCGAAGGCTCGGTCAGCAAGGATCTGGACGCGCTTGCCCCGATCCTGACCGATGCGACCAGCGCCTATCTGTGCTTGTGCACCGATGACCGCAACCCGCTGGACATCGCCGAACACGGCCATCTGGACTACATGATCCGCCGCCTGATCGCGCTTGGAACCTCGCCGCTGGCCGCCTATCGCGCGGCCTCGCTCTCGGCGGCCGAGGCGTTCGGGCTGAAGGATCGCGGGCTGATCGCGCCGGGCATGCGCGCCGATATCGTGGCACTGGACAGCCTGCAGAACTGCCGCGCGCAACTGGTCCTGACCGCAGGCCGCATCGTCGATGAGGCGGCCTTTGCCGCGCGCGGCCATGTGGAACCGGTCGGTCGCGCCTCGGTCCGCGCGCCCCAGGTCCGCGCCGCCGATTTCCGCGCCCCCGGCAACCGGACCGAAACCCCGGTGATCGGCATCCTCGAAGGCAAGATCATCACCGAACACCTGACCCTCGACATCGCACCCGAGGGCGGCGACAAGCGCCCCGACCAAGGCCGCGACCTGATGCGCATCGCGGTGATCGAACGCCATGGCAAGAACGGCAATATCGCCACCGGCTTCGTCAAGGGCTTTGGCCTGACCCAGGGCGCCATCGCCTCGACCGTCTGCCATGACCATCACAATATCGCCGTGGTCGGCGCCGATTATGACGACATGGCGCTGGCCGCCAACCGCCTCTCGCAGATCGAGGGCGGCTTCGTGGTGGCCCTGCAAGGCCGGATCCTGGCCGAACTGCCTTTGCCCGTCGCGGGCCTGATGAGCCTCGATCCGTTCGAGGCCGTCCACGCCGCCCTGACCGATCTGCGCGCCGCCGCCCGCAGCCTTGGCACCACGCTGGAAGAACCCTTCCTGCAACTGGCCTTCCTGGCTTTGCCCGTCATCCCCGCCCTCAAGATCACCGATCGCGGCATGGTCGATGTCGCCAGATTCGAGATCATCGCCCCCTGAGACGTCTTCTTCATAAAAATATCCGCAGGGGTGAATTGGCCGGCACGACCAAGAGGGGGCGGCAGCCCCCTACCCCTCCGCCCGCACCCGCGCGACCGCCGCGATGGCATCCGCGATCGCCGCATCGATGCTCAGCGTGCTGGTATCCAGCACCACCGCATCACCGGCAGGCCGCAAAGGCGCCGTCGCCCGTTCGGTATCGCGCCGGTCGCGTTCGCGCAGCTCTGCCAGCATCTGCGCGGGATCGGCGCCCAGTTCGGCGGCGCGGCGGGCGGCACGCACATCGTCCGAGGCGGTGACATACAGCTTGACCTGCGCATGGGGGCAGATGACCGTGCCGATATCGCGCCCGTCCAGCACTGCGCCGGGTTCCTGCGCGGCAAAACGGTGCTGGAAATCGACCAGCGCAGCGCGCACCTCGGGGATGGCGGCGATGCGGCTGGCGGCCTGCCCGGCCGCCGCGCTGCGCAGATCATCGCGGCCCAGATCCTCGGGGCCCAGCCCCAAGGCCGCAGCGACCGGATCGCCGCCCTTGGCCCCCGTCGCGCGGTACAAAAGACCGGTATCCAGATGATGAAAGCCGAAATGCGCCGCCAGCGCGCGGGCGATGGTCCCCTTGCCCGATGCGGCGGGTCCGTCAATGGCGATGATAAAGGGCATGGCAGAGTTCCGGATTGCGGCACGGCGGCATTCGGCTCCTGTCTTGCATGGGACATGCGCCAAGGTCCAGCCTTTCGACCCGGCCTTTTGCGCGCCTCAGGGATGTCTGGGCATGGCGGCGCACACGCGGGCGGCGTCGCTGCAACCCCTGTCCTCATCCGGCGTTAAGCAGATGTCGCATTTCCCCCTTGGCAAAGCCTGCAGGGCACGGTCCTATGCAATTTTAAACAACATTTGAGTACAAACCGCCCATGTTAACAAGGTTTATAGAGCGTCTTCTGGAAGCCCGCTCGATGTCCCAGATCGGGACGGTGTTTCAAGAAGCGACGACACGATTGGGCTATGACTACGCGCTCTATGCGGCTCATTTCATGCTGACGGTGCCCCGCTCGGTTCTGCGTGAGAACCCCATCGTCTTCACCAACTTTCCCGACGAATTGCTGGACCGCATCCATCATCTGCCCGATATGGACCGCGATCCTGTCCTGCAATGGGCCCGGGACAATGACGGCGACATTGCCGCGCGCGATCTGCTGTCCCATCCCCTCGGCCATTCGTCCGTGCTGGCTCTGGCCGCCCGCCATGGCCTTGCCGAGGCACAGGTGATCAGCCTGCGCGACAAGGTTCTGAACTCTGCCGGGGTTGTCGTCGTGGTGCCCTGCCGCGACGCGGATGCCGGAACGCTGGCGGATCGCTGGTCGCAGACGGGGCGCGACATGCGCATTCTGGCCTGGGTCATGCATATGCGCATTGCCACAATGAGCCGCAGCCGGTCGACCGCCACCCTGACACCGCGTCAGCGCGAGGTGTTGACATGGCGGTCAGCCGGAAAGACCGTCGGAGAGATCGCGACGATCCTTGGCATCACCCCCGCCACGGTTGAAAAACACATGCGCCTTGCCCGGGAATCGCTTGGGGTCGAAACGACGCCGCAGGCCGTGCTGAAGGCCCATGTGACCCATCAGCTGTTCCAGCCCTCGGCGGTCGATTTCGGCATGACGGGGCGGCCCTGACGGGCCGGGCTTCGCCCGTCATGCCGGACCGCCACAGCCGCCTGCGACCCCGCCCCCAACTCAAGCGGGTCCGATGTCCCGAACCGTCAGTCTAGGCCAAAGCCCACGGGGGCGCGGCGACCGGGGCCGGGGGGCAGCCCCTCTTCCTGCAGCAGATCCTCGGCCATGATATCGGCATTGGACCCGGCCTCCATCACATGCTGCCAGATCTGGCGCAGCGGCGGGACGATGCGCGGTTCGCTGACCGCGCGGGCGGTATGCAGCCAGATCGCCAGCCCGTCGCTGCTGTCATAGGCCCGCGCCTTGCGCAGCGCAGCGATGCGGACCTGCAGGGCGGCGGCAAAGCGGGTGGCAGCCTGCGGTTTCCAGGTCGGCAGATCGTGCAGATCCTGTCCATCGGCCAGATAGCGCGCCGCCCAGAACTGCACGGCGGCCGCATGGCTGTCGACGATATGCGGCTTGGCCCCGTCCAGTTTGTCGGCCAGCGCCTGCGCCTCGTCGACAAGGGCCGCGATGGTCTTTTCCTGTTTCCAGTCGCTGAACATCGGCCATCCTTTCCGCCTTGACGATCCGCGGGCGTTCCGGGACCGTGGCCCGCACCTTATCCCCCGCCGCCCGTCAGTGAAAGACGCCGTCGGCCAGCCCCGCCACAGGACCACAAGCCATGACGCCCCCGCCCCTTGCCGATCGGATCGCCGGATGGGGCGCGGTGATGCTGGCGCAGCGGTTGATCGGGGCCAGCCTGCTGGTGCGCGGCGCCGGCGGCATCATCATCGAGACCGAGGCCTATGCCCAAGACGACCCGGCCTCGCACAGCTTTCGCGGGCCGACGCGGCGAAATGCGGCCATGTTCGGTCCGGCGGGCCATGCCTATGTCTATCGGTCCTACGGGATCCATCTGTGCCTGAACGTCGTCGCGGGCGCGGGCGAGGCGGTGCTGATCCGCGCCCTGGCCCCCATACAGGGCGTTGATCTGATGCGGGCCCGCAGGGGCGGCAGCCCGCTTTTGTGCAGCGGTCCCGGTCGTCTGACGCAGGCACTGGCGATCCGCCCCGAGGATGACGGCCAGCCCTTTGACGGCGATGCCTTTGCCATCACACTGCCGCAGGACCGCCCCGCCCTGCTGACAGGTCCGCGCATCGGGATCACCAGGGCGGTGGATCTGCCATGGCGGTTTGGGATGGCCGGGGCCAAGGGGCTCAGCCGGGGCTTTTAGGCCTGACGCCCCGCCCCGTCCCGGCAAGCCCCCGTGCCCGGCAATCCCAGCCCCGGCAATCCCCGGACTGGCCTGGATGATCCCGCTTTCCGGGAGGAAGCGCTGTGTCAGAACGGTTTCCTGCATCAGCATCAGACGATGGGCGCTGTGCATGTGCCGGGCCGCATCGGCATCGCCCGCCCGCAGCGCCGCAGCCAGCCGCGACTGGTCTTCCAGCCCCAAGGCCGGCTCGGTGGCACAAAGGCCGAGATCATGTTCGGTTTTCTGAACACCGAGCTATGCGCACCGTCTGCATTGGCCCCGATCTGAACCACACCAAAGTGTCGCGGTATTCGGCCTGCTGAAACCGCCTTGCGATCTTCTGTTCCATGGCATCCCGTCTTGCTATGGCCACGTCAATCGTCCGGGTGCCATGGCAGACAGCGTCCCTGATAGGATGGCCACCGGTAATCCTCTCCAAAACTAAGGGGATGCGGACGTAGAATTTTCTCAGCAAGATACCTGAGGGGAATCTGATGAAGATGACGAGATTTAACGAACCCCAGATCCTTGCGATCCTGCGTCAGGCTGAAGGTGGCGTGCC
>NZ_RQRT01000106.1 GCF_004335005.1 Paracoccus nototheniae | reverse complement strand
TGCCGGGGGTGCGGCAGTGTGCTTCCAGGGACCTGCATGTCAATTTCCAGTTTTTGGAATTGACATGTTGCCAGTCGCGCGTCAGCTTACTTCCAATTATTGGAGGTGAACTGCCCGATGTCTAACCTGCAAGCTCTAGAAAAGGCCCCAAAAGGACAATGGGTGCAAACGGAGAGGAAAGCCCATGAAGCTTGGGCAAAGTTGATCCGAAAAAGTCCTCTGGCAGCTCAAATCATGCACGTCCTCACCGCACGTGTAGATACGCACAATGCTGTAGTAATCAGCCAAAAAAACTTGGCTCGACTAGTAGAAGGATCAGAACGCGGGGTCCGCGATGCTCTCAAACTTCTGACTACTGATAACTGGCTGGAAATTCGTCAGATTGGCGGGCGTGGCACTGTTAATGCTCACATCATAAACGACCGCGTAGCTTGGTCGGGCAAACGCGACGGTATCCGCTACAGCCTCTTTTCAGCTGCCGTCATCCTGTCTGACGATGAACAACCCGATGCTGATCACCTAGACAACCAAGAGCCTCTACGGCGACTGCCAAGTGCCTTCGCTGGAGAACAGCAGCTCCCATCTGGTGATGGCCTGCCTCCTGTTTCGCAACCGTTCTTCGATGGACTTGAACCTGATTTGCCTACCAAACTGAAGGAACGATGATGCCGTTCTGCGTTCCAGAAAGAACGGCTATTTTGGTGCACCACGCAACCGGGGGCGTTCAATGACGGGTCTAACCCTTTCCCAAGCAGCTAAAGCACTAGGGAAAAGCAAATCCACCCTCAATAGAGCCATAAAAACTGGACGTTTGAGTGCTACAAGAAATGAAGACGGCACATTTTCTATCAACCCGGCCGAACTATACAGGGCGTTCCCTGAACCATCTGAGAACGCGAAACAGGAACGCGGGAAAGAACAGGATAGAACGGTAGTTTCAGATGATTTGAGCAGCCGCATCAGCCTGTTGCAGCAGCTTCTTGAAAGAGAACGTGAGGCTGTTGCTGATTTGAAGGAGGATCGGGATAGGTGGCGGCAGCAGGCCACTAGTCTTCTTGCTAACCAAGAGGCTGCACCAGTCGCACAGCCGCTAGAGAAGCGCCGTCGATGGTGGCCGTTCTAGAGCCTTGGAACGCTACGCATTGCTCTCACATGCAAGGTTTTGGAACTAGCCACAGGTTAAAGGAACCGTCTACCAGTGCCAGCTGCACGCACCAAAAGGAGATCGCACATGATGAGCGCCCATCCTAAGCCCCTGCCGCAGCTGAACAGCGATGCCGAGGCGGAAGACTTCGTTGAGATGACGGATCTGTCCGAGTACGACCTGTCGCGCTTCACGCCCATGCACTTTGAGATCGAGCCGAAGGCCGTTTCGTAGAAAATGTGCCTGGCCGCGCAGCTTGGCGCAGCAGGTGGCAGGGCAACTACTACTGCTAAGGCAGCGGCCGCACGGCAGAACGGGGCCAAGGGCGGCCGGCTACGTAAAAAGCATAGCCTTTCCTGTGCTCATATATTCATTACTTCTGCGCATTTACGCGACTTAAAAACTCCCAACTAATCATTGTGGATAATAAAGATGGCATGGCCAACCCCTTTGAACTCTAAAAATAGGGTCAGAACAGCTGGAAAAAGAATTGTCAAAGCATACGAGGAAAATAACGGTATTATTGCATGGGGTATAAACATATCTCGAGAAGAGTTTGACATTATAGAAAATTGGAGGACGTCTCATGGGGCAGTATTGAACACTGCTCAGGCTTGGCTGCGCAGACTCGACAAGCTACAACGTCCGATCGTAGGGCAAAGATTAAAAAGATACGATACAGTTATTGATAAACTAACTAGTGGAAGGTCACACGATCTTTCCACAATGCATGATATAGCAGGTGTGCGGGCTATATTTCGATCTATTGACGAAATATCAGATTTTAGAAGTCAGATGAGGATCTCGAAAGCTCAACATAAGATTCTCCACGAAGATAATAAATTTGACTATATATCGAGTCCAAAAGCATCAGGATACCGCGGCATCCATGAAGTAATGGAAAGACAAGTTGGATCAAAAAGTGGATCAGCTTGGAACGGTTTGAAATTTGAAGTTCAGCTCCGAACCGCTATTCAACACGCCTGGGCTACTGCTGTTGAAATTTATGACGATACGCAGCTAGCTAGATTCAAATTTCAGTCTTCTCAAAATCCGGCATATGAGCAATTTTTAATTGTAAGCGAAATGTTTGCAAGAGTTCATGAAAACGCCTTTGGGTGCCTCAAGGAAAAATCTGATACTGAACTGGTAAAACGCTTCACAGAACTTGAAAATAGCACGCATACAGTAACTATGATTCATGGACTTCAAGTTGCAGTTAACTATAAACCTTTAGAAAAGAATAGTATCTTGCAAAGGACACACAGCGGAGAACTTGTCGTTCATCCCTTTTCAAGCTTCCCGCGCGCTCTGAGAGAAATATCTAGAATCGAATCTATGCCTGAAACGCTTAATGCTGTTCTCGTCGGCGCGAAGACTCCATACCATATTAGAGAGGCATTTCGTAACTATTTCGAAGATACAGCAGATTTTGTCGCTTTGCTTGATGAGGCTCTGTTATCTATTAGGGGAAGTCATGAGATTGACCTGTGGCACACTTAGATTGCTTACTTAATTTCATGTATTATATTGCGATATTGGATTATTTCTTGTTCCGTTTAGCGTGTTTAAATCCTAGTAGAGCAGGAGCTTCTGATGATAGGTATGATTACATTTATCGGTAGTATCATGGTCGCAGCATTTGGGTTTGTGCTGGGTAAGTTTTACGCAGAAACAGAACGTATCTTGTCGGATAAACGTCGTATTTATGAAGAACTTCTTTCAGCTCTTCCCTCCCTTCAAATAACCTACACAAACATTGACGATGCTAGCTTAGAGAGCGCTCTAAAGCCAGCACATGATAAGCTTCCTAAATTACTATTATATGCAGATCAGCCTGTAATAAAGGCTTACCTAGCTATGTTTACCAGTTATTGGACGGCCCACTCAGCCCTTGGCCCTCATTCCCCACCGGAAGCACCGGAATTCCAAGCTCTTGCTAAGGCACAAAATGATTTAGTGCTAGAGATGCGTCGGGATGCGTTCCGGTGGTCCATGTTTGTCTACCGGGGAAAGACGCGGCTATAGAAAATATCTAAAAACTCGTTTAGGTTGCAATTTTTCGTTGTGTATGCATGCTGATTAGCACCCGCTTAATGTTTACAAGGATTTAAAAATGACCGTATATGTCGTTACTTGGGATCTAAATAAAGAAAAAAGCAATTATTCAGCAGCGCGGACGGCTTTTATATCGCATCTTGAAAAATACCCCCATTGCAAAGACGGAGGCTTAGATTCAGTTTGGTTTATACAAACAACTCAGGACGCGAATACAATAACGGACTACCTGAAGCAAAAATTGGATAATAATGACAGGCTTTTTGTATCAAGAATTAATTCTGGCCAGTATCAAGGGTGGCTAGCAAAACCTACATGGGAATGGATTGAAGCTCGCACTTAGCCACCTCCACATCACGGCCCGTAGCCGCCCCCGTTCAACCTCCGGGCGCGTCCCCGGCGATATTCGGTTTTATGCGGCAGACAACCCCGGTGCGAGTGATCGCGCCGGGGTTGTGCGTTCAAGGGCTCCGGGGACAGGCTTGCTGAGGAGCTGCCTGCTTGACCTTGCCATCCGCCACAATCTATTTCCGACCCATGGGGCCTGCGACCGCCCCACGAGGCGTCAGCCGAAGTTCGCGTTCCACTGAAACCTTCACGGGAGGAACGCCCATGCCTGCACCCAACGCAATTTCCACTGATAAGCTTGCCCGGATCATCGGCACGCCCCGCGCCCCGGTCATTCTGGATGTCCGGTCCGAAACCGATTTTGCCACCGATCCACGGCTGGTGCCGGGGTCCATCCGTGCGGATGACCGCGAACTTGCCAATCTGCCGCCGCTGCCGCCGGGTCCCGTGCTGGTGCTCTGCCAGGCGGGTCATCGCCGCAGTCAGGGCGCTGCGGCATGGCTGCGCGCCGAAGGTCGCCAGGCCGAATATCTTGATGGTGGTTTTGTCGCGTGGCGAGAGGCGGGTCTGCCGCTGATCCAGACAGACCACCTCCCCCCACGCGACGGGCAGGGCCGCACGGTCTGGGTCACCCGCGCACGACCCAAGATCGACCGCATTGCCTGCCCCTGGCTGATCCGCCGCTTCGTCGATCCCCGCGCAGTGATCCTGTTCGTGGCCCCGGCCGAAGTCTCAGGTGTCGCCGAGCGCCATGAGGCCGCGCCCTTCGACATCGAGGACGTCTTCTTCAGCCACAGGGGCGATCTGTGCAGTTTCGACGTGATGCTGGCTGAGCTGGGCCTGTCCGTTCCGGCTCTGGACCGATTGGCCGTGATCGTTCGGGCTGCCGATACGGCACGGCTGGACCTGGCGCCCGAAGCAGCGGGGCTGCTTGCCGTCTCCCTTGGCCTGTCACGCATGTATGCCGACGATCTGGAACAGTTGGAGGCGGGGATGCTGGTCTATGACGCGCTCTATCGGTGGGCGCGTGACGCGACCGGCGAGACCCACAACTGGCCCACCAACAAGCCGAGGGCAGAATGATGCAGACCCGCCCCTATCCGACCTTGGCCGAGGCCACCCGTGTCTGGGCGCGGATCGGCCTGCTGAGTTTCGGCGGCCCCGCGGGCCAGATCGCCCTGATGCACCGCATTCTGGTCGAGGAACAGAAATGGCTGGGCGAGCGGCGGTTCCTGCACGCTCTGAATTACTGCATGCTGCTGCCCGGCCCCGAGGCCATGCAGCTGGCCGTCTATATCGGCTGGCTGATGCACCGGACGCTTGGCGGCATCATCGCCGGGTTGCTGTTCGTGCTGCCCGGCGTCGTGGCGATCATGAGCCTGTCGTGGGTCTATGCGATCTGGGGCAATACCGGCGTGCTGGAGGGGCTGTTCTTCGGCCTCAAGGCCGCGGTGCTGGCAATCGTCGTGCAGGCGGTGATCCGCATCGGGTCGCGGGCGCTGAAGAACCGCACGATGATCGGCATCGCAGCGGCCTCGTTCCTAGCGATCTTCGCCTTTGGCGTGCCGTTTCCAATCATCATCCTCACGGCAGCGTTGGTGGGCTTCGTCGGCGCCCGTGCGGGTCTGGCGGCGTTCCAAGGCGGCGGCGGGCATGGCAAGATGGGCGGCACCCAAGTGGCCGATGCAGACACCCTGCTAGGTGAGGGCACGCCCGACCATACCCGTGTCAGCGCCGGGTGGGCGGCGCGCATATCGGCGGTGTTTCTGGGGCTGTGGCTGCTGCCCGTGGCAGCGCTGTTCCTGATCCTCGGCCCGGAAAACGTGTTCTCGCAGATCGCCGGGTTCTTCAGCGTGATGGCGGTGGTGACCTTCGGCGGAGCCTATGCCGTGCTGGCCTATGTCGCCCAGCAGGCGGTCGAGACCTATGGCTGGCTGGTCCCCGGAGAGATGCTGGACGGGCTGGGCATGGCCGAGACCACGCCGGGGCCGCTGATCATGGTGACCCAGTTCGTGGGCTTCATGGGGGCGCTGCGCGAAGCGGGCGGTATGCCGCCGCTGCTGGCCGCGACACTGGGCGGGCTGCTGACCACGTGGGTCACGTTCCTGCCCTGCTTTCTGTGGATCTTCCTGGGCGCGCCCTTCATCGAACGCCTGCGCGACAACCACGCCCTGACGGCGGCGCTGACGGCGGTGACGGCGGCGGTGGTGGGGGTGATCTTGAACTTGGCGCTGTGGTTCGGGCTACACGTGCTGTTCGGCCAGCTGCGTCCTGTCACCAGCCTTGGGCTGGATATGGACCTGCCGGTCTGGGGAACCTTGGACGTCGCCGCGCTGGCGCTGGTCATCGTCGCCATTCTGGCCGTGTTCCGCTTGAAGCTGGGCGCCGTCACTGTGCTGGCGATCTGTGCCTTTGGCGGGCTGGCCCTACGATTGGCAGGGATCGTTTGAAAAGGCTCTCCTCGGTGGTGAGTGTTCTATGGCAAGAAATGGAAGTGTAATTTTTTACACTCTCCACGCCCCTCGATCCCCGGCCCGCAGCGCCCCCGCAAGGCTGGCAAGGGCCGGGGATCGAGCCGCCGCAGGCGGCTTCTCTTGCCCTGGGCGCGACGGCTGATCCATTTGAGAAAAATGTGCCCTTCCCCCGGTAGGGGCGAACGGTATAATTTGGACGCAGGACAAATTGTCTAGTGAGTGCACATTTTTCTCAAATGGGGGCGCGACATGTCGGATGTGGTGACAGACTTCAGCAAGGGCATGCAGGTGCGCAGCGGATCGCGCCCGCCCAGGAGCTTCGCCATCCTCCGCGTGGGCAAAATCAAGACCAAAGGGCATCTGGGCGCAACCCTCGGCCACAACTACCGCGAACGAGAGACCCCGAACGCCGATCAGTCCCGCATGAGCGAGAACCTGGTGCTCAAGGGCCCCGGCACCGCCCAGGGCGTCATGGAAGCCTGGGACGCCCGCGCCCCCGAGAAGATCCGCAAGAACGCCGTCCACGCCCTTGAGTACTTCGTCGGCGGATCGCCCGAGAAGGTCCATGCCATGGGCCGGGACGAGCAGAACAACTACTTCCGCCGTGCCCTGGACTGGCTCAAGGACCGCCACGGTGCCGAGAACGTCCTGTCGGCCGTTGTGCACCGCGACGAGACCACCCCGCACATGCAGGTCCTGGTGATCCCCCTCGACGCCCGCGGCAAGCTGAACGCCCGCGAGCTGGTCGGCGGCAAGGACAAGCTCCGCCAGATGCAGACAGACTTCGCCTGCAATGTTGGTCAACCGTTCGGCCTCGAACGGGGTCAGGAACGCAGTCGGGCCACGCATCAGACCATCCAGGAATACTACGGGCGGGCCTCCACTCCCGTAGAGGCCGATTTCAGCCTCCCAGAGCGCCGTAGAGGCGCTGTAATGGGTTTGGGCGGGGAGAGTGACCGCGAATGGCAGGAACGCGCCTCACGGGCCGCTACAGAGCGTCTGGCGCATCTTACCGCCCATCTGACCGAGGCGTCCGGCACCCTGCGCCGCGAGATGGAGGCCACGGAGGCGGTTCTGGGCCAGACCCAGACCGAACTGGCACGGGAACGGGCCGTGTCCGAGGCCGCAAACAAGCTGGTCCTGACGGCGCTTCAGATCCCGCAGATCGAGGGCGTCACCGAAGACGACAAGCAGGACCTGCTCCGCGACATGGCAAGGTTTCACAACCGCCACGCCTCTCATTTCTCGGACATGCAGGCTCAAGCCACAAAGGCGGCCCTGAACCATACCGGCATTGCTGTCATCGAGCTGAAGGACGGCAGCTATGCCCTGCCCTGGCGCGACTTCGATGCCGTGGGCGGCCCGCGTCTGGCCGGCACTGATCGACAGGAAGCCGATGCCATCCTCAATGGCCTGCGCCAGGCGGAACGGTCCCGCCAGCAGGCGACAGAGTTCATGCAGGAACGCGAGGCCCGCAAGACGCGGGAGCGTGGGCAGGACAGCGGATCGGATTGGGGCTGACCCATTCCCCAGCAAATCCTGACGGTGCCGAAGGCGCCACAAACGCGGTCACATGCCGCCCTTGTGGATAACCCTTTCCCCTTCTTGCCTGATCATCCCCATTCCCGCGTGGTTCTCGCTGATGCGTCCCGCACCCCACGACCGTAAACCAAAGTCGAAACCTCGCTGACAGGTAAAAACCGGGCCAGTCCGCGCCGGTCGGCGCTTGCTCCCTAGTGGGCTGCTTCGCCCGACACGGCCCGTCCCGGTTGTTCCCTGTAGATCATTAGAAGGGGAAAAAATAAGCAATTGTAATAATTAAACAAAAAAAGGCACCCCCGGCAATAGCTATTGCCGGGGGTGCGGCAGTCTAGACTGCCGGGGGTGCGGCAGTGTGCTTCCAGGGACCTGCATGTCAATTTCCAGTTTTTGGAATTGACATGTTGCCAGTCGCGCGTCAGCTTACTTCCAATTATTGGAGGTGAACTGCCCGATGTCTAACC
>NZ_RQRT01000105.1 GCF_004335005.1 Paracoccus nototheniae | reverse complement strand
ATGGTATCGAGCCCTTCGCCTATTTGAAGGCAACCTTGGAAGCAGTGGCCGCCGGTCACCCGCAAGCAAGGATCGACGATCTGCTGCCTTGGAACTTCATGCCGTCAAGCTGAAAGCAGGTGAGGCGCCCCCGCCGCTTACGGATGACTGTTCCATCTTCGGTTCTACCAGCACGGGGTCGCAGCAGTGCGACGGAATATTCTCAGCTTTATTGGCTTTCGTCCGGTGCACCAGACATTGATTGGTTTAGTCGAAGACGCTGGCGAGGCACGACGCCGGTTCTGGTTGACCAAGGTGGGACATTTGGGGCGACGCGGCGTCTAATGTTACCTCATTGCAAAACCTGGTAAAGTAAGGCGCGGCTACAGGGTAAACTCTGCCGCCGCCTTTCTTCTAAAATCAGCAGATAGACCAAGCTGGATCAGGAGATACGCAACTGGTCGTTGACACGCTGAACGCCGGGCGCGGCCCAAGCAGCATTTTCTGCCGCCATCCGATCGCCCCAGCAATCGACCTTTCCCTCCAGCGTCACAGTCCCATCATGAACCATGACCCGAATACCAGCCGCATCCAACTCTGCGTCGCGCTTCAGTGCATTTTCGATGCGTTGCCGGACGTCGGCCGGGCTGGCCTTCTTGGTAATTTCGATGCTGTTGAGAATCCCCTTCACCCCGCTCATTCCAGCAATGGCAAGTTCAGCCGCGGTGCGCTGATAATTCCACTCAACGCGCCCCGACAGGGTCACGTGACCCTCTGCCACACGGACCTTGACACTGTCCATGGGTACAAGTGAATTCCAAGCAAGTGCCTCCAAGACACGCCGGGCGATTTCGTCATCGGCGGTCAGGTGCGATCCAGCAGGCCGGACTTCGACTTCTTGCGCGATGCCGCGCACGCCTTTCACACGTGCCACTGCACGCTCAGCCGCCAGTCGGGCCGCGTATGTCGTCACATGTCCCGAAAGTGTCACAACGCCATTCTGAACAGCCACACCGATCTGGTTTGCGTCAGTGGCGGGCTCGAATTCGAGTGCATCTTCCACATCCGCTCTGAGGTCCGTGTCATTCATAGCTCTTCTCCCAAATTTTTTTGGCGAGGTATGCCGCGCCAATGAGAGGAACGATGCTCCGACATCCGCAATGGTTCATTGATGCGCGTCATCGGACTTGTCCGAAAATTTTCAAGGCTGCGATTTCAAGGCAATGTAGGCGGGCATGCAGACCAAGGCGAATTGAGCCCCGTTGAGTGGACCAAGAAGCGGCACTGATCTAGCTTTCACATTCTTATCGGCACGGCTGTTTATGTACTCCCAGAACTGAGACGGGTTTTCCATTGATAATACAGCCATTTGTATTGCCCCCTTACCCTGCCGCTGACCGCAGTGGGGAAGTTCCATGTGGCTTATCTCTCAGAGGAAATTCTGCGCCTGTGCGGCCCAGTTCTGAATGGAAGTGAACACCCATCAGACTGTCTGCGCAGGCTTGATGGTCAGGCCGATGGTTTCGCCAGCGTATCTGGCGCCAAGCATAAAGCCTGCGGCCCAGGTTCTAATTCTGTCGTGAGCTTCGATAGGGTTGTGGGTTTCGTCGTCGTTCAGCAACAACTCGTAGACTGGGAGCGGGTTATCCCCGTCCTGGTTTGCGCACAGGCTGAGCCGGATAACACTATCAGCCACCATGACTTCGCCGCGATCCTGAAGATTGACGGCGGTCAGATGCTCCAGCACCAGATAGCCCTTTGTCCCGGGTGCAGGCAGAAGATTGAATAGCAGATTAAGGTTCTCTTTCATCACACCCTCTGTCTTGCACGTCATGCAATAGGGTGCATCACGTAATGAAAACCTTACCATCGTCAATTCGTTAATTCGTCAAATCTTGCCTGCGTCACTCTGTCGGTCTCGCCAATCTGCATGCCCAGATGCCGCGGCACACGTCCTCTGCACGGCTTGCTCCGGGATAATGGCGGCATTCGCGATCATTTTATGACACCGACCAGCTTACAACGGTCTTTCATCGCTCCCCGGCCCCAAGGGTCGGGTCGCCAATGGTCTCGTGCCAGTGCTCCACCGGGAGTTGGCTGGTGACAATTGTGGAGCCACGGCCGTGACGATCTTCAAGAATCTCCAGCAGGTCTCGCCGTTCGGGAACAGTAAACACTGACAGGCCCCAATCGTCGAGGATGAGCAACTCGGTCCGCTCGATGGCTTTCATCGTCCTGGCGTGCCGCCCGTCGCCACGGGCGATGGCGAGAGCCTCGAACAGGCGCGGCACGCGGTGATAGGCGACGCGCCGGCCATCGCGGCAGGCCTTGTGGCCAATTGCGCAGGCAATCCAGCTCTCTCCCAGCCCGGCTGCACCGATGATGAGCAGGTTCTCATGGCGTTCGATCCATGCGCCATCGACGAGGTGTGCCATGACGGCACGATCAATGCCGCGCGGAATGCGCAGGTCTCCGTGTCACCCGTCGCCGTCTTCACGAACTTGCGCTTCCAGGCATAGAGCGAGTGCTTGCTCACCCCGAGTCGTTCCGAACCCTCGCTTACAGAATAGCCCCGCTCGGTCATCTGTGCGACCGCATCCCGCTTGAAGTCATCAGTGAAATTGCCAGTGCCCATCATGACCTTCTTGCCGCAAAGTTAGCGAAGAAGGCGTCCACGAAACATATGGCTATTCATATCCAATCTCCAGTTCTTTGGTCACGATCCTATCTTCGTGTTCACGAAACCGGCAGCAACTCACAGTGCCAACCCGCCGCGATGAGCGCTTAAGCTATGAATGTGCATATCAAGCCGTGCCCTAGCTTAAGACACTTGTGGCAATACGACTCATTGCCGTCGAAAGCTGACCTTCTCAACTCGTCTCATCATGCCACCCCATTCCGGGGCGATGGCGTGCGACGACACGGCCCCCCTCCAGCGCCAGCAGATGCAGCCAGCCGTTGCCGAACAGACGCGCCACGTCCGGATGGCGGTCAAGGATCGCGTCGATGGCGGATGTCGGGGCGTCCAGCATCACCGTCAGCCGCAGCGGGTCGTGGACGGGGCGAGTGCCGTTATGGACCGCCTGCCAAGGCAGGCCAGGGCGCAGACAACCGCCATTGCCCTCGACCACGCCAATGCCGCCGGTGACATTGTGGATCAGCTTGGTGCCGCCCCCGAACAGGGGCGCGGCCACGGTCGAGCCATAGTATTGCAGGCTGATCCAGCTGGCGACGACCACCGGTGCGGTTAGGATCAGCTCCAGCACCGTGTAATCCGTGTCCAGCGCGCGATCATAGCTGTGCAGGAAGCCGCGCCCGCCCAGGTTGATCCCGCGCGTGATGGCCCGCGGTGCGGCGATGAAGGCCGCGCATCCGGCCAGCCCCCATTCCGGCCGCGTCTCGGCCCAGTTCGACGCGCGCGCCGCCACCGTCGCGGGGCTTGCCCCCGGCAGGCGTGCCGCGCGGACCGTGCGGTTGCGCGCACCGGCGCGCTCCAGCCAGTCAGCGGCGCGGGCCAGATCGCCCGCGTGACTTGCCAGCGCATCGGCGGCGTGCAACGTCACGTGATCCGTCGTGGTGTCATGCAGGGCCCCAACGAACAGCGTGTCGTCGGGCAGCGTGATGTCGTAATCGGGCAGGGCCCCCCGTGTCTGGGGGTCGTTCAGCAAGTTAGCCAGCACGCGGGCCGAAACCTCTCCGGTCTGGCCGCCGCAGGCGCCGCAGTGATAGGCGCTGTGATGCGGGTTGTTTGTCATGCTAGCGCCGTGGCCGACCATCAGGACCAGCCTTGCATGCCCCGCGACCAGGCCCATGGCGCGCAGGATGGTGGCGGCCAGCCGTCCCTTTTCCAGCGCCGACATGGGGGCGGACAGGCGGGGCGCGCCCGCAGGGGCAGGGGCGGCGTCGCGGCCCATAGCCCCCTTCAGCAGCTTCAGCCCGTAGAGCGGCCCGACCGCCTCGACAAAGGCAAAGGACGATACCGCGGCCTGCCGGAACCGGTCCCAGGCCCGCGTCGCCCGGGCGGCGATGCGCGCGGCATCCTCGGCCTGGTCCTGGCTGGTCGCGTCAAGCGACGGGGTCAGCAGCACCGGCAGATGCGGCACCGCGTGGACGCTGGCCTGGGCATGATGCTGCAACGGCAGGCCGAAGAAGCCTGCAAAGCCATAGGTCTCGGCGTCCGGGGCGACCTCCTCCAGCGCGCGGCGAAAGGGTTCGGACCGGACGTCGATGCAGAACACCGCCTGCATCGCCGGCCGGGACAGAGTCGGGCGCGACCCCGTCAGGCATGCCGCAAGGCCGCGCTGGTATGCGCGTTCTGCCGCGTCCTGGGCGATCGAATCCGCCACATGATCGGCCGATGGCTGGACCGGCCGCGCATGCGCGCGCACCGCGTCGGTCCATGGATCGGCTAGGTCGGAGCGGTGCGCCAGCAGCGCCTCCTCCCAGATCAGGCGAATCGCCAGCAGGTCGATCACGGTGCCATCGGTCCCGCGTGACTGTTCGGCCTGCCAGGACAGCCATCGCGCGTGCTGTGCCCAGCCCCCCAGATCGACCAGCAGCCGATGGAACGCCGTCGGCGCTGCTTCAGGCGTCAGGGCCAGCCGTTCGGCCGCCTGCAGGATGACCCGTTCCGCCCGGTCGGGGGCGGCTGCGACATGGGCGCAGAACCCGCGCAGGCCCGCGATTTCCGGCGTCAGGTCATAGGTGGCCCATTCTTTCCACGCGGTAAGGGCGCTGGTGCCAGGCGCGGGCGTCCAAAGCGCCTGGCCCTGATCAAAGCGCCCTGCGGCCCACAGGCCGATGCTGCGGGCGATGACCTCGGGCCAGTCGGTGTCGTCATGGCGCGCGGCAAGATCGGCGACCGTCGGCAGGGCGCGGGGGATCGGCGCGGTCGCGTTCAGGCGCAGCTTCAGCATGCCCAGATCGACCGGCTTCAGCGCCGACGGGCAGGCGATCAGCGCCGCCGCCAGGTCGTCGTCGGTGATGCGCCCGTCTGCCATCATCGCCCCGAACGCGGCCCGCGGTCGGGTCAGCGACAGCCCCGCGACGCGGGCCAGCCTGGCCGAGGCGGTGGCTAGGTCATCGTCCGATTGGCCCAGAAAGGGGTTCACCGCGACGGCGGCCGCCAGCGGAAAAGCCGGGGGGATGGCGCGTGCGGCCTGGGTCGCGGCCGCCAGCAGGCTGGCAGCATGATCGGGTGTGACGCCGGCGTGATCGTGGATCATGGAAACCTCGGTTGGAAATGGGGGGTGGGGATCAGCGGGACTGCGCGGCGCGAAAGCCGCCGATCAGCCGGTCGAACAGGGCATTCAGGTACAGCCCGTTGGCCAGGTGGACGCGCAGTCCCGCCATCGCAGGGTGATGCGCCCACAGCGGAAACAGTGCCTGCGCCACTGCGACCACCCCGAACGAGATCACCGCCAGCGCGATCAGCGCCCATTCTAGCGCACCGGGCGACGGCGGCGGCGGCAGATGCGGCCCCCAAAGCGCTCCGGCCAGCAGGTGAAAGCCGAAATAGCCAAGCGCCGCCATGACCGACGCCATCGCCGTGCGCCGCGTCAGCGCCCGCGGGGCGGCATCGGCCAGCCCCTGCGCGACCAGATAGGCGGTGCCGACGATCAGGATGGCGCCCAAGGCCAGCGCCTGCGCCGATTTCTGGCCGCCAATCGCCGCGAACCCAAGCGCGACAGTCGCATAGAGGGCAAGGGCCAGCGCAAAGGCCTGCGCGACGGCACCGATGCCAGGCACGGCGACGGGGCCGGGGCGACCCGCGGAGGCCACCGCCGCGACCGCGTTGCCCGAGGCCAGAAACCCGTACGCCTTGTACAGCCCATGAGCCACGATATGTAGCAGTGCCAGCGACCACAGGCCCAGCCCGCATTGCATCAGCATGAACCCCATCTGCGCGATGGTGGACCACGCCAGTGCCGTCTTGACAGCGCTTTGGATCAGCATGACCGTCGCACCGAACAGCGCGGTCAGACCTCCCATTGTGACCAGCACCGCCATCGCGCCGGGACTGGCCTGGACCAGATCGGCCGTACGGATCAGCAGCACGCCGCCCGCATTGATAACCCCCGCATGCAGCAGCGCAGAGACCGGGGTCGGGGCCTCCATCACCTCGGTCAACCAGCCATGCAGGGGAAAAGCCGCCGATTTCAGCAGCGCCGTCAGCACCAGTGCCGCAACCGCCCCCTGTGCGGAGGGGGTCAGCGGCCCGGTCGCCGCGGCCTTCAGCGTGGCCAGATCGGTGGTGCCGAAGGCGATCCACGCCAGAACCGCGGCCAGAACCAGCGCCACGTCGCCTGCACCCCAGACCCGTGCGAACTTGGCCGCCGCACGCCGTGCCGCGGGCCGATCGGGATAGAACAGCAGCAGGTCGCGCATCGCCGCCCCGATAACTATCGTGCAGACTGCCATCAGCGCCAGATCGCCCGCCTGCACGAGCACCAGCACTGCGGCCAGCACGATCAGGATGCCCGCCTGCGCCCGGGGGGCTCGCGCCTCTCCCTGCAGATAGGTCCGGCAATAGCGCAGGACGATCCAGCCGACGAACGCGACCAGCACCGCCATGGTGACCCCGATCGCATCCAGCATCAGGCCGACCCCCGGCAACAGGGCCAGCGCCTGAGCGCCGCCGGTCATCAACTGCAGCGCCGCGACCAGCGACAGGGCCAAGGCGCACAGCGCCGCGGTTTCCGCCAGGCGCGGGCCGGGCCTGACCCGAATCAGCAGGGCCGCGGCAACAAGCAACAGGGGGCCAAAAGCGGTCAGGGGCAGGATCTGGGTTGTCATGATGGGCTCCGCAAGTTTGTCGACACCGGATAGCTGCTGGAAACGTTTCTTAAAAATACATATAATATGCCGAACCGTTCTATATTATGGAACCATTGTGAACCTGCACCACCTTCGCCTGTTTCGCGCCGTGGCCCTGGACGGCACGCTGACCGGCGCCGCGCGGCGGCTGAACCTATCGCAATCGGCGCTGTCCACGCAGCTGCGCCTGCTTGAGGCGTCCCTGGGTCATGACCTGTTTGAACGGCGGGGACGGGGGCTGATCCTGACCGAGGCGGGCCGGATCGCGCTGGATCATGCCGAGGCGATCTTTCGCACCGCCGAAGATCTGACCGCCATCCTGCGCGAGACGGGCCGGTCGCGGCACGCCCTGCGGGTGGGAGCCCTGGCCACCCTGTCGCGCAATTTCCAGATGCTGTTCCTGCGACCGCTGATCGGCCGCCCCGATGTCGAGGTCGTGCTGCGATCAGGCACCCAGGCAGAGCTGCTGCGCAATCTGGAGGGGTTGTCGCTGGATGTCGTGCTGACGAACCTTGCCCCGGCCCGCGATGCCGCCAGCCCATGGCTGATCCACCGGCTGGCCGAACAGCCGGTCAGCATGATCGGCCGGCCGGACCTGGTGGGCAGGGGCCGGTCGCTGGAGCTGCTGCTGCGGTCGGAACCCCTGGTCCTGCCGGTGCCTGAAACGGCGCTGCGGGCCGATTTCGACACGATGGCCGCCCGGATGGGCATCGTGCCGCTGATCGCCGCCGAGGCGGACGACATGGCGATGCTGCGCCTGCTGGCGCGCGAGGGGGCGGGGATCGCGGTCATCCCTCCCATCGTCGTGCGGGACGAACTGGACGCCGGAACGCTTGTCGAGGCCGCCCGACTGGCGGGCATCAGCGAGACGTTCTACGCCGTCACGCAGCACCGCCGCTTTCCGAACCCGCTTCTGGCGGACGTGCTGTCGCTTTGCGAAGGCACGCGCCTGAAAGACGCCGAGTAGACGCATAAGCCGGAAGTTTGAATACGATATCTCCTCCCAATGTGCTTTTAGCTGGTTCAGCAGCATGGGGGTTCTTGAGTATCTGCATGCGCGCTCAATATTAGCCTTGAAGTACTAATAGTGGCGCATATGGAACGATGATCTGTTCATCGGGTGGCGCCACGCTAACTGTCACATCCCATGTGATTATACGGCCTCTTCCTGAACAGGTCCGGCCTTTGTTTTTGCCAGTCCTTGAGCGCATCAATGGGCGTTCGGCCCTTCAGCACTGATTGCGGGAGCTGACCGTTGTAGAG
>NZ_RQRT01000104.1 GCF_004335005.1 Paracoccus nototheniae | reverse complement strand
CGAGGCCCCGGGGCTTTGCCCGGCACAAACCGGATCCTGCCCGATTGACCTTGCTGCGCTGAGCAAACGGCTGGTCTGAGGACACTGCCCCACAGTCGCGCTGTGCCCTCGACCGGCCGCTTTGGGCGGTGCGCGTATCCACCTGTTCAACGGAACGGTGCCTGCAGCTGAATGCCGCGGATCGAAGTAAACGCCTATGATCGGACATTGGCAGCCCGCCTGTCCCATCCCGGATGATCACATAGCCCCCCCGCCGGACCGCGTTCTTCGTGGCAAGATCCATCCTGATTGAGTTTCGGGATGGGAGGCGGGGATGCTGATCTCTCTTCACAAGCAGGCAACGACAATACCGAAGAGACGGGCCGCGATCCAGGCAAGCACCGAACCGGCCTGGAGGGTGGCGAAACGCTAAGGCATCTCCATGCGGACCGTCTGGAAGTGGCGGAGCCGGGACAGTGTGCATGATCATGCCACAGGCCGCACAGGCTTCGGTCGACGCGTACGCCGGCACAAGAAGCTGTGGCAGTGGCGCTGCGCAAGTCGCTGCTGTTGCCGCTGGATGACCTCCTGTCGGTGGTGCGGGAGTTTCTGAACACGCACGTCTCGCGCTCTGGTCTGGACCGATGCCTGCGCTGGCATGGCGTGGGCTGCCCTGCCTATGCCTGCGCACGGGACGTTCAAGACCTATAAGCCCGGCTATCTCCATGTCGATGTGAAAGACCTGCCGCAGATGGCCGACGAGAGCCGCCGCCGGTATTTGTTCGTGGCCATCGACCGCGCCACACGATGGGTCTTCGGGCGCATCGACCCTGCGAAAACCGCCGCCAACGCCCGCCGCGTCTTGCGTGATCTGGAGCGGGCCGCGCCGATGACGATCACCCGCTGGCTCACCGACAACGGCAAGGCGTTCACCGATCGCCTGTTCGGCCTTCGTCGCCGGAGGCCACCGGTAACCACGATTTCGAGCGCCTCTGCGCCGACCTCGGCATCAAGCATCGCCTGGCTCCGCCGATGCACCCTCAGACCAATGGCATGGTCCAGGGCTTCAACGGCTGGATCGAGGACGTCCTGCAAGGCCACCGCAACCGCCGCGGCGAGGATCTGGAACCGACCATCCTGCGCTCCGTACGGTTCTACAACGGTCAGCGTCCGCAATCCGTGCTGAAGGGCCGGACACCCATCGACGCGCTCAAGGATTGGCAGAAACAAAGGCAGGAAATCTTGAGGAAGCGGCCTTGTAATCAGGCGGGATGTGACCGCCAGCTTGCCACCCCTTGAACAATACGGAGCGCGTCCGACACAAGTTCAGCGTTGTTTTCCGCCATATCACCACTCGCAAGGTGGCACCCATCCTCCAGCCCAATCCGTGTGGACCAGCGTCGTTGTCTCGCGCGGGTGACGAAGTGCCAAACGGTCGCGTCAAACCCATGCAGAAGGATCGGCGTCCGAATGTGGGCGCGTTCAAGAACCCGCGCGATGCGGTCAGCGACTGCGTCGGCCTGGCTTCTGTCCTGCTCTTCAATTTCAATCAGGATCCGAAACGGTCGATGACAATCTTGAAGGCCAACAAATCTCTCGGCATCCGCTTGCGAGGCCAACCCAGCCTCCACGCCGACACCCCTGCTGTGCAGCAAAGCGATAACCGAAGGAGCATCCCTCTCGCAAAGGTTGACTGAGGCTTAGTCGGGCAGCAGACCCCACGATGAAATGCATTTTAGTGTTTGTATCCCATCCTGTTCAATCCACGCTCCCGTCGACACGCCGACAAGAGTGCCCGGGCAGGCGCGCCGCACGGCATGTATCGCCTCATCGACCGCCAGCAGGCTCTCAAGACCGTCAGCCGCGGGGGGCAGATATGAAGTTCGGCAGCCCCAGCAGAAACGCATGCCGCCCCATCGCGAGCGATCGCCTCGGCCGTGAGCAGCAGCTTTGGGTGAAAGTCATCAGGACGCGCACTGTTGAGGCAGGCTTGCATGATCATGCCGTTCCCCCATGTCGATGGGGCATTTTAGCCTCTGGGCGAAAGGTGACAATGGGTTCTGCGCGTCGACCCGGATAGCGGCGTGATCATGGGGCGGCCATTGGGTCCGGTTATCGGTGAGGACGGCGCAAGCCAATCCGGTCGTCGGTGGCCGTCGCAACGAGATCGGCCGGGCGGCATCCGCGCCTTCAGCCCTTTTCCCGGCGTGATGATTGCGTCCAAACTGATGCACACATCGGTGCCGGCGGGGCGAAGGCCATTCACCGGCCTTTGCAAAGGGTGTCACCCTGCCGATCCGATAGAAGGGGAAAAAGCCGATCCCGCCCAGCCCTTAGCCCCGATCAGGACCGTCCGGACGTCATGGCAGCCGGACCCGGCTGACGATCATGGCCACGGCGGCCACCAGGATCAGCCCGCTGACCAGAAACACCCCGCGTGGTCCTGAGATCTCCAGCAGGCCACCGCCAAGACCCGCCCCTGCCGCGATGGCAAAATTGATGGCGGCCACGATTAGGCTGCCGCCCGCCTCGGCCTGATCGGGGATGGCCCGGGTGATCCAGGTCGACCACGCCACCGGTACGCCTGCAAAGACCAGACCCCAGATCGCGATCATCGCTGCGTCAAGGGCGGGGATGCCTCCGAAAGCCGTCAGCAGCAGCGCCAGCGCGGCCATGGTCAACGGCATCAGGATCAGCGCCAGCCGCAGCGAGCGCTGGATGACGAAGGCGATAAGATAGGTGCCCAGGAAATTCGCCAGACCAAAGCCGAACAGGATCAGGGTTACGCCATTGACGCCCACGCCGGTCACGGTTTCCAGAAACGGACGGATATAGGTGAAAAACGTGAAATGCCCGGCAAAGACCATCAGAACGGCGGCCATGCCGATGCCGATGCCGGGACGGCGCAGCACCTCGAACAGGATGCCGGCCCGGGCACGGCCCCGCGCGGGCAAGGCGGGCAGCGTCAGGATCTGGGTCAGCAGGGCCAGCAGCGCAAGCCCGGTCGCGGCCAGAAACACGCCCCGCCAGCCGATCATCGCGCCCAGATAGCTGCCTACCGGGACCGCAAAGACCGTCGCCGCCGAGACGCCCATGAACATGATCGACAGGGCGCGGGGTATGTCCCGTTCGGGCACCAGCCGCATCAGGGTGGCGACAGACAGGCTCCAGAAGCCGCCAAGGGCGACCCCCATCAGCACCCGCCCGATCAGCAGCGTCGCAAATCCCGGCGCGCTGGCGGCGATCAGGTTCGACAGGACCAGCAAGACCGACAGCCCGATCAGAACATGCCTGCGGTCGATGCGCCCGATGGCGGTCGAGATGAACAGGCTGGTGATCAGCGCCACAAACGCGGTGGCTGTCACCGCCTGCCCGGCAGCCCCTTTGCTGATCTGCAGCCCGTCGGCCAGGGGCGTCAGCAGGCTTGCGGGCAGAAACTCGGCCGTCACCAAGGCGAAGACGCCAAGCGACATGGACAACACCGCGCCCCAGGCCGGTCGGGTCTGTTCGAGGGCATCCGTATCCGTGTCTGCGGCTGTCAGGAAAGTATCGGATGGCATGCTGCGTTCCTTGGATGAGCCTGTGATCCGTCACGATATAGCTTGGGATTTCGGACAAACCATGTCAGTTTATCCGTCATGCTTGATCCAAACGCCGGAAACCATCAAAATCGTGATGCCGTCAGCGAGGTGCTTCTGGGCATGCGCCTGCGCGGGGCCAGCTATTGGCGGCTGCGTCTGTCGGCTCCGTTCGGTGTTGCCTTCCCGGCCAGCAGGGACGCGCGGTTTCACTTCATCGGTCAGGGCCGCGCCGTGCTGTTGTTGCCCGGCATGGCGCCGCGTCCGATGGCTGCGGGCGATGCCGTGCTGATCCCGCGCGGTCAGGTCCATCGGATCCTGTCCGCGCCGCAGGTGGCCGCGCGCGATTTCGACAGCTTCACCCCCGAGACGCTGTGTCAGGCCTTCGCGGAAATCCGCGACTGCGACGCCGATGCCTGCCGCAGCGCCGACACGACCATTCTGACAGGTGCGATGGAATTGGATCTGGTTACCATGCATCCGCTGGTCGCCCTGATGCCCGAGGCCATGTCGGTCGGCGCGCTGCTGGATCGCCAACCCGAGATGCGCGCCATTCTGGCCGGGATGGAGGCCGAGATGGCGCAGGACCGCCCGGGTTCGGTCGGGGTTCTGGCGCGGCTGGCGGATGTGATCGCGGCGCTGATCGTCCGGGGCTGGATCGAATGCGGCTGCGACAATGCCTCGGGCGTGATCACCGCCCTGCGCGACCCGCGCCTTGCGCGCGTGCTGGTCGAGCTGCACCGCGATCCGGGCCGCGCATGGGACGTGCCGATGATGGCGGGCCTGATGGGTGCCTCGCGTTCGGTTTTTTCCGACCGGTTCGTGGCGGTGCTGGGCGTCAGCCCGCTGCGCTATGTGACCGATTTGCGGATGCGCGTCGCGGTGCAATGGCTGGAACAGGAAGGCACGTCGGTTGCCTCGGTCGCCTATCGGCTTGGCTATACCTCTCAGGCGGCGTTCACCCGTGCCTTCAAGCGTGTCATCGGTGTGCCGCCCGCAGCCCATCGCCGCAGCGCCGGTCGCCCGGCTCAGGCGTCCCATCCCGCGCCTCAGGCGGGGTGAAGCGAGATGACGTGGCGGACGGGCCGCGTGCCCAGCCAGGCGCAGAGCAGCACGATGCCCGCCCCCAGACCCTGAAGGGATCCCAACGTCTCGCCCAACACCGCCCAGCCAAGGACCACGGCGGTCACGGGGCTGAGAAAGCCAAGGCCGGTGATGGCCGAAGGGCCAAGCCGCTCGATCCCGCGAAACCACAGGAAATAGCTGATTGCCGCGCCGAACAGGCCCAGCCACAGATAGCCGGACAGGTTCGTGACATCCAACGGAGGCAGCGCAGGCTCGAACCACCACGCGGCGGGGATCAGCAGCAGCCCCCCGGCGGTCAGTTGCCATGCCGTCAGCGTCAGGGTCGAGACCTCCGGTCGCCATTTGCGCGTCAGCACCACGCCGCAGGCCATGGACACCGCACCGGTCAGGGCGGCGGCCACGCCAAGCGGATCCATCTGCGCCTGCGGCCCCAGAACCAGTAGCGCGACCCCGATCAGCCCCCCCATTGCGGCCATCACCCGCAATCGCGTCAGCGGCGCGCCCAGTGCCAGATGCGCCAGCACCAGAACCAGCATCGGCTGCACCGCGCCAAGGGTCGCAGCGACCCCTCCCGGCAGGCGATAGGCCGCCACGAACAGCGCGGCCCAGAAGACCGCGAAATTCAGGCCGCCCAGCACCAGCAGGCGCCCCAGCCAGCCGACGGGCGGCAGCCTGCGCACCATCAGCATCAGCACCAGCCCCGCAGGAAGCGCCCGCAGGACGGCGTTGGTCAGCGGATAGCCTGCCGGCAGCATCTGCGTGGTGACGATATAGGTGCTGCCCCAGATCGCCGGGGCGCAGGCGGCAAGGATAATGTCGATCTGGCGGGACATGGTCATCTCCATTTGTCTCGATGTCGAGATATATGGCGGATGTCTTGACGTCAAGACAGTCATGCGGCATCACGCTGTCATGGATCAGGTGGACCGCATTCTGCAGCAATGGCGTCTTGAACGCCCCGATCTGCACACCGGACCTATGGGGACGATGGGCCGCCTCAAGCGGCTGGTCGATCACCTGAGCGACGAGCTGGCGCAGGTCTATGCGGCCCATGCCCTGACGGCTGCCGGGTTCGACGTTCTGGCCACGCTTCGCCGGTCCGGCGCGCCCTTCGCGTTGACCCCGTCCCAGCTGATTTCATGGACGATGGTGGCCTCGGGGACGATGACGAACCGGCTGGACCGGCTGGAGGCGGCGGGACTGATCGAACGCCGCCGCAATCCCGATGACGGTCGCGGATCCATGGTCGCGCTGACGCCCCGGGGCCTGACGCTGATCGACACGGTCGTGGCCGAACATGTAGCCAACCAGCACCGGCTGATGCAGGCCTTGTCGCCGGAACAGCGCGATCAGCTGGATGCCGTTCTGCGCGCATGGCTGGGATCGTTCGAGGCTGCGAAGGACGCATAGGCATCTGACGGGCACGGCGTTCCCGCGTCCGCCGCGCCATCCCTCGGACGCGTTCTGAGGCCGCGCAGCCAATCGGTGCAACCGTCCTGCACTGTCCATTCATGAGGGGCGCAGTGAGCGTCGACCGAAGCCTGTGCGGCCTGTGGCTTTGGTTATGCACACTGTCCCGGCTCCGCCACTTCCAGACGCTCTGCATGGAGATGCCGAAGCGTCCCGCCACCATCCAGGGCGGTTCGGTGCTTGCCTGGATCGCGGCCCGTCTCTTCGGTATTGTCGTTGCCTGCTTGTGAAGAGAGATCAGCATCCCCGCCGCCCATCCCGAAACTCGATCAGGATGGATCTTGCCACGAAGAACGCGGTCCGGCGGGGGGCTATGTGATCATCCGGGATGGGACAACATCTTTGGTCTTGATGATTGCTGAGGAGGTCCGCGCAGCGTCGGAAATGGGAATGCACTCCGTCCGCTTTATGTAAGGACACTGCCGGATTTGGGACCACGATGCCGAACTCTCCCAGATGCGCGCGGATTGCGTTGACAAGCTGCGTCAGCTGGCGAACGAGAAAGTCACGCGTCCGGTGCTGCATCAGCACCGCCTGCTGCCTCTCGGTCTTGACCGGCACGAAGCGCATGTTCGGACGGGTTACCGCTTCGCAGATCGTCTCTGCATCAGCCGCATCCGTCTTGCCCCGCTTGACGAAGGGCTTGATGTAGGAGGGCGGGATCAGCCGCACATCATGGCCAAGCTTTGCCAGTTCCCGTGACCAGTAATGGGCTCCTGCGCAGGCTTCCATGCCAACGAGGCAAGGTGGCAAGCGTGAGAAGAACAGCAGAACCTGGGCTCTCCTGACCTGCCGCCGCACGAGGGCGATGCCTTTGGCATCAACGCCATGAACCTGAAACACGTTCTTGGCCAGATCCAGGCCAATTGTGGCAATCTCCTTCATCGATGGCTCCCTTCATTGGTAAGTGTGACAGCACCCAATGTGGAACATTACGATGCCGGGAGCGGGAGCCATCCACTCCATCAATGGCGCATCCACTGGCAACTTCACGCAGATCGTCTTGGGCTTGCTGCGCCATTCGATGATGGTGTTGAAACTTCGGCTGACCCGCTATGCTGGCTGAGAAAAGTCCACCTCAATGCTGAAACTTTCTCGGTTGAACTCGTCCAGCACGTTCAGCAGTCGGAACGCGCGACCGTCAGGCAGTCGATCGGCCATAAAATCTATCGACAAAATTATATTTTGAGCCTCAGGCACGGCCAAGGAGTCCGACACGTCCCTCTTTAACCCCTGCGTAGCGTCATGGTAAGCGTCCGGTCATGCCGCGTGGTTTGAACGGTTCCACCGTAGAAGATCATCCACTCGGGTGATCTTGCAGTCTGGAATGCAGGCCAGCGTATCCGCGAGCCATTCCTGAGGGTCTCCTCGACGACCTTGCCAATATCGAAGGGCGCATCAAGGCCATGAATGGCAAAGTGGAGTCATATGCCAGCCAGCATGGGGCCGTGAGCCGACTGGTGACCATTCCCGCCGTCGCAACCCTCCAGCTCGAGATCGAAGGATTCTTCGGCCCGTGCCCGGATCAGCTCGACCCGCCAGGGCGGCCGCCCGATACCTGGCACGGGCAGGGGGGCCGAGGGCAGCACCGAGACCGGCCAGCGCCGCCGTGGGTTGGCCGAAATCTCTGGCATCCGCCTGCCGGCGCCAGCGCCGGAGTGCGATGGCGGTGGTGCCCCGAGGCCTTGGCGACCAGATGCGGCGCCGTAAGGCGGTCATCGGCAGTCGGGCAGCGATGCCCGCCGCAAAGCAGGCCGCCACGGCGCCGTCCACCGCTCCGGCGCCGCTGCCCGCGACCTCATGCAGACACCTCAGCGCCAGACCACCCTGCGGCATCCGGCGGTCGAGCATGTCGACACCGAAGGGCAGCACTTCAAGCGCATGCGTCTCGGCGCCCTCGAGATGGGCGATGCGCGCGCGCAGAGCGGCGACGGTGGGTCGGGGCAC
>NZ_RQRT01000103.1 GCF_004335005.1 Paracoccus nototheniae | reverse complement strand
ATGGCCATTAAGGACATCGGCATGCGCGAGAACGCCCAAGGCCCTGCCCGCCCGACAACGGCCCGGCAGATGAACGCCCACCAATCCACAGCAAGCCAGCCCACCGCAAGCGAGCAAACCGCCAGCCACCCCGCCCATGGCCACAGGGCCATGATCCGACCCGGCAACCCTGCCCAATCCCCCATGGTGGAATGATGCGTCATCACATGCCTGCCCGCGCCTCTGGCCGGACCATCCTTGCCAGCGGCGGCGCCGGCTATATCGGATCCCATGTCGTGGTCGAGCTGCTGGCCGCTGGCCACCGCGTCGTCATTCTGGACAATTTCGAAAACTCGGACCGCCGCGCCGTGGCCTCGCTGCCCAAGATCGCCCCCGGCCCGGTCATCCTGATCGAGGGCGATGTCCGCGACCCCGATGTGGTCGAGGGGATCCTGCGCCGCTACGGGATCGATGCGGTCATCCATCTGGCGGGCAAAAAGGCGGTGGGCCAGTCGGTCGCGGATCCGCTGCTGTATTTCCACGACAACCTGCTGGGCGCCATCTCTCTGTTGCGGGCGATGGACCGGGCGGGGGTGCGCGATCTGGTCTTTTCATCCTCGGCCACGGTTTATGGCATGCCCAAGGTGCTGCCCATCGCAGAAACCGCGCCCACCGGCATCACCAATCCCTATGGCCGCACCAAGCTGATGATCGAAGAGATGATCGACGATCTGACCGCCGCCCGGCCCGATTTCCGCGCGATCTCGCTGCGCTATTTCAACCCGGTCGGCGCGCATTCCAGCGGGCTGATCGGCGAGAATCCCAAGGACGCACCGAATAACCTGTTCCCCTATGTCGCGCAAACCGCTGCGGGCCAGCGGGCCGAGGTTCAGGTCTTTGGCGGCGATTACGACACGGTCGACGGCACCGGTGTGCGCGATTACATCCATGTCGTCGATCTGGCGCGCGGCCATGTCGCGGCCATCGACCATCTGTCCGGACCGCCCGCCGGGTCCGAACGGCATCTGCGCATCAATCTGGGCACCGGAACGGGTTACAGCGTGCTGCAGATCATCGCGGCCTTTTCGACCGCCTGCGGTTTTGCGGTGCCCTATCGCATCGTGGACCGCCGCCCCGGCGATGCGGCGGTGTCGCTGGCCGATCCGACCCTTGCGGGGCAAATACTGGGCTGGCGCGCGACCCGCGATCTGGACCAGATGTGCGCGGATCACTGGGCCTATCAGCAAAAGGCCCTACTGGACAGTCGCCCCTATCTTGTGGCCAACTCGGACAAAGAACCGTCAGAGCGGATGCCCAGCCTGATCGTCACCACCTGAACGGGGACGCAGCGACAGGCTGCGCCCCGGGACGACCCTGCGCCGGGGCACGGCGCCTTTCGGGAAGACCCTGCCTTGAAGATCATGTCTCTGTTTCGTCCCGCCGCGCTGAGCGGCGTTTTTGCCGCCCTTGTTCCCACAGGCATGATCCATGCGCAGCAGCCCCAGGTGAGCGAACCTCCGACGGAAACCGTGCCCACAGCCGTGCCCACAGCCGTGCCCGCCACCGTGCCTGCAGCCGTGGCGCCCCCCCAGCCCCCCGAACTGGATTGTTCGCTGGCGGGCGCCCGGTCCCGGGCCGCCCGGCTGATGCCCGCCCTGCAACAGGGCTATGGGGTGCAATACTGGGGCGAGGGCTATGATGCGACGACGCTGGCCGCCCAGCCCCACGGCCTGCTGATCGTCGAGGTGACCAAGACCGGCGCCCCCTATACCGAAACCGGACAAGAGCTGTTCTTCACCCCCGAAGAGATCACCGCGATCCGCCATGATGGCAGCCGCCCGACGCTTGGCTATCTGAACGTCAGCGAGATCGAGACCTATCGCGATTACTGGATCGACCAGATCGGGACCACGGCGCCGGGCACGCTGCCCGAATGGTATGGCCCCACCGCCGGGCATGGCGATCATCTGGCCGCCTATTGGACGCAAGGCTGGCGCGACATCCTGCTGAACCGGGTGGATCGGCTGATGCAGACCGGGGTGGACGGGCTGTTTCTGGACGATGTGCTGCATTATTACAGCCACGCGCTGGACGAGACGCTGATCTGGCCCGAGGGGCAGCGCCCCGATGGCCCGACCGGCGCCCCGGCGCTGGCGCAGGGCATGATGGCGCTGGTGCGGACGGTGGCGGACCGGGCGCGGCTGTGGAACTGCGACGCCTTTATCGTGGTGAACAACGGCGTCTTTATCGGGCGCGACGCGGCGGGCGCCACGCCCGGCCCTGCCGAGAGGGCGGGTTTCGGCGCCTATCTGGACGCCATCGACGCGGTCATGGTCGAGAATGTCTCGGCCCCCACGACCCATATCCACACGATCGAGGCGCTGCAGCAGGATTTCCGCGACCATGGCGTGGCGGTCCTGTCGCTGGACGTGGAAACGCAGTTTCCCGAACAGACCACCGACGACCTGCGCGCCAAGATCACGGACAAGGCCCGGCAGGCGGGCTTTTATCCCTATGTCAGTGCCGATGCGGTCTTCAACCGGCTGACGCCGCCGATCCTTCTGCCGTGACGTTGGCGGGATCGGGCAGGCCGGGACGAGGCGCCCGGATGCTGTCGCGCAGGCGCTGACGCAGATCGGGGTTCTCGACCGCTCCGGCCAGCAGCGCGCGATGGAAGGGGCTGCCGCGCAGGCCTTCGGCCAGCGACATCCAGATCAGCTGATCCCAGCTGCCCAGGGGCTGATCCGCCGCCGCCAGCAGATGGGCATAGCTGCCCGCCCGGTCGCCGCGCCATGCCGCCCAGCCCGCACCGACCAGCGGGGATGCGGCAAAGACCTGATCGTCCAGCAGGGCGCGATAGGGCACCAGCGCCACCGCCCCGCGATAGCGCATGACCTGCGTCAGCGCCTGACCCCGCGCGGCGGGGCTGGCCTGCCCCCCGCCAAGCGCCAGCGCGTGGCGGACCCCGCGCATGTCGCCGGTGCTTTCGGCCAGCGCCGACAGGGTGGCCCATTCGGGTTCGGACAGGCGGGGGCGACCCGCCAGCCATTCATCCTGCAGGATGCGCGCCGTCCCGCCATGGCCGCTGCGGGCAAAGACCGGCAGCACCCGATGCGCGTCTTCCGGCGCCACACCAAACCCCGCCCGGGCCAGCAGGATCGCCGCATCGATGGCGCCGCGCCCGATCAGCGCCCGGACCGAGGCTTCCAGCACCGGCCCGGGATCGGGTTGCCCGGCCCAGACCGTGGCCACGGCCACAGCCTCGGCCGGGCGGCCGCCTTCGACCAGATATTCCAGCAGCCGCTGGCGATAGGCCAGACGGTCGGGGGCCTTGCTGTCGGCGACCTCGCCATCGGCCAGCGTGAACAGCAGCGCCTCGTAGGCATCGATCTGACCGGCGGCGATCAGCAACTGACCCAGCCTTCCGACCTCGGGGCCGGTCAGGATCGCGGGATCGACGGATGCCAGCAGCGCGCGTTCGGCGCCTGCCAGCCGCAGCGTGCGATACCAGCCGCCCAGCTCTGCACGCCGTTCGGGGGTGGGGCGCAGCGCATAGGCACGGCGCAGAAACACCGCCGCCCGGCCCGGATGGCCCGACGCGGCCTCGATCCCGGCCAGCGATTCCAGCGCCTCGTCCGAGGGCCCGGCCTGCGCCAGCAATTGCAGAAAGGACCGCCGCGCGCCGTCCAGATCGCCATCGGCCAGCGACAGCCGGGCATGCAGCAGCTGCAGGTTGTCGTGAAAATCGAACCGCCCTTCGGCGGCGCGCAGGCGGCGCAGCGCATCGCCGGGTTCCAGACGCGACAGCTCGGCCTCGAATTCGACGCCGGGATCGGGGCGCAGCAGGGCGATGCCCCCCACCGCGATCCCGCCAAGCGCTGCGGTGATCATCACATAGTCGCGGATTGCGGCAAGGTTCATCCCAGACATTCCCCCTGAACGGACAGCCCGATCAGACCGCCGGGCGCGGCAGGCACGGTGATGACCAGCAGTCCCGACCCATCGGCGGTGACCGGATGGCGCTGCCCCTCATCCACGCCCGAAATGGCGACGCCGTACCGCGCATCCGGCGGCCCGGTCAGGGTCACATCGCCTGCGGCAAATCCCGACAGCTCCATTTCCACCGCGCAATCGGAACGGTTCCACCGTTCGATGATTAGCCGGCTGGCCTGCAGCACGGGCGCGGGCAGCGTGGTCAGGACGCCCGAGGGATCGTCCCCCGCCACCACCGCGACCAGCGCCTCGGGTGCGGCGGGGTCCAGCGCGATGTAAAGGGCGTCGCCCTTGCGCCGCGCGCCCATCACGCCCTGACTGCGGGCGATGTCCATCATCCGGTCTGCCGCCTTGTCCAGCCGCAGCGTGTCCAGCCCGCCCCGGTCGGTGACGCGCCACAGATCCGGCCCCTCGGGGGTGATGCGCATGCTGTCGAACCCAAGGACCGCGCGCCCATGATCCGCCGCGCGGATCGGCACGACAGGCGCAGTGCGCGCCATGTCCAGATAGGTCTCGACCGCGCGGCGGGTTTCGAAATGGATGGCCGAGCGGGCGGCGAAGGAAAGATGAAAGGGCCGCAGGCGGCGCGGCTCCTCGGTCCGGGCCAGCGTCTGGCCAAACCCGTGAAAGCCGTAAAGCGGCGCGGTCCACGACCCGGTATAGGCCGCATCCCCGCCAAGCGCGTCATAGACCTGACGCTGCTCGCCCACCTGCACCGACAGCGGCATCAGCCCTGTCAGCGACGGATGCGCGGCATCCATGACCCCGCCACCGCCGCCCATCGCAACCAGTCCGGTCGCGGCCTCGGCAGCCAGCGCGGCCTCGTAGGGCCGGGCATTCCCGCTCCAGTTATACAGCTGCGCGGGGCGGTCTTCGGGGGTCAGCGCATTGACCTGCGCGATGGCGCCGCCCAGTTCGGCGCCCAGATCGAACGCCTCGGCCGCATATTTGCGCGGCGCGCCGGGCGTGCGGGAAAAGGTCGATGCGCCGGTTTCGGCAAAGGCGTCGCGCAGGGTCATGACGGCGGATGTGACCAGCGCCCCCCGGTCGGCCACCACCTGCGGCGCATCCAGCAACGCAGCCTCGCGCCCCGGATCATAGGCGGCAAAGAACGACCAATCGCGGATATCGCTGAAGCCCTGCACCGCGCCCTGCACATGCGGCGCGGCAAAGGCCTGCCGCGCGGCCTGCAATCCCCGTTCGGACAGCGGTCCACCCAGACCGGGCACCAGATCACCTGCCAGCACCGCCACGGACAGGGGCAGATCGGCAAAAGGGTCGATCAGCCGCGACACCAATTCCTCGGATGCCAGACGCTCGGGTTCGCCGAAGCTGCGGGTGGGCATGACATCCAGCCAGCCCTCGGCGGTGACGGTGGCGAAAAAGCTGCGCAGCCCCTGACGGGTGGTCGGATCGGGGCGCGGCACCCCGTCCTGATCCAGCACCTGCCCAAAAAAGCCGAAGGGATCGACGATCCATGCGGCCTGACCCTGCGCGCCCATCGCGATCGCGGCGCTGTCATGCAGATAGCCGCCCGCCGGGCCGGTCACCGCCAGATCGATCGCGCGCCCCCCCGAGGTCAGTTGCAGCAACGACCGCGCATCGGCGGCGGCAGTCACGCCCGCATGATTGCCCGGCGCGATCATGAAGACGGCCTCGTGATCCATCAGCGCGGCATCGCGCAGCGACTGCACCGCCTGGACGCCCACCGCATGGGTGCTGCCATCGGCCAGTACGCCCATCGCGGCAAAGGCCCGTTGCGCGGCCTCGGGCGGCAATCCGGTCCAGGGGGACAGGTTGCCCATCGCTACGATCCGAGGGCTGCCCTCGCAGAAATCGGCGTGCCGGGACAGCCAGGCGCCCAGCCCCTCAAGGCCCGGGGCATTGGCGGCGGTGCCGTCGTCCAGCCATGACAGGACCAGCCGCACATCGCCCGGATCGGCAGCGGGTGCGCCCCCTTGCGACAGATCGTGATAGACGACGCGCTGGCCCAGATGGTTCAGGACCAACTCGGCATAGCGGTGAATGCGGGTGTCGCGCGGCGCGCCCTCGCGCGTGCTGTCGTAAAGCGCCAGCGTCGTGCGCGGCACCCCGCTGCAGGCGATGGCCCCGGTGGCGGCACAGGACCACAGGGCCAGTCCGATGGCCAGCCGTCCGATGGCCAGCCGCCCGCCTGCGCGCCTTATCCTTTGGATCATCCCCGGCCCTCTTTCTGCCCAAAGGCGTCTGTCCCTGACCCAGGAACTGCACCGATCGGACATGTCGCTGAAATTCATTCTGTTATCCCTTGGGATATGATTACCCTTTGGGATAATAATCGTTTTGGAAAGACATTCCCCGCTCGCCCTTAAGTCAATTGAGCGCTTATTCAAATTATCGTAGTTTCCCGATACTGCAAAGTTATTTCTCCGGCGCCCTTGCGACGATGCAGGCAGAGGAACGGTATGACGAATGGTTTAGGTGGTTTCATGGTCAGCGCAGGCATCGTCGCGACCGGTCTGGCCGGAATTTGGGCCTGGCCCATCGTTCAGAATGGCGGGCTGTCCGACCGGGCGTCGGGCCTTTATGCGCGCTTGGGTCTGGGCGATGCGGACGCCTCGGGCAGCATCGTGCCGCCCGACAATTCGGGCGAGGGGCGCCTGCCCCGTCAGGCCGTGTCCGAATCGCTGCCGCCAGCGCAGGTTCGCCAACCGGCCCCGGCGGCCATCGTGCCCCCGGAATGCGAGGCCGCGGCCGACAGCCCCGACGTGACCGTGCCGGGCGACCGGATCGCGCTGCGGATCTTTGAATCCTCGGCCCTGGCCGCGCCTGCCGGCGATGGCGCCCCGGCGACCGATATCGTGTTCGAGCGGCTGGACCTGTCGGGCATCTATGATGTCGCGGGCACCGGCACCCTGTCGCTGCCCGCCCTTGGCCATGTCGATGTCGCCGGGCGTCCCCTGGCCTGTGTCGAGGCGCTGGTCTCGCGCGCGGCCTTCGACGCGATGGCCACGCAGACCATGGTCAGCGCCGCATTCGACAGCCGCCCGCCGGTTCTGGTGCGCGGCGCGGTCCGGGCGCCCGGATCGCATGGCTACAGCACGGGGCTGACCGTCGCGCGGCTTCTGGCGCAGGCGGGGGTGCTGGACGACCGCGATCCGGCGGCTCAGGTCAGAATGATCGCGCTGCGGGCACGGCAGACCGAACTGGCCCGCACCCGGGCCAGCCTGTCGCTGGAACGCATGCGCCTGCGCGCGGCACTGGACGGCGTCGGCACGCTGCCGGCAGACAGCCCCGAGGTCACCGCCGCGCTGGCCCTGCTGGGCGCCGAGCGCGTGACCAGCGAGGAAACCGCCCTTGCCGCCGAAATCCGCGCCGAGGGCCTGCGCCAGACCCGGACCGAAGCGACGCTGGCCGATCTGGCTGCAAGGATCGAGACCGCCGAACAGCAGCGCCGCGTCTCTGAAACGCAGGCCGATTATTATGCCGCCCGGCGCGCCCAGCAGATCGAGATGCTGCAGAACGGTTTCATCACCGATTCCCGGCTGGACGAGACGGCGATGCGGGCGATGGACGCCGAACGGATCTTTCTGGAAAAGCACGACCTGCTGTTCCGGTTGCAGGCCGAACGGCGGCTGGCGCAGCAGGACGCCGAACTGGCCGGTTCCGAACGCCTGCGCAGCGTGACGGCGGAACTGCGCAGCATCACCACCGCGCTGGACGCCGCAGACAGCGCCTTTGACACGGTGATGGCGGAACTGAGCCTTTTTGCCGAAGACGGACTGCGCCTTGAGGTCAGCATCGAACGGCCCACCGACGCGACCCGGACCGAACGGATCGCGGCGGACATGGACACGCTGATCCATCCGGGCGATCTGGTCACCATCCTGCCGGTCCCTTTGCCGGAGGACGAGGATCTGGCGGAACAGGCGGGCGACACCCCACCCCCCGCCCCAATCCAGAGCGCGTCGCGCGAATGACCCAACAACCGGACACCACATCCGAAGGCACCGCCCCTGCAGACATGGCCCCTGCAGACATCACCCCTGCAGGCATCGCCCCCAAGGTCATGGGGCCAGTCGAGAGGGATCCAGTCGACATGGAGCCCGCAAAGACCGCGCCGGAAGCCTCCGCGCCCGCCCGGTCGTCGCAGGCCGCCCTGCCCGCCACGG
>NZ_RQRT01000102.1 GCF_004335005.1 Paracoccus nototheniae | reverse complement strand
AGATGTGCATAAGATACAGGCCATCGGTTGAGCCTGCCCGTCTTGCACGTCATCATCCCCCGCCCTTTGGGGGCGGGGGATGATGATGTGCAAGACGGGCAGGCTCAACCGATGGCGGCGGCGCGGACCTCGTCGTCGATCGCATCCAGATATTGCGCGAAATTGTCCGAGAACATCTGTACCAGCTTTTTCGCCTGCGCGTCATAGGCGGCAGGCTCGGCCCAGGTCTGGCGCGGGTCCAGCAGGACATCGCTGACGCCTGGCACGCTGACGGGCACCTCGAAGCCGAAATTCGCGTCCTTGCGGAATTCGACCGCGTTCAGGCTGCCATCCAGCGCGGCGGCCAGCAGGGCGCGGGTCGCGGCGATGGGCATGCGCTTGCCGGTGCCGAAGGCCCCGCCGGTCCAGCCGGTGTTCACCAGCCAGCAGGAGGCGCCATGCTGGGCGATCTTTTCCTGCAGCAGCTTGCCATAGACCTCGGGGCGGCGCGGCATGAAGGGCGCACCAAAACAGGTCGAGAAGGTCGGGATCGGCTCGGTCACGCCGACCTCGGTGCCCGGAGTCTTGGACGTGAAGCCCGACAGGAAATGATACATCGCCTGCGCAGGCGTCAGCCGCGCGATGGGCGGCAGCACCCCATAGGCATCGCAGGTCAGCATGATGATGTTTTTGGGATGCCCGCCCAGACTGGTTGGCGAGGCATTCGAGATCGCATCCAGCGGATAGGCGCAGCGCATGTTGTCGGTGATCGAGTTATCCTCGAAATCCAGCTCCAGCGTGTCCTCGTTGAACACCATGTTCTCGATCACCGTGCCGAAACGGGTGGTGGTGGCGTGGATCTCGGGCTCGGCCTTGGCCGAGAGGTTGATCGTCTTGGCGTAGCAGCCGCCCTCGAAGTTGAAGATGCCGGTATCGGACCAGCCATGTTCATCATCGCCGATCAGCACGCGCGACGGATCCGCGGACAGGGTCGTCTTGCCGGTTCCCGACAGGCCGAAGAACACTGCCGAATCGTCAGGGTTGCCCGGCGCATGGTTCGCGCTGCAATGCATGGGCATCACGCCTTTGGCCGGCAGCAGATAGTTCAGCAAGGTAAAGACGGATTTCTTGTTCTCGCCGGCATAGGCGGTGTTGGCGATCAGGATCATCTTGCGTTCGAAATTCAGCGCGATGACGGTTTCCGACCGGCAGCCGTGACGCGCCGGATCGGCCTTGAAGCCGGGGCAGTTGATGATCGTGAATTCGGGAACAAAGGCCGCCAGCTCGTCCGCCTCGGGGCGGCGCAGCAGGTGGCGGATAAACAGGCCGTGCCAGGCCATCTCGGTGATGACGCGCACATCCAGCCGGTTGTCGGCATCGGCGCCGCCGAACAGATCCTGCACGAAATAGTCGCGGCCCTTCATATGGGCCAGCATGTCGGCATGCAGCAGATCGAACGCCTCGGGCGACATGGGCTTGTTGTTGTCCCACCAGATCTGATCTTCGACCGCCGGCGTGCGGACGACGAACTTGTCCTTGGGGGACCGTCCGGTATGCGCGCCGGTGGACACAAGGAAGGTGCCGCCCAGACCCAGCTGCCCCTCGCCGCGCGCGACCGCTTCGGTCATCAGCGCGGGTTCCAGCAGGTTGTAATAGACCCGGCCCAGCCCCTCGATGCCTTGGTCTTCCAGTCGGCAGGTCGGGTTTACGCGCGTGGTCATGGGGTTGGCTCCGTGGATGAAAGGGGCGATGGCCCGGGAACAAGATGATCACCGGGCTATAACACGCGCGATTCAAGGCGAAACAAGGCAGCGCTAACCGTTAGCGGAAACAATTGATGTTATCGCCAACATGACAGATCCTGCCCCGAATGCGGCGCGGGCAGGGGCGTTCTGCGCAGAATATTAACCCGATCCGGGCGATGATCGGGACGAAAGGTGATTCGCATGATCCAGTTGCACGCAACGACGGTGGCCATCGCGGGGCGTGGGCTGATGATCCTGGGGCCGTCGGGATCGGGCAAATCGACACTGGCGCTGCAACTGATGGCGGTCGGCGCGATGCTGGTTGCCGATGACCGCACCGATCTGCGGCTTCAGGGGGGCGATCTGATGGCGCAGGCACCGCCCCCGCTGCTAGCCCGGATCGAGGCGCGGGGCCTCGGCATCCTGTGGGCGGACCCCTCGCCCCCGGTTCCTGTGACGCTGGCCTGCGACCTTGGGCGGGTGGAAGAGGATCGCTTGCCACAGCGACACCACCAAGATGTGCTGGGGGTCCGGGTTTCGCTTGTGCTGGGGCCCTATCGGCCCCATCTTTATGCTGCATTGCGGCAGCTGATGCTGGGACGACGTCTGGCCTGACCCTCTCCTGCCTCCCGACGGATGCAAAAGGAACGCGCATGATCCACGACGCCCCCAAGGATCCGCCCGCCGCCCCCGTGCAGCGGCTGGTTCTGGTCACCGGACCCTCGGGCGCGGGGCGGTCCACCGCCATCAACGTGCTGGAGGATCTGGGATTCGAGGCGATCGACAACCTGCCCTTGTCGCTGATCCCCCGGCTGCTGGACGGACCGGCGCGCCCGGTGCCGCTGGCCTTGGGGCTGGATGTGCGCAACCGCGATTTTTCCGCCATCAACCTGATCGAGCTGATCGACCGGCTGACCCGCGCCCCGGGCTATGCCCCCGAGGTGCTGTTTCTGGATTGCGATGCGGATGTGCTGGTGCGCCGCTATAACGAGACGCGGCGCCGTCATCCGCTGGCCCCGGACGAGGCGCCGATGGCGGGTGTTCTGGCGGAACTGGACCTGCTGGCGCCGATCCGGGTGCGCGCCGATGTGCTGGTCGACACGACCGAATTGTCGCCCCATGACCTCAAGGCGGAACTGACCCGCTGGTTCGATCTGCGCCCCGAACGGCGGCTCAGCGTGTCGCTTCATTCCTTCAGCTTCAAGCGGGGCGTGCCGCGCGGTCTGGACATGATGTTCGATTGCCGCTTTCTGACGAACCCTCATTGGGAACCCGATCTGCGCCCGCTGGACGGGCGCGACAGCCGGGTGCAGGCGCATGTCGTGGCGGATGCCCGATTCGCCGAATTCTTTGCGCGGACCCGCGACCTTGTGCAGTTTCTGCTGCCCGCCCATGTGGATGAGGGGAAATCGCATCTGGCCGTGGGCTTTGGCTGCACCGGAGGGCAACACCGTTCCGTCACTTTGGTCGAAAAAATGGCGGTGGCGCTTGCAGATGCGGGCTGGCCGGTGTCAATAAGGCACAGGGAACTCGAGCGTCGGATCGCCGCGCTGCAATCTGTCCCCGAGGCGCCGCCGACTGGCGGGGCCTTGTTGGCACAGGGGCAGCCGTCATGACGCATCGGGCCTTTGAACGTGGTGGGGTTCGTTGATCGGAATTGTCATCGTAGCGCATGGCGGTCTGGCGCGGGAATATCTGTCCGCGGTCGAACATGTCGTGGGCCCGCAAGTGGGCATGACGGCAGTTGCGATCGAGGACGATCACGACCGCGCGGCCAAGACTGCGGAAATCAAGGCGGCGGCGGATGCCGTCGATCTGGGCGACGGTGTCGTGCTGGTGACGGATCTGTTTGGCGGCTCGCCGTCGAACCTGTCGCTGCCCGCCTGTGCGGTTCAGGACCGGACCATCCTGTATGGCGCCAACCTGCCGATGCTGGTCAAGCTGGCCAAGTCGCGTCATCTGTCGGTGCCCGATGCGGTGGATTTCGCCAAGGAGGCCGGGCGCAAGTACATCAATTCCTATAATGTCCCGTCGGGACCAAGCGGCGGGCGCTTCGCCAGATGAGCGTTCCCGTCACCCGCGATCTGTCGATCATCAACGTCAAGGGCCTGCATGCGCGGGCCAGCGCCAAGTTCGTGGATATCGTCGAACGCTTTGACGCGCAGGCGCAGGTCGAAAAGGACGGGATGAGCGTGTCCGGCGATTCGATCATGGGCCTTTTGATGCTGACCGCCCCGCGCGGCAGCCAGATCCGCGTGACCACCACCGGACCGCAGGCGGCGGATCTGGCCGACGCGCTCGAGGCTCTGGTCGGGGATTTCTTCGGCGAAGGCATGTAGTGCCCGATCCAGCGTCCAGCGACCGCAAGACCTATCACCACGGCAATCTGCGTCAGGCACTGGTCGAGGCCAGTGCCGCGCTGATCGAGGAACAGGGCCCGCAATCCTTCACCCTGTCCGAGGCCGCGCGCCGGGCGGGCGTGTCCGCTGCCGCACCCTATCGTCATTTCAAGGGCCGCGATGATCTGCTGGAGGAAATCGCAGCGCAGGGTTTCGTCGAATTCGCGGCGCGCCTGCAGGCGGCCTTCGATGGTGGCCATCCGCGCCCGCTGACCGCGTTCCTGCGCATGGGTCAGGCCTATCTGGATTTCGCCGCCGACCGCCCCGGATATTACATGGCGATGTTCGAATCCGGCATCTCGATCGCCGGGAATGCCGGTCTGGCCGCCGCGTCCGAACGCGCGCAGGGCGTTCTGGTCAGCGCGGCCGAGGCGCTGGCCGCCCGTCTGCCCGAGGGCAGCCGCCCCCCGTCACGCATGGTCGCCAATCATATCTGGGCGCTCAGCCATGGTGTGGTCGAGCTGTTCGGCCGCGGCAGGCCCGGCAGCCGCAGCCCCGTCTCGCCCTCCGAGATGCTGGAAAGCGGGGCGCTGATCTATCTGCGCGGACTGGGACTGGTTTCCGACTGAATAATCGGCGCGACGCCCTTGACGCAGGGGCCAAACTTCCCATCTATGTCAATGTGATTAACATTAACATCGGGAGACGACGAAGATGACCACCGCAACCCCCATGCTGCCCCCGGCTTCGACCGGGCAGCGCATCGGCGACGTGCTGGCCCGCGTCCGCGACTGGCTGGACCAGGGCGGCAGGCCCGGCTGGATCGTCGCGATGATCCTGGGATTCATCGCCTTCTGGCCGCTTGGCCTGGCCCTTCTGACCTATATGATCTGGAGCAAACGCATGTTCGGATGCAGCAAACGCAGCCATTCCACCCCCCGCGTCGCGGGATCGACCGGCAACACCGCCTTTGACGCCTATCGCGCCGAGACGCTGAAGCGGCTGGAGGATGAGCACCGCGAATTCATGGATTTTCTGGCCAAGCTGCGCGAGGCCAAGGACAAGTCGGAATTCGATCAGTTCATGGACAAGCGCGCCATCAAGACGGACGCCTAAGCCAGAAATCGGGGCCGGGATGACCGGCCCCGATTTCTAATCCCCGCGCGGAAAGCGGCGGTCGTCTTCCAGCACGTTCAGGTCCATGTGGTTGCGCATGTATTGTTCCGACGCGCGCTGCAGGGGCTGGTGGTCCCAGGGGTAATAGGCGCCGTTTCTCAGCGCCTCATAGACGATCCAGCGGCGGGCCTGCGACTGGCGCACCTCGGCGTCATAGGCGTCCAGATCCCACCGCCGATGTGCCATCCCCCGGAAATGGCCAAGCGTGGCTGCATGGGCCGGGTCGCCCGCCAGATTGACGCGTTCCTGCGGGTCGGCCTGCAGATCGAACAACTGTTCCGGATCGGCGCGGCAGGCGGTGTATTTCCAGCGCCCCTCGCGCAGGGCGACCAGCGGTGTGATGCTGCCTTCGGCGGCATATTCCATCGGCACGGGGCCGCGATCGCCCCCCTTGGCCAGCGAGACGCCATCGGTCCATGGCGCGATCGCGTCCATTGGCAATCCGGCCAGATCGCATAGCGTGGGCAGCACATCCAGCGTGCTGACCGGCTGGTCGATCCGCCCCGGCGCCATGCCCGGCGCCGCGATCATCAACGGCACCCGGGCCGAGCCTTCGAAAAAGTTCATCTTGAACCACAGGCCGCGTTCGCCCAGCATCTCGCCATGGTCGGACAGGAACAGGATGATCGTGTCCTGTTGGCCCGTCGCCTCCAGCACCGCCAGAACCTCGCCGATCTTGTCGTCGACATAGCTGATATTGGCAAAATAGCCCTGTCGCGCGCGGCGGATCTGGTCGTCGGTGATGTCGAAGCTGCGCCAGTCGCAGGCATCCATCAGGCGCTGCGCATGGGGGTCCATATCGGCATAGGGGATGGGCCGGGGCGGTTCCAGCTCCGGCGCGCCCTCATACAGATCCCAATAGCGGCGGCGCGCCACGAAGGGGTCATGCGGATGGGTCAGGCTGACCGTCAGGCACCAGGGCCGGTCATCGCGGCGCCGGGCCAGATCATACAGCTTGCGGCAGGCCTGATGGGCGACCTCGTCGTCGTAATCCAGCTGGTTGGTGATCTCGGCCACGCCGGCGCCGGTGACCGATCCCAGATTGTGATACCACCAGTCGATCCGTTCGTCCGGCTTGCGATAATCCGGGGTCCAGCCGAAATCGGCTGGATAGATGTCGGTCGTCAGACGGTCCTCGAACCCGTGCAGCTGGTCGGGACCGACGAAATGCATCTTGCCCGACAGGCAGGTGTAATAACCCGCGCGGCGCAGGTGATGGGCATAGGTCGGGATATCCGAGGCGAATTCCGCCGCATTGTCATAGACCCGGGTGCGGCGCGGCAATTGCCCCGACATGAAGCTGGCCCGCCCCGGCGCGCACAGCGGGCTGCCCGTATAGGCGTTGGCATATCGGGTCGAGCGATCCGCCAGCCGCCGCAGGTTGGGGGCGTGCAGGAACGCGGCGGGGCCGTCGGGGAACAGAACCCCCGACAGCTGATCCGCCATCAGGATCAGGATATTGGGTGCCACGATCTTACCCGGCAACCGCAGCCTGTACCGCATCAAGACCGGGCTGGCCGTCCAGCGTGGTGACCCCGTCCAGCCACGGGGCCAGCGCGTCGGGATGGGCCGCCAGCCAGTCGCGCGCCGCGACCCGAGGATCGGCGCCGTCATCCAGAATGGCGCCCATCAGCTGGTTTTCCATGGTGACGTCAAAAACCAGCTGTGTGAACAGCCGGGCGGCATTCGGGCAGGTTTCGGCCCATTCGGCGCGGGCCAGCGTATGCACGGTCGCCCCGCCGAAATCGGGACCGAACTGTTCGTCACCGCCCGACAGATAGGTGATCTCTATCGCCTCGTTCATCGGATGCGGGGCCCAGGCCAAAAAGACGGTCGGGGTATCGGCATTGCGGGTGACCTGCGCCAGCATCGCCTGTTCGCCGGATTCGACCAGCTCCCAATCGCCCAGACCGAAGCCGTCGGCGTCGATCATGCCCTGAATGTTCTGGTTCGCGGGGGCGCCGGGTTCGATGCCATATATCTTGCCCTCGAACGCATCGTGATGGGCGTCCAGATCGGCGAAATCCGCCACGCCAAGCGCGGCGGCGGCAGGGTTGACCGCCAACGTGAACTTGGCCCCGGTCAGGTTCTGTGCCAGCTCGGTCACGCTGCCATCGGCGTCCAGATCCTCGCGGAAGGCGGCCTGTGCGGGCATCCAGTTGCCCAGAAAGACATCCGTCTGCGCGCCCTTCAGCGCCTCATAGCCCACGGGCACCGACAGGGTGGCGATATTGGGGGTATAGCCAAGCGCGTCCAGCAGCACGGCGGCGACACCGTTCGTTGCGGTGATGTCGGTCCAGCCGGGATCCGACAGGCGGACCGTGGCGCAGCTTTCGGCGTCTTGCGCCAGCGCGGGCAGGGTCGTCAGGGCGGTCAGCGCCATGGCGGCGAAGATCGGTCTGGTCATGGGTCTCTCCTGTCGGGTTTGTTGATTATCCGCTCAGTCAAGGGCGGATGCCCGGGGCGTGACCGTCTGAAAGCGACGCTCAGCGCGTCGGAACGGGCGTTTCGCCCCGATAGTCGTAAAAGCCCCGGTCGGTCTTGCGGCCCAGCCACCCGGCCTCGACATATTTCGTCAGCAGCGGGCAGGGGCGGTATTTCGTATCGGCCAGCCCGTCATGCAGCACGTTCATGATCGCAAGGCAGGTGTCCAGCCCGATGAAGTCGGCTAGCTCCAGCGGGCCCATCGGGTGGTTGGTCCCCAGCTTCATCGCGCTGTCGATGGAACTGACCGAGCCGACGCCCTCGTAGAGCGTATAGACGGCCTCGTTGATCATCGGCATCAGGATGCGGTTGACGATGAAGGCGGGAAAATCCTCGGCCGTGGCCGAAGTCTTGCCCAGCTTTTCCACCACCGCATGAAGCGTCTTGTAGGTCGGTTCGTCCGTCGCGATGCCGCGGATCAGTTCGACCAGCTGCATGACCGGGACCGGGTTCATGAAATGAAAGCCCATAAATTTTTCGGGGCGGTCGGTGCGGCTGGCCAGACGGGTGATCGAGATCGACGAGGTGTTCGAGGTCAGGATCGTTTCGGGTTTCAGATGCGGCACCAGATCCTCGAAGATCGCCTGCTTGACGGTCTCGCGTTCGGTCGCGGCCTCGATCACCAGATCGCATTGGCCCAGATCGGCCAAAGTCTGCGTGGTGCGGATATGGCCCATGGCGGTGGCCTTGACTTCGGGGGTGATCTTGTCGCGGCTGACCTGCCGTTCCAGGTTGCGGTCGATCAGGGCGATGGCCTTGTCCAGCGCGTCCCGGCTGATATCGGTCAGAAGCACATCATAGCCGGCGACCGCAAAGACATGGGCGATGCCATTGCCCATCTGACCCGCGCCGATCACGCCCACCGATTGAACCGCCATGTCAGAACCCCTGTCTTGTCTGGGCCGGACGATAGGGCGGGGCCGGGCATGCTGCAATGCAAAAACCGCCCCCGGGTAAGGGGGGCGGTTTTTGCATTGCAGCATGCCCGGCCCCGCCCTATCGTCCGGCCCAGACAAGA
>NZ_RQRT01000101.1 GCF_004335005.1 Paracoccus nototheniae | reverse complement strand
ATCATGTTCGGCAGGCTCAAGGATTGGAGGCGCGTGGCAACGCGATATGACAGATGTCCGAAGATCTTCCTCTCGGCCATCGCCCTCGCAGCAACCGTCATCTATTGGTTATGAATCCTGACCCTAAGCTCAATTGTGCTTCGCATTATCGAAGCGAAATGATTATCGGGACCGCGCGATATTCAGGGAACTGCGCGAAAACCAGGCCCGCGCGGGCGATCTCCTATTTGACCGACGCCTCCATCGCCAAGACGATCAGTGGCCTCAAGTGCCGGATCATGCGTGATCCGGCCCCAGAAACGCTGCTTGGCCATGCCGATACCGTCGAGGCCTTTCTGTCATCGCTCCCGTTCAGGCACCGGTATCTATCGCTGACCGCAAGCTTTGCCAAACATGAGGTCGATGTCGCCGCATTCAACACGGGCGCGTGGCGGACCGAAGCAGGATGCATCATCGCGACAATTCTGGACGCTTGCTATGCCGGCATTCCGGCACCATGTCGACCGCCAGTCTTTGGCAACACGCATTCGCACACGGGACGGCTGGAGATCAACCTGCTCCTGCCGCGCGCCGTCATTGACCGGCAGCACGGCCTCAGAAGCTTCACCCCGTTCCCGCCGCAGAAAAAGTATCGTTACTTCGGCCACGTCATCCAAGAGGCGCTGGTCCGCCGCTTCGCCCTCTTTGATCCACATGATCCGCTTCGCACGCGGCTGTTCCGGCTTCCTGCCTGGCTCCATAAGGAACACGCGGAGGCCTTGCGTGAAGGCCTGGACGGGCACGGCCTCTTCCGGCTGATCGAACCCACGATTTCAGCGACGGAGTCTGGCCTGGTGCAGAACCGGAGCGAGTTGGTCGACTGGCTGACTCCGGATCTCGAAAAGGCCGGCTTTGCAGTCAGCGAGCTCAATTCGACCTCCGTATCGATCAAACATGGCGGCGACGGTAAGACGATACGGCTCACGGGCTTTTGCTTTACCGAGGCGTTCCGCTCCGAGCACGACATCAAGAATCTTCGCGACCGGCAGGGGCCGCTGAAACTCGAGCGCAATGCGCGTCTTGAGGCGGCCGGAGCGGAGTTCGTCCGGCTTCGTAACGCCTACGCGGCCGCGCGGGCGCCGAAAGAGAAGCATCCCACCCCAAACCTCATCTCGGACCTTGCCGACATCCCACGGGTGATCTTGCCCGCATGCCATCCCGACAGCGGAGATCTCCATGACGAAAGAACAGCCGTTCACGACCGCACTTCTCGCGCCGTTCCGGCACCGCGTGCGCCGGTTGGGCCGCGCGCTAACCCTGCATCGGCTGAGCATCCACAGGTTGGAAGACAGGCAAATGCTTCTGGAGGAGAGGATTGCCGCCGAGCAGACGGTGAACCGGGATCTTCGGGGCCGCCTCACGACGGCGGAACGAGAGATCCGGGAGCTGCGCATCGCTCTGGGGATTCTCGACTCGTTCAGCTCATCGGACAGCTGAGGCCTATCCTAGAGAGGACCATGATGCGGATCAGAAGGCACCGCTTGGTCACGGCGATCTCCCCAGGCCTCGAGATCCACGCCGCTGAGGCCCTGCCACGTCTCTCAACTCTGATCACAACCTTGGAGGAAACCAATGACCGATACGATCCCGACCATCCCGGACGCCCCCGCCACCCATTGGCAGCTCACCGAGCTAATCGCGCAGCTGAAAACGTTCAACAATCTTCTACACGAGCTGCTTCAGGACCGGGATCAGCCGGCAATCTCGGACGTGATCCGGGATTACCTGATCGCGATTCAGAAGATCGACGAGAGCTTCGCGGCAGTGACCCAGCGTCTGATCGCCGCCCTGGGGCGTCAGGACACAGTCGACCGATCAGCTCAGGACCAGAACCTCGCGGAGCGTCTCGACCGCCTCGAGGCAAAGATCGGCTTGATCCTTGGCCTTCTCGGGCACCCGATGCGCGGGCCGTCCGAAGCCTGAGCCGTGCCGAAATGATCCAGGCAGCGCATCACCAGGCGGACGCCTATGGAGAGCCGCTCACGGCGCTCCGCTTCGTGACCGATGCGTATGGCCCGCTGATGACCGTCCGGATCGGCGACGAGGTCTGGCACCACGATGGGACGCGCTTCGACTTGGTCAAGCCTGATCAGCAGGCGGATGACGATTACTCACCACGACCATAGGGGCGGGTAACCGAAGAAAAATTCACTTTGAAAGGAAAATCCGATGAACTGCTGCACTGACGTCTTGCCAAGCTGGCTTTCTCGCAAACATTTCTGCACCAACAAGGACCTTCAGCGGTTTTTCGATGTTAGCCGCGCGACTATCGACAGATGGTCGCGTGAGCGGCCGAACTTTCCGAAAAAATTCAAGCTGTCTGACTCACACGGGTCAATCACACGATTCTTGACTTCCGATGTCCGCAATTACATTGAAGCCATCACATAATTGCGATCAGCGTCACTCAACTCGCTAGATCTACGCTCACATCGATTGTGCCACGAGTGTGCCACCGCGCCGAGGCCAAAAGAGCTCACGTCGGCTGAGAGTCGAGTTAAAACGCGCTTATCATACTGATAATATTCGAATATTTTTGTGGTGCCCGGAGACGGATTTGAACCGCCGACACGCGGATTTTCAATCCGCTGCTCTACCAACTGAGCTATCCGGGCCCCTTGTGCGCCATCTCTGGCGGCGGGTCAGCGGTATTTACGAAGAGGCACGGCGACTGTCCAGACCGAATCCTTGGTTTTTTCCAGTTGCGCGGCTTTTCTTCATTGCGGGTCAGTCACGGTCGGGATCGTCCGAGGGAACCTCCTCCAGCGGGGGGCCGGGGATCACATAGGCGCCGCGCAGCCATTTGGCCAGATCGACATCGGCGCAGCGCTTGGAGCAGAACGCGCGATAGCGCTCGGTGCTGTCCTTGTTGCAGATCGGGCAGGCCATCAGGCGGCTCCGCTGGCAGCCGCCAGCCGGGCCAGGGGCACGCGGTCGCGCTTGCGGGTCAGCTCGTAAAGGCCCATCGCGGTCCAGCCAGCCAGTGTCGCCTCGGACCCGGCCTGACGGAAGGCGGCCTGCAGAACCTGATCCAGCGTCGCGCGGTCGCGTTTGGGCATCGGGGCGAAATCGATGACGATCTGCCCGCCCAGACCCCGCAGCGTCAGCTGACGCGGCAATTCGCGGGCCAGCGCGATATTCGCCTTGAGCCCCGCCGCGGCCGAAGTGTCATTGCCGGTGTTCACATCCACGGCGATCAGCGCGCGGGTGGACTCGATCTGTGCATCGCCGCCGCCGGGCAGGACCACGCGCGGCGCCAGCAGTGCATCGACCGCCTCAAGCACGCCGCAGCGCTCAAAGCTGTCGGCGCCTTCCTCGACGGCGTCGGGGGCCGGATCGGCCCAGTCCATCCAGGCCTGCTCCCACGGGGTGGGGGCGTCCAGCAGCAGCTCGGGGGCGCCCGGACCCTCGTTGCAGATGCGGTCGGTCAGATCGATCAGCTCGGCCAGTTCGGCCAGAACATCGTCATCGTCGGCATCCTCGGCGGCGCTGCGCAGGATCAGGCCGTGATCGCGATCGGCCAGCGCGCTGCGGCCCAAAGCCTCCAGCGCCTCGCGGCGATCCTCGATCCGGATGCGGCGCGAGACGTTCACGCCGGGCGCGCCGGGCGTCACCAGCGCATGGCGGCCACGAAAGATCAGCCGGGTGGACAGCGGCACGGCCTTGCCATCCTCGGCCACACCCGCGACCTGCACCAGCAGGGGCTTGCCCTCGGACACGCCCTTGCGGTCGCGCAGATAGCCGGTCTGGCCCCCGGGCAGGCGCAGAAAGACGCCGCCCTGCCCTTTCATGAACCGGTCGGTCTGCGCACGGCAGATTGCGCCGGGCGGCAGGGCGGTCAGCGGATCAGAGGCGACCATCAGGTCGATCAGCTGGCCATCTTCCATCAAGGCGGCGGATTCAAGGCCGAACAGATGGCCCAGGACGACTTGGCGACCCTTCATCGGGGATCTCCTTTCAGCACGGGATGGATGCCGATCGCGGCCAGCATCGCGGCGGTTTCGGACAGAGGCAGGCCGACCACGGCCGAGAACGACCCCTGCAGCCAGGGAATGAACGCGGCGGCAGCACCCTGAATGGCATAGCCGCCCGCCTTGCCCTGCCAGTCGCCGATGTCCAGATAGCGTTGCAGCGCGGCATCGTCGATCGAGCGCATGCGCACCTTGGTTTCAACCAGCCGCTGCGACAGGCGATCGCCATGGCGCAGGGCCATGGCGGTCAGCACGACATGGCGACGACCGGACATCAGCCGCATGAAGGCTGCGGCCTCGTCCCGGTCGGTGGGCTTGCCCAGAATGCGTCGGCCGACCGCGACGGTGGTGTCGGCGGTCAGGGCGGCCTCGTCCGGGGCCAGATCCAGCGCTGCGGCTTTTTCAGCGGCCATGCGGCGGACGTAATCGCGGGGCGTCTCGCCCTTGCGGGGCGTTTCGTCGATATCGGCGGGGCGCAGCGCGTCGGGGATGATGCCGATCTGCGCCAGCAATTCCAGACGGCGCGGGCTGGCCGATCCCAGGATCAGGCGAGGCCGTCCAGAGGTCGGACCGGCGGGCATGCCACCGGACGCCTTACTTGAAGCGGTAATTGATCCGCCCCTTGGTCAGGTCATAGGTGTTCATTTCCACCTGCACCTTGTCGCCAGCCAGAACGCGGATGCGGTTCTTGCGCATCTTTCCTGCCATATGTGCGATAATCTCATGGCCGTTTTCAAGCTCGACCCGGAATGTCGCATTGGGCAGGAGTTCCTTCACGACGCCGGGGAATTCGAGCATTTCTTCCTTGGCCATGGTCACTCCATCATAATCATCCCGCAGGATTCGGGACCGCCGTTACATGCGACCAGATGATGGGGAATTCAAGGAGAAAGCACCCGATCACCCCTGCAAGGCGGACAGATCCATCCCGAACGGTGCCGGCAGACCCGCCATTCCGGCCTCCTGATCGCGAAACGGATCGGGTTCGGCCAGATCGACCGGCAGGTCCATGCCCGCCATGCCCAACGGATCGTCCCCCATCTGGGGGGGCATCCGGGGCGCCATCTGGCCCGCACCGGGCGCATCGCGGTCTTCCGTTGCGGTCGCGCCCGGATCGCGCAGGCGCAGCGCGTGACAGCCCTCGGCCTCGCCGAATTTGCCGGTGGCCAGAACCTGCCCGTCCGCCGTTTCAAGCGTGGCCTGCGCCAGGCTGGTGCGCGGCAGGGTCAGCAGCCGCCCCTCGGTCAGGCCGCGCAGTTCGGCCAGCGAGATGCGCCGCCGACACAGGATCGCGGACAGTTGGACCGGCGCGTCCTGCATGACCCCGGCCAGCGTCGGCCGCAGCGCGATGGGGACAGGCGGGGCGGACATGACCGGCGCCGGGGGCGCCGCCGCCATTGCCGTCCCCTGCCCGCGCGGGCGCAGGCTGGCAGGGGCCTGCGGCAGGGCCAGCAGGATCCGCCCTTCGCGCATGTCGGGGGCGCCGATGCCCAGGTGAAAGGACAGGCTGCGAAAGGGGCTGTCATCCAGCATCAGCGACAGCGGGCGCGGATCGTCCAGATGGGTCAGAAAGCGAAAACCCGCCACGGCCTCGAACCCCTCGACCCCGGCCATCTCGATCGGCAGTTCGGCCAGAAAGGCGTCGATGAACTCGGCACAAAGCAAGCCGTCGCTGCGCGAGGGGCGGCGGCGTTCCAGCCCGCGCGCGGTGACCCGCCCAAGCGCCTGCCATTCGATCAGCCCGGCCACCGCCTGCGGACACAGCGCGATGGCCCCCAGATTGTCGCCCGGCCCCTGCAGGACCGCGACCAGCGGCAGTTCGGGCAGCAGTTCGGGCAGTTCCGCCAGCGTCAGCGCACCGGGCTGGACCGACAGGGCGCGCATGGGCAGGTTGTACAGCCGGTCCGCCGCGCGCCCGATGGCGGTGGCTGCGGCCCGTGCGGGTGTCGGCGGCACGGGTTCGGGCAATTGCGGGGCACCGCCCTGCCCCAACCGGGCCTGACTGCGCGTCCGCAACATGCGCCGCAGCACGCCCGTCTCGGGGGGCAAAGGGTTTGGATGAATCATGTCACGCCCGAATCAACTGTCGCCAGCGTCCAATCTGACCGCTCGGCGTTGAAAAAGCGTTAACCGGCCTCGTCCGGGCGGCCCTGTGCGGGCGGTCGGGGCGGCAGGGTGATGCGGAACGCAGCCCCGCCCTGACCCGGCAGATAGCTGATATCGCCGCCAAGATTCAGCATGATCTCGCGGCAGATGGCCAGACCCAGCCCGGCCCCTCCGGCGCGGGCGGGATCGTTCAGGCGGGCGAATTTCTCGAAGATCAGCGACTGGCGACCGCTGTCGATCCCGCTGCCATTGTCGACGATGTCGATCACCGCCCCGCCCTGCGAGGGGCGGCGCATGCGCAGGATCAGCACCGGATGGGCCGCGTCGCAATATTTCCGCGCATTCGTGATCACATTGATCAGCACCTGCAGCAGCCGGTCGGCATCCGTGATCACCGCCAGATGTTCGGCAGGCAGATCGCGGTCGATCAGGAACCCGCGTTCGGGCCGGGTGGCCGAGGCAGCGGACAGCGCCCGGGTCAACACGTCATGCAGGTTCACGACCGACACGGTCAGCTGCGCCCGGCCGCTTTCCAGCACCGACAGATCCAGCAGATCGTCCAGCAGCCGCGTCAACCGCCCGGCCTCGTCATGGATGATCCCGGCAAAACGGCCGCGTTCCTCGACCGTCAGGTCCGGATCCTTGAGGATCTCGGAAAACGCCCGGACCGAGGTCATGGGCGTGCGCAGTTCGTGGCTGATCTGGCCCAGAAAGGCGTCCTTCTGCACCGACAGATCGGTCAGCTTGTCATTCGCCTCGCGCAGTTGCCGGGCGGTTCGGGTCAGCTGGGCCTGCGCGGCCTCCAGCCGCTGCGTCTCCTCCTTGGCGCGCTGCGCCTCGTCGGCGACCTGCAGCAGGTCCGACACGGTCAGCGCCACGCCCCCCGCCACGCGGTCGATCATCGCATGCGCGGTGGCCGAGCCGATGGACCCGGCCAGCCGCCGTTCCAGCCCGGTCAGAAAGCGCGGCGTCAGATCGGGCAGATAGCCAGAACGTCCCTGCGCCCGCGCCTCGTCCTGAAAATAGCGCAAGGCGGCCTCGGCCCCCCAGACCTTGCGCGCCATGGCCAGCAAAGGCTCGGCCCGGTCATCGGCGCGGGTCATGCGGCTGTGCCGGATCGGTTCGACAGCCGAGACGAAGGACAGGCCCTGCAGACGTTCCACCGGGTCGGGAAAGCCAAAGATCGACACGGCCATGAAGGCCAGCGTGTTGATCACCAGCGATCCCATCACCGCCGCCGTCCAGGGATCGACCCCCGGCGGCACCGGCAGATCGCCCCCGATCCCGACCGAGGGCAAAAAGATCAGCCCCATCCACAGGACCAGCCCCGACCCGATCCCGGCATAGGCGCCCTTGCGGTTGGCGCCGCGCCACAGCAGCCCCCCCAGCATCGCGGGCAGCACCTGCGCCATGCCGGTAAAGGCCACCAGCCCCATCGCCGCCAGCGCCGCCGTCCCGCCCGAGGCCTGATGATAGACCCAGCCCGCCGCCATCACCGCCAGAATCGCCACCCGTCGGGCATTCAGCACAAAGCCGCGCAGATCGTCGGTCTCGTCCGGCGAGGGTATGCGCCGCAGCGCCAGCCATGCCGGCACCAGCCAATGGTTCGACACCATCGTCGCCACCGCGATCGCGCAGACCACCACCATGGATGTCGCCGCCGAGAACCCGCCCAGAAACACCAGCAGCGCCAGCATGTCCTGCCCCGCAGCCGCAGGCAGGGTCAGCACATACAGATCCGGGTTCGATCCGGCGGGCAGCAATTCGCGCCCCATCACCGCGATGGGCAGCACGAACAGCGACATGGCGAAAAGATAGGCGGGAAAGGCCCAGCCCGCGACATGCAGGCGTTCCTCGTCCGCGGCTTCGACCACCATCACCTGAAACATGCGCGGCAGGGTCAGGATCGCCGCCGCCGAGACCAGGATCAGCGCGGTCCAGCGGTCTGGCTTTAGCAACCAGCCCTCGGCCACCTCAGGGTCGGCGGCGGTCCGTGCGATGCGGTCCAGCATGTCGCCGGGGCCGTCGGCCAGCCCCCAGACCACGAAGATGCCAAGCGCGACAAAGGCCAGCAGCTTGACCACCGCCTCCAGCGCGATGGCGGTGACGACGCCGTGATGGCGTTCATCGGCGGCCAGATTGCGGGTGCCGAACAGGATGGTGAACAGCGCCAGCCCCGCCGCCACCCACAGCGCGGTGCCGCCAAGGGCGCCGTTGATCTCGGGGCCGTTGGGGGCGTTGGTGGCAAACACCTCGAAGGACAGGCGCACCGATTGCAGTTGCAGCGCGATATAAGGGGTCGAGGCGATGACCGCGATCAGCGTCACGATCGCCGCCAGCCGGTTCGATTTGCCGAACCGGGCCGAGATCAGGTCCGCGACCGAGGTGACATGATGCATCCGCGCCACCCGCACCAGCCGCCGCAGCCCCCACCAGGCGGCGGTAAAGACCAGCGTCGGCCCCAGATAGATCGTCGCGAATTCCAGCCCCGAGCGAGAGGCATAGCCGACCGCCCCGTAAAACGTCCAGGCCGAGCAATAGACCGACAGCGACAGCGTATAGACCAGCGGATGATCCAGCCAGCGCACATGGCCCCGCGCCGCCGCCCGGTCGGCGGCATAGGCCACGCCGAACATCAGCACGACATAGGCCAGACAGGTCGCGACCAGCGCCTCAAAGGGCATCATCGTCCCCCTTGCGGTCAGGGGCGGGGTCGGGTTGGT
>NZ_RQRT01000100.1 GCF_004335005.1 Paracoccus nototheniae | reverse complement strand
GCGCGAATTGGGGGTCAGGCCGCGCAGATGATCCTGCGCGCGGCGTTCGCGGGCGGTCATGTCGGCCTCTTCGACCGGCCCTGCCTCTGGCAGCGCGACCTTGGGGCACCTAGATCCAGCGGTGACACAGACCAACGTCCCGAAAGGATTTCCCATGCGCAGCGTCACCCATGACCGCTTCGGCGAACCCGACCAGGTCCTGCAGACCGCCACCGCCGCCCCACGCCCCGAACCGCAGGCGGACGAGATCCTGATCCGCGTGCTGATGGCGCCCATCCACAATCACGACCTCTGGACCATCCGGGGCAGCTATGGGGTCCGTCCTTCGCTGCCCGCCACCGCAGGCAGCGAGGCCGTGGGCATTGTCGAGGCGACCGGCCCCGGCACCGATCCCGCCCTGAAAGGCCGCCGCGTCGCCGTCGCAGGCGTCACCGGCGCATGGGCCGATTATGCCATCGCCCGGGCCGAGGGCACGATCCCGGTCCCCGACACCATGCCCGACGAGGCCGCGGCCCAGCTGATCGCCATGCCCTTCAGCGCCATCACCCTGCTGGAATTCCTGCAGGTCAGCCGGGGCGATTGGGTGATCCAGACCGCCGCCAATGGCGCGGTGGGCAAGATCATGGCCGTGCTGGCCCGGTCGCGCGGCATCCGCCTGTTGAACCTCGTCCGCCGCCCCGAGGCCGCCGAACAGCTGGCGGCGCTTGGCATGACCGACATCGTCTCGACCAGCGACCCGGACTGGGTGGCCAGAGCGCGCGCCATCATCGGCCCCGACGGCGCCCGCGCGGCGGTCGATTCGGTCGGCGGCACGGTGGCTGCCGGGCTGGTCGATCTCTTGGGCACGGACGGGCTGCTGGTCCCCTTCGGTTCGATGACCGGCGAGGATCTGCAGCTGCCCGCAGGCCCGATCATCTTCAAGCATCTCTCGGTCAAGGGCTTCTGGGGGGCGCGCATCATGCCCGCCACCCCGCCAGCCGACCGCCAGCGCATGTTCGCGGAACTGATCGGCCTCGTGATGGACGGCACGCTCAAGCTGCCCTCGGGCGGCAGCTTCGGTCTGGACCAACCGGCCGAAGCGGTCATCGCCGCCCTGACCCCGGGCCGCGAGGGCAAGGTGATGTTCCGCCCCTGATGCAACCGCCGTCCTTGCGCGCGCCGGACAGACGCGCGCAAGGACGGACGCGCGCAAGGACGGACGCGCGCAAGGACGGACGCGCGCAAGGATCACCCCAGACCCGTCTCGCGCAGGTAATGACGCACCGCATCGGCCACATGCCGGAACCGGTCGCCGCCCAGATGCTTGCCGCCATACCAGCGCGTGACGATGACCACATGGCCCCGCAGCCCGGCTCGCTCCAGCATCTGCGCGATCAGCTGCCCGGCACCGGCCTCTCCGTCATCATCCTTGACGATGCCGTCTTCCAGCAGCACCGCCCAACTGTGATGGGTGGCCTTGGCAAACCGCTTGACCGATCGCAGATCGGCCAGCAGCCCGGCAACCTCGGCCCGGCTCCCCGCCGCCCCGCCCGAGACCGCATAGCGCGACCCCCGGTCCGATATGATCCGGTCAAAAACCTGCATGCCCCCTCCTGCATTCCTCCGGCCTGCATTGGTCCCGAAATATCCCGGGGGGAGTCCGCAGGACGGGGGGCAGCGCCCCCCTGCCCCGGCCATCACCCGATCCCGGCATCACCGCCTGCGCACATACAGCTCCAGCCGGTGATGGACGATCTCATATCCCATCTCGGCGGCGATTTCGGCCTGCAAACGCTCGATCCGCTCATTCGTGAATTCCATCACCTCGCCGCTGTCCACATCGATCATGTGATCGTGGTGGCGCTGATCGGCGGCCTCCCACCGGGCCGGCTCGCCCTGAAATTCCAGCTTTTCGATGACGCCCTGCGCGCGCAGCGTGGTCAGGGTGCGATAGACGGTGGCCAGCGACACCCCGGCGCCCGCCGTCACCGCCCGGTCATGCAGCTCGGCGGCATCGGGATGGTCCTCGGCGGCGGCAATCACCCGCAACAGCGCCGCGCGCTGCCGCGTGACCCGCACGCCCGCATCCCGCAAGGCCCGCTCCAATCTCTCCGCCCTGACATCCGCCATATCCGCCACCTTTTCCACATCGGTCATTCTGCCGCAGCCTCTGCCCAGTTGCAACTGGTTCTCAACTCTTGACAGTTGCGAATGATTCGCAGAAAAAGGCCGCAACCCAAGGAGTCTTCCCATGATCCGCGCCCTGACTGCCCTCTTGCTTCTCGCCCCGTTTGCGGTCCGGGCCGAAACGCCGCCCTCCGATCCGCTCATCGTCGCGACCAGCTTCACCGTCATCGCCGACATGGCCCGCAATGTCGCAGGCCCTCTGGCGCAGGTCCGCTCGATCACCCCGCCGGGGGCGGAAATCCACGGCTATCAGCCCAGCCCGCGCGACATCATCGGCATCGCGGATGCCGATCTGGTGCTGGTCAACGGCCTGAACCTCGACACATGGGCCAATCAGTTCCTCGACCGGCTGGATGACGTGCCCATCATCACCGTCAGCGACGGCATCGACCCGCTGCCGATCCGGGGCGGCGATTACGACGGCCAGCCCAATCCGCATGGCTGGATGGCGCTGGACTCGGCCAACCTCTATGTCGACAACATCGCCACCGCGCTGGCCGCCGCCGATCCCGCCAATGCCGGGGCGTTCCGGACCAATGCCCAAGCCTACAAGGCCCAGATCGCAGCCGTCATCGGCCCCCTGCGCGACCGCGCCCGCGCCCTGCCGCAAGACCGCCGCATCCTGGTCACCTCCGAGGGCGCCTTCTCCTATCTCGCCCGCGATTTCGCCCTGACCGAGATGTTCCTCTGGCCGATCAATTCCGAAGGTCAGGGCACCCCCCAGCAGGTCCGCCAGCTGATCGACCTGATGCGCGACACGAACGCCCCGGTGATCTTTTCCGAAAGTACCGTCTCCGACCGCCCCGCCCGGCGCATCGCCTCGGAAACAGGCGCGCAATATGGCGGCATCCTCTATGTGGACAGCCTCTCGGACGGCGACGGACCGGTGCCCACCTATCTGGACCTGCTGCGCGTCACCTCGGACACGATCGTCACCGCCCTCGAAACCGCCGGTCCCGTTGATGAATGACACCGCATCCGACGACCGGCCGGGGATCGAGGTCCGCGACCTGACCGTCGCCTATCGCAATGGCCACAGGGCGCTGGCCTCTGCCGCCTTTACCGTGCCGCAGGGCTCGGTCACAGCGCTGGTGGGCGTGAACGGCGCCGGTAAATCGACGCTGTTCAAGGCGCTCATGGACCTTCTGCCCCATGCCTCGGGCCATGTCCGCATTCTGGGCCTGCCCGTGCGCCAGGCCCTGTCGCAGAACCTCGTGGCCTATGTGCCGCAGGCGGAGGAGGTCGACTGGACCTTTCCGGTTCTGGTGCAGGACGTGGTGATGATGGGCCGCTATGGCCATATGGGCTTTCTGCGCCGCGCCCGCCCCGCCGACCGCGACGCGGTGACCGAGGCGCTGGCCCGCGTCGGCCTGACCGATTACCGCCACCGCCAGATCGGAGAACTTTCGGGCGGCCAGCGAAAGCGCGTCTTCCTCGCCCGCGCCCTGGCGCAAAAGGCCCGGGTGATCCTGCTCGACGAACCCTTCACCGGCGTCGATGTCGAAACGGAACAGACCATCATCACGCTTCTGCGCCAGATGCGGGACGAAGGCCGGGTCATGCTCGTCTCGACCCATGATCTGGGCTCGGTGCCCGAATATTGCGACCGCGTCGTGCTGGTCAAGGGCACGGTGCTGGCCTTCGGCCCCACGGCCACGACCTTCACCCCCGACAACCTGAGGCAGGCCTTCGGCGGCACGCTCCGCCATTTCATGCTCGGCGGCACCGACCTGCATGACGATGCCGACGGACGCGCCGTCGATGTCTTCACCGATGACGAACGCCCGCTGGTCTTCTACGACGACCGCCACCGCAAGGCCGTCCCCGAACGCCCCGACCCCGGAAATAAAACCCCATGACCCTTTCATCTTGGCCAAAATATCCCACGGGGGTGCGGGGGTGTGAAACCCCCGCCTGCGGCGCCTGATGTGGGACCTCATCCTCACCCCTTTCACCTATGGCTACATGGCGACCGCGATCTGGGTCTCGGCGCTGGTGGGGGGCGTCTGCGCGTTCCTCTCGGCCTATCTGATGCTCAAGGGCTGGAGCCTGATCGGAGACGCCCTCTCGCATTCCATCGTGCCGGGCGTGGCGGGCGCCTATATGCTGGGCCTGCCCTTCGCGCTTGGCGCCTTTCTGTCGGGGGGGCTGGCGGCGCTGGCGATGCTGTTTCTGAACACCCGCACGGGGCTGAAACAGGATGCGATCATCGGGCTGATCTTCACCGGGTTCTTCGGGATCGGGCTGTTCATGATCTCGATGAACCCGGTCGCGGTGGACCTGCAGGCGATCACCATGGGCAACATCCTGGCCATCGCGCCGGGCGACGTGATTCAGCTGGTGCTGATCTCGGGCGTCTCGCTGACCATCCTTTTGCTGAAATGGCGCGACCTGATGGTGGTGTTCTTCGACGAGACCCATGCCCGCACCATCGGCCTGCATCCGAACCGCCTCAAGGCGCTGTTCTTCACCCTGCTGGCGGCCTCGACGGTGGCGGCGATGCAGACGGTGGGGGCGTTTCTGGTCATCGCGCTGGTGGTCACGCCCGGCGCCACGGCCTATCTGCTGACCGACCGCTTTCCGCGGCTGATCATGATCTCGGTCAGCATCGGCACGTTGACCTCGGCCATCGGCGCCTATGCCAGCTTCTTTCTGGACGGCGCCACCGGAGGCATCATCGTCACCCTGCAGACGCTGATCTTTCTGGCAGCTTTCGTCTTTGCCCCCACCCACGGGCTGCGCGCCGCGCGCAGGCGGGCCCGCGCCGCGATCGGTGATCCGTCATGAACGCGCTGATCCTGCCCTTTACCTATCCGGTCATGGCGGATGCGGCGCTGATCGCGCTGATCGTCGCCATCCCGGCCGCCCTGCTGTCCTGCTTTCTGGTCCTCAAGGGCTGGGCGCTGATGGGCGACGGGATCAGCCATGCGGTGCTGCCGGGCATCGTGCTGGCCTATGCGATGGGCCTGCCGCTGCTGGTCGGCGCCTTTGCGGCAGGGATGATCTGCGCGCTGGCATCGGGCTGGCTGGACGAGAACAGCCGTATCAAGCCCGACACCGCGCTTGGCGTGGTCATGGCGGGCATGTTCGCGCTTGGGCTGATCCTGTTCACGGTCTTTCCGCCCGGCGTGCATCTGGACCATATCCTGTTCGGCAACATTCTGGGCATCGGCGCGCAGGATTTTGCCCAAGGCGTGCCCATCGCGGCGGCGGTCACGGCCATCCTGATCCTGAAATGGAGGGACTTCGCCCTGCTGGCCTTTGATCCGGTGCAGGCGCGGGTGTCGGGGCTGCGGGTCGGCTGGCTGCATTACGGGATGCTGGCGATGATCGCGGCATCGGTCGTGGCGATGCTGTCGGCGGTGGGCATCATTCTGGCCGTGGGCCTGTTGATCGCACCCGGCGCCATCGCCTTTCTGCTGACCCGCAGGCTGGCGATGATGATGGTGCTGGCGGCGGTGACTGCGATTCTGGCCAGCCTGCTGGGCATCTGGGCCAGCTTCTGGCTGGACAGCGCACCCGCCCCCACGATCATCGTGATCCTGACGGGGATGTTCGTGCTGGCCTTTCTGTGGCGGCAGGTGGCGCCCCGTCCCTGACGGCTGTTTTCTGCCCCCCTTTCCTGACAACACGGTTCATGCCAGCATGTTGCCGCCATCAGAAAGGACCGCCCCATGCTGCCCGACCGCCTGGATTTCCCGCAAGGCTTCACCTTCGGCGCCGCCACCTCGGCCTATCAGATCGAGGGCACGGCAGGCGCCGGCCCGTCGCATTGGGACACGTTCGCGGCCACGCCCGGCAATATCATCGATGCCAGCAATGGCAGCCGCGCCTGCGATCACCTGACCCGCTGGCCCGAGGATCTGGATCTGGTCCGCGATGCGGGGTTCGACGCCTATCGCTTTTCGACCTCCTGGGCGCGCGTGATGCCCGACGGGGTCACGGTGAACCCGGACGGTCTGGATTTCTATGACACGCTGGTCGATGGCATGCTGGAGCGGGGCTTGCGGCCCTTTCTGACCTATCACCATTGGGATCTGCCCGCCGCGCTGGCGGATCGGGGCGGCTGGCAGAACCGCGACATCGCCGCGCGTTTCGCCGATCTCTGCATCACCATCAACGCCCGGATCGGCGACCGCGTCGCCAGCGCCGCGACCCTGAACGAGCCGTGGTGCATCGCCTGGCTGTCGCATTTTCTGGGCCATCACGCGCCGGGCCTGCGCGACATCCGCGCAGCATCCCGCGCCATGCATCATGTCCTGCTGGCCCATGGCACGGCGATTCAGGCCCTGCGCGCCCAGGGCGCCGACAATCTGGGGATCGTGCTGAACTTTGAGACCGCCCATCCCGCCGATGATACCCCCGAGGCCGCGCGGGCCGCCGGGACGCAGGACGCGATCTATAACCAGTGGTTCATCCGCGCCGTGATGGGTCAGGGCTACCCGCAGGCCGCGCTGCAGGGGATCGGTCCGCATCTGCCGGAGGGCTGGCAGGATGACATGGCGCTGATCGCGCAGCCGCTGGACTGGCTGGGGGTCAATTACTATACCCGCCGCCTGTATACCGGCAACGAGGGTCTTTGGCCCCATGCCTCCGAGGCGCCGGGCCCCCTGCCCAAGACACAGATAACCCGCACCCAGATGGATTGGGAGATCCGCCCCGAGGGGCTGACCGAATTTCTGACCCGCCTCGCCCGCGACCATACCGGCACCCTGCCGCTGTATGTCACCGAAAACGGCATGGCGCTGGAAGCCGGGGGCGGAACCGGCGCGGCGATCACCGAGGATCCCCGCCGCGTGCAATTCGCGGGCGATCACCTGCGCGCCACGCTGGCCGCCATCGAACAGGGCGTCGATGTGCGCGGGTTCTTTTACTGGTCGCTTTTGGACAATTACGAATGGGGCTGGGGCTATGGCCCCCGTTTCGGCCTTGTCCATGTCGATTACGACACGATGACCCGCACGCCCAAATCCAGCTGGCACGCCTTTCGCGCCATGCTGAAGGGCTAGGGCGACCCGGTTCAGGCGGGCGCGACGGACGCGCCCCCCTCATGCGACCCCCTCGCGGGCGGCCTGCAGGATCATCTCGCTGGCCTTGCTGGCGATCATGGTGACCGGCGCATGGGTGTTGCCCGACACGATGCGCGGCATGACCCCCGCATCGGCGATGCGCAGCCCCGAAAGCCCGTGGACGCGCAGCTGCGCATCCACCACCGCCATCGGGTCCGATCCCATCCGCGTGGTGCCCACCGGGTGAAAGATCGTCGTGCCGATCTCGCCCACCGCCTGCAGCAACTGATCGTCGCTTTGCAGATCGGCGCCGGGGCGGTGCTCCTGCGGATCAAACGCGGCCATGCGCGCCGTCGCCATCAGACGGCGCGCATGGCGCAGGCTGTCGATCGCCACCTGCCGGTCGCCCGCCGTCCCCAGATAGCGCGGCGCGATCGACGGTGCCGCGCGCGGATCGGCCGAGGTGATGTGGCAATGCCCTGTGCTTTCGGGCCGCAGATTGCAGACCGACACGGTCAGGCCCGAAAAATCGTCCAGCGGGTCGCCGAACTTGCCCAAGGACAGCGGCTGGACGTGATATTCGATATTCGCGGTCGCGAAGGCCTCGGACGAGCGGGCAAAGATGCCCAGCTGGCTGGGCGCCATCGCCATCGGCCCGGTCCGCCGCAGCGCATATTCCAGCGCGATCCCCGCCCGCCCCCAGATGCTGCGCGCCCGGTCGTTCAGCGTCCGCGCCCCCGTCACGCGAAAGACCGTGCGCAGCTGCAGATGGTCCTGCAAATTCTCTCCGACGCCGGGCATGGCGTGGACCGGCGCGATGCCAAGGGCGGCCAGCCGTTCGGGCTGACCGATCCCCGACAGTTCAAGCAAAGCGGGCGAATTGATCGCCCCCGCCGCAAGGATCACCTGTCCCCGCGCCCGCGCCACCCGGCGCAGGCCGTGCTGTTCAAAGACCACGCCGGTCACCCGGCGCCCTTCCATGCTCAGCCGCATGACCTGCGCATCGGTCTCGATCCGCAGGTTCGGGCGACCGCGCACAGGGTCCAGAAACGCCTTGCGCGCGTTCCAGCGGATACCCTTGCGCTGCGTGACGGGGAAATAGCCCACGCCTTCGTTGTCGCCGCTGTTGAAATCGGGCCGGGCGGGCAGGCCCAGATCCTGCGCCGCCTGCGCCACCGCATCGAGAATCGGCCAGTGCAGCCGCTGCTGTTCGACGCGCAGCTCGCCCTGATCGCCATGCAGATCGCAGGCCGGTTCGTAATGCCGTTCGGTCGCACGGAAATGCGGCAGCACATCGGCCCAGCCCCAGCCCTGATTGCCCATCTGCCGCCAGCCGTCGTAATCGGCCGCCTGCCCGCGCATGTAGATCATCCCGTTGATCGAAGAACAGCCGCCCAGCACCCGGCCCCGGGGATAGTTCAGGCGCCGCCCGTTCAGACCCGGCTCGGCCTCGGTCTGATAGCACCAGTCCAGCGTGGGATTGCCCATCGCGTAAAGATAGCCCACCGGCACATGCACCCACAGGCGGTTGTCATGCCCCCCCGCCTCGAGCAGCAGGACGCGGCGACGCGGATCGGCCGAGAGGCGGTTGGCCAGCACGCAGCCGCCCGAGCCCGCGCCGACGATGATATCGTCGTAATCGCCGAAATTCTGCATGGGGTGGTCCTCCGTCCTCGATGGACAGGTTAGGCGAGGGTGTCTGCTGCGGCAAGCGGGGGCCAGCCCCCGCTTGCCGCAGCAGACACCCTCGCCTAACCTGTCCATCGA